>NZ_BIXY01000256.1 GCF_008326305.1 Dictyobacter arantiisoli | reverse complement strand
GGGCCAAATGGGCATCCTGATTGAGAACAATCTGGACGATCTGACCAGAAGCATCCCGGCAAAGAAAGCCGCTGATATGGAAGACATCGCGCACCATGCGCAACAGCCCATATCCTGGCAAGGGATCACCGTGAGGCTGCGCAGGCTCGCTGGCCTGAGGCGAGAAAGCCGAGGCCGCAGCCCTGAGCCAGTTCTGGGCCCAGACGATGACATTGTGCACCAGGCTGCCCAACAACAAGAGCATTTGCTGTGCCGCAAAGCGCTTTTTATTGCGTTTGGTCAAGCCAATGCCTTTGTCGCCTTTAAAGCTGGTTTCGATGCCTCCCCCGCGCTGGTCATACAACCACAGCAGTCCCAGCAGCACCGCGTGGGGGTCCGCCGCCGCTTGCGGTGGCAGCCCGGCCAGATGGAGAATATCCTGGTCGGAAAGCCAACAGATCAAGACCCCAACGCCCCATTGCCCATTGGGCTTGGGACAGCGCACCGCCACCCGACGCACCGGTCGGACAAAATCGATCGGAGCCTCGGTCACCCAGCCGACCTGCCGCTCGGGCAGATGCGGATCGATGATCCACTCCTGCACGGTGGTGGCCAAGCGGCGGGACTGCTGACCCGAACACGCTTTGCCTGGCACGCCATAGCCGCGCTCCAGGAGCCAGTTGAGATTGGGCGCGCTGCCTCCACCAGCATCGATGCGCAGCAAACAGTGCGCTCGCTGCTCCTGAGTCAGTTCCAAAGTCACTTCGGCGGCTTCGACCAGTTCTTGCAGCGTGGTGTTCAACTGGCGGTTGCCAGCAAAAAGTCGATCCACCACGACTTCCTGGTAGCGCGTGGCCAGAACCCGTCCCAGTTGTCGCCCACGTCGATTGCGCTGCTGGCTAGCAAAGTAGCCTTTACTGGCAAACTCGGCTTTCTTGCCACACACCCAGCCGCTCAGATCAACGTCCAGGACCTGCCAGTCGGCTTGATAGTCGTGCCGAGCACCTCGACTGTGCTCACGGTAGATGCAGTCCA
>NZ_BIXY01000255.1 GCF_008326305.1 Dictyobacter arantiisoli | reverse complement strand
GGGCAACGAGAAAGGGGGTGTGGAAGCCGCCGTGGGATACACACGACGAAATTTTCTGGTCCCTCTTCCAACGGCGACGAGTTTTGCGGATTTGAACAAGCAAGTGTTAGAGCGCTGTGAAGCTGAGGATAGCCGTACCGTTTCGCGTGAAAATCAGACCATCGGACAAGCTTGGGAGCAAGAACGTTCGCTGTTGCTGGCTCTTCCTCCTTCTGACTATGACTGCTGCGACATGGTCAATGCTCGGCTCACTCCCTACTCTCAAGCTCACTACGAGACGAACCGATATTCGGTGCCTGTGAAGCACGCGCGGCGCACCGTCACCATCAAAGCCTACCCATTTACCATTGAGATCTATGATGGAACGCACCAATTGGCAAGCCATCCCAGGTGTTATGGGCGTGAACAAGATATCTTCGATCCCCTGCACTATCTCGTGTTGCTGGAACAAAAACCAGGAGCTTTTGAGTATGCCAAGCCCATCAAACGATGGCGGCAGGAGTGGCCCTCATCCTACCAGCAGATGTTAGAGCAACTGCGAGAAACCTGGCCTGATGGCAGAGGTGTCCAAGAATTTGTTCGCATCTTGATGCTCCATGAACACTTTTCTGCTTCTCAGATGGAACAGGCGATTGATCGGGCTCTGACGTACGGATGTGTGCATCTTGATGGCGTTCTCTACTGCCTCCATGAAATGGCCAATGAAGGCGAACCAGGAGACAGGCGCCCACTCGATCTTTCCGATCGACCGGATTTAGCGGCGGTTGGGCAACAACCCGTTGACCTTTCCCGATATGAACAGTTGTTGAAGTTACCTTGGTAGGCACAGGGAGCATCAAGTATGACGACGATCACTGGAACAACGCAGGACCATCAGGCACTTCTTGAAGCGTATCTTCGCGCACTCAATCTTCCCTCATTTCTTCAATTGTATCAATCCTACGCACAAGATGCGGCACGTAATGGTCTCTCACCGGAACGCTTTTTGCTCGCACTATGTGAAGCCGAAGTCGCTGAACGAGAAGCCA
>NZ_BIXY01000254.1 GCF_008326305.1 Dictyobacter arantiisoli | reverse complement strand
CGCCCGGTTCTCTTCTGCTCCTCGCGGCCTCTTCATTGGCGTCTGTCTCTCTCTGCCTTTCTCTCATCCTTTGTTTCCCGTCCTGAAGGATGGATCTCGGCTTTTTTTATTGCTTCCTTGCTTGCATCTCGTTGCGCATCCCGTGGGCTATACGTAGTAGCCAAGGATGAATCCCTTGCCCCTGGTACTTAGTTTCCACGATGTCAAAAGCTCGCACAATAGTAGCACTCACAATTGCAGAAGTGATATCATCAACTTCATGGCGTGTCGATGCCAACCCCGAGTGGCTTACATAGGACCCAATTACTGCCAGCAATTGCCTCACCTGATCGTCATTCGCCAGATAGTGACACAGTTGGACCTTGCCATCCGTCGTAATCCCCCCACAACGTTCGCCCCGCTGCTCTTCAGCCATGCATCCTACTCCTTCAACGGCAAAATCAATTTTTGCCCCATACTCTATAATGACTTGAACTGCCTCTCGCGTCACACTAGAACAAAAATTCTATATCAAATGTAATGCTCTTTCTTCACCTCCACCCTTAATTATTTCATCATAGTCTCTATATCCAGCATCAGCACTTTTTAAGATAAAAATATGCAGAAAAGACTACAAGGCTGATACACTTCGAGCTCAAAACATACGGCGCAACCTAAAGCGGTGTGGCTGATTCCCTGTAGAAGCCCAAGATAAACAGCACCTGTCCCATGTGAGGCTAGTTGACCTCACATGGTTTGACCAGATCATTGCGGAATTAAAAAGGAGATTGACAAGAAATCGACAGAGAAAACTTCTGAACATAGTGAAAAGTGTAAAAAGATGGGCGAGAATAATGCCCAGAGCGGCAAATAGAAAAAATATATGAGTCATCCCGGATTTTTGGGAAACATTTCTAGCACCTAAACGATGCTAAAAACTGAATTGTTTCTAAGTCCGGCGGAAGAACACTTCCAAGTACGGGATGGGCATCATCCCAAAGGCGGCTGATCGCCCACCGTACGCGGTAAAGCGGTGCCAGAGTTTCTCGGCACCGCTTCCCTG
>NZ_BIXY01000253.1 GCF_008326305.1 Dictyobacter arantiisoli | reverse complement strand
GTAGAACAGATTTATTACCGTGTTCTTACTGCATTTTATCGTCATTCCAATTCGTGTTCAGAAAGAAAGTGAGTTTCTCTTACAGACCTCGATTTTATTGTCTTGACAAAGCGGGGCACTATACTCCATTAACTCCTACTGGCGTAGGTCAAATTATCCTCGATATGAAAAAGCGTGCAGGTATAGAGGGTATCCGTGTTTCTCCTCACACGCTGCGCCATACGTTTGCTCGTACGTATCTGGCTCGTGGTGGTGACCTGGGCAAGCTTTCGCGCTTGATGGGTCATAGTAAGGTGAGCACAACAGAAATATACTTGAAGGATTTTAATAGCCGTGATGCTAGAGTGGATCAATCAGAGTTTTCTCTTATGACCACTTTTAAGGCTAAAAAATCTCGTCGAGGATTTCAGAAGAAACAACGGGATGATTTTGATTCTATGTAGTCTCCGACGCACGGTACATTTGAAACACACTGTTAAAAATTAGCCTCTCCGACATGCGGTTTGGACAAAAAAGAGACAAAAAGGCCCTTTTCACTGGTTGCTTGGTGTAACTGGATGATGGGTCTTTTTTGGCTTGTGGAGCGGGTTTACATGGTAGATTTTTGAAGGATGGGGCTGGGCGGACTCGAACCGCCGACGCACGGTTTAGGAAACCGACGCTCTATCCACTGAGCTACAGCCCCGCTAACTCCTATCATAACATATCTGCCACGTTGGTTCAATGCTCTTTTGGGGCGGTTTGAATGTGAATTTGTATAATAATTTATGAGTCGTTGCTGGATGCCCGGGTGGTTGTAGATTGTCTGAATGAAATACTGATGTATGGTGTCTGTTTTGGGCATAAAAAAAGAGCAGCCGATTTGTTGGCTCCTCGTGTTTACCTATAAATAATAACATATTTTGTTTCAAAAATCAAGGTTAATTTGTGCCAAGGGTGCCATTCATTTTTTTGCAGAGCCCTCTTGAAGAACGTGGCGCGAAAAAGTTTGCCTTCCCCATCGTTTTTGCCCCTCCGTTCGTCCCTTCCGAGGAGCAGGTTGTGGGGCAAAGGTCG
>NZ_BIXY01000252.1 GCF_008326305.1 Dictyobacter arantiisoli | reverse complement strand
TTCTCGCCAGGAAGAGAAAGGTCTACGCACTGGAGCAGGGCGGCAGAGAGCGATGCGGAGCAAGACAAGCCGCTCATTCTACGAAAAAGCTTTCAATCTTCTCAACGCGTTACCAGATACCCGACGCGTTACCAGATACCCGCTCATCGAAGAGGTACACAAGGCTACGCTTGTGAACGATGCCCCCCGGCCAGATCCCATCTTTGATGCAATCGGCGAAGAGATAGGGCATACTGATCCATGTATTCCGTTGCCGCCCCCGCCTTTCGCACATCTCCAGGGGAATATCAGTGATGCTTTTCGATACCGCCAGTCCAGTTTTGGACGTTTTTCTAGGAAAAAACCGCTTTCTCGCCTTGATTTAGCTGCGCTCCTTTTTTTGAGTGCAGCAGCAGGTCGTACGAGAACGGACCTGAAACATCCAGATGAGCGTTCCCATTTTACACGTCTTGCTGTTTTTATAAATAATGTGGAAAATATACCACCTGGTGCATATATCTATGATAGTTTACAGCACCGTTTGTGTCCTATCCGCCAGGGCGATTTTACATCGTTCCTCCAAACGAACTATATGCTTGAAAACTATAACTTAGCAGACGTTGCAGCCCTCATTACAGTGATCGGGAACCCCACACGCATGTTGGAGGCGTATGGCAGTCGCGGCTATCGTGCGCTGAATATAGAGGCAGGTATGATTGCCCAGACGATATACCTTGTGGCTACAGCCTCTTCTCTCGGCTGCGGAGCGGCACTCGGCTTCAACTTTCTTGCAATGAACGAAGCTCTAGAATTAGCGGGAACAGATTTGAGATCGTTGCTCTTCATTATGGTTGGTCCTGAGCGTCGGAACAACGCTTGCTTTAACGCTTTATTTCCAATGGAGAGAGCTGCAAGTGTGGAATGAGCATCTAGAAAATGGTGCAAAGCTCGCAGAAAGCAAAAAAATGGAACTATTCAATAGCAAGCCATCTTCACCGGAAGAACCAGTCCCTCTCTACAGATCTGTGGACTTTTTTATGTTGCGAGCGCCTACGCTCTCTGTTTGTACGTATCAGCGCCTCACCGATGCTTCT
>NZ_BIXY01000251.1 GCF_008326305.1 Dictyobacter arantiisoli | reverse complement strand
GCCTCGCACGCATTGGTACCTATTTCTTCCCGAACGGAGTTTCTCTTTCAAAACTGAGTCTGCTCATGAGGGCTTACACAAAGGACACCTTTCTGCAAGCCCCGGTTTTAAAACGTGACACTTTTACACAAATGAGACTGTAGGAAAATGCCCACCGTGATGAAGGGAACTATGCCTCCTGAGGTAAAAGAGGAGGGATATGGTTCCGCTTTTCAAAGAAAGCCGCCTCCAGAGGGCTTTGGCACTCAACAATCGAACAGAACCATTGTGTCAGAGAGGCGTTATCTCTCCGTCCCATCATCCTGGGATGAATTTCCGAGATGAAAGATTTGTGACTAAGTGTCACGTTTTAAAACCGGGGTTCATGACAATCGCTGAATGTTCGACGGCCCCATTGTGCCCTGGTCGCCAGGGCGTATGCGATCATTATAACATGACAATGCCGAATGCGCGCTTATTATAAGATCTTTGCTCATTGTGCCCATCCTCTCGACCTCTGTTCCCCTTTCCCCGGCTGGACGTGTAATCTTTTTGACACTCCCCGGTATAAATACACGGGGATTCTTCTTTCACCCATCCGACGTGCCCAACAGGATTGCTCCTGAGAAGTAGAGGTCCAATGTCCAGAAGCGTTTCATGCACTCGCTGGTACATCAGTTGCCGTCTGCCCGACGGTACTGAGCGCCTTGGCTAAAATGTTACGCGCCGCATTGTGATCTCGATCCATAATCAATCCACACGCAGGACAGATGTGGGTGCGCACGCTCAGACTTTTCTTGACGAGCGTGCCACACCCACTGCAATTCTGGCTGGTGAAGTGGGGCACCACTTTGATGACGGGGATAGCATGCAGGGATGCATAGTATTGCACCCAGGTGAGGAAGCGACCCCAGGCTGCATCATTGATGGATTTAGCAAGGTGATGATTACGGATCATGTTGGCAATTTTCAAATTTTCAAAGTGAAGTAGGCGGCTGGCGCGTTGCCTTGCGGTACGTTTCCATCCGCCCCTTCCCGAACCGTACGTGCCACTTTCATGGCATACGGCTCTCCAGTTCTCCCGATTCATTGTACGGCTGTTTG
>NZ_BIXY01000250.1 GCF_008326305.1 Dictyobacter arantiisoli | reverse complement strand
TGGAATTCCCCCGAATTTGGAGGGTCGGAGAAGAGAAATCTGCTATACTCATATCAGGAGGGTTCAATGGGCAAATCTCAACCGATCTATACCAAGGAATTCAAGCAGCAAGCTGTCACACTCTTTGAAACCAGTGGAAAGAGTAAAACACAAATAGCCAGAGATTTAGGTATTTCTGATAGTGCATTAAGCAAATGGTGCAAAGAATTTGGAGAGCGAGGGGCAGAGGCTTTTCCAGGGAAGGGCCATCAAACCTCAATCGAAGAGGAAATGAGAAGATTAAAGCGTGAAAATGAAATTCTCCGGCAAGAAAGGGATATATTAAAAAAAGCGATGAGCATCTTCGCGCAGCCCCATCCGTAAAATTCGAGTTTATTCATGAACATCGCCAGGTGTTTCCCATTCTTCGCATGTGTCATGTGCTTGAAGTCTCGGAAAATGGCTACTACAACTGGCGTAAACGAGGCAAAAGTCAAAGAAAACGGGATGACGAACACCTTGCGGAGCGTATAGAAGATGCGTATCATCAAAATCGGGGCCATTATGGGAGTCCGCGTATTCATGCAGAATTGAAGGAACAGGGGATCTTCTGTGGGAGAAAACGGGTGGCACGGCTGATGCAGGAACAGCAGTTGAGTGCGAGAAAGCCGAAGCGAAAGCCGCGGACCACGAACAGTCAGCATGGCTTTCCGCTCGCGCCGAATCTGCTGGAGCGAGATGTTACCGCTGATGCACCCAACACAAAGTGGGTCTCAGATTTTACCTTCCTTGAGACGCGAGAAGGGTGGCTCTACCTTGCAGGAGTGCTCGACACCTATTCCCGCAGAATCGTTGGATGGTCCATGAGCGAACATCATGATTCGGAATTGGTAAAAGCAGCGCTGCAGATGGCACTGCGGCAACGACAACCAGGAGCTGGGCTGATCCATCACTCAGATCGCGGCAGCGAATATGCCAGCAGCAGCTATCAAACAGTGCTGCGTGAGCACCACATTCAGGTGAGTATGAGCAGAAAAGGTGATTGTTACGACAACTCGATGATCGAGAGCTTTTGGGCAACACTCAAGAAAGAGTGTGCTGAGAAGGCTATTTTTCCCAGCCGCCATGAAGCCA
>NZ_BIXY01000249.1 GCF_008326305.1 Dictyobacter arantiisoli | reverse complement strand
GGAAAAAAATGGAAGAAGAGAGAAAAGAAATGGCGCTCAAACCACGCATACTTGTCCTGGGACACGCTGACCCCGCGACCGGCTATGGACGTGTTCTTTCCAGTATCTGTCGTCGTCTTGCGCAAAAATATACTATTCTTCAGATCAATATTAGCAGCAACAAGGCCGTACATGATCCTTTAAACTATACCATCGAGCCTGCGCAGGGGGTCCTAAACGAGCCAGCCAGCCAGCAATTAGTGGCGCGCATCGAACAATTTCAGCCGCAGCTCCTCTTTCTCTGCCATGATCCCTGGCTCTATCAGTTCCATCGCCAGGCGCTAGCAGCATACAGAGACAGGCTCAAGATCATCTTCTATTGTCCTGTCGAAGGCCCATACCGCTCTCCAGCACAGATCGCCTATCTCGCAGAGGTCGATGTACTCGTGCTCTATACCAGCTACGGTCGTCGTCTGATCGAGGACGCCTTCGAACAGGCAGCGCTCCCCCCTACATCCTGGCCCAGGATCGCGGTACTGCCACATGGGATTGATACGCAGCATTTCTTTCCCTTGCATCCCTTTACAGCAGCAGGAGAGGAAGAGCGCCAGCGCAATCTTTTGCGGGCGCGACAGATCCTTTTCCCGCACCGTCCAGAACTACACAGCGCATTTATGCTGCTGAATGCCAACTATTATCGGCAACGCAAACGTATCGATCTCACTGTACAGGCCTTCGCAGACTTCATACACGCCACACCTGGCAATATCTGGCTCTATCTCCACGTTGGTGAACAGGAACAAAAACTGCTTGAGCTGGCTGCTCGCTTAGGGATACGTGATCGGGTGCTGAGTACAGGTACAGCCGTTGCCGAAAGGCCGATCACGGATAGCTTGCTCAACACCATTTATAACGCCTGTGATATCGGCATCAACACAGCAACCAGCGAAGGATGGGGATTGGTAGCCTTTGAACATGCAGCCACGGGTGCGGCCCAGATTGTGCCAGCCCATAGCGCCTGCCAGGAACTATGGCACGACCACGGACTTTTAATCCCATTACAGACCCGGCAGCCCCCAGACTTCCAGCCAGCCGAACTCCAGGTAGGCGAGATTCATCCCGCTGAACTGACCAGCCTGCTCAGCCTGCTCTATCAGAACCATGCCATGAGGCAGCACTATTCCCAACAGGCCCACACCT
>NZ_BIXY01000248.1 GCF_008326305.1 Dictyobacter arantiisoli | reverse complement strand
CTCTTCTGAAAAATACAAAAGAAACCAGCCCCTCAAGCGATTTGGGAAGCTGGTTGTAATTCCACCTGATAACCCAGTTTCTCTAAACGCCTAACGAGTCGTTTCTCGATGGATTGCCGATTTTGCTCATCGAAGTAATTGCCTCCCAACTCTTTGTAGCCTTCTCTGTCACGTAAGATATGATAGATGATGACCAGGATGCTGTGACCGACGGCGACCATCGCTTTTTTGGGCCCACAGTGCGAGGCGAGTCGGCGATAGAGTGCAGAAAGATAGGTATTCTTGGTGTGTGCTGCCGCATGCGCTGCTTCCACTAAAATCTTACGGAGCCAGGGGCTCCCTTTGCGACTCCTCCCGCTGAGCCGTTTGCCTGCACTCTCGTGATTGCCTGGGCACATTCCCGCCCAGGATGCCAGGTGATTCGCCGTGGGAAAACGGCTCATATCCAGCCCAATTTCGGCAAGGATGATTTCAGCTGCACGTTGACGAATACCGGGTATCGTGCAGAGCAGCGCAATGGCTTGTGTCCAATTTACCGTGTGTTTCTCTGGGGTCTCTTGTTCATCTTTCGCGTCCTCATCTTGTTGGTGCGCCGTTTCGCTTCCACCGATCTCTTCTGGCGTGGCAGCTTCTGGTGAACGCATGCGCGTTTCAATTTCGTGTCCGACACGTGCAATCGCTCCATCTAGGGTGTCAATGTGGCTCAAGTGTTCCTTCAGAAGGAAGCGATGAGAAGAAGTGAGCGTGCCAACCAATGCCTGCTCAAGTTCTGCTCGTTTGGTTCGCATTCGTCCACGGGCCAGATCGGCAAGTGCCTGAGGGTCCGTTTGCCCCGCAAGCAACGCTTCCAGCATCGCACGTGCTGACTTGCCGAGAATGTCAGTAGCCACGTCTCCCAATTTGATGTTGGTATCTTCGAGCGTTTTCTGCAAGCGGTTGGCGGCGCGAGCTCGTTCTTCTACCAGATTGCAGCGGTAACGTGTCAATTCCCGGAGTTCCCGTTGCTCGGCAGGCGGAATGAAGCTTCCTTTGAGCAAGCCGTGTTGGAGGAGATCGGCAATCCACTCTGCGTCGCGCACATCGGTCTTGCGCCCAGGCACTGCTTTGATGTGCTGCGCGTTTACGACCAGGAGTTCAGCGTGGCCTTCCAAGATGTTAAAAATGGGTTTCCAATAGACTCCCG
>NZ_BIXY01000247.1 GCF_008326305.1 Dictyobacter arantiisoli | reverse complement strand
TGTATGGTTTTCCGTCATCGAGACCTGAGCGTGAGTGCCCTCATCGTACCTGTTCAGGTTGTCCGCAAAAAAGCTGAACAAGAAAAGCGATAAGCTGAGCAAGAAAGGACGAAAAAGGATGAGTCTGAGCACGAATGCGCCCCCAAGCCGGGGATGCCTTGCTCGTTTTGCCTTTCTTGCTCGCTTTTTCCTCATGCACAAGGCCACAGGGTCTCGGCCTGCCTGAAGATGAGGCAAGCATTCTGGTCAGCACCGTCAGCACCGTCAGCACGATTCTCAGGACCCGGCTCCTTCCTTCCACAGCGAGAGCTGGTGCAGGTTTCGCGGACTCCGTCGCGCAGCAGCAAGGGCCTCTCCCTGCATGAGCTGCAGATATTCCTCCAAAGGCAGCTCTTGTCCCACTAACCCTTTGATGGGAAGCCACTTGATGATCCGATTCTCCTGCCAGACCGCAAAGGCTCGCTGTGCCGCATCCACCTCCAGGAGCACTGCCTGCTTCGCCAGATGCGTATCGATGTAGTAGCAGGCCAGATCCACCGTAATGCACCCATCGCGACCCACATGGCGCAGATACCGCTTCCGATTCACGGCGCTGAGCCATGCATCAGGATCCACCCGCTCCGGCAGCGGGGGCAACGGGGGAAGGGTGGGATAGGCCACCCGCGGTGGCCGATTCTGACAGGCTCGTCCCTGGTGAGGACGCTCCTCATTGTAGTGCGTGCGATACCGTTCCGTGGCTTCCTGCACTTCTTGCAAGCTCTCAGGCCGAACCTTTTGGAGGCATTCTTGCTTCAAGCTTCGATGGTAGCGCTCCACATAGGCGTTCTTGTCGGGGCGGTGCGGCGGACAAATGCAGGGCTGGATCCCCACACACAACAGAAGCCGACGCAACGGGGAAGGAAAATCACGGCCGCTCACACTGCCGACCCAGCGCGGATCGCGATCAAACGTCATCTGAGCAGGACAGCCAGTGAGGCGCAAGAACGCAATCACGGCTTGCAAGGCAGTCTGTTCCTGGAAATCCTCCGCCGACTGGCACCAGAGGGCAATGGACGTGCCCGCATCGACAAAATTGCAGGTCTCAATCACATGCTGACGCTTGCCTTGTCGACTTTGCTCAGGAGACACCGAGGTGATATCCTTAAAATCGACCTGGACTTCTTCCAAGGGCGCTCGCGGCTCGTTG
>NZ_BIXY01000246.1 GCF_008326305.1 Dictyobacter arantiisoli | reverse complement strand
GCGCAAGACGACGACAGATACTGGAAAGAACACGTCCATAGCCGGTCGCGGGGTCAGCGTGTCCCAGGACAAGTATGCGTGGTTTGAGCGCCATTTCTTTTCTCTCTTCTTCCATTTTTTTCCCTTTTCTTCGCCGCCTGATGATCTTTGCCTTTTTATGCTGGTAGACGGTCAGCGAAATTGGACGCTGTCACGGTGTGAAAAAGCCGTAGCCGCCACCGTTCTACGGTGGAGTGAAACGCACCTCTTCCCCCATGGTGACAGGGCTATTTAATTTTCCCTTTTTCCCGCCACCGGCGGGAAGGATGGGACTTGCAAGTTCTTGCGTGATATCCAAGAGATAGAGTCTCCCAATGCGTAAGAGGCTTTTATCTCGCCGATTCCCAACGCGCGCTTACATTCGTCTCGATTTGCTGCTCTTGCCACAGCCGGACTGATCCATAAAAGTGCGTTCCAGGCTTCTTCACCAGATCGGAGACTGGGCAAGTCGACAAGAGACGACCTTGCGGAGACCAATGCTCACAGGTATGGTCTCCGCAGATGCGAAAGAGGTAATGCCACTGGTACTTCTCATACAGCTTGACCATGGGAAAACAGCCAAAATCGCTATCACCAATAATAGTACAATCTGTCACTCCCAGTTAAGGTGAGATGCGCTTGAAGAGTTCCTCTCTCCCTTTTTTTTGTCATCAAAAAAGTGTCAGGGAGAGAAGTTGTTAGGGGCCACCACGGCTCTGTGGCCCTAGACCTAACTCGATCAGGACACGAGGCACTCGGATCTTCCCCGACCCATCCCATGACCGATCAGATTGGGTCTCTTTCCCTCTTGCATTTCCCTGCCTGCCGTTCTATCCTTTTAACAAAAAGGAGGAATTCCTATGCCATTCTCCGAAAACACATTCTCCGAAAATACTGCTGGTCGCAGCACGTCGACCGTTAATCCAAGCGAACTGTTCGCTCCTAATGAGGGCCCGAGCTCTCAATACTACCAGTCACACGAGGATCAGACCTCTCAATACTACCAGTCACACGAGGATCAGACCAGTGACCTATCAGGGCAAGGTCCCTATTCAGACAGCTTTTATCCACGAGATGCATTTCCTCATACCCCTGCTGATGTGCAAAGAGCCCTCTACCTGTCACACGAGGATGGGGATCAGACCAGTGACCTATCAGGGCAAGGTCCCTATTC
>NZ_BIXY01000245.1 GCF_008326305.1 Dictyobacter arantiisoli | reverse complement strand
AATTGGTCACTGACTTCCCACGGTTTGGTTCGGGCCATCTTGGTTTCTCCTTTGCTTGGGGGATTCGTGTTCCTTTCCTTGTTCTTGATTCTATCATCTCCTTCCACGTTTTCGGATAAGTTCTAAGTACTGATTGCACGTATTCCTATGGCCCTGATCTCGGAGCTAATTGGAAGACAACAGGAAATACCTATCCTCGTGGATTAACGATGCTCTTATATGCAATACAAACCAGTGCTTGGTAAAAAATTAAGCTAACGTAGTATACAATTTTTCGCCTGGAATTTTGTGCCTGTGGTACTCACTTAGAATTTGTAGTGTAGGTTGACAAATATCAACCCACACTACAAACCAGCAACCTGATAAGAAAAAGTGACCCATTGATTTCCCTTCTCTGTTAAGTAAAGTCCCGTACCTTTAGTAGAAAGAATAGAGTGTCTGTCTCATACCTGCGAAAAATCTTTGTTCTTACGCTATTTTAGGGGTAAAATGCCAGTGATGGTGAAGGAATTCCCCTAATATCCGGTGATAGTAGAAATAAGAAAGTGCAATTAGAGGTAAAAATGATGAAAAGATGGGATACCATTTTTTACAACGAACGGTTATTAATACTACTCGTTTCAATCAGTCTTCTTCTTGTGATTATCAGTGTGCTCAGTTTGTTTTTAATCCTGATCTCGTTCAGTTCTATGGCTATTGCAACTATGCATCTCTCTACCTTTTTGTTTCCTCTCTTTTTTATTTTACCTTCAGTATCTGTTCTTTTAAGTAGTATCACTCTTTGGTTCATATGGCGGTCTGGATCAAAGGGACAGCTTGTTGGGACAGTTAGTTTGGCACTCGGAATTATTTTACTTTTTATGGATGTCATTATATGGTTGATTCTATCTGCAGTTTCTTCTCATTAAGAGGCCCTGAGTTAAGATCGCCATTCTCTAGTCGCAGTTATCTACTTTGCGGCTATGCAGATCTTTCTTTAACTCAGAGCCTTTTAGGAAAATATTATGAATGGTTTCAGTTAGGGATTCAAGTGACTGTATGATGTGTTATGATTTTATGATTTGAAATATTGAATAAAATATTTTTAGGCATGGTTCAAAACCACGTGACACTTTTGAACAATCAGGCAGCGAGAGCAGAATAACCCAAAGCTGCCAACCAATCTCCCTCGGGAACATTTGAATCCGTCCGTTGTAAAGGGGAAAGTCC
>NZ_BIXY01000244.1 GCF_008326305.1 Dictyobacter arantiisoli | reverse complement strand
GCGATCGGTAGCTGGTCTGAGAGGACGATCAGCCACACTGGGATTGAGAACGGCCCAGACTCCTACGGGGGGCAGCAGTGAGGAATTTTCGTCAATGGGGGCAACCCTGAACGAGCAACGCCGCGTGCAGGAAGAAGGTTTTCGGATCGTAAACTGCTTTTCTCTGGGACGAGAACGGACGGTACCAGAGGAAGAAGCCCCGGCTAACTACGTGCCAGCAGCCGCGGTAATACGTAGGGGGCGAGCGTTATCCGGAGTTACTGGGCGTAAAGCGCACGCAGGCGGTCAGATTAGTCTGTCGTGACAGTCGTCGGCTCAACTGACGAAGTACGATGGAAACTGTCTGACTTGAGGGCTTCAGAGGGACACGGAATTCCGGGTGGAGTGGTGAAATGCGTAGATATCCGGAGGAACACCGATGGCGAAGGCAGTGTCCTGGGAAGTACCTGACGCTCAGGTGCGAAAGCTAGGGGAGCGAACAGGATTAGATACCCTGGTAGTCCTAGCCGTAAACGATGACCACTAGACGTTGGGGGTATCGACCCCTTCAGTGTCGCAGTTAACACAATAAGTGGTCCGCCTGGGGAGTACGGTCGCAAGATTAAAACTCAAAGGAATTGACGGGGACCCGCACAAGCAGCGGAGCGTGTGGTTTAATTCGATGCAACGCGAAGAACCTTACCAAGGCTTGACATGGATGTGCACCAGCGGTAATGCGCTGTCTCCTTCGGGAGCGCATGCACAGGTGCTGCATGGCTGTCGTCAGCTCGTGTCGTGAGATGTTGGGTTAAGTCCCGCAACGAGCGCAACCCCTGTCGTTAGTTAAATGATCTAGCGAAACTGCCATTTTAAAATGGAGGAAGGCGGGGATGACGTCAAGTCAGCACGGCCCTTACGCCTTGGGCGACACACACGCTACAATGGTCAGGACAAAGAGTTGCCAACCCGCGAGGGGGAGCTAATCTCGTCAAACCTGGCCTCAGTTCAGATTGGAGGCTGAAACTCGCCTCCATGAAGGTGGAGTTGCTAGTAACCGTAGGTCAGCACACTACGGTGAATACGTTCCCGGGTCTTGTACACACCGCCCGTCACACCACGAAAGTTGGCAACACTTGAAGCCGCCGGGCTAACTCGCAAGAGAGGCAAGCGTCGAGGGTGGGGTCAGTGATTGGGGTGAAGTCGTAACAAGGTAGCCGTACCGGAAGGTGCGGCTGGATCACCTCCTTTCTAGGGAG
>NZ_BIXY01000243.1 GCF_008326305.1 Dictyobacter arantiisoli | reverse complement strand
ACAAAGGAAATCTCATATGGATTATACTACCTTGACGCTCAAGAGAGCATCCGTGACGAATGAAGAAAGCCTTTCGTTGCTCTCACTGTACGAAGCACTTCAGGCCCTCCCAGACCCACGACGTGCTCAAGGAAGACGCTACGAACTCGCCTTGATCCTGTGTTTGTTAGTGCTTGCCAAGTTAGCCGGGCAAAAGAGTTTGTGTGGAGCGACCGAATGGCTGCGTCATCGTAAGGTCACCATCGCTGAGCGCTTTGGGTTACGCCGAAGCAGTCTGCCCTGTCAGATGACCTATTGCCATGTCTTAGCAGCCATTGACGCCAAGCGCCTTGACGAGATCCTGTCGGCTTTTTTCCAGCGTTGGGAGGCTCAAACCCGATGTGGAGAGGAACCCAGTCGCTTGCTTACTCCCCAAGGCCACGCTGATCATCGGCACCTGGCAATTGATGGCAAAGCGCTTCGGGCCACAAGTAAACAAGCTCACCCGGTCCATCAACTCAGTTGTTATGAGGTGAATACTGGCAGAGTTCTCTGGCATTGCGATGTGCGAGAAAAGCACAATGAAATCAGTGATCTCAAGCCATTATTGACCACCGAGACCGTGAAAGGACGTATTCTGAGCCTGGATGCTTTGCATACCCAACGAGCGTTTTGTGCGCAGACCAAACAGCTTGAAGGGGACTATCTCCTCATTGCCAAAGATAATCAGCCAACGCTGAAAGAAGATATTGCTGATCTCTTCGAGGATCCTACTCCTGACCGTCGACGCTGGCAGGAAGCCGAAACGTGGGACAAAGGCCATGGACGACTGGAACATCGTCAGATTGTGTGCAGTCCAGACTTGAACGACTGGTTTGCCAAAGAGTGGCAAGGAATTGAGCAGGTCTTTCGCATCGAACGCACGACACGCATTCTCAAAACAGGAGAGAGCCGCCATGAAGTCGTCTATGGGTTGAGTAGTCTTTCCTTACAAAAAGCGCCAGCCCCACAAATCTTAGCGTTGGTAAGAGAGCATTGGGCCATTGAAAATCGCTTGCATTGGCGTCGCGACGTGACACTAGGAGAAGATGCGTGCCAAACCCGGACGGGTCTTGTTCCCAGTCGCCTTGCTCAATTGAACAGTACCGTCTTAAGTCTGATGGATCGTGTCGGCGTGTGCAATGTTGCCCGACAGATGCGCTATTTTGATGCATCGTATGACAAGGCTCTTGATCTCTTGCTCACTGGCTACTGTTCCGTTTTTTAGAATTGGAAAGCCCTG
>NZ_BIXY01000242.1 GCF_008326305.1 Dictyobacter arantiisoli | reverse complement strand
TATGGTGGTACCGTTTGTCAAGACAAAAAACGGGTTCAAATAAGACAAAACTCAGCAATACGAGAACGAGTGTTTTACGTTACGTAACGTTGATTAACGTTGCCGATAGACCTGAGCTGGCGTTTGATAGTCAAGTGACTGGTGCAAACGCTGATGATTATAAAATTCAAAGTACGCTTGGATCCCGTTCCTTACGTCTCTGACACTTTGATAGTCCTTGAGATAAATGTCTTCATATTTCAGCGAACGCCAGAGCCGTTCCACGAAAATGTTGTCCAACGCTCTTCCTCTCCCATCCCAACTGATCTGAATATGATCTGCTTGCAATCGCTGCACAAAGTCCGCGCTGGTAAATTGGACACCTTGATCACTGTTGAAAATGCTTGGCGTCCCTTGCTTCAAGGCTCGCTCCAAAGCTTCCAAACAAAAGCTGGTGTCTAACGTGATGGAAAGCTCCCAGGAAAGCACGTAGCGACTCCACCAATCGAGCACGGCCACCAGGTAGACAAACCCGCGTGCTAAGCGGATATAGGTAATATCCGTGCTCCAAACGTGGTTCACGTTCGTGATTGCCACATTGCGCAGCAGATAGGGAAAGCGTTGCTCCATGGCTCCAGGTTGACTCAGGCGTGGGTGCGGATAGATGGTTTCCAAACCCATCGTGCGCAACAAACGACGGACGCGTTTGCGTTCCACCCCATAGCCCTGGAGATTGAGCCAGGCCGTCATTTTTCGCGTGCCATAGAATGGTGTCTGCGTGTACTGTTCGTCTAATAAGCGCATCAACAAGAGATCTTCCTCACTGACAGGAACGGGTTGGTAGTAGTAGCTCGAACGTGCAAGACCCAGCAATTCACACTGCCGTCCAATGGAAAGCTGTGGATGGTTGAGATCGATGAGCTGACGCTTGTGCTCAACGGAGCTGCCCTGATTTTTTTTTCAACCAGTCCAGTTCCACTTTTAACTGACCGATTTGTTGGTACAAGGTGGCGGTGAGATCCTCCTCACTTTTTTCCTGGCTAGGGCTGCGCGTTGAAAACACCGCAGGTAATCCATCGAGCGCTTGTTTTTTCCATTGCGCAATCTGCGTCGGATGGACACCGTATTCAGCCGCTATTTCATTGGCCGTTTTGTTGCCGCGAATGGCTTCAAGCGCAATTTTTGCCTTTAAATCTGAGCTGTATCGTTTCCGTGGTCCTGCCATCATCTTTCTCCTTTTGCACTCGTTCTGATACAGCTATTTTATCTTATTGACCTGTCCAGGATTACGGGACCATTATA
>NZ_BIXY01000241.1 GCF_008326305.1 Dictyobacter arantiisoli | reverse complement strand
CTTCGTAGAGCCTGAGAAGCGTAACGCCGGGTGCGGCAAGAAAGTGTGCGCGTGGATGCCCGCTTTAGCAGATTGGGGTTGTTTCCCTCTTGTTTTGCCATGGTTGCTGGTTTATTTTTTAGGAAAAAAGGATGGAGCACGATGGATATCCCACGTTTGCATACCCCTCCGACTGAAGTCACCAACGATCCGCAGGAACGGATGAATATGGTGTTGGATCAAGAGCACTATAATTGGTATGGGTCTTTTCCTGCCGCTGCCAACTCGGAGCACTACCGGACCTATCCCGACGGGAGGGGTGGATCAGGGGTCGATGCCTCAGGGGTCGCTGCTGCTTCGCAGGAGCACTGGGGTCAAGAGGATGGTGGCAGCGCTTCTTGGTTCTTGGAGCAGCGCGGCTCCAACGATGACGCAGCCGACTTTCAGCGCGGCTTCTATGCGCAATCCCCTGCCTATGCCTACTTTCCCGACGAGTCCCACGACGCGCAGCCCGCCGAGGTGGGGACGGCTCCTCCATGGGGTGCTGTGGATGGCTTAGACATTGACAACTCTGGGCGCGGCTTCTATACGCAGCCCCCTGACGACTTTGTGCGCGGCTTCTATATGCGGCCCCCTGACGACTCTGCTGTCGAGTCCCACGGCGCGCCGCCCGCCGAGGTGGGGACGGCTCCTGAGGACCCTTCCTCCCGACTGTTGCGAAGTCCGGGATTGACAATCTATAACCTGAATAATTACCTCAGCTATGTAGAGTTTGCTCTAGGCCCGGGCAAGTACACGAACCACTCCTCTCGTGAGCAACCCTCTCGTGAGCGACCTAAGAATAAGAAATTAGATAATAAATCGGTGAGCGCCCTTATCACAGGATCAAGAGGACAAATCAATGGTTGGGTCAACGCTAATGGGCGACCTGCCTATCAGCCTACATCAGACCGCAGCGAGGCTGCCAGGAAAGGCCATGAGACCAAGGGCCCCGAGGGACGCAGCGCGGCTGCCGATAATGCCCATGCGACCAAGGGCTCCGCGGGACGCAAAGCGGCTGTCCAGAATGCCACTGAGGCGAGAAGGAGGAAGGCAGCAGAAAGGAGGGATGCAGCAGATGCAGCAGCGTCGCGTGAGAATGATCGGAGGTGAGTGATAGGCAAAACGCAGGGCGCTGTGGGGGATCGGTACGACGGTAAATCGATGAAATACCTGAAGGGAAAAGAGAGGCGATACCTGAGGTTTGCATGCATGAGAGAGGGGTCATACTCATCCAATGCTCGATCAGGAGACGGGCACAATCGCGGTCTTTG
>NZ_BIXY01000240.1 GCF_008326305.1 Dictyobacter arantiisoli | reverse complement strand
CGACCAGCAACGCTGTCCACAGTGTGGAAACCGATTGCAGGCTCGGGGAAACCATGCTCGGACCTTGCAAACCACTGGAGGAGAAGCAATCACCTTGCACCGCCGGTATCTCAAATGTCCCCGCTGCGGAAGCGGGGTTTTTCCCCCTGGATGAGTGTTTGCGTCTGCCATCGGAGCATCTGACTCCCGCAGCGCACCAAGCCCTGGTGCGTTTGAGCAGTTGGATGCCCTTTGCCAAAGCGGGACAGGAAATGGAGGCGCTGCTTGGAGTACATGTCAGCCGTTCAACGGCTTGGCGCCACTGCCTCTCGGTGGGAGAGGCCAGCCTGCAGATCCAGGACGAACAAGCTCATCCCCTGAGCGTGTTGCCTGAGGAGCCCGCGAGCGCGAAACTGGTGATGAGTACCGATGGCGCTTTTGTGCCATTACAGCATGGGCAATGGAGTGAGGTGAAATTGGTCGCCATTGCACAGGTGGAAGCACGCCAGGATCAGGCGCATCAAGTTGGTCTCTCCTACTTTGCACGCATGCAAGAGGCCCCACGGTTTGCAGAATTGGCCTCATCGGAAATCCGACGGCGTGGGGTGGAGCGAGCGGAGCAGGTCGCCGCCATTCAGGATGGAGCGGAATGGGTGCAAGGTTTTGTGCGTTCTCATCGTCGGGATGCACTGCGTATCCTGGATTTCGCACACGCGGCCCAAAGAATCCATGCCATTGCAGAGGTGGCACGCTCCCTGGGACAGTCGTTGGAAGAAGGGTGGGTGGAGGTGCAGTGTCATGAGCTCAAAATGAGAGGACCACATGGGGTGCTGCAGCGGCTCAAAGAGCTTTATGAGCGTTCGGGCAAACCAGCGGAGATGAGAGAAGATCTGCACTATTTCCGCAAGCGCGAAGAACAGATGGATTATCCCACTTATCAACAGCAGGGGTGGCCCATTGGTTCAGGGGTGGTGGAAAGCGGGAACAAAGTGGTGATGCAGGCACGCATGAAGGGGCCTGGGATGCACTGGAAAGAGAGTCATGTCAATCCGTTGTTGGTTTTACGCACCAGTTTGTGCAATGATCGGTGGCAAGAGATGTGGCAGGGACAAGAACAGCGACGACACACTCAGCATCAGAAACAGCGACTTCAACGCCAGCAAGAGCGTACACGGAAGCGCCAGGCTCGCGAGCAGCTGCTTCGCTCCCTTGTCCTGCCACCTCCGCCTCCCGATCCTGTTCCCGCTCAAAAGGGGCTCAAGGGGCGAACAGAAGCACAAAAGCGTTGGGGACGCAACGTCATCCGATCCTCCCCCTCGTCTCTGGGTTCTGCAAAACAATGAGACACACCC
>NZ_BIXY01000239.1 GCF_008326305.1 Dictyobacter arantiisoli | reverse complement strand
GTTAGACTCGTAGGGATGTCAGCGCGGCCCACGATGTTCCTGCATGAGTCCCTGAGCCACGCTGACGTCACGGAGTGCGTAACAGGTGATGTCAAGGGCCACATTTTTAGCTCTCTATAAATCATGGGGGAACGTATTACATCTTCTTATCGAAATACACTTCTGCAGGTGTTTGATATTGAAGTGACTGATGAACACGCCCCTCATTATAAAAACGAAGGTAGCGTGTCAGTTCAGCACGAGCTGTGCGAGGACTATCATACTCCTTCAAATAAACCTCCTCATACTTAATTGTTCTCCATAACCGCTCAGTAAATATAGTATCGAGTGCTCTCCCTTTCCCATCCATACTGATGCGTATTTCATGCTGTTTTAGAAGATCAATATAGCTATTACTCGTGAAATGGCTCCCTTGATCACTGTTGAAAATCTGTGGTTTTGCTTGTTCTAATGCTCGTTGCACTGCCTCAATGACAAATCCTATTTGTAGTGTTTGATCTAACTCCCAACTGATAATATATCGTGAATACCAGTCCAACACAGCAACCAAATACATCCAGCTTCTTTGTAAGCGAATGTATGTGATATCAATGCCCCAAATATGATCTGGTGCAGAAGCTGTGATATTTCTGAGTAAGTACGGGTAAATCCCGGCTAAGTGTGCACGTTTGCTCAAGTTGGGACCGGGATGAATCGCCATGAGGCCCATTTCTCTCATATATTTTGAAACGGTTTTCTCATTTATTTTCTTTCCTTCACGATGTAATTGAGCTGTAATCTTCCGATATCCATAGTAGGGAAGTTCGGTGAAGATCTCATCTATACGATGTTTAACGGCAACCTCCTCCGGCGATGGCGGTATTGGCTGATAATAGAGGCTTGAGCGATTGAGTTCTAACAGCTCGGCTTGAGTGCTCACAGGCAACGCTCGATGCTCCCAGTCAATCAATGCTTGACGTTGCTCTCTATTGAAACACTGCACGAGATTTTTTTTCCAGCCACGTCATCTGCGTGGTTAACCGACCTATTTCAGCATAGAGAGCTTCTCGCTCCTTTTCCCATCCTGCTTCTTTTTCTGCAAACTCTTTTGAAGACTGATCATCAAACAATTGAGGGAGTGCTGCTAATGCATGATCCCTCCATTTGTAGAGTTGGCTGGTATGAACCCCGTATTCAGATGATAATTGGCTTATCGTCTTCTCTTCCTTTAAAATCTCCTTTACTACTTTTGCCTTAAATTCTGCCGTGTGTTGTTTTCTTTTTTGCTTTTCCATGAATCAATTTTATCTTACGAGCCAACTTTTTTCTGTCTGAATTTCTAGGGGCATTATA
>NZ_BIXY01000238.1 GCF_008326305.1 Dictyobacter arantiisoli | reverse complement strand
CGGCGTTGCTCGTTCAGGGTTGCCCCCATTGACGAAAATTCCTCACTGCTGCCCCCCGTAGGAGTCTGGGCCGTTCTCAATCCCAGTGTGGCTGATCGTCCTCTCAGACCAGCTACCGATCGCTGTCTTGGTAGGCCATTACCCCACCAACCAACTAATCGGGCGCAGGCTCATCCTCTGGCGCTCTTGCGAGCTTTGCTCTTACGAGCATATGCGGTATTGTCGGCGATTTCTCGCCGGTATTCCTCACCAGGGGGTAGATAGCCCACGTGTTCCTCACCCGTCCGCCACTCTCTTCTTGCGAAGAGCGTTCGACTTGCATGTGTTAGGCACGCCGCCAGCGTTTATCCTGAGCCAGGATCAAACTCGCCATCCAATTTTATAAAGCACAGACCTTCAACGAACGTCTGTAAATTGCATGAGAAAAGCGATCATGGCCAAGTTACAAAAACATGGCAATTGTTCGCAGATTATGTTGTTGTCTTAACCTATGCATTACTGCATATCCAAGACTGAATTGACAGGAGCTATAAATTTTTCTTGTATAGTTCCAGTTACTGTTCTGCTTTCCACTCTTCAGTTGTCAAGGTACTCTTTGTTTTTGGTGTGTCGAGGAGCAGTACGTTTCTTTTCGCTTGCTCGCTTCAACTCCCGTAGTATCGCATATCCCTTGTGGTTTGTCAAGCGTTTTTCCAGGGAAATTTGCGCTTGCGCTGAAATCTCGTTTCGCGCATCTCGCTCATCGTTCGTGCTGTCTCCAGCAGGGAGACGATCCGAAAAAAAGAGCCAACAGCTCCCGGCAATCTCAACCAGGTTGGGAAGCGCGTGAGAGATGCATGATCTCAGAGGAGCCACATTAGCGTGGCACAAAGGATGTTCGAACAAACAGG
This sequence comes from Dictyobacter arantiisoli, assembly GCF_008326305.1. GTDB lineage: Bacteria > Chloroflexota > Ktedonobacteria > Ktedonobacterales > Ktedonobacteraceae > Dictyobacter > Dictyobacter arantiisoli. Next base: position 452 of record NZ_BIXY01000238.1, on the reverse strand, counting down.
AGCACAATCCCTTCAAAAAGGAAAGTGTGATTGTTTCGTTTCGACAGCTCAATGAGTATGCCATACGCAAGGTGGTCTTGTCAAGGGTTTTCAGGACGAAAAAACAGGGATGCTGAAAAATGGAGGTGCGGCCCGAGGTGCGCTTGCCCGTTCACTGTACGACCATCTCGCTCCAACGCTCTGTGACGCCCCTGGCATGACAGTTACGGTAAGGATGAGCCTATGGGCGAGGGGATCGTACGTGAATGGGCAAGCGCACCTCGGCTGCGGCCTGTCTGTTACCCACATTTTTGGAGTGAAGAAATGATAGAATAGAAGAAAGGAAAAATGAAAAATGAAGAAAAGAGAGAGAGAGAAGAAAAAATGGAGCAAGAGCGCATACAAACCGCTGAACAGTGGGCCGTCCTGAACTATGGGACAGCATTGCTGGCTGATACACGACACACCGCCCG
>NZ_BIXY01000237.1 GCF_008326305.1 Dictyobacter arantiisoli | reverse complement strand
GAGTGTGACAGCTTGCTGCTTGAATTCCTTGGTATAGATCGGTTGAGATTTGCCCATTGAACCCTCCTGATATGAGTATAGCAGATTTCTCTTCTCCGACCCTCCAAATTCGGGGGAATTCCACTTCCAGAGCATCAAGGAAGAGAAAAAAAGAGGTTGGCCAAAGAGAAAAGAGGGAATGGGCGACCACCACTTGGAGGGGGGGAACTTGATCTGGGCGAGGACGGAGTGTCTGTGTATGGTGGATGAGGAGGTCATAGATGGAGGGTGGGAGAAATGCCTGGAAGTGTGGCTGTTGGAGAGGATGGAGGCTAATACAGAGAGCACGCATCAGCGCGATATACTCAGCAGGAGGCAATTCTGCTCGTGGGTCGTTGTGCGAAGGCGGCAAACAGGAGGAGGAGTGTGCCCCAAGAGCGTGGAAGGTGAGGAGATCCCCTTGAAGCAACCAGGCGGCTTCAGGTGGAATGGGAGTGGAGGGGGAGTGGTGATAGGGCTGGTGGCAAAAGGGACAGAGAGTGAGATGAAGGCGATGGGATGGGATGGGTTTCTGACAGAGGGAACAGTGCCGTTGCAGGAGAACGCCATGGATGTGGCAGGTGAGCAGGTATCTGCATTTCCAATACAAGCGGTCGTAGGCGACGCCCTCTTGCAGGCAGAGAGGACAGATCTGGGTGGTCAGGTTGGGGAGGAAAAAGCTTCGGAGCAGTCCTTTTTCCAGTCGTGGGCGAGCAATAGGCGTGTGATACGTGACCATTTTTGGCTGTAGAGGCAGGTCGTGGGTGCGAGAGCGTCGGAGAGTAGGAAAGAAGTCGAGGTGGTCAAAGAGGTGGGAGAAGCGATGCAAGGTCATGGCATAGAGATCCTCCTGGCTGATGAGGAGAAGATCTGAGAGGAAGGTATAGTCTGCTTGTTCGGTGAGCAGAGAGACCTGGGAGGCAGCAATCTGGTGGGGACTGATGGCAGGTTGCAGAATCTGGTGTGTGCTTTGGTACTGCATGCGTGTGGCTGTGCGGGCCAAAAACGAATGCATGTCTTCCCACGGAAATGGGTGAGTGCGCAGGGGAAGGGGGTGGATGGGGGGGATGATGAGCGTTGCCGGTGAAGGAACGGGTGGATGGAGAGGAGGCGTGGTGGATGCTGTCGGTGCCGTAGAGGTCTGTGTGGGTGTGGTGGCTGTGGAGGGGAGAGTGATCTTGCCCCGTTTTCGTGGAAGGGGAAAAGGTGAAGATTACGTCATCAATTGTTCATACTGCAACGGACTGAGGTACTGTAACGTGGAATGCCTACGAATTCGGTTGTTAACCTAAGCGAAGGAGTCGCCCCCTCCGCTCGGCTTCAAAACCGGACTGGAAAGTTTCCCTTCATCCGGCTCCTCAATGATCGGGTCCTTGGCACAGATACCATTGACACGTCCGACG
>NZ_BIXY01000236.1 GCF_008326305.1 Dictyobacter arantiisoli | reverse complement strand
CTCATCCTTTTTCGTCCTTTCTTGCTCAGCTTATCGCTTTTCTTGTTCAGCTTTTTTGCGGACAACCTGAACAGGTACGATGAGGGCACTCACGCTCAGGTCTCGATGACGGAAAACCATACAGGCAGGGAGTTCTTGCTTCACCTCCATTTGTTGGAGTAGGTGGACCTCGGCACGCACCGACTGGAGGTAGATGGGGATCAAGAAAAGGCCCACCCACAGCGGGTGAGCCCTTCAGATCCCATTTTTATCACAAACAGAAGGATCTACTATTTAGCAAAACGAGAGAAAATATGGTTTAGCAAAACGAGAGAAAATATGGTCTATTTATACCACATCACTGCGCCAGGAGTGAGCGGTCGCTGCGGCCCGGGCAATATCTCGCGCAGATAGCCCTGGATACCTTTCTCTTGCCGCCAGTTTCTTTGATAGCCCAGCGAGACTTCTTCAAAACGCACACCATCCAGAAAATCGGTCGCACGGACATGCACATGTCCATAAATAGCGATAGAAACGGGATAGTGCCTGAGCCAGCCTTCGGTGCGCGTCGTCCCACACCAGATCGAGAAGCGCGGGATAGTATTGACCCGTACGCATTCGCGCCGCAAGGGAAAATGATTGATAAGTATCAATTCATCAGTGGGTGCGACAGCGTTGAGGCGCATCTCGGTATAGTCACAACGGGCCTCACACCAGGCGCTACGCGAGGCATAGGGCGTCGGATGCAGGAGAAACTCATCAGCGCAGACCACCTGTGTCTCCTCGGCCCAGGCTACCGCTTCTTCCGCAGACACGTTGTCAGGACGAAAGCTATAATCATAGAGCACAAACAGCGGTGCCAGTACGGTACGCTTCCCCTCGCCAGGCCAGATGGGATAAGGATCTTCCGGCGTCACGACTCCATAGTTGCGGCAAATATTGACCAGGTGCTGATAGCGCCGCTCACCTTTAAATTGTGGCTCCTTTGGAGATGGAACTGTCCAGAGATCATGATTCCCTGGTACCCAGATTACCTTTGCGAAGCGTTCGGTCAAGATATCAAGCGTATAATACAGTTGCTCAATAGTTTCGCCCACATCCCCGGCCACAATCAACCAATCTTCAGGATAGTAGGGCAAGGCAGCCAGCGCCTCCCGGTTGCCAGGAACGCCAATGTGTAAATCACTGATCGCATATAATTTCATAATAGAAAAACACCTTTTGTACACAAAAAAGAGAAAAGATAAGAGATGTAGGTGCGTGCCGAGGTCGCAACCTCGACACGCACCTACACTTCTCCATCATGATGCTCGTTCTTTGAGCGGGATTGTCGCTCTTCCCCACCTGTGAGAACTTATCCGAAAACCTACAAGGAGGAAACGCGATCACATTGTTGAAAGCAAATGAGCGCACAAGCCAAGCACAACAAGGTCTGATAGGAACGCGGGCGCTTCTCCCAGCGGATCAGCAGAC
>NZ_BIXY01000235.1 GCF_008326305.1 Dictyobacter arantiisoli | reverse complement strand
AGGTCGGTTGAGATTTGCCCATTGAACCCTCCTGATGGTAGTCTATCAGATTTCTCTTCTCCGACCCTCCAAGGGCCATGCACCGAAGGTGCACCCCGCCTGATGAAAACGCGCTATACTATGGCCGTGAGGATCCGACGACAGGACGACCCGAATTTAAAGCCTGAGAGCTTGTGGTTCCTCCAAGGTGTTCCATGATGTCCGGGTGAACCCCACCTTGTCGCTCGCGATGCGAAGCACGCAGAAGAATTCATAGAAAAAGGACATCTCGTCGTGATCTGAGCAGAAAAAGAGAAGGACTGAGCAAGAGAGAAAGGAGATATCACGATGGAAGTCCTCTATCCCTGTTGTTGTGGACTGGATGTTCATCAAGGGTCTGTGGTTGCTTGCCTGAGTCGTGTTGAAAGCGGACAACGGCACAAAGAGGTGCGGGAGTTTGCCACGCATACAACTGGTTTGACCGCTTTACGAGACTGGCTCATAGCAGAGCAATGCACGCAAGCAGCCATGGAAAGTACGGGAGTCTATTGGCGAATGGTCTATCGAAGGCTTGCTGCATCCATGGAACTGTTCGTGGTGAATGCGCAGCATATCAAAGCGGTTCCGGGGCGCAAGAGCGACATCCGGGATGCAGAATGGATTGTAGACCTGTTGCAACATGGGCTGCTTCAGAAGAGTTACATGCCATCAGGAGAACAACAGGAATTGCGTGATCTCACCCGATTACGCGCAACGTTGGTTCAGGATCGGGCGCGGCTGGTCAATCGGGTGCATAAAGTGTTGGAAGAGGCTGGGATCAAACTGAGCAGCGTGATCAGTGACAGTATGGGAGTCTCAGGACAAGCCATCATGTACGCGCTCGCTGCCGGTGAGCATGACCCACAGCGACTGGCCGCATTGGCTCATGCTAGCTTGCGGCGCAAGCATGATCAACTGGTGACCGCCTTACAAGGGGATATCCAGGCAGATCAGGCGTTTTTGCTGCGCGAATTACTGGGAGTCATCACAGCCTGAGAGAGCAGTATTCGCCATGTGGAGCAGGAAATTGACCAGCGTTTGCATCCTTTCGAGCAGACCCTCCAACGCTTGGAAGCCATCACGGGCGTGAGTCGGCATATCTTAGCGGTGTTGTTCGCCGAGGTGGGATGGGACCTGAGTCCTTTTCCCGATGCTGCTCCTTTAGCCTCATGGGCCGGGATGTGTCCCAGCCAGCATGAGAGCGCAGGCAAACAGGTGCGTGGGCGTGGGCGCAAGGGAAATAAGTGGTTGCGTGCGGCCCTGGTGCAAGCTGCCCATGCGACGAGTCGAACGCTCACGTATCTTGGTGAGCAATATCGGCGATTGAAGAAACGACGCGGCAGTAAACGGGCGGCAATAGCGGTTGGCCATAGTATTCTGGTGATTTACTATCACATGATGAAGTCAGGGGAATGCTATCAAGAAAAAGGCATTGAGTACCTTAAAGAGCTTGATAAACAACG
>NZ_BIXY01000234.1 GCF_008326305.1 Dictyobacter arantiisoli | reverse complement strand
CATGGGTCACCCCGAATCTTTCGAACAAATATTCGAGTGATAAAAGACTCAACAAAGGAAGTGAAACCTAAAAAACCTCCTGAACGATGTAAAGGAAATTGATAAATTCCAAACAGTTCAGGAGGTTTTTGCACCGATGTTTTCTCAGTATGGCACACCAAAAGCAGATGCTCAAACTGCACAGGAACAATCTCAACAGTTATCTCAACAGTTAGAATCCTTCCTCATGCCACTGCTCATCTGTCTTGATGCGTGGCTCGATGCTCGATTAGTTCGTACCTTTCTCAAAACCATTGCCGCAATGACGATGTTTCGACAGCGGTCACAAGGGTTACATTTGAGTGAATTGGGTAGTTATCTTCTCAACGGATCGCAGGCTCCAGCAGCAACAAAAAGGATCGAGCGTCTTCTTCATTCTTCAAAATGGAGTAAAAAGATCATTGAACAATTTTTGTGGGATGGAGCAGAAGAAAAGCTCCATCACTTAGAAGAAGAGCATAATCAAGCATTGTGTGTTTGGGATGGAAGCGTGGTAGAAAAGCCGGAAAGTCAAAAGACAGAAGGAATGTGCTCCGTCAGATCAAGCAAAGGTGCTCGGCTCAAAAAGCAAAGAAAAGGAGTTTATAATTTTCCTCCAGGAAAACCAATCACTGTCTTAGGAATCGAGTGGATCCAATTACTCATAATTGGAATGTCTGGAACACCATGGATCGCGACAACACGTTGGTGGACAAGAAGAGGAGAACGAGCAAGTAATCTGCGTGAACAGGAACAGCAACTTCTCCTTTGTGTGTCGAACAAGTGGGGAAGAAGAGTGGTTCATATCTTCGATCGTGGCTATACCAGTGTCAAATGGCTTCAGTGCCTTTTCGCGCTTCGCCTTCATTTTGTGATGCGAGTAAAAAAAAGGGTGCAGTATCTTGATCAAAAGGGGCAAGAAAAAAAGATATGGGAAATAGCACGTGGAAAAAGATCCTGGGATAAGAGAGAGATATGGGATGCGCGAAAAGGAAAATTCATTGAAATGGGTGTCGTTGCGATGCCAATTTGGCATGCAAAAATAGACAAAACCATCTGGCTTGTTGTTGGCAGAAGAGGGAATGATCCATTATATCTCTTGACTGATGCTGTGATTGAGACAATTGATCAAGCATGGGATGTGCTTGGAGTATATGCACGGCGTTGGCAGATAGAAGTAAGTTTTCGCTATGAAAAGAGTGAATTAGCTATCGAAAGTTCCTGCTTGAGGAAATGGGAGCATCGTGAGAAACTGTTATTGATGCTTACGCTTGTTTATGCTTATCTTATCAGCCTATCAACTCCTTTTTGGGAAAAGACAAGAGAATGGTTGCTACGCTGCTACTGTCATCGTACAGGAAAGAAGCTAAAAGAAACCATCGTACCATTATATCGACTTCGTTGGGCCTTGAGCCGGCTCTGGATTGAGCATCATCCATTCTTTTCTCTTGCTTTTTCTACCACCCCGAATTGTTCGAAC
>NZ_BIXY01000233.1 GCF_008326305.1 Dictyobacter arantiisoli | reverse complement strand
CTGTCTGTTACCCACATATTTCTATTCAAGTGTGAGTTCAGAAGCCAGGTGAATTCCTTCTACAAGCGTTTGGATGTATAGCCAACCTTTCCAGAGGGTTTTCCAGCCTGGCTCTCCGTCTCCCTTGCGTCCCAAATACCCTCCAGCCTGCGCAATGCGATGCCAACAGCGTCTGGTGGTCAAACGCTCGGGGGACACTTTGGCCTGATACGCCACCACCTTGACGACATCCATTGGCAGCACCTCACAAGCCGGTCGCTCGGGATCTTGACGGGCGCATTCTCGCAACTGCAGAAGCCGCACGGCCAGAGGTGCCAGAAATCCCAACAGCGTTCGCAAGCCTTCATAGGTTTGCATCTGACGCGCTTCAATGTGGCAGCCGGTTTTGAGGCATTGATGATAATCCTCCACGATCCAACGGATCCGATACCAGTCCACCCGTTCCCAGGCTTGCTCTTCGTTGTTCACCGCCACCGAGGTGACCAGCATCCATTCCAGCCCATCCTGACCTTCAGGCGGATCGAGTTCCCAGGTTCTGACCACCGTCACAACCAGTGGGACGGCCCCTTTGCCGCTCGTTCCATCAGGAGGCCACAGCCGCATCGTGCCCCAACTCACACACAAGGTCGCATCTCGCTGTGGGCGCTTGTGATTGCCATCCAGGGTCAAGGTTCGTTGCCCTTGCGATGCCCACCCTCTCACCTCCTCAAAGAGATGGTTGATAGGCCCCAGTTCCGCATCACGCTGCTTGCCGCGACGTCGGTGGGCGGCTGGGATCGGAGTGTTTCCTTGATCCACCAGCAGATCGACGCGGCGATTGTGCTTGACCCGCAGGTTAAAACCACATCCCAACCCTTGACAGACCTCCATGAAGGCAAAGATATCGCTGCCTCGATCTCCGACATGAATGTATTCGCAGTCTGCCGGTGCCATCCCGATGCTCTGCGCTTGTTCTTGCCACACCTGCGACTCTTTTTGTTTCCGTCGTTCCCGTTGGTGCGTCGTTTCTCCCTCCGGGGCAGGCTGGCGCAAAAACGGCTTTTGCGCGGCGATGCCGAACACCTGCCGGTTGGTTGGGGACACGGCCAAGACGGTTTGCAACAAATAGCCTTGATGATCACCTTGTCCAATGGGACCCAATCCCGTGGTGGCGCGATGCTGCTGATAGTCCACCTCGGTCATATCTTGAATGAGGAGCACGCGTTTCTGGTGTTGCATCTGCATGCGGGTGTGCTGCACATGCGGCTGGATGAGCCGTTCATAGGTCACCTTCGGACTCCCCAGGAGCCGATACGCTGCTTTGGTGCCAGCCTGACTCCTCATTTGAGCAGGCAATGACACCATCGGAAACCGAGCCATGGATGTGGCGACCTGAACGGCGCGGGCGGTGTGTCGTGTATCAGCCAGCAATGCTGTCCCATAGTTCAGGACGGCCCACTGTTCAGCGGTTTGTATGCGCTCTTGCTCCATTTTTTCTTCTCTCTCTCTCTTTTCTTCATTTTTC
>NZ_BIXY01000232.1 GCF_008326305.1 Dictyobacter arantiisoli | reverse complement strand
GGTTCCACCCAAAACCCTGGGTCAAAAATGAATTGATTCGAAAATGAATTGATTTAAGGAAAGAGTCGTGCCGTTGCAGGAAGGAGCCAATCCTCGTTGAGAAGAGCGACCCGCAAGGCAACCACGGAGGTCGCATTTTTGCGTAACCAGCTCATTCCTCGCTTTTTCATACGACGATTGATGACCACTGCAACGGCCCGTTCAATGATGCCGCTCCCGATGGGATACCCCTGGCGTTTCCACGCATCATAACACCCAATCCATTCCTGTTGCGTCTTGAGATACGTAACTGCTGCATTCAGCGCCTTGATAGGTGGGTGGCCTTTTTGCACTTCTTGCCATTCTTGAAGCAGGGCTTTGGCTTGCTCGATCTCCCCCTTCCAGAGCCAGGCACTCAGTCGCTTCGATTGAAGCGCAACCCACTCCTGATTCTGCTCTCCTTGAAGCGCGACGGCACGAATGGCTTTGATCATCGTTCTCCAGAGATGCGGCCAATCGAGAATGCAGGTGGCCTGTGGGAAGTGCCGCTGTGCTTCCTTCTTGATCCACCCAGCTCCATCAGCAACCACTCCCTGTTCCAGATGACTGATCCCTACCTGTTCCACTGCTTCTGCGGCTTGTTGACCCACGACAGAGGAGGAAGCGAAGGTAGCAGCATAGCAACGCGTCATCCAACGGGATCGAGCCACCGCCGTATGGCGATGGTGGCGCAGATATTTGGAGAGCTCATACCAGGTCATATCCTTCTGTGGATGACTCGCCTCTCGCTCCAGCACTTTTTGGGCAGCAATCACGGCCACTTTCCCCTCCATTCCTCCTCGTTGTTCTCGGCTGGGAACCCATCCTCCATCCAGGCCAATGATGGCTCGATCAGGCTGAGAAGATGGATCACTCATTTTGATCGCTGGCTTTTTCTTTTCTGAAACGAGGGGATGATCCTCGTGCTCTTGAGCCAAAGCAAGCACTCGTCCACGATGGTTGGTAAGCAAACGAATCTCCTCTGCACAGATTTGCGCTCCTGACAATCGAGTAAGAACCTGTGCTGCTTGCCGATACGGCCAGGAAGACCCTGCGAGCGTCGCAGCTTCGGCAAGCGCTGGACTGACCCGTCCTTGATGCATTTCTTGGAACAATTCATTCGCCGGACAACACCGATGGAAACAGTTTTGGCAACGGATCCGTTGCCGTGCCAGACGCACAGAACCAAAAAGAGCATGGATCGTTCGCCGTACGGTTCCTTCAAGACGAACCTGCTGACTTCCACAGTGGGGACAGGTTCGATGCTCGTGTTCCCACTGACGGACGGCTTGTTGAAGAGCTTGACGCATACTTTGGTGTCCTGCTGCTTGTATTTGGTGTTCAATGGTTGACAAATCAGCAGTTGCATCAATGTCGACCGTGAGCGATACTTGAATATGCATAAGAGTTTCCTTTCTGTGGGTTGGATGGGTTTTTTATATCCTACCACAACTGGAAACTCTCTTTTTTCTCGACCCAGGGTTTTGGGTGGAACC
>NZ_BIXY01000231.1 GCF_008326305.1 Dictyobacter arantiisoli | reverse complement strand
ACGCCAGCTCAGGTCTATCGGCAACGTTAATCAACGTTACGTAACGTAAAACACTCGTTCTCGTATTGCTGAGTTTTGTCTTATTTGAACCCGTTTTTTGTCTTGACAAACGGTACCACCATACTACGCAGTAAATACGGTCAGGCTTCACTTAGAAAATCATGGTTTACTTTCTATTTGGAAAACGGAAAGAATGCTTACAGGCAATCATACGCCAGATGCAGAGATACGAGCTAGTTCACTACCTATCATTGCTGTACAGGTGATCGAAAAGCCTATAGTTCTTGATATCACTTTGCAAGACGAATTAACACATTTTGTAGCTTTGACAGATCGTTATACTCATATTTGGTACTTTACTCATGAAACAAACATATCTATACTCCGTCAAGCACTTCAAAGGATTGACGAGGAACGCCAGCATCAGGAAAGCAACTATCAGCCGCTTCTTTCACGAGTGACCTTTTATAATTCTGACAGCCAGGCACTACAAGTTTAGAGCCAACAAAAGCAGACCAGACATTACGGAACAACTTAGTAACAATGATCAACAGTTGCAGCAACCCAGGCACTACAGCCCCAACTCGTTAGCCATATTCGGCAGCAGTGCCACGCGAAGCGCACACCCCAACGGGGTAGTGCAAGATAAACACCTACCGAACAGCCGTTTTTCCCCCGGTCATTATCGTTTGCTAAGCTTGAGAAGCGCGGCGAGTAACCGGGTTAACCCCGGCTTACTCGTTCCCCTACCGGGAATAGCCGGGACAGCTAGAAAGAGCATATGTTATGATAAAGAAAAGATTAGACGCGCAAATACGAGCAGAAAATTATGATTTTATCAAGGCAGAATCAGAACAACGTGGTATCCCTATGAATACTATTACCGACGATCTACTTACCCAGGCTATTGCTATTAAGCGAGGAGAAGTTATAGAACAACAAAGTTTACCTGTTATCCGTGAGATCATTCAAACAGAGGTAAGGAAAGGACTTGCACAACAACGACAAGATATTAGAGAAGATATGCAGCTAGAATTTACCAATGAGTTTAAAGCTATCTCTAGAGCCAGTGATAATCGATTAGCGGCTCTCATTGTTCGTACTCTTCGAGATAGTTCTATCGTTCGTAGGCTTGCTTATACTATTCTTTCTCGTTCATTTGGTGCTGACTTTGCTTCTAAAGCATATGAAGATGCAAAGATGAAAGCAGGTCAAGAATTAGCTAGCCGATCCAAAAGCAAAGAAGGATTAGAGGATTAATGCAAGGACCAGAATATAAAGACATACAGCAACTAGAAGAACTTGTAAAGGCGATGCAATGGGAAAATGTATCTTTTGTTCCAGATGAAAGAAATATTATAGCCATTGATCAAGAAATATCTACAGAGTGGTTACAAACTCTTGAATCGGTATAGTGCCCCGCTTTGTCAAGACAATAAAATCGAGGTCTGTAAGAGAAACTCACTTTCTTTCTGAACACGAATTGGAATGACGATAAAATGCAGTAAGAACACGGTAATAAATCTGTTCTAC
>NZ_BIXY01000230.1 GCF_008326305.1 Dictyobacter arantiisoli | reverse complement strand
GAATTGTTTCTAAGTCCGGCGGAAGAACACTTCCAAGTACGGGATGGGCATCATCCCAAAGGCGGCTGATCGCCCACCGTACGCGGTAAAGCGGTGCCAGAGTTTCTCGGCACCGCTTCCCTGTTCTATGGCACTTGAGGTGCAAAATCGTCTGAACCATATCTCTATAGAGCGGCTCTAGAATATGGATAATAAAGGCATAGCAAAGTGTTACAAGTGAAAGAAGTTTCAGCCGATTTTCAAAAGCCCACAGGCGAGGGCTTTCCATCGCCAACTCACACTTTCCATAACGAAAACTCGTTTCAATTTGCCAACGCCTCTTGTACATAAAAACGACTTCCCAGGCTTGGGCTTCTGCTTTTACTGGCTCGCTTGTGATCAGATACCATACCTTTTTGTTCACTCTCACTTTAACGCAATACAAAGGATACGCGTAACTTGCATGCCATACCTGTGTCCACCACACATCGCAGGGCATTTTCTGACCGGTAAACGTATCAAATATTTCTTTATGCGCAAGGTACTTCTTTCCTCGGCCGATTTCCCACAATTTCTTTTCTGCTCCACTTTGATCAAAAAATTTGTGGTTTTTTATCCATCGAATGACGAACTTGACTTTGAACGATTGAAGAAACTGTAACCAAGGACCGGACGCATATCCACGGTCGAAAATGTGAACGAGGATATCACTCCATTTCCTGACACATTTGCGCAAGAGCCTTTCTTCTTCTTCTCTCGTTTTTGTTGCATAATCTCCTCTTGTCGTCCACCAACTCATAAACGCAACTTTTGGGATTCCGTCCAATCCTGCAATTAATGCCCCTGTCCAATGCATTCCAGTGACCATCACTGGTCTTGCTGCTGGCATATTGAAAACGTGTCCTTTTCTTGAGCGATTGAGTCTTTTTGCCTTGCTTGACCTGACTGGGCATAATCCTTCTACAACACTACTTTCTGGCTTTTCTATCACGCTTCCATCCCAAATGCAGAGGATACGCTTTCCATTTTCTTTGAGTCTTTTCACCTCTCTATCAGCTTCTTCTAGTAAATATCTGTCAACATGAGCAATATTCCATTTCAAAGATCTGATGAGGTTACTTATCCTCTTCGTTCCTGCCGCCGCACTTTGTGATAAACCGCGATAATTATCCATATACGAGCCCAATTCGCTCAGAAGTAATCCCTGCTTGTTGTTCCTGAAACGGAGAATTGCTACGCAACACTGCACCAACGTTCGTTGCAACCTCTTATCGAGAAGCGCGTCGAGTACTATTAATAAAGGTGAAAGAAACACTTCAAGCTCTTGCGCTATTTCCTGCGACGTTTTTTGGGGGTCTTGTTCATTTTTTTGAAGTATGTCATACTGAGTAGGCATTAATGTGAATGGCCTCCTGTCTCTCCTGTTGGTATTTTGTTCATCAACAGTTTAGACCAGGAGGCCATTTTTGCCTAGTCCCTGCAATTCCTGGCTTTGCTTCATTTTATCGTTTGAAGGTTTTTACGGGTTATCCAAAAATCCGGGATGACTCATATT
>NZ_BIXY01000229.1 GCF_008326305.1 Dictyobacter arantiisoli | reverse complement strand
GAGTGTGACAGCTTGCTGCTTGAATTCCTTGGTATAGATCGGTTGAGATTTGCCCATTGAACCCTCCTGATATGAGTATAGCAGATTTCTCTTCTCCGACCCTCCAAATTCGGGGGAATTCCATTGCGTGCCTCCTTATGATAGGTGCAAATGCATCTCTTTCTCTTCTCTAACGAATGAAAGACGTTCTTGTTTCATAGCTTGTCTCGTGCTGTCTCGCTGTGGGTGTTTTTCTCTTTTTTGTGTATAGCGTTGGTGATGGTGCGTGGTGATGGTGTGTAGTGTTGGTGGTGGTGCGTGGTGATGTGATGCCCTGTGTGTCTTGTGTGAGGGCCTGATCAGGAGGACGGAACGGGGTGGGAGACAACACCAGTAGACCAGTAGCCGAAAGCCAGGGAACGCCTCGCTGATCAGGCTCCTGTTGCCAGTATACACAGAAGAGCCAAAGGGAAGTGGTGGAGAGAGCAGGAGCAGGAGCACCCCTGTTCTGGGAGGGCGTTCTGGCCCGTGGTCCTCATGGTCCTCATGGTCCTCATGGTCCTCATGGTCTTCATTGTAGAGTCATGGATGAATCCTGTTTTTGTGGCCTGCCTGCTGTTGTGTGTGTGCTGAGAGCAGCGTGTGGGCAAGGGAGATGTACTGGGAAATCAGGAGGAGATCGAGGCGCATCATCAGGAGATGGAGATTACGGTGTCCGCCAACCGCAAATCGGAAGCGATCCAGAGCCTGATTATGGTGCCGGAGCATCCGACGGATTTTCCGTGGGGGCTGCCGGTGGAAGAAGAAGCGGAAACGAGTGCGAAGAAAGGCAAACAGATGCAAACAGATGCAAACAGATGCAAAGAAATGCAAAGAAATGCAAATGCCTGGGGTGGTGAGAAGATGGCGACGGAACAGGTGCTGTTTTTTCTCTTGCTCAATCTCTCTATGATGTTCTATCAACAAGGAATTTCCTCTGAAAAGCGGGAAGGACACGGGAAGCGGACGAGAAAGACACGGGAAGAGACGAGACAAGGGGTACGAAGTGAGCTTCGTACCCCTTGTCATGGCGTCATAGGTTCTCAACGGGCTTCAGAAGCGGGCGGAGAGGATCTCTTCCTGTGGGCGCATAGTCACGATGGATTACCGTACAAACACTGTCGTATCCTTCGTGAGGGAGATCCTGCAATCGTTTCTGCTGTTTGCTTGCCCTGGGCACACAGGAGGGGCTTTGTGTCTAGGGGTCCAGAGGTGCCGTTTGCACTCAACCAGTATGCTCTGCTGAGAAGGGAGGGAACGCATGGCAGCTACTCTTCTTCCCTTTGACGATGCTTTGTGAGACGAGCCAAAACGGATCTCTGTGCAGGTCAAATCCGAAGCGATCAAAGGGAAAGCGGTAAAAATGCATGTGATGAGAAAATTCCTGGTGTTTTTTATGAGTCATCCCGGATTTTTGGAGAACCCGTAAAACCTCCAATCAATGAGATGAAGGAATTCCAGGAATTGCAGGCACTAGGCAAAAATGGCCTCCTGGTCTACACTGTTGGTGATTAAAAT
>NZ_BIXY01000228.1 GCF_008326305.1 Dictyobacter arantiisoli | reverse complement strand
GATACGGCTCAGGCAATGGAGCGACAGGAGAAGGAGGTTGGGGAACAGGAGGAGTGGATGGAACCGGTTTTTTCGTCCCACGCAGCCAAAACCACCATGCTTGAATCATCTGCTTGGCGGCGGCTTCTTGACGATGACTTGCTTTTTCACACCGTGATTGCTTTCGTTGGTGAAGTCGGTGGCTGTTCTGTTGGTCCCATGCTTCTGACCAACGATCACTACATACTGCCGTACGTAGGGCGAGCATCGGATTGACGTGCCTGGCTTCCCAATGCATGCCTGCCCCTTTGAGCCGTGCTTGCATGACGGTTTTGTTGGCACTTTCCACCATTCCTGAGCCAATCGGCCACCCCTCCCGTTGATACCGAGGATAGTCCATCATGTTTTCTCGCTTACGGAGATAGGACAATGGTTCTTCAAGGGCGTCAAGAGCCTGAGGAGAGGCTTGGAAATGGGTTAGTCTGTTGAGCAAAAAGCCAGGTCCCCGATGCTTGAGCAGATGCAAACTCCGGGAAAGCGCCTGAGGAGGCAAGCGATGACCGGCGTGCGTGAGGGCATCTCCCATCGCTGCCACCCTTTGGGCGGCATGGGGAAAATCTAAAATCCGCACCGCATCAGGGCGATGCAGGTCAATCAACTCTTGCAACCACAACGCCCCATCCGTAACGAAACCGACGGCTGTGGCCTCAAGCACCTGCCTGCGCCGCGTTTCCACTTCTGCGCGTTCAATGAAGGTGCTTGCATCCATCATGCGGGAAAAATAGGAATGGTGATGGGTCCTCGCCTGCGTGCCTCTTTGTTCCACCTCCCCAATGACCAGGGTACGAACTTCTGCCCATTGTTGGTGACGCAGAGAAACAAACGCCCCATCACTACTGAGGACCAACTTTTCTCCCTGCTCTTTCTCGCGATCAGCACCGGGGAATGGAGCCTGCTCTTGTTGGGTTTGCACCTCGATGTAAACCGCTCCCACCTTTTCTGTCTGTCGACGTGCCGTCGCTGCACTGACATGGACACCGGTCAGATCTCCTAAGAACTCAGCAGCTCGTGCGAACGGCATCCACGTCGCTAAACGTGCAAGATGTTCTTCTTGGATCGGGGTTAAGCTTCCGGGGACTAAGGCCAATTCCTCATCCAGGGGGAAAAAGCCCCATCCCACAGGATGGACAGGTTCCGTAACTGCGATTGAGTTCGACCTCACGACCTCCGTTTCCTTGAAGCCGTCGTTTTCGCTTCCCTCGTGGGGTCAACGCTTTTGCACAGTTGGGGCAGGTGGGTCGTTCCTCTTGAGGAAGGGAACGCCAATCCGTACTGGGGCTGGCTATTGCGACATCGCGCACGATGCGTGCTTGCAAGCGACTCATCTGTTCACTGGTTTCTTGTTCGATTTCTCGGAAGGTTGCTTTCGGATGGGCAAGCCGCCATTCTTTCATCCCACTCAAAATGTCTTCGCTTAAATCGCGCCATTCTTTGTCCATTGCTTCTTCCATCTCATCCTCCACTCTTTACTGCTTCCAGTGTATCATCTTTCTTTTCTCCTGCCAAGCCTCCCGCAAAAAAATGACGCGCACCC
>NZ_BIXY01000227.1 GCF_008326305.1 Dictyobacter arantiisoli | reverse complement strand
GCACCCGATGCCCTCACCCCCAGGCCCTGTATCCCTTTCCCTGGGATCGAGAGGTGATGGAAGATGGAGGCACGCCAGGGAGGGGAGAGAACGCCAGAGCATGGGTGAACGAGAAGGGAGCCCGACGTTCGTCGTAGCGTCCCTTTGTCGTGCCAGGTCCTGGTTAGCGCTCGTTCTGTTACTCTCCGTCACTCTGATAGGCAGCGCTGTCACTCTGATAGGCAGCGCTGTCACTCTGATAGGCAGCGCTGTCACTCTGATAGGCAGCGCTGTCACTCTGATAGGCAGCGCTGTCACTCTGATAGGCATCGCTGTCACTCTGATAGGCATCGCCGTCACTCTGATAGGCATCGCCGTCACTCTGATAGGCATCGCCTTGTTCCTTAAACAGCGCGGCATTGCGTAGGGCTTTCTTTTGGTCGCGTGTCAGATAGGTGAGCTTCGGGACTTTTTCCATTCCTGCATCTTTTCTCTTTTGTAACACATTAGGGACCTCCCTCAACACATTTCCAACCGTCCGCAAATCCACATATTTACCATCTTCTTCTCGCGTTTTTTGAATATATGGATACTTTGTGCCTTCTTTGCCTTGTTTTTTATCAAGCGGGCTGAGGTGGTGTTCGTTAATGTACTTTCGAAGCATGTCTGCTCGCTCTCGCGCCTCTGCTCGCTCTCGCGCCTCTTGATTTCGTCTAGCGGAGTCTGCAGGGGCCTCAAACACCCTATCCTCGTCACTCTGATAGGCATCGCCGTCACTCTGATAGGCAGCGCCTTGTTTCTCAAACAGCGCGGCATTGCGTAGGGATCTCTCTTTGTCGTCTGTCAGATAGGCGAGCTTCGGGACATTTTCCATTCCTGCATCTTTTCTCTTTTGTAACATATTAGGGACCTCCCTCAACACAGCTCCAGTCGTCCGGAATTCCTTCCTTTTGCCATTTGTATCTCTTCGCGTTTTTGTAAGATATGGATACTTTTCGCCTTTTTTGCCTTGTCGTTCATCAAGCGGGCCGAAGTGGTGTCTGTTAAAGTAGTTTCGAAGTATGGTTCCTCGATCTCGCGTCCCTTGTCTAGTGGAGTCTTTACGTGCCTTCGCCTCCGCCCGTTGCTCATCTGCAGACAGCTTGAGCTCGTGGTTATTAACGCGGTGTGAAGAGGAACCTGGCCCCTCCTGAGGTAGCTCAAGGTTATGAGGGGCTGCATTTTGTGGTCTAAAGGTGCTGTTTGAAGAGGAACCTGGCCCTGATCGGTCACTGGTCTGATCCCCGTGTAGCGGCTGGTAGTGGGCATTTTGCGCCTCTGGCTGTCGATAGAAGGAGAGGGCGGCAGGCAGCCCTGAAGAGGAATCTTGCCCTGATAGGCTACTGGTCTGATCCCCGTGTGCCTGGTTGTATTGAGCGATTGTGACATCATACGCAGCAGTGAGAAGATCGTATGGACCACCAGCCGGCGTGTGTTCGATGAATGTCGGATCCCCGTGTGCCTGGTTGTATTGAGCGATTGTGACATCATACGCATTAGTGAGAGTGATAGGATCGACATCATACGCATTAGTGAGAGTGATAGGATCGACATCATACGCATT
>NZ_BIXY01000226.1 GCF_008326305.1 Dictyobacter arantiisoli | reverse complement strand
GGTTGCCTTGCGGGTCGCTCTTCTCAACGAGGATTGGCTCCTTCCTGCAACGGCACGACTCTTTCCTTAAATCAATTCATTTTCGAATCAATTCATTTTTGACCCAGGGTTTTGGGTGGAACCCAGCTAAATAGGGTAAAATCCGTCCTGATAGGACTCTATTGCGCGACCGTAATAAGCGGATATTGAAGGAGTAAGGCGGCTATGTATTTTCCCACGACGCGTGTTCTGACTGTGCTGGAGCTATTGCAATCCCGCCAGAAGATGAGTGGACAGGAGTTGGCTGAGCGCTTAGAGGTTGATCCACGTACGGTCAGGCGCTATATTACGATGTTGCAAGATCTGGGTATTCCAGTCGAGGGGACGCGTGGTCGCTATGGCTATTATCATTTGCGGCCTGGCTATAAATTGCCACCGCTGATGTTTAATGATGATGAGGCGCTGGCCTTAACCCTGAGCCTGCTGGTAGGTCGCAAGCTTGGTTTGGATCTGGCGACGCCAGCGGTAGAGGGTGTGCTTGCCAAGATTGAGCGTGTCTTACCACAGTCCCTGCGTGAACGTGTACAGGCCGTGCAGGATGCCCTGATTATTGATGTGATGCCTGCCCATACGATTCCGCGCAGCGAAATGGTCTTGCTGCTCAGTCAGGCTATTTTGCAGTGTCAACGTGTCCATATGCGCTATCGTGCCTATGGTGCCCGAGAGACTGAGCGTGATCTTGATCCTTATGGCCTGGTATATCGTGAGGGATACTGGTATCTGGTGGGTTTCTGTCTTCTTCGCCAGGAGCCGCGCACCTTCCGCCTGGACCGTCTGCTTGACGTTGCGCCTGGAGAAGCAACCTTCAAGCGCCCCGAGCACTTCGACTGTCTCGCTTTTGTCCAGCAATCTATCTCACAAACGCCGGGAGCCTGGTATATTGAAGTTCTCCTTGAAGCCACTCTTGAGGAGGCGCAACGTTTCGTCTCGCCCACGCTGGCGCTGCTTGAACCAGAAGCGCATGGAGTTTCCTTCAAGTGCTACACCGATCGCCTTGATTGGATTGCTCGCATGCTGGTCAGTTTTGGCTGTAACTTTATCATTCGGCAACCGCTGGAACTGCGGACTGAACTGCGCCAGTTATCACAACGCCTCATCAGCCTCGCCGAGCAGGAAGAATCCTAAAGAAGAGGAATGTGGGGCAAAACCACAAAAGATGGAAGATGTAGGTGCGTGCCAGGGCCGCAGCCGAGGTGCGCTTTCCTCGTCACGTACGACCATCTCGCCCGTAGGCTCCTCCGTCCCGCCGGGGGCAGCACAGAGTCTCGGTCACCTACTCCAACAAATGAATGGAAAGAGGGAGCATGCGAAACGCCGATGCATCCGTAGGAGCCACCCTTCACGGGTGGAGGGGAATGGCCATTGCGCCCCAAAGCCGCCCCAGAGCAGGCCAGTGCGAGAGGGTCGTGGCCCTCCACCCGTGAGAACTTATCCGAAAACCTACAAGGAGGAAACGCGATCACATTGTTGAAAGCAAATGAGCGCACAAGCCAAGCACAACAAGGTCTGATAGGAACGCGGGCGCTTCTCCCAGCGGATCAGCAGAC
>NZ_BIXY01000225.1 GCF_008326305.1 Dictyobacter arantiisoli | reverse complement strand
TATGAGTCATCCCGGATTTTTGGAGAACCCGTAAAACCTCCAATCAATGAGATGAAGGAATTCCAGGAATTGCAGGCACTAGGCAAAAATGGCCTCCTGGTCTACACTGTTGGTGATTAAAATACCCACAGGAGAGACAGGAGGCCATTCACATTAATGCCTACTCAGTATGACATACTTCAAAAAAATGAACAAGACCCCCAAAAAACGTCGCAAGAAATAGCGCGAGAGCTTGAAGTGTTTCTTTCACCTTTATTGATGGTACTCGACGCGTTTCTCGATAAGAGATTGCAACGAACATTGATGCAGTGTTGCGTAGCAATTCTCCGTTTCAGGAATAGCAAGCAGGGGCTCCTTCTGAGCGAATTAGGTTCGTATATGGATAACTATCGCGGTTTATCGAAAAGTGCGACAGCAGGAACGAAGAGGATAAGCAACCTCATCAGATCTTTGAAATGGAATGTTTCTCACATCGACAGCTATTTACTAGAAGAAGCCGAGAGAGAGGTGAAAAGACTCCAAGAAAAGAGAAAGCGTATTCTTTGCATTTGGGATGGAAGTGTGATAGAAAAGCCGGAGAGTAGCGTTGCAGAAGGATTATGCCCAGTCAGGTCAAGCAAGGCAAAAAGACTCAATCGTTCAAGAAGAGGGCATGTTTTCAATATGCCAGCAGCAAGACCGGTGATGGTCACCGGAATGCATTGGACAGGAGCACTAATTGCAGGATTGGAAGGAATCCCGAAAGTGGCATTTATGAGTTGGTGGACGACAAGAGGAGATTATGCAACAAAGACGAGAGAAGAAGAAGAAAGGCTCTTACGGAAATGTGTCAGGAAATGGAGTGATATTCTGGTTCACATTTTTGATCGTGGATATGCGTCAGGTCCTTGGTTACAGTTCCTTCAATCGTTAAAAGTCAGGTTCGTCATTCGATGGATAAAAAACCATAAATTTTTTGATCAAAATGGGGAAGAAAAGAAATTATGGGAAATTGGTCGAGGGAAGAAGTATCTTGCTCATAAAGAAATATTTGATACGTTTACCGGCCAGAAAATGCCCTGTGATGTGTGGTGGACAACGGTATGGCATGCCAGTTACGCGTATCCTTTGTATTGCGTCAAAGTGAGAGTGAATAAAAAAATATGGTATCTCATTACGAATGAGCCGATAAAAACAGAAGTGCAGGCCTGGGAAATCGTTTTTATGTATAAGAGGCGCTGGCAAATTGAAACGAGTTTTCGCTATGGAAAATGTGAGTTAGCGATGGAAAGTCCACGCCTGTGGGCTTTTGAAAATCGTCTGAAACTTCTTTCACTTGTGACGATCTGTTATGCCTTTCTTATTCATATTCTAGAACCATTCTACAGGGATATGGTTCAGGCGGTTTTACACCTCAAATGTCACAGAACGGGGAAACGGTGCCGGGAAACTCTGGCACCGCTTTACCGCGTACGGTGGGCGATCAGCCGCCTTTGGGATGATGCCCATCCCGTTCTTGGAAGTATTCTCCCGCCGGATTTAGAAACAATTCAGGTTTTAGCATCATTTAGGTGCTAGAAATGTTTCCCGAAAATCCGGGATGACTCATAA
>NZ_BIXY01000224.1 GCF_008326305.1 Dictyobacter arantiisoli | reverse complement strand
AGGCATGGTTCAAAACCACGTGACACTTTTGAACAATCAGGCAGCGAGAGCAGAATAACCCAAAGCTGCCAACCAATCTCCCTCGGGAACATTTGAATCCGTCCGTTGTAAAGGGGAAAGTCCCTCATGAAGACCACGGGGAGCAATCCGGTGATTATGCCAAACAGCCAGCAGTGCGAGCATACCAGCCGAAAGGGTGCGATGAACGGCCAGATGAGGCCGGACAATGCTATGCCAATTTTCAACAGCACTACTGGCTCGGACTGCTTGATCCCAGCCTGCCAGAAGGCGGGAGGCCTCTGCTCGCCAGAGCGATGGAATGTTTTGAAGCAGTGCTTTGCTGCTCGGACCAAGCACGGCTCGTCGCATCCATGCCCACGCCAACAGCGCCACCGCCTCGGGCCCCAGGATGCGCGCAGCCTGCTCTTGCAGCGCATCAAGCTGCCTGGCAAACAGCAAGGTTTGAGGCAATGCCAGACGAAGCTGCTTGGCAAGCAGCTCAATCTGCTTCTGCAATGCCGGGGTGGCCAATGGAGCCACCTCATCCAACAGATCCAATGCGGCTTCCATCTCGCCTTGACGCTGCTCACTCGTGAGGACGCGATCAGCGTTGAGTACGACCACTTCCAACACGGTGTGCACATGCTGGCAGAGGTAGCGGACACCGTCGGCAACGTACTCCATCTGCGCCAGCAGCGCCTGCTGCTGGGAAAGTGTTGCCTTGGGAGGCCTTCCTCGTGTTCGTTTTCCAGCCGCAGTGCGTTCTGCTTGTCGTTGGATCACCAGCAAACGATCCTGCTCGGTTTTCACAGCACGATCAAGGCGTCCCTGGACTTGTGCCGCCACGTGGAAGAGATGCCAGACATCGCGTTGATGCTGCTCTTGTCCCTGGACGTGACTCAAGGCTTCCTGGATCGCCCGACCGCCATCACTTACGGTGCTCAAAGAACGAATGCCCTGCTCACGCACATACCACAACAGCGCGGTCCAACTGTCTCCATCGACCTCCACGGGTGGCACGGTCGCCCAGACTTGTCCACTATGGACATCAATCACATTGAGATAGGCTTTTCCACGCTGACTGCTGTATTGTTCATCCAAGGCCAGGACACGCGCCGTCCCAGCCTGTTGCTGTTCCATCCAATCCTGGGCACGTTGCCCTGCTTCTTTGACCAGACCGGCAATCTTTCCCAAGCTGATCTCGATGCCATGCATGCGTCTCAGACTGGTTTGAATCCCCCGATAACTCGCGTGGGTTTCGATCAACGTGGTCAGCACCAGCGTGGCGACCGACGTGGTTTGCTTCATCGGCAGGGCCTTCTTTCCCAATGCCTCTTCCAAGGCTTTTCGTCCGATGGCCGACCAACGGTACAATGTTTGACGAGAGACCTGATGGGTACGACTCAACTGACTGACCAATCCGTGGGTGGGCTGAGCCAACATCTGACTGATCATGTTGACGCGTTCCTCACTCGTGCTACAATGGATCATGTTTCCTCCCTGAGAACGGTGTTGTTTTTGTCAATTTCACCTTAACTCTCAGGGATTCTTTTTGTCAATTTGTTCGTCAATTGTCACATTGGTTCACGCTCACTTTGAACCATGCCT
>NZ_BIXY01000223.1 GCF_008326305.1 Dictyobacter arantiisoli | reverse complement strand
CGAACTCAACTCGGTAGGAAAGATCGCTTCCAGGGGTGGTGAGCAGAAGGACGAGAGGAACCAGGTAGCGTAGCAGGAGGAGCGGCGGGGAGGCGTGGTGGTGCAGGCTCGGCCTTGGGTGGCAGGGGAGGTGATTCAAGCAAGCGAGGATCACACGTCAGAAGTTTTGCCTCCTCTCGCTGCTTCCGGCGCCGTTCTCGCTGCTGTTTCTGTTGCTGGCGAACGGCTGCACCTGCTTCTTGCCACGTCGCTTGCCATCGATCATTGCACACTCCATTGCGTAAGGGTAACATCTTGTTGACGTTTTTTCGTTCCCAGCGCATCCCAGCACCCTTGAGACGTGCTTCTACGACCAGTTTATTCGCACTTTCGACCATGCCAGAACCAATCGGCAACCCTCGCTTGAGAAACGTCGGGTACTGCATCAATGCTTCTCGTTTGCGCAGATACCCAACATGTTCACGTATCCCATTCTGCTGCAAGAGAGATGACGGGAGACGATCTATACGTGAAAGCAGAAAGCTGGGACCACGTTGTTTGAGAATGGACAAACTGCGCTCAAGCATCTGAGCAGGAAACGTGTAGCCTGCCTTCACGAGCGCTTCTAACAAGCAGGTCACGTGCTCGGCGGCATGGGGAAAATCGAGAATACGTGTAGCATCTTCACGATGCACATCGATAAATTCTTGGAGCCAATCCGCCCCATCCATCACGGCACAGACCTCTTTTGCCTCAAGAACATGCCTTCGGCGCATCTCCACTTCGGCAAGCTGGCAAAAGGTCTCTGCATCCACCAAGCGCGAAAAAGAAGACACGTCCACCACCCGAGGCTCCTGCTTACATCGCTTCTTTTTCGCGCTTGTCTGCTCTTTGACCTCTCCAATGACCAGTGTGCGAACCTCTGCCCATTCTCCATGAACCAATCCAACCATCGCCCCATCCGCACTGAATGCTCTCTTTTCTGGAATGCACACGGTCGCACCTGCTTCTTGAAATGGTGCTTGAGCCTCTTGCGTTTGAGCCTGTTCGAGAGCACTTCCCATCTGCTCTGTGAGTCTGCGTACCGTTTCTTCACTTATCTGCACACCCAAGAGTCTTCCCATCATCGATGCGGCTTTCTTGAAGGGCATCCAACTCGCAAGGTGAACCACATGATCTTGTTGTCCCGGTGCCAGATTGCCAGGCAGCAGCGCTAACTCTTCATCAAGAGGGAAAAAAACTCTGCCCACACTTCGGGCAGTTTCCATAGGTTCTCGTCAAACTCACTGTTGCTCCGCCATTTCCTTGTAAGGCGCGTGTTTTCTTTCCCTTTGCTGAAAGCGCAACGTGACAGCGTGGACACTCTGGTGCTTCGTGATCTGATCCTCTTCCCCACTCTCGGCTCTCGCTCTCTTCTGCTGCACTTTGCAACAATTGAGCCTCTAACTGCACCATCCTCCTGTGCACTTCCTCCTCAATCTCAACAAAAGTCGCTTTCTTGTGCACTTGCCGCCATTCCTTCACATCGCTGAGAATTTGTTGGCTTTTTTGCAACCACTCTTCTTCATTCATTGATTGAGCCACTTTCTCTTCTCGTTTTCGTTGGCTTCATTCTACCATCTTTTTTTTGACCTGAATATCTCTTTGCGAAAATCTGAGGGGCACCC
>NZ_BIXY01000222.1 GCF_008326305.1 Dictyobacter arantiisoli | reverse complement strand
GGGTGCCATTCATTTTTTTGCGCCGCCAAAATGGTAAAATAAAATGGTAGTAAGAAATTTCACCAAAAGAAAGGTGGGCGAGATCATGAATGCAGAAGACCTGGAAAAGCGTTGGCAGCAAAAAAGTCAAGAAGCCTTTCAGACGATTGCACAGTGGCGCCAAGGTCATCCCAAGGCCACGATGGCCGAAATTGAAACGGCCATCGATCAGCAGCTTGATCAAGTGCGGGCGCGGATCATTGAAGAGGTTGCCCAAGCGGAGATGCATCCAGAAGCCGAGCCAGAGCCCACACGGTGTCCTCAGTGTGGAGAACGCATGCATCGTCGAGGCACTCGCTCCCGCCGTTTGCAAACGCGAGGTCGTCAAGACGTCACACTCACCCGTCCCTACCTCGACTGTCCCGCGTGCGGGTACAGCTTTTTTCCCCCTCGATGAGCAGTTGGAACTGCCCTCAACAGCCCTCTTACCTCATGCGTATCAAAGTCTCGTACGTTTAGGAACCCATCTGCCTTTTGCGCAGGTCGTCAAGGAACTTCAGGCCCTGCTTGACATCTGCATCAGTGAGGCCACCGTCCGACGCTGCACCTTGCATACAGGGGTGATAGCCGAAGCCATTCAAACCGAGCAGGCCCATCCGCAGCAGACAAGACCCCGTTTTCCCTTGCCTCTAGCCACACCGAACGAGCAGATGGTTATGGGCAGTGATGGAGGCATGGTGCCCTTGAAAGGGGGCGTGTGGGCGGAGGTCAAAACGGCGGTATTTGCGCAGGTCGTGACTGAGACTGCCAGCAAGTCGGCTTCTGAAAAGGGGAAGACACACGATCATAGCTACTTTTCTCGGCTGACCGACGCTCACACCTTTGCCGACCTCGCATCTGCTGAAATTGCGCGACGAGGGATCACGATCGCGAAGAGCGTGTGTGCGATTCAAGATGGAGCTGAATGGCTGCAAGGCTTTGTTGATGGGCATCGCTGCGATGCCGTACGGATTTTAGACTTTGCGCATGCTGCCGAGTATCTGGGCCGGGTGGCAGAACAGGGGGAACTGGCAGGTCAGCATGTTCCCAAAGGCTGGCTCACGGTCATGCTCCATGAGCTGAAGCATCATGGGCCAACACGTATCATGAAGCATCTTGCTTGGTGGCAAAAGCACCGCCCGTTGCCGAGCGTCAGCGATGCCTTGCGCTACTTTGGCAAGCGGCTGGCCCAGATGGACTATCCCCAGTTCCAAGCCCAAGGCTGGCCCATTGGATCAGGGATGGTAGAAAGTGCCAACAAAGTGGTGATGCAAGCACGCCTGAAGGGAGCAGGGATGCATTGGGAACCGGGCAACGTCAATCCGATGCTCGCGTTACGTGGTGAGATGTGTAACGAGCGCTGGGAAGAGAGTTGGCAACATCAACAACGCTGGTGCAAAGATCAGCGGCATATGCAACGACGACAACAAAGCGAAGAGAAACGAGCACGATGTGCGCAAGAGCTGCGAGTGCGGATCGTGCATATCTGTCTTCGGTTGCCTTCCTCGACCTTTGCCCCACAACCTGCTCCTCGGAAGGGACGAACGGAGGGGCAAAAACGATGGGGAAGGCAAACTTTTTCGCGCCACGTTCTTCAAGAGGGCTCTGCAAAAAAATGAATGGCACCCT
>NZ_BIXY01000221.1 GCF_008326305.1 Dictyobacter arantiisoli | reverse complement strand
TATTCTCCTGAAAATAGCCGCTCCACAAAAGCAGGCAGCAGAGATCATGCCGTCTCTGCTGCCTGCTGTAATTGGACCTGGTACCCTAATTGCTCAAGACGGCGAAGCGCTCGACGTTTGGTGGTCTCTCGCTCTTTTTCGCTGGCATACTGCTCTCCCAATTCCCGGAAAGGCTCATCCTCTTTGAGCACATGATAAATGATCAGCAGGATCCGATGAGCTACTGCCACGATGGCCTTTTTTCGGCCCATGCGTTGACACAAGCGTCGATAATACGCTCCCAGGAACGTTCCTTTACTGCTGGCTGCTCCTTGTGCTGCTTCAATGAGGGCCGTGCGCAACCATCGATTTCCTTTGGTCGTCTTGCCACTTAACCGTTTGCCTGCACTCACCTTGTTGCCTGGACAGAGTCCTGCCCAGGATGCTAATTGCTCCTCGGTTGGAAAACGCTCCATCTGGATGCCGATCTCAGCGACCACGACCTCGGCCGTGCGCAGACTGATCCCCGTAATTGCATCGAGCCGCTCAATGGCTCGTCGAAGATCCTGTCGATGCTCACCCAGAAGCCGCGTTTGGCCTTCTTCTTCTTCGACGATTTCCTCTGACTGAACATCTTGGGAAGCCGCTTTGGCGGCTTGCTTTGAGGAGGGTGAAGGTTCGGGGTCTTCCGGTCCGTTGCCCAGGCCTAACTGCTCGGCAATTTGCTGATCAAACGCCTCAATCTGTTGGCTTAAAAAGTCCAGGTGAGCCAGATGCTGCGAGAGTACAAAGCGATGATGCGCTCGCAGCGTTCCTTGAACGGCCTGCGCCAATTGTGGCTGCTTGCTCCGCAGTTTCCCACGTGCCATCCCTGCCAGGGTTTCCTGGTCCTGCTCTCCTTCCAGCATCGCATGCAAGATCTGTCGGGCGGTTTTGCCGGTGATATCGGTGACCACCGAAGAGAGTTTAATATTCGCGTCCTCAAGCACCTTCTGCATCCGGTTCACGATCCGAGCTCGTTCCTCAATCAGGGTTTTGCGCGTTCGTGTTAACTCTCGCAACTCCCGTTGGGGACGAGGCGGAATAAAGCTTGCATTGAGTAATCCATGCTGCAGCAAACTGGCAATCCATTCTGCATCTTTCACATCCGTTTTGCGACCAGGTACCGCTTTGATATGCTGCGCGTTGACCAGCAGCACCTCCATCTCCCCTTCCAACACATTGTAAATCGGTTTCCAGAACACCCCTGTGCTCTCCATAGCCACATGAGTGCATCTAGCTCCTTTGAGCCAATCCAACAACTCCAGTAATCCGGTCGTCATCGTACTAAATGTTCGCGTCTCTTTTTTGAGATGCCCATTGGCTCCTCGAAGAAGCAAACATGCCACGATCATCTTTTTGTGAATGTCCAATCCACAACAGCGTTCAAAGACCACACTGATTAGATCTTTCTCCATGCTTTCCTCCTGGCAAGGGGCTGCTTTCTTCACGCTCATGCAACCAGTTTCGCCAAGAGGATACCGTCCCATAAAGAAATTCTCCTTCGTGCTTCCCTCGTCTGGGAGCCACAGTTCCGGGTGCCTACAGGTATCCCGATCATATTTGAACCCAGGTTTGTTCCACTAGATAACATCTCGATCTGTGAATCTTGGCGCTGGTTCACCTCCTATTTTACCTCCTTTTCATCGTTCCGGGTGCTCCGCAGGAGCATGGACTATTTGAA
>NZ_BIXY01000220.1 GCF_008326305.1 Dictyobacter arantiisoli | reverse complement strand
GGATACTGTTGCTAAATTGCCAAGCTCACCTCCGGAGTTTTCATGGCAGCAAACCGTGAGGTGCGCGTCTTGGCATGAGGGACACCCGCCATCCAAGACGCGAAACGCACCAGGTTGATAGCTCCAGCCGTCAAAAGATGTTGTAGGTGTGTTTTCGCCTCGCCGATGTAACGAGATCGGCGTAATCCGAAGCCACGTGTCCCTTGCGAAATGGTTCCCTCGATGCCAGCCCGGCGCTCATAACGGGCCTTCCATTCAGGAGTTGTTTGTAGACCCCGAATTTGCTGCAACATCTCGTGATCAGTCTGGATTCGCAATGTGATGTGTCTGGGTGCCTCTGCCGACTTGGTACACAGGGAACGAACCGGGCAGAGACGGCAATCGGTTCGAGAAAACTTGACGCTGATGACCGGTGTGCCCCAGGCATCCAGGTGCGGGGTCCAGCACGTATTCTGTTTCTCTTGAGGGCAGACCACCTGGTGGGTCTGCCAGTCAACGGTGAAATGCGTGAGATCATAGCCCTGGTCAGTCTTGGCCTGCCAACTAGAGTCGGGTCTCATAGGGCCAACGACCTCAATGCCCAGGTCGCGCTGACTCTTCACCAGCAAGTCGGCATCGACATAGCCAGCATCCAAGAAATGCTCACGTGGAAGGAGGTCTTTCTTCACTAACGCATTGTGAATGGGGGCCGAAAGCTCACTATCGGTGATCCCGGCTGCGGTCGTTTCCACATGGGTGATCAAGTGTATCTCATCATCCTCACAGGTTTCGGTGAGATGAACCTTGTATCCCGTCCAGGTGATTGAGCGCTTATTGCCGAAACGCGCATCTGGATCATAGGGCGAATCAAAACGCAGCCCAGCGGGAGGTAAATCTTCGGCTTTGCGCCAACGTAGATGCCCTTCCTCTGCATAGTATTGAAACACCCACGTCTGTCGTAGCGCCTGGACCGCCGGAAGCTCCTGCAGATGAAGCAGCGCGGATGAATCGTAGATGGCTGAGAGCAGCCGAGAGCCATCGGCTCCGAGCAGTTCAGCATATTCCTTTCGAGCCTCTTGCCCTTTAGGTAAACGAGAATCTTCAATCCGGGTGCTGTAGCGATCAAACCACTCTGGCACTACGTGCTCATGCAGCCACTCAGGCGCGATGCTGGCAAGAGCATTGAGCGCTGCGCGCAACGTCTCCCCAACACATTCGAGCCGATTGAGGGTACGGATAGCTGCGAGCACATGGGTCGAGTCGGTTCGTTGTTTGCCTCGTGCTTTCAGTAGACCATGTTCTTTGAACCGCTCCAGCATGGTTTCTAGGAGGGTCGCTTCAGCCGATCCTACAAGTAGACGTGCCCGAAATTTCGAGAGGATTGAGAAGTCGAAGCCTGGATCGGCTAAATCCAGGGACAGCGCGTATTTCCAGTCAATTCTGCTACGAACAGCCTCTGCCGCTTGCCGATCAGAGAGCCCTTCCACAAATTGGAAGAGAGAGACCAGCGCGAGTTGCCAGGGCGCTTCCGCAGGTCGTCCTCGTTTGGGAAAGAGGGCGGTAAAGTTCTCATCTTCGTACACTGTGCCTAATTGATCCCGCATGCTCAGATAGATGTTGCCACGAGGAAAAGCTGCACGAGCTATGCGAACTGTTTCTTCAGGGATAGAGATGATGGCGTGAGGGGACATCGACATGGAGGCTCTCCTTTCTTTAGACTGGACTCATTCTCTTGTGATCTCTATCGTAGCAAATTTCCGCCTGATTTGCACCCTTGGTAATTTAGCAACAGTATCA
>NZ_BIXY01000219.1 GCF_008326305.1 Dictyobacter arantiisoli | reverse complement strand
GTGCCTTCGTCTCTGACATCCGACTTGTGCCTCTTTCTTCCCGGTCATCGTCCCCACGTCAGCATATCCTCTGGCTTTCCCAAAGGCGTTAAGCTTCTTGGGGAATCCTGCTCAGCATCGGCGTGCGGGTGGTTCCCTGCTCATCACATCGACCATTGATGAGAGCCAGATGCCGAGTTACTCCGTTCCCATGATTTGTTTTACGCTCCTGTAGGCGGGTGCTATCCACCGGAGATGTTGGATGAGTGAAAGGAGAGAATATTACAGTTCTCGCCTCATACGAATCTCATTACCGTTTTGGTCAAGCCTGTCAGCCTCTTTGGCTTGTTCGAAGTTACGATGGTTCAGATGCACCTTCAGTTTCCTTCGCCGTGGGAACCTGGCTCGGAAAGTGGTCATGTTGAGACTCATGAGGCTTTCCATTTCTGCCCGCTTGACGGATTGAGGACCAGTCGCTACCGTCGGGCAGAGCCATTCCACGTTCACCTCGTGGGAGAGAAATTGCGTCTCCCATCAAATCATGAGTTGTCAAAGTTCATCTTTGCCAGCCATCCCCTCACCCAGTGGGCGATTTTCGGCTGAACGGATCGCACGTAATATATTTCGATATATTCGAAAACCGTTGCTTTTGCCTCATTTCTACTGGAAAATATTGCATCTTCAGAACATTCTTTCTTCAAGGTTGCCCAAAAGCTCTCGATCAACGCGTTATCATAACAATCACCTTTTTTGCTCATGCTTCCTTGAATCTGATGCTCGTGTAGCAGCGTTTGATACCGACCGCTCGCATATTCACTGCCCCGGTCTGAATGATGGATCAGGTCAGCTCCAGGCTGCCGCTGAAGCAGTGCCATCTGCAGCGCGGCAGAGACCAATTCAGCGTCATGATGCTCACTCATCGACCAGCCAACAATTTTGCGTGCATAGGCATCAATCACCCCTGCAAGGTAGAGCCACCCTTCTCGTGTCTCAAGGGAGGTAAAGTCTGACATCCATTTTGTATCTGGTGCATCAGCGGTAAAATCCTGCTCCAAAAGATTGGGAGCAATGGGAAAATCATGATTGCTCTCGGTGGTACGTGGCTTTCGCTTCTTTTTTCTGGCGCTCAGCTCCTGTTCTTGCATCAAGCGTGCGACATGTTTTCGTCCACAATGAATGCCCTGGTCTTTGAGTTCAACATAAAGACGAGGACTTCCATAATAACCCCTGTTTTGATAATACGCATCTTCAATACGTTCCGTAAGCTGTTCATCATCCCGTTTTCTTTGGATTTTCCCTCTTTTACGCCAGTTGTAGTAGCCATTTTCCGAGACCTCTAGGACCTGGCACATCCGAAGAAGAGGAAACGTCTGACGATGCTCATGAATAAACTGGAATTTTACGGGTGGGGTTGCGCGAAGATGCTCATCGCTTTTTTTAAGATGTCCCTTTCCTACCTTAAAATTTCGTTTTCACGCTTTAATCTTTTCATTTCCTCTTCAATCGGAGTTTGATGGCCTTTGCCAGGAAAGGCCGCTTCTCCTTGTTCTCCAAACTCTTTACACCATTTGCTTAAAGCACTGTCAGAAATCCCTAAATCTCTGGAAATTTGTGTTTTGCTTTTTCCACTGGTTTCAAAAAGTGTGACAGCCTGCTGCTTGAATTCCTTGGTAGAGGTCGGTTGAGATTTGCCCATTGAACCCTCCTGATGGTAGTCTATCAGATTTCTCTTCTCCGACCCTCCAAGGGCCATGCACCGAAGGTGCACCCCGCCTGATGAAAACGCGCTATACTATG
>NZ_BIXY01000218.1 GCF_008326305.1 Dictyobacter arantiisoli | reverse complement strand
GCGCAAGACGACGACAGATACTGGAAAGAACACGTCCATAGCCGGTCGCGGGGTCAGCGTGTCCCAGGACAAGTATGCGTGGTTTGAGCGCCATTTCTTTTCTCTCTTCTTCCATTTTTTTCCTTTTCTTCGCCGCCTGTTTTTTGTCATCAAAAAAGTGTCAGGGAGAGAATTCACGCTGCCGGGGCCACCACGGCTCTGTGGCCCCAGACCTAACTCGATCAGGACACGAGGCACTCGGATCTTCCCCGACCCATCCCATGACCGATCAGATTGGGTCTCTTTCCCTCTTGCATTTCCCTGCCTGCCGCTCTATCCTTTTAACAAAAAGGAGAAATTCCTATGCCATTCCCCGAACACACTGCTGGTCACCTCACGGAGACCGTTAATCCAAGCGAACTGTTCGCTCCTTCTTATGAGGGCCAGAATGAGGGCCCGAGCTCTCAAAACTACCAGTCACACGAGGATCAGGCCAGTGACCTATCATGGCAAGGTCCCTCTTCAGACAACTTTAGATCACGAGATGCATTTCCTTATACCCCTGCTGATGTGCAAAGAGCCCTCTACCTGTCACACGAGGATCAGGCCAGTGACCTATCATGGCAAGGTCCCTCTTCAGACAACTTTAGATCACGAGATGCATTTCCTTATACCCCTGCTGATGTGCAAAGAGCCCTCTACCTGTCACACGAGAATCAGACCAGTGACCTATCAGGGCAAGGTCCCTCTTCAGACAACTTTAGACCACTAGGTGCAGTTCCTCATACCCCTTCTGATGTGCAAAAAGCCATCTACCTGTCACACGAGAATCAGATCAGTGGCCCATCAGGGCAAGGTCCCTATTCAGGGCTGCCTGTCCCCGCCTCCTTCTATCCACAGCAAGAGGAGTCAAATGCCCGCTACCTGCGATACGGGGATGTGCCATTCTCCGAAGACACTGATCCCATCATGAGTGTCGAGGATTACCACAATTCTCTCGCGACTGAGGGCCCGGGCTCTCAATACTACCAGTCACACGAGGATGGGGATCAGATCAGTGGCCCATCAGGGCAAGGTCCCTTCTATTCACGCACTTTTGATCAGTCGTATAACGACGACGACTTCCTGTATAACGAACCCCTGTCACCGTCACCAGAGATGCAGCCACAAGATGCAGCCTCTTCCTCTGATAACTTCGAACTGCCTGACCCCCCCTCCTTCGATCTAGATGTGCAAAGAGCCCTCTACCAGCCACACGGCGCGCCCAGCGACGCTCCTCGTTCTGCTGATACTTCCCTTGTCGTTGACATTACCCCTACCTCTTCCTATTATCATAAGGCCAAGCCCCTCGATCCTCATCTCCGCTTGGAAAGTCCTGGCCGTGATGGGAAACCAAGCACCATCTACACGGCTAAAACGAATCAATGGAGTGGTGCGGCGCGAAATCTTCATGCCATACGAGCTGCTGCTGGGAAAGCTCCACTGAAGCCAGGCTGGAATGAAGTACCGCAGAAGCGCCGTGAGATAGAGGGAGCTTCTTCTTTACATGACGCATATAGAACAGGAACTAGTGTAACACACCTACAAAATGTTTCAGAGGGTGCTCTAGCAAAACGTCAGGAGAGAAGAAAAGAAATAAAAGAAAGAAAAGAAAGAAAAGAAAGAGAATAAGAGAAGGAACATCCTTCTCCCAAGTTCAAGATGAATAGCAGGCTGATCATCTCCCAATAGCGTGGAGGGCTCAAAGGTGGAAAATGGGCTCATGTCAGCGTCTCAGCCGCAACATCACAGGACTATACAGCGC
>NZ_BIXY01000217.1 GCF_008326305.1 Dictyobacter arantiisoli | reverse complement strand
AAATCGGCAATCCATCGAGAAACGACTCGTTAGGCGTTTAGAGAAACTGGGTTATCAGGTGGAATTACAACCAGCTTCCCAAATCGCTTGAGGGGCTGGTTTCTTTTGTATTTTTCAGAAGAGTATCCTCTTTCGGATCGATTCCTCTGCAACTGAGGGGTGCGTGATAGGTTTTTCTGACAAATATGACCTGTGATTTGAGCAAGGGCCTTATTTTAGCGTCTGAGAGCCACGTGTTCTCTTCAGTTATACGCGATTTTGGCGCTCTGGTCAAGGGGTTTCGAAAATCGGTTTTTGTGTGTCGATACGGTAGGATTTTCGGATGCACTTTTGCTTGTTGAATCGTCTAATCACATCTCATACATGATGGTGAATTCTTAATCAGGGCGGGTTTCTGTCCTAATTAAGCGGTTTGCCGCGATGGTTTGCCGCGATTTTCGAAATGGTGCCATGTGCTGCCTGTTTTCCAGGGGGATTAGAGCTATTTTGCTCTTTTTCCATTCCTCAAAAGCTCTATTAAAAGAGACAGCGGCACTTCGAAAGTTATTACGATACCGGAGTTAAAATCAAGAAAGAGCGATGCTATGAGCAGGCATCCATGACAACGTGACTATACGAGCCATGATTGCCAGGCTGACCACTCCTGCACGAGCCGGGCAAGGAGATCATATCCGGCAGTTCTTGGATGAGCTCCATCATTGGCAGCCACCTCCTCTTTCCACGTCTGGCTGTGCTGTAAAGAAGGGAATACTTCCAGGTAGGGAACCTCCACGGCTTCACAGACCGCTCCAAACTGCTGAGAAAGAGTTGCAAGACGCTGATTCAAATCATCTTCAAGAAGAGGTGGTGGACCAACCATAATCGTTGGAAAGAGCTGTTGAGCGGTTGTGAGGATGTGGCGAGTATTCTGAAGGGACTCTGCAAACGGAACGCGTACCTCACCTTCTTCCAGGATGATATCATTGGCTCCAAAAGAAAAGACGATCCTTCCATCACTATCCTTTGGAAGACGTGCCACTACTTCTGCTTGCCACCGTTGAGCAATTTGTCGGCTCGTTTGTCCGCGAATTCCAAGATTATAGTATGTAATCTCATGTCCTTGTCGCTGAGCTGCAACACAGAGCCTTCCAGCCCAACCAAGGGCTGTGGGATCGCCAGTTCCATTAACGAATGAGTCTCCCACAAAACAAATACGCATGTGCTTCATTGCTTCCTCCTACCTCAAATACGTGCATCGCAATCCATCCAGAGGGATGCTGTTCCCTCTGCTAATTGTATAACTTTATGACCGTCCAGTGCGCCACGCACATCGTGATGGGGCCACCAACGACAAAATTCAGGACTGATCTACTTCCCATCCTCATCATCCCCCCTCCACAACCGCCCCATCTCTTCATTGGTTGCGAGCAACTCATCCAGCGTCCCTTCTGCGTCGACCTTGCCATCCTTGAGAAGGATAATATGATCGGCACGTTGCAAGACGGTGCGTCGGTGCGTGACGACCAGCACCTATTCCAACAAATGAGGGGAAAGAGGAAGACAACCCAGAGAAAAAGGAGGCACCCTTTGTTGACAGCACCGGGGTGCAGCCGCCATCTGAAGAGGGAGTGCACCCCAATACCGCTTCAATAAGGAGAATGTGGAATGCCGATGCATCCGTAGAAGCCACCCTTCACGGGCAATACCGCTTAAATAACGAGAAAAGGAAGTTTCTTTCTGGCATAATAAAAAAAACGTTACATAGATCCAGAAAGAAAATTCCTTATGCCTTTTAGAATAACGTATCTTCCTGATGATGA
>NZ_BIXY01000216.1 GCF_008326305.1 Dictyobacter arantiisoli | reverse complement strand
CGCCGATGCTGAGCAGGATTCCCCAAGAAGCTTAACGCCTTTGGGAAAGCCAGAGGATATGCTGACGTGGGGACGATGACCGGGAAGAAAGAGGCACAAGTCGGATGTCAGAGACGAAGGCACCCAAGATCAAGCAGAAACCCCTGCCTGATCCTGCGAGTGAGAGTTGGCGCAAGCTGCCCTGGCGGAAGTTTGAGCAGCATGTATACAGACTCCAAAAGCGCATCTTTCGAGCCAGTCAACATGGCAATACCCAAGCTGTCCACAAACTCCAGAAGCTGCTGACGAAATCCAGAGCAGCCCGCCTTCTTGCAGTACGGAGGGTGACACAAGATAACCAGGGAAAGAACACTGCCGGGATAGATGGGATAAAAGCCGTCGCGCCCCAACAACGACTTGCCTTGGCCGAGCAAATTCACCCGAAAGCATGGGAAGGCAATCGACCCAGACCTGTTCGACGGGTCTGGATACCGAAACCGGGCAAAGCGGAAAAGCGACCACTGGGAATTCCGGTCATGCTGGATCGGGCGCATCAATACCTCATCAAGCTGGCACTGGAACCCGAATGGGAAGCCCACTTTGAACCAAATAGCTACGGATTTCGCCCAGGCCGTTGCGCCCAGGATGCTAAAGAAGCCATCTTTAATGCCATCCGCTACCAGTCCAAATACGTGCTGGACGCGGATATCTCCGGGTGCTTCGATAACATCTCCCATACGTCCTTGCTGCAAAAACTCCACTCCTACCCAGCAATCCAAAGAACGGTCAAAGCATGGCTAAAAGCTGGCATCATGGAAGATGGCGGTTTTCATGAGACGATGAAAGGAACTCCGCAAGGAGGAGTAGCGTCACCTTTACTCATGAATATTGCTTTGCATGGCATCGAAACAGCGATTCGAGAAGCCTTCTCCTACAAGGAGAGTGTTCCTCGACTCGTTCGTTACGCCGATGATCTGGTAGTTCTTCATCCTACAGAGGCAGGTGTGCAGAAAGCAAAGCACCTTCTGGAAATATGGTTGAGCACGATGGGGCTTGAGCTCAAGCCCAGTAAAACCCGAATAACCCACACGCTCCAGGAATATCAGGGGCAGGTGGGCTTCGATTTTCTTGGCTGGACGATCCGACAATTCCCCGTAGGCAAAACCCATACGGGAAAGAACCCACGAGGAAGACCGCTCGGTTTCAAAACAATCATCACTCCCAGTAAAGAGGCGGTCAAACGTCACACTGCTGATATGAAGATGGTGATTGACAGAAATCAACATGCCCCACAAGAGAAGCTCATTGAGGAACTCAATCGCGTGAATCGGGGATGGGCGAACTACCATCGCAGAACAGCGGCCTCAAAGACGTTTCATGCCTGTGACCATCTGCTCTACCTCCAATTAAAACGGTGGGCGAAGCGCCGCCATCCCAACAAGGGAGGGCATTGGATCGCGAACAAATACTGGCATGTGGATAAAGGACAGGGCTGGCAGTTTCAAAGCCAGCAAGCAAAGCTGTGGAAACACGGACAAGCACATGTCCAGAGACATATCAAAGTCAAGGGAGCGGCCAGCCCTTACAATGGGGACCTTCTCTACTGGAGCCAACGACTCAAAACGCATCCCCTATGCAATGGCGTCAAGGGAGTGCTCTTGCAGAAACAGCAAGGGAAATGTCGCTGGTGTGAATTGCTCTTTCAAGACACCGATGTCATTGAAATCGATCACATTATCCCAAAAAGTGAAGGCGGCGGCGAAGAGCTCAGTAACAAATGCTTGCTCCACCGACATTGCCATGATGAACGACACGTCGGACGTGTCAATGGTATCTGTGCCAAGGACCCGATCATTGAGGAGCCGGATGAAGGGAAACTTTCCAGTCCGGTTTTGAAGCCGAGCGGAGGGGGCGACTCCTTCGCTTAGGTTAACAA
>NZ_BIXY01000215.1 GCF_008326305.1 Dictyobacter arantiisoli | reverse complement strand
ACTTGCCCGATGGCGAGTTCCGATACTATGAACGAAATGAACATGAGGGGGTTCCTATGCCTACAATTCTCATAACAGGCGGCCACAGCGGAATCGGGCTCGAGTGCTCCAAATATATCGCCTCGCATTATCGTCTTAACCTTATTCTGGCAGGACGCAGCTTGGAGCGCGTGGACCCGGTTGCGCAAGAACTGCGCACGACCTACGGCGTCAAAGTGGGTACTCTTCAACTAGATACATCATCCCTGGCTTCAGTAAGGTCAGCCGCTGCTCAGTGTCGCACCATGTTCGACACTGGCGAGATCGATTCCCTTCAGGCGATCGTCTGCAATGCGGGAGTGCGGCTCAACGGGCCTGTCTCCTACAGCGCTGACGGTTACGAGGAGACATTCGCAACCAATTACTTAGGACATTGCCTATTGGTCGCATTGCTGTTTGACCGCGTAGCGGACCATGGGCGCATCGTGTATACGGCGAGTGGAACACACGATCCTGACACAGCGGACGGAAAAATGATGGGCGTTGCGGAGCCTGACGCAATAGCTCTTGCTAATACTGGTAAAGACGGTACAAAGCCGCTTTCAAACGGCAAGCTCTACGCAACATCAAAGCTATGTATACTACTGAATGCATATGAGCTGGACCGCCGGCTAAGAAGGTCAGGCAGCACGATCGCGTCGATCGCGTTTGATCCCGGTGCTACGTCAGGAACTGGATTCCTCAGGGGCATGCCAAAGCCTGTGCAGTGGCTTTCCAACACTGACAGCATGAATTGGGTTTTTAAGCGCATGGGCGTCACTATAGGGAGCGCAGACTTTTCAGGTAAGTCCCTTGCCAAGATTTCTGTTGATCCCGCCTATGCAAACGGATCGGGGAAGTATTTTCAATCGCACGACGGCAAATTGATCGAGAGGCGATCTTCCAAAATGTCGTACGATGAACAGCGAGCACTAAAATTGTGGAATGACACGAAAAAGCTTGTCCATTTGCAACCAGATGAGGAGCCTGCTCAACTCCGTTGACCTCAGATAGGAGGAAAGAGCACGCTCAGAGAGGTGGGTGCGATGCGAGATGAGCCTGCCCCATTATCCCTCCCACAAAGGAACGCCCATTCATTCCCCGTTTCAAAACGGAGGGCTTTCTGGGCCTTTTCTGTAATTTTGGTGAATTGTCCAGGCTCTCAAGGGAAAATTTCTCCGTCCACATTGTTCGTATTGATGATCGCAAACATGAGCTCGTCAACGAACTGGTTGTTGGCATATTGACGATCGCGGAGGCGTCCCTCTTCCTGAAAACCGAGCTTTTCGAGCAGGCGTGTGGAAGCGAGATTGAGATACGCAACCTGAGCTTCAATGCGATGCAAGTGGATGTGTTCGAAGCCGAACTGAATGATTGCGGTCAAGGCCTCTGTCATGATGCCTTTATTCCAGTAGTATTTTGAGAGAATATAGCTCAGAGCTGCATTTTGATTATCGACATCCCATGAATATTCACAATTGCCGATGACCCTGTTCTCTCCCTTCAATATGATGCCCCAACGTAGTGCTTCATGTTGAGCAAAACGCCTTTGATGACGTTCGATACTCTTTTCTGCTTGTTCGAGCTGGGTCAGCGGTGCTGGATCGTAGTAGCGCATCGTCTCTTCATCGGACAGAAAGAGGAAGGCATCCTGCGCATCCGTTGCTACGAGTTGCCGTAAGATCAGGCGTTCTGTTTCTAAGGTTGGAAAGGTGTGCAGGTGGATATGTAAGCCCATGATGATTATGCTCTCCTCAAGTGCATTCGATAGAAACATGCGAAGAGTATATACTCTTCTTTTTTTTCTTCTTCCAGAAGCATGAGGTGGTAATGCGCGAGATGCGCAGCTCGCTGGCCTCCCGAATTTGCAAAAACGGTGTGAAACAATCTGCCTCTGGAGCGGTTTCTCCAGATCCTCAATAGTCGATTTCTC
>NZ_BIXY01000214.1 GCF_008326305.1 Dictyobacter arantiisoli | reverse complement strand
TCACACCGGGGCTGCATCGATGGGTTTGCCCTTCACGCTGCCGGGGCCGCCACGGCTCTGTGGCCCCAGACCTAACTCGATCAGGACACGAGACGCTCGGATCTTCCCCGACCCATCCCATGACCGATCAGATTGGGCCTCTTTCCCTCTTGCATTTCCCTGCCTGCTGCTCTATCCTTTTGACAAAAAGGAGGAATTCCTATGCCATTCTCCGAACACACTGCTGGTCGCAGCACGCCGACCGGGAATCCATACGAACTGTTCGCTCCCACCCAGGGCCTGATCGCTGAAGACTACCAGCTACACGGGGATCAGCCCGGTGACCGATCAGAGCAAGATCTCTATTCAGGGCAGCTTGCCGCCCTCTCCTTCGATCCACAGCAAGATGTGCAAAGAAACCTCTACCAGCCGCTACACAGGGATCCGACATTCTTCGAAATCCCTGGTCCCATCCCGGAGGCCAATAATCCAAATGAACGGTTCGATCGCATCGAGGATAGGGTGTTTCACTACGATCCTCTCACTGATGCGTATGAGGACGATCCTCTCACTCTCACTGATGCGTATGAGGACGATCCTCTCACTCTCACTAATGCGTATGAGGACGATCCTCTCACTCTCACTAATGCGTATGATGTCGATCCTATCACTCTCACTAATGCGTATGATGTCGATCCTATCACTCTCACTAATGCGTATGATGTCGATCCTATCACTCTCACTAATGCGTATGATGTCACAATCGCTCAATACAACCAGGCACACGGGGATCCGACATTCATCGAACACACGCCGGCTGGTGGTCCATACGATCCTCTCACTGCTGCGTATGATGTCACAATCGCTCAATACAACCAGGCACACGGGGATCAGACCAGTAGCCTATCATGGCAAGATTCCTCTTCAGGGCTGCCTGCCGCCCTCTCCTTCTATCGACAGCCAGAGGCGCAAAATGCCCACTACCAGCCGCCACACGGGGATCCGACCAGTGACCGATCAGGGCCAGGTTCCTCTTCAAACAGCACCTTTAGACCACAAAATGCAGCCCCTCATAACCTTGAGCTGCCTCAGGAGGGGCCAGGTTCCTCTTTACACCGCTTTAATAACCCCAGGCTCAAGCTGTCTGCAGATGAGCAACAGGCGGAGGCGAAGGCACGTGCAGACTCCGCTAGACGAGTTCAAGATACGCGAGATCGAGCAACCATGCTTCGAGAGTTCTTTAACGAATACCACCTCAGCCGGCTTGATAAAAAAGAAGGCAAAGAAGGCACAGAGTATCCATATATTCCACAATCGCGAAAAGAGAATGGCAAAACGGAGGATTTCCGGACGCCTGGAGCTGTGTTGAGGGAGGTCGATAAGGTGTTACAAAAGAGAAAAGATGCAGGAATGGAAAAAGTCCCGGACCTCACCTATCTGACAGGCAACCAAGAGGAAGCCCTACGACAGGCCGAGCAGTTCGCGCAGCTTGAGAAGGACAGCGATGCCGATCAGAGGAGTGACGAGGATGAGGCCCCTGCAAATAAGCAAAAGTGGAGTCGAGAGCAAGCAGACATGCTTCGAAAGTACATTAACGAACACCACCTCCGCCCGCGTGATCTAAAAGAAGGCACAAAGTATCCATATCTTACAACTCAAAGTGAGCTAAAAGGTAAAGATGGCAAGAAGCTGAGATTGCAGACGGTTGGAAATGTGTTGAGGGAGGTCCCTAATGTGTTACAAAAGAGAAAAGATGCAGGAATGAAAAATGTCCCGAACCTCGCCTATCTGACAGGCAAAGGCAACCAAGAGAAAGCCCTACGCAAGGCCGCGCTGTTTGAGAAACAAGGCGATGACTATCAGAGTGACGGAGAGTAACAGAACGAGCGCTAACCAGGACCTGGCACGACAAAGGGACGCTACGACGAACGTCGGGCTCCCTTGTCGTTCACCCATGCTCTGGCGTTCTCTCCCCTCCC
>NZ_BIXY01000213.1 GCF_008326305.1 Dictyobacter arantiisoli | reverse complement strand
CGCTTAAATCGCGCCATTCTTTGTCCATTGCTTCTTCCATCTCATCCTCCACTCTTTACTGCTTCCAGTGTATCATCTTTCTTTTCTCCTGCCAAGCCTCCCGCAAAAAAATGACGCGCACCCTCAGCTTCCTTTATCGTCGCAAAGCGCTCTCCGTATGCCTGTGTTCTGCGCAATTTGATGCGTTTGTGATACCAGCACTCGCAATTTCACTCATCCTATGGTAGTATTCTCTTAACGATGCTGAACTATTCCAGGCATCCCCTCCTGGTCAGACCACTTCACTGTTGAAAGTTCTGGTCCTCTACTTCTTATTGCTGACATCACTAATGAAACCTCATACTACCTGTTCATTCATGTGGGGAGATGTCACTAACAACCGCATTGCCGGTACAAGACAAGGTTATCAGACACATGAAGACACTTTATTGCACAACAATTACAGCTAATGCCCTCCGCTTAATTCGCAGCTATGAGGGCGATGTCAAAAATGGTGAAGCTATCGTCTGCCACTATGTACATGAGGAACCCAGCCGCGATAAACACGGCAGGGTCGTTGAAAATGCCTTTAAACTCTATTTTCCCAATAGCGAAGCTATCTGCTATAGCCTGACGGGAGAAATCTCGCACGTAATCCAGAAAAGCGCATAATTTAAAAGATAGAACAGGCCAACAGCGTTCAATATCCGTTGCTGGCCTGTTCTATCGCTATCATATCCAATGGGAATTATCTGTTAGAGTAGTTCGCCCTTCATCACCGTGACGGCCTGTCCGCCCAGCAAGACACGCTCTCCATTCAGTTGCACGCGTACCAGGCCGCCGCGTTTTGAAGCTTGATAGCCCAGCAGCGTATCACGACCGAGTTTCTGGCCCCAATAGGGAGCCAGACAACAATGAGCCGATCCAGTTACAGGATCTTCATTGACACCCACACGCAATCCCCAGCAATGCTTGATATACAATCTGTAGATTGCGCAGCCAAAAGAAACAGCCACGTGATAGTGCACGTAGGATGGCTTCACACTATGCGATTAGTTTACTTGCTCTGTTCCAGGATGAGAGCCTGCCGCTTCGCCTCTACCTGCTCGATCAATTGTGCCAGCGGCAATGAGGCCATTGAAGAGAGCAGCAGGTCAGCATGGTCCAGAGGGAGTTGACCTGTAATGGGATTAGGAATAGCGATGCAGAAAATACCAGCATTCTGGGCTGCACGCACGCCATTGGGCGAATCCTCTAAAGCGATCGCCTCATCCGCCTTCACGCCCAACAAATCTAGTGCCGATTGATAGAGCTCTGGATGTGGCTTCTTATGTGTCACCTCATCCCCAAACTTCATCGCATCAAACTTATCCAATAGGCCCAGACGGGTCAGATGTCGCACCACCCAGGCTCGAGGAGAACTGGACGCCACCGCGATCTTTAATCCCATACGATGAGCCTCATCAATATACTCCTCCACTCCCGGAAGCGCAGAGAGAGCGTCGATCAAAGCCAGATGGCGCTGCAAGCGGCGCTCAGCTATCGACTCATGCGGAATCTCCTTGCCCAGCAGGGATTCCAGATAGGCATGGGGATCAAAAGCATCAATTCCTGTGCCAATACACGTAGCCCAGACATCCAACGGAAGAAAGCTCTGATATTCTTGATATACTTCTTGCCAGGATTGATATGCAGACACTTCTGTATCTATAATAAGACCATCAAAATCAAAGATCAATGCACTGATCATCGGGAAACCTTTCGTCGCGGGATAAAATTATTTATAAGCACGCTGCCACTTCAGACTCTTCATCATATCATATTCGGGCTTAGCTCTTGAAATTGTCGATTGAAAACCCAGGGCTTTCCAATTCTAAAAAACGGAACAGTAGCCAGTGAGCAAGAGATCAAGAGCCTTGTCATACGATGCATCAAAATAGCGCATCTGTCGGGCAACATTGCACACGCCGACACGATCCAT
>NZ_BIXY01000212.1 GCF_008326305.1 Dictyobacter arantiisoli | reverse complement strand
CGCCCGGTTCTCTTCTGCTCCTCGCGGCCTCTTCATTGGCGTCTGTCTCTCTCTGCCTTTCTCTCATCCTTTGTTTCCCGTCCTGAAGGATGGATCTCGGCTTTTTTTATTGCTTCCTTGCTTGCATCTCGTTGCGCATCCCGTGGGACAGGAGGATCTCTTGGAGACAGAAGGAACACGGGCACGCATCATTGCTACTACTGTTGAACTGATGGAGGCTCAGGGCTATCATGCGACAGGCTTGAACCAAATCCTCCATCAGAGCGCTGCGCCGAAAGGCTCGCTCTATCATCACTTTCCCGGGGGAAAAGAAGAGTTGGCGGCAGAAGCGGTTTCAGCTGCCGGGCAAGCTGTTACTCACGAACTCGATGCCTTGATTGGGGAAGGCACTGATTTGGACAGAGCGCTCTCTCTTCTTACCTCTTTCTTTCGCGAACGCCTCCAGACATCCCATTTTCAAAAAGGCTGTCCGCTGGCTACGGTCACACTAGAGATGGCAGCCATCAGTGATCCTGTACAGCATGCCTCTCGCGCTAGCTATCATGCTTGGCTGGCACGCCTCGAACACTTGCTGATCGCCTCCGGCTGCGAACCAGCGCGGGCTCCTACGAGAGCGCTCTTTGCGCTCTCCGCAATTGAAGGGGCACTCTTACTCTGTCAAGCCGAGCGCAGTACACGACCCTTAGAACAGGTGATGGAAGAGCTCCGGCTTCTTTTCGAAGGAGATACCAAAGCGCCATGAATTCAACCGATCATGCTCCACGACAGAACGCTTCTGTCGCCTATGCTGCGCGAAGGCTGGACATGAAGATGATCGCTCATCATGTCTGGCAGTTGAGAAACCGTTTTCCAGACAACCTCTTCAATGTCTATCTGATTGAGGATGTACTCATTGACGCGGCCTCACGCTGGGATGCGTCCAGTCTGCTCACACAATTGGCAAACATCCCCCTTTCACAGGTGGCATTGA
Organism: Dictyobacter arantiisoli; assembly: GCF_008326305.1. Lineage (GTDB taxonomy): Bacteria > Chloroflexota > Ktedonobacteria > Ktedonobacterales > Ktedonobacteraceae > Dictyobacter > Dictyobacter arantiisoli. The sequence goes on along the minus strand of NZ_BIXY01000212.1, from coordinate 1,005 downwards.
CCCATTGCCACCCCGATCATCAGGGAGCCGTCAAGCAGATCTGCATCACCAGAGACATCCCACTTGCCTGCCCTGAAGGGGATATCGCGAGCATGGAGGGACGCGCTCCCATGGTCCCCAGAACTGCCGCTATAAAAATAATGCAACTTGGGTTCGCCGGGCCGACGTATCCCGTCCAACGGAGCTTGCATGATGGCGACGAAATAGCTGGATTTCGTGTCATCCATACGCCCGGGCATACTCCTGGCCATGTGATGTACTTTCGCGAGTCCGACCGGGTGGCGATTGTAGGAGACGTGTTGCGCAATAACCATCCTATCACGGGCAAAACCGGCCTGTATGAGCCGCCAGCCGTCTTTACGCTGGATCGTGAAGAGAACCGTCGCTCCATTCGGAAGCTTGTGCAATTACGCCCAGCTATCGTCTGCTTCGGTCATGGGCCAATGCTCTACGATATGGAGCAGCTTGATCGATTTGTCGCCCGGCTCCCGTCCTAAGTGGAATGCCAATAGAGAGAGGAGAATCCCCCATGTTTTTGTGGGGGATTCTTTCACGATCTTGCTCTTTTTACTCTTTGATGAGTGCTCAGCAGTTCTCATCAAGGAAAGTAGGCGATCAACATGTCGGGTATGTGACAGATGCCTCGCATCCCTGCGAGAGAGAGAACACGAGAAGGAAGGAGTGAGCAGATGCAACCGCTCTCCTGGAATCCTCCCATTGAATTGTCAGCAAAAGAAGAACAGATTGTCAAACGGATAAAGAAAGCAAAGCTGTTCATCTTTTTACGGCAATATCGGCATATGTTTTTCGATGAAGCGTTTCAAGGAGAACTGGCCGAGATGTACCAGGCGAGTAGTCGTGGTCAGCCACCTATTGCTCCAGCTGGTTGATCGTATTCAATCGTACGTCCCCCTAGAGCAATGCTTTGTTTTGCTCGAAATGACTGGACATTACCATAAAGCGCTTGTTCAATATTTACTTGATCTGGATATCTCTGTGTATCTG
>NZ_BIXY01000211.1 GCF_008326305.1 Dictyobacter arantiisoli | reverse complement strand
GTGAGTGCAGAACCCACCCTACTCGCGTTTTACGAGCGGCTGCTGCCGTTTGCATCGGCCTTTATGGCCCTCTTTGGTCGCAGCAAGCTGCCCCATCGCTCCACCTTGAGTCGATATCTTGCTGCGTTGGATCAACCCACCGTCGAAGCGTTGCGTTCACTCTTTCTCGATGATCTGATCAGGCGAACGGCCCAGCCCTTTCCCTCTGGTGGCTTGTGGGATCGGCAGGGTCACCACTGGCTTGTGGCGGATGTCGATGGTACCAAACAAGCTGCCAGACAACGGGCGCTCCCCTCACGTCGCGAGCTTCCTGCGGCACATCGACGCTTTGAGCGGGTCTGTGCTCCTGGCTACCTTGGGCGCAAACGTGGTGAGGTGGCACGCAGCCGAACCACTGTGCTGCAAGCGCACTCCCATCAGTGGCTGGGCACCTTCTCCGGAGCCGGCAATGGGGCGTATCAAGCTGAATTGACACGTGCGTGTGAAACCATCATCAGCTATGCCGGTTGGCTCTGTCTGCCCCTGGATCACATCCTGATTCGTCTGGACGGCTTGTACGGCACGATGGCGGTGCTCGCTCCCCTCCTTTCATCTGGGCTGGGCGTCATCGTGCGCAGCAAAGCATACGGCTTGCTGGATCTGCCTGCCGTGGCGGCCCGTCTCAGGCAACCGCCAGACGCCCAAACGACGCATCCGGAGAGTGGGGCACAGCGAGCTCTCTTTGATTGTCCCTCGCTCACGCTCTGTCCCTCGGGGCCACCGGTTCGCTTGATCGTGGCGACCCATCCCGCCACCTCCATCGCCAAACCACCCATTGGTGTTCTGCGCGATGGAACCGTGTATGAACTGTTTCTCACCACCGCTCCCCAGGCGGCTTTCACCTGCACTGATGTGCTGGATCTCTATCTCCATCGAGGGTCATTTGAGACCGTTCTCTCCGATGAAGACCAAGAACAGTCAACCGATCGGTGGTGTTCTCACTCCGCCTGCGGTCAGGAATTTTGGCAGGTCTTGAACCAATGGCTCTGGAACCTACGCCTGGATTTGGGGCAACATCTCTCGGCTTCTGCTCTGCGTTTGACCGAATTTGCTCCAGCCGTAGAGCCGCCATCAACTCCTCCCAGCCAACCCCCTGGGGAGCCGGTCCCTCATGAACCCCCTGGGGAGCCGCCAGCAGTTCCTGCCAACGCATCGGTTCACTATGGCCCTCCCCACTGGGCGCGCCGATCGTTCACCAAAGGGTTTGCTGGCTCCGATTTTGTGCCGCAACCCGATGGCACCCTGCGCTGCCCGGCGGGCCATCCCCTCACGGTACACGAGCGCAGGCCTGAGCGCCATGGTTCTCTCCGTATCGTCTACGGAGCTCGGATCACCCATTGCCGTCCCTGCCCTCTTCGCGCACAGTGTCTGGAATCCACGACGACGCGGAAGCCACGACAAGTCAGCGCCGTTCTCAGGCCCATTGACGCCTCTCCATCTGCTCCGGTGCCGTCCCCTGCACCACGTGGCGAGGTTCCCATTGAGCACGAAAGAATACCTCTTCTTCCTTCCGCCGCCACGCTTCACCCTGTTCTTTGGGGAGACTGGCCACGCTGTCAGCTTCGTCGGAGCTGGATTCGTTTGCTGCGCACACAAACCGTCGAGCTGACCGTTCGTGATCTTCAAGAAGAAGATCTCTGCGCCAGCCATAATACGGTGCAAACCCGAGCCGAGCGTGCCCATTGGCGGCTCTCGTGGCAGCAACGCCTGGCTCGCAATGCCCGCTCTGCTTCCGCTCCTCCAGTTGAGATTACAATCTATGGGCTTCCTGTTGCTCTCGCTGCGTATGTGGGGGTGAACCAGGTGACCGCTGCGTAAAGATTTCCTGTCCCACGCGCTTGCTTCGCCCGGTTCTCTTCTGCTCCTCGCGGCCTCTTCATTGGCGTCTGTCTCTCTCTGCCTTTCTCTCATCCTTTGTTTCCCGTCCTGAAGGATGGATCTCGGCTTTTTTTATTGCTTCCTTGCTT
>NZ_BIXY01000210.1 GCF_008326305.1 Dictyobacter arantiisoli | reverse complement strand
TCCAGAAGCATGAGGTGGTAATGCGCGAGATGCGCAGCTCGCTGGCCTCCCGAATTTGCAAAAACGGTGTGAAACAATCTGCCTCTGGAGCGGTTTCTCCAGATCCTCAATAGTCGATTTCTCTGTTTCGCATCAAAAATCGTCAAACTTTCGCGCTATTTACAGGAAACGAGCCAGAAAGCCCTGTCCATTCATGGCAGGGATGAATGGCTCTTCCTGATTGACAACCATTAAAACATTTTGTAGACTCTCCTGTATGAAATGAAGCCATTGCAAAAAGATTCGTCTGAAGACGATGAGGCACGATACCCACCTCACGGTTGGTTGGGCTTCATGCACCACAAGAACAAGTGGTTGGTACCCAGGGGCACTCGGAAACCTGCAAACCTCGGTTTGCGCAACGCTTCTGGACATGTGGACCGCTACCTTTCAGTTGTGAGACTGATGGGCAAGTCTCATGGATGAAGGAAGAATCCCTGTGCATTTATGCCAGGGAGTGTCAACAAATGATGTTTATCAAGATAACGATTCTCCGACTAGGCACAGAGGCTCACAAAGCATACGTCGTGTACGTTGTTGCCTCTGTCAAAAAGGAATCGAGATAATGCAAATTATCGGTCGAGTTTCGTACTGAAGGTGGTGCGTTATCGGCACAGTTGGTGCTGTTATCTCTCAAAAAACTGCGCCGATAATCCAACTGGATCGATAACCGTGTCGCATTCCAAGCGCAAAGGAGCAAAACTGTGCCGCAGTTATCTCCTTTGCGGCAACATGGCGGCTACCTTAACTCAGGGCCTAATAATAGTAACGTCCTCCTCCTCCCCCTTGTTATTGTTGTGCATAATAGTTATCTCTTTGTTGTTGTATTGCAATTGCTCTTTGGGTCATTGCATCATTATATGATGGTACCCCGTATACCTGTCGAGGAATTTCACAGTGATCGAGAGTAAACATCTCATTCTGTGCATCTACAAGGCTTGCATTATGTTGTGCTACATCTTCATTGTAAGTTTGTATTCTGGCAGTGAGATCATGTATACGTAGGTTATATATACCTGAATCAGTATTATATATACTACGTGCATTCTCATAGCGCCGTGCATTAGGAATGCTTTCATTGTTGGGATCTATTATTCTTTCATACTGGCCCATTAACCTCTCTCTCGATCCATTCAATGTATCTTCTTTAAGGGTAAGCCCCCCTCTCTCCTCATCAAGACGATTCCCTCTTCTTGCTAAGTCCGCTGCTCTTCCCCTTTCCCGTTCCCTTGCTGATTCAATTGTGCTTTTCTGGCCTCCATCTGAATTATCTCGTCGCTTATCACCACCATCCCTATCATCACCATCCCCCTGACGAGAACTTGATTCACCATGCTTGGACGACTTACCATAGAGCCCCCGACTAAACGCAGAAGTGTCGGCCGCTTTCTCCTTTCCCTGATATGTATTCTCACCATATGTATTCTCACCAATGTGCTTCATAGGCATTGTATATGATCCTTTCTAAGAGGGAACAAAAGTAGAAAAAGATAGTATAGCATGACGCAGGCGCCCAGGAAGCCAGAAGGGACCCTTTCCACGATTTCACGCGATGGAAGTCCCGGGTCCCCCAAAAGCATCTTGCTTTTCCAGGTGAGGGAGGTTAGCGCAACCAGGTCAGCTCAATGCATCTTGCTCCAGCGTCTGAGTGACGGCCCCTGATTGGGGCAAAAGCAAAGCAACTTGCCGGGCTTAAAGTACGTTTGTTGTTATCATCCGTTCAGTTGGCAATGCTAGCCTCCTGGTACCAAGCCCACCAAACCCCTTTGGCCTATCAGTGCGAAACTGACGAAAAGAGTTGGGTAAGAGGCCGGGTCCTGATTGCTCAGGAACACCAACCCCTCCCCGTCGAACCGAGACGTGCACGTTTTCGTGCATCCGGCTCTCCAAGAGCCACTACCATTCTTGTTTAGCGCGGAAGATACGCCAGATTGGAGAGCTTGAGACCATCGTACTCTCCTCGGTGGATCTT
>NZ_BIXY01000209.1 GCF_008326305.1 Dictyobacter arantiisoli | reverse complement strand
CCTTGCCAGGATATGGGCTGTTGCGCATGGTGCGCGATGTCTTCCATATCAGCGGCTTTCTTTGCCGGGATGCTTCTGGTCAGATCGTCCAGATTGTTCTCAATCAGGATGCCCATTTGGCCCATCGCCTCCTCGTGTCGTTACAGGTGTTGCTTGCTCCCATACCTGTTGCCATTAATTTGGACAAAACTTAGGTATTTAAGCGGTATTGCCCGTGAAGGGTGGCTGCTACTGCTACTTTCTCGGTATTGCCCTTCACAATCCCACTTTTTATGCAACACTTATTATTTTTGAGCATACAGAAACAGACAAGAGCGCGTAAAATTAAGAGGGGCTGGCTCTATCCAAACTGAAGTATACTAACGGCAGCGAGATCCTGTCCTTTTTATCTCTATAATTCGTATTATAATTATCCCAAAGCCTGGCCTGCAAACCATGTCCACTATCATACGAAACACTATGTATTAGGAGCATGAGAGTGCTAGAAGGCTTGCTGTAATTTTCCACCAACGCGATGGTGTAAGCATACCCACAGTTAAAAGGTGATAAAGATGAGTAGTTTTACGGGTTTTGAAATAGTTATTATTTTTGTCCTTATATTTGCCAATAGCTTTTTTGCCGCTTCTGAGATTGCGATTGTTTCTGCGCGCCGTGGACGTTTACAACAACAGGCTGATGCTGGAAGACAAGGCGCGAAACAGGCATTACAGCTAGCCGAAAATCCTGATCGCTTTCTCGCCACGGTGCAGATCGGCATCACCTTAATCAGTACGCTGGCATCGGCCTTTGGTGGCGCCAGTATCAGCGCTCCCCTGACACAATGGATCAGTACCATTCCAACCTTACGGCCCTATGCCAATAGTATCGCACTGGGCATTGTAGTCCTTTTAATCACCTTCTTTACTCTGGTGATTGGAGAACTGGCCCCTAAACACCTGGCCCTCCAATCAGCAGAGAAAATCGCGATACGAGTCGCACCTTTTATGAATGCGCTCTCTAAAATCGCACGTCCGGCAGTGATTTTTCTGAGCTTCTCGGCTAACCTGCTCTTGCGCATACTTGGGCAATATCATCCCACCAAAGAGATCGTTACAGAAGAAGATATTGTGTATCTGGCTCGCGAAGGCGCGGTCAGCGGCACCGTCGAGTCAAAAGAAGAAGAGTTCATCAGCCGCGTCTTCCGCTTTACGGATCGCACTGTGAGCAGCGTGATGATGCCTCGAACCGAGATTGTAGCTATCGAAGCAAATACCCCCTTCACTCAAGTCATCGAAACATTTATGAGCTCTGGCTATACTCGCCTGCCGCTCTATGAAGGGACTCTGGACAATATTGTCGGTGTCCTTTATGCCAAGGATTTACTGCGCTCACGTGCCAATAACCAGAAGGATGAGGATATTAACCTGCGCACGCTGGCCCGACCAGCCTTCTTTATTTCGGAGTTTCAGCATGTGGATGATCTTCTGACCACCTTTAGACGCAAAGGCATCCATATCGCCATTGTCATCGACGAGTACAGTCAGGTGACCGGATTGGTGACGCTGGAGGATATTCTGGAAGAACTGGTGGGTGAGATTCAGGATGAATATGATCAGCCAGAAAATACAACTATCGTCCAGCGTGAGGATGGCTCATGGCTGATCGATGCCATGACCGATTATGAAGTTGTTCTGGATAAAATCAAAATGGCCCTCACCGAAGAAGATGACCACCGTAACTATCATACCCTGGCAGGCTTAATCCTTGCCCATATTGGACGCATCCCCAAAGTAGGCGAGAAATTTACCATCCATGACTTCATTGTTGAAATCGTGGATATGGATGGTCGACGCATAGATAAGGTACTTATCAAGCACAAATAAAATGTATGAGTCATCCCGGATTTTTGGGAAACATTTCTAGCACCTAAACGATGCTAAAAACCGAATTGTTTCTAAGTCCGGCGGAAGAACACTTCCAAGTACGGGATGGGCATCATCCCAAAGGCGGCTGATCGCCCACCGTACGCGGTAAAGCGGTGCCAGAGTTTCTCGGCACCGCTTCCCTG
>NZ_BIXY01000208.1 GCF_008326305.1 Dictyobacter arantiisoli | reverse complement strand
ATAGGTTTATGTATACACCGAGCGAATTTGGGGAAAGAATCCGCGTTTCCGTGAAGACGTTGCAACGATGGGATCGGCAAGGGGTGCTCAAGGCCCACCGAACCGCAACGAATAGGCGATACTACACGCAAGAAGACCTCCTCTCGCTTCTCCCTCAGGAAGCGGGGGTGAGACGGCGGATCATTGTCTATTGCCGCGTATCGAGTGTGGCGCAAAAGCCGGACCTGAAAAACCAGCAAAGGATACTGGCCGAGTTTTGTGAAGCGAACCGCTATGAAGTCGATGAATGGATCAGCGAAATTGGTGGGGGACTCAATTTCAAACGGAAACAGTTTCTGCGACTGGTTGATGCCATCATTGCGGGAGAAGTAGCAGTGCTGCTCATTGCCCACAAGGATCGGCTGGCACGTTTTGGATATCACTTGCTGGTGCATCTGTGCGAAACCCACGACTGCAAAATCGTGGTGATGAATACCGAACAGCTTTCTCCTGAACAAGAGTTGGTTCAGGATTTGATCACCATTACCCATTGTTTTAGCTCACGGTTGTATGGACTGCGTCGCTACCGCAAAGCATTGGAAAAGGCACTCACAGATGAAAACCGCGCACAAGATCAGAATGAACCCCACACCTGAGCAGGTGGAGTATCTGAAGCGTGCCTGTGGCACCCGTCGATTTCTGTACAATTGGGGGCGTGAACAATGGGAAAAACAGTATCAGGCGTATCGACTGGAACAGGAAACGACTCCTGAAGAGCAACGCGTGCTTCCCCCACCCAACGCGTTTGCGCTCAAAAAGCAGTTCAATGCTCTTCGAGCAGAGCTCTACCCCTGGACCTATGAGGTCACCAAGTGCGTGGTGGAAGGAGCCTTTGATGATCTGGGCAAAGCCTACAGCAACTTTTTTGCTGGGAGAGCGGAGTATCCGAAATACAAGAAAAAAGGAAAATCGCACGAATCATTTTATCTCTCCAATGATAAATGTACCATTGGCAGTCATTGGATAGCCATTCCAGGTTTAGGTCGTTTCATTCTGGATCAACGCCAACAAGGGAAAGATCGAGGGAAACTGAAGCGCAAGCTTGGAACCGTCAACCTGTCAGAAAAGCTGCGCTTTGTCGAGGTGGACACTGTTTCAACTCCCCTCAAGAAAGGCAATCGGCGCAAACAGATCCTCTGCGAGCGTGTGAAGATGCTGGCAGCGACAGTATCAAGTGAGGCTGGTCACTGGTATCTGAGCGTTCAGCTTGAGATCAAAAAAGCCGTGCCTCCCACTCCCTCACCAGTTGTCGGGGTGGACGTAGGGTTAAAGCAAGCTGCCGTCGTATCAGATGGGCGAGTGCTTGAGAACCAAAAGCCGCTCGCGCTCCATCTCAAAAAGCTCGGCAAACTGCAACGCCAACTCAGCCGCAAGCAGAAGATCAAAGACCCAGAAACAGGAAAAACCACATTCAGCAAGAACTATCAAAAACAGCGAGTGAAAGTGGCCCGAAAGCATCAGCAGATTGCCAACATCCGGCGGGATGTCCAGCACAAATTCACCACTGAGTTGGCCCGAACCTGTGGGACCATTGGCGTCGAAGATCTGAACATCTTGGGAATGATGGCCAATCGGAAGCTCTCACGTGCCGTGGCTGATGCGGCGATGGGACAACTCCTGCAGTTGTTGAAGACCAAGGTCGCGGCTTCTGGTGGCAATCTCTTCATTGCCTCGCGCTGGTTTCCCTCGACCAAACGTTGTTCAGAGTGCGGGCAGATCAAAAAACGGATGCCTCTCAAGCATCGCACCTATCAGTGTCTGGTTTGCGGGCTCGTGATCGATCGCGATCGGAATGCGTCCTTGAACTTGGCACAGTTTGCACACGACATGCTTCGCCGCCTTTCGGCGTAAAGGTGGCCGTCCTGGGTAGTGGCTACGACCGGACGTAAAATGCCTGTGGAGCTGGTGTGAGACCGAAGCGGGAGGGCTGATTCAAAGGTTCCCGTGCTCTGGCAACTGGCGATGAAGCAGGAACAACTGACCGCTCTGGCGTGTCTTGCACACGTTTGAGTATGAGAAAGGTAGCAG
>NZ_BIXY01000207.1 GCF_008326305.1 Dictyobacter arantiisoli | reverse complement strand
AATTGGTCACTGACTTCCCACGGTTTGGTTCGGGCCATCTTGGTTTCTCCTTTGCTTGGGGGATTCGTGTTCCTTTCCTTGTTCTTGATTCTATCATCTCCTTCCACGTTTTCGGATAAGTTCTTATGGGTACCATGATAGAAGCTCACGATTTATCTAAAGTTTTTCGGACTGCTAAACGCCGCCCGGGTTTACTCGGGAATATCCGCAGCATTGTCGATCCTGAAGTACGCCATCTCTCGGCAGTACAGGATCTTTCATTGCATATCGAGCGTGGCGAAATGATTGGGCTGGTTGGTCCAAATGGGGCAGGGAAAAGTACTACAGTCAAAATGCTGACCGGTATTCTTGTTCCATCCAGTGGCAGTGTGCAGGTGGCGGGTTTGATCCCCGTCAAACAGCGCCGTGAGTTAGCCGCACGGATCGGAGTGGTTTTTGGACAGCGTACACAACTCTGGTGGGATTTACCACTTATTGATTCACTACAATTGTTGCGTCATCTCTATCGCATACCAGAGCAACGACATCGTGAAAACCTTCAAACATTGAGGACCATGCTGGATCTAGATGAGTTTATAGACACTCCTATGCGCCAGCTTTCCCTGGGACAACGGATGCGCGGGGATCTGGCGGCAGCCCTGTTACACGAACCAGAACTACTCTATCTTGATGAACCAACTATTGGACTCGATGTTGTTGCCAAAACTCGCATTCGTGAGTTTTTACTTACACTCAACGCTAAACAGGGCACGACTGTCTTAATTACAACCCACGACATGGATGATATTGAAACGCTCTGCCCTCGTATGGTGATTATCGATCACGGGCGTAAGCTCTATGATGGAATGGTTGAAAGTATTCGAGAACGCTTTGGCGGTGAACGCACACTGGTTGCCGTCCTGGATGCGGCAGAAATAGCAATCATAGCTGCCCTCCATAAAGATCCCCATGGACAGCCGCAACTACCAGACATACCAACAGGTGTCCATGTCACACAGTGGGATAGCCCACGCCTGAGCCTCAGCTTTGGACGCGATAGCATTCCTGCCCATGAACTGGTAGCCTGGCTGGGAGCACGCTATCGCTTACGCGATGTTACTTTCCTTGAGCCCGAAATTGAAGATATCATCCGCCGTATTTATGAAGAAGGTTTGCTTCTCCAGGATGCAGAATTGATGCTTTAATCAAATGGTTGATGAAATATTTATAGGTTAGATCATATTTTTCTACCATGATCGGCTTCTTCTATCGAATAGGGATATGATACCCCTGGCTCTTTGTCTGTATTGTGGGTAGATTTAGAACAAAGTAGCCAGGGATTTTTCAAGCTCTAATTAGTATGCACTATGCTTAATGCATCGCAAAGACAGTGGCGGCAGTTGGATTCAGGAGTTCCTCGGTCTGAGGATGAAAAAAGAAGATCTGGTCAGGATTCAAAGCAACCGTCAAGCTATCAGTCCTGAGTTGATAGCGTGTCCCAACCAGCTGCACATACCCTTCCATAACATTAATTGTAGGTTCACTCAAAAAACGCGCCACAAAGAGATTCGCGGGCGATTGCACGAGTTCATCCGGAGTACCAATTTGTTGAATGCGCCCCTTATAAACAAAACCAATACGGTTCGCCATGCTAAATGCCCCATAGGGATCTTGCGTGATATAAATGCCCGGTTTCCGCTTAATACGCTGCACCAAAGGAATAGATAAAATAAGGAATTCCAATAATCTTCTTGTGTATAAGACGTTTGAATGTCCTAAAAATACTGCTACCTGGTAACAAGTATGATTTTATTGATAGAGTAGCCACTTGCAATTGTTTTGGCAAGCAGGTATCATTTGTAACTACAACTGATAAGCAGTTTGGTCGATAAAACGCCTGAAATTCTTATGTTATCTATTCTGCAATAAAAATCCATGAAAGACAATACTCTCTTAGAGAGTGTCAGCCCCCAATACCAGCGGGATCTTGCTGCTCCCTGGCTGGCAGGCGCGTGCGCGCCTGCACCCTTTTTATTGTGTAGTGCAGGAAAGGTGCTGTGCACCTTTCCTCACTACACAATAAAAAGATGTTTGAGCATCGCAGGT
>NZ_BIXY01000206.1 GCF_008326305.1 Dictyobacter arantiisoli | reverse complement strand
GTCTGCTGATCCGCTGGGAGAAGCGCCCGCGTTCCTATCAGACCTTGTTGTGCTTGGCTTGTGCGCTCATTTGCTTTCAACAATGTGATCGCGTTTCCTCCTTGTAGGTTTTCGGATAAGTTCTAAAGGGAGTTCCTTTCGCTATGAAGCAGCAATGTTACAAGCAAAAAACAGTATGATTTGTGCACTGTAGCGCTTAGCTGCCAGTGCTTTGATAGCGTCGAATGCCTATTCCCCAGATCCTGCTGGCGATCAGCGCGAAGAGTAGCGCGAACAGAGGGGCTGCAAAGGCCAGTTCGCGTGGTAAGCCAAATGGTAATGCTCGTTGAAGGATGTCGCATGTTGGGACATAAGAGCCAAAGGCCACGGGAACCACGAAGAAAAAGAAGCGTTGTAGGAATTGATGGTAAATGGTCAGGGGATAGCTGAGCATCTCACTTGCCCCATAGGTCATGATATTGGTTAACTCCGTTGTCTCGACGGTCCAGAAACAGATTGTAGCACCAAGCAGGAGGATTGAGGTGAAAAGGATTGCCCCACTAACAATCCCAATTCCTAGCACTGCCAGCTTATCGGGTGTCCAGTGCAGGGTAGGGAGGAAATGTAGGGCCAGTACAAATCCTAATAACCCTTGCGTTATCCGTCCCAGACGACGCAGACGAAAGTCACTCCCAATCACCTGGAGAAAAGGGCCGGTCGGACGTAGCAGCATACGATCAAATTCTCCCCGTATAATCAGGAACGAGAAGTTGTCAATACCTGCGCCAATCATCTCAGAGCAGCCAAAACTGATCGACATAAGCGCCGCTAATAACGCGACCTCACCAATATGCCAGCCAAGCAGGGTAGGAAACGGGATAAAATAGAGTAACAGAGCCATAAACTCGAGTGTTGTGACACCGAGGTAGGTGAGAATATCCAACAGTAAGTTGGTTTTATATTGGGTTTGTGCTTTGATCTGTATGCTGATCAAGCGTCGATAGAGATCAAGATCGTCATAGAGACGCTGCAGGCCTGTCCATAGTATATTGAGTATATTCATGTCGTCTTAGCCTCCTTGTGCCACCACGCGCTGTTTGGCTATATGCGTGATGGATTGTACCAGCAACGTCAAAACGAGCAGCCAGCCAAGCTGTCGACTGACTTCAAACCAGAGTGTTCCTCCTGTTATTTTTCCCAGAAATGTCTCAACAGGAAGATCCATGAAGCCCCGGAAAGGAAGCCAATCGACAATGACGCGTAGCCAGGATGGAAATAATGGGAGAGGAATATAGCTGCCAGTTAAGAACTGAGCAATAGTGAGTGAAAAAGTAGTCATGGCACGTGCTTCAATAATCCAGAAGGCGACGACATTGTAGAGATAGCGATAAGCGATACCCAGCATGGCCCCAATGGGCAAGATTAACAGATATGCCAGCCATGCTTGTCCATTGAGTGGAATTCCCAAATGGAAGAGAAGCATGCCCGCCAGATAGGTTGGGAGCCCACGGAAGAAGATGTAGTAGATATTGCGTCCCATCTCACGGCTAAACCAGTACCAGTAAAAGTCACAGGGCTTGCTGAGATCTGAGACCACGTCACCAGTACGAATGGTTTGCATAAGATCATTCCAACCAAAAGGCAAGATGACCATAATGATAGCCTGCATCATCCAGGTATAGCGCAGGGTATCTTGCACATTGTATCCTGCCACCTGAGGACGATCCATATAGAGCGCAATGATGACATAACTAAAAATGATGCCGAAAAAATATTGGTGCACAAACCCGCCAGGTTTGACCAGCTATAGATCAATTGTCTTCGAAAGGCGGTCTTTCCCACTTCGAAGTAAAAACGTAACATTTTTTTCTCCTGCCAGCGATAAAGCAGCACAAATGACCTGTTTGTTGAAACAGGCCCTGATGAGTGTTTGTAATTGTGTTACGGACATGCAGAAAAGAAGGATAATAGAAGCCAGGCTACAAATTATCCTTTGTCGTTCTGCTACTATTAAATTCTGAAATTGTGGTAGAACGGACTGATAAGTATAGTGTGCTTACCTGGTTCTGTCAATACTTCATTACAAGAGGGGTGCCCCTCAGATTTTCGCAAAGTTCTTTTGAGCGCGAACTCAACTCGGTAGGAAAGATCGCTTCCAGGGGTGGTGAGCAGAAGGACGAGAGGAACCAGGTAGCGTAGCAGGAGGAGCGGCGGGGAGGCGTGGTGGTGCAGGCTCGGCCTTGGGTGGC
>NZ_BIXY01000205.1 GCF_008326305.1 Dictyobacter arantiisoli | reverse complement strand
ACATTCAGGTGAGTATGAGCAGAAAAGGTGATTGTTACGACAACTCGATGATCGAGAGCTTTTGGGCAACACTCAAGAAAGAGTGTGCTGAGAAGGCTATTTTTCCCAGCCGCCATGAAGCCACGACGGGTCAGCGTGGTCTTCTGGCCACAAACCTCGCGCCCGCAGGTTCCCTCCCCACCTGTGAACGGGCCTCCACAACCCTTTCCTCCCCCCATTCACCCCGTGCTCTGGCGTGATTGGCCACGCTGTTGCATTCGACGGAACTGGTTAAAGGTGATTCGCTCCGAAACCGTAGAAATATCTCTGGGGACCTCGCCTGAGCCTGCATCTTCAGATAGGAAGCAGGTGATGACGCGAGCAGAGCGCGCACATTGGCGTTTCACCTGGCACCAGCGCCTGGCCCGCAACGTTCGTCCCTCCACAGCCTCACCCGTGACGCTCACCCTTCACGGCCTGCCAGCCACGTTTGCCCACGGCTATGGATTTGCTTTCCTTGACACCGCGTAACCATTGAGCACGAGCCTCCTCTTCTTCCCCTCACCGATGCGGTTTTATCTGGATATGCTTCTTTTATTGATGTGTGTCTATTCACTCTCTCTTTTTTCAGATGGATATCCTTTCTGTCCGCTCGTTTCAATCTCGCCGCACATCCTGCTGTCGGTTTTTCGCTTCAAGAACGATGGCGCTCAAGGAGCGCGACGATCTCGGTGCGCTGGAAATGGTGCGCCCATCCCATTGCCGTTGACTGAAACGCCGCGTCCTTGATTCCCAGATCATTGGGGACCGTGAGCAGAAGCTTTGCCAACTCAAGATCACCCCGTTCGATCGCGATCTGTAGCGGGGTCGCGTGCCATTCCCCTCCCTGGAGATTCACTAGTTCCGGATGTTCCGTCAGTAAGCGTGGGATCTGCTCTTTCCACCCCAGATCCCACGCGGAAAGCAGACCCAGGGGAACCCCCTGCTCGACCAACCAGGTCGCGGATTCCGGCTGTTGACAACGAACCGCGATATCCAGAGGCGTCAAACCGCCTGATGATGGTTCACGCAAGGCTTTCTCTTCAAGGCGTTTTCCTGTCTCGTCGAGGGTCAGGATATCGCCTCGTCCGACGGCTTCGAGAAACCTCACCAGATCTGTGGTGGGCACAGGAGCAGTGAGCGTTTGAACAGGGAGAAACCAGGTGTAACCGTATCCCATCGACTGAAACCCGACGCGCCGATAGACCGGCTCTCCCATGGGCGAGGCATTAAGCACGACATGACGGCATCCTATCTGCTGCGCCAGCGCACAGGCTGCTTGCGCCAGCGCGGTCCCAATTCCCTGCCGGCGCGCGGAAGGCACCACACCCATGCCGAACAAGCCTGCTATTCCCCATTGGCCTGCGGTGACATTGAGCAGACATCGTCCCACGATCTGATGCTCCTGGAACGCGACCAGGCTTGGCGCGTGATCCGGATAGGCACGATGCAACGCGGCAAGCACAGGCGCATCGTGCGGGTCGTAGTTGGGAAGATCATCGACCTGCCAGACCGGCTCGTTTTCGACGATCTGGATGTCGAAGGGGGAAGGATGATTCCTGTGGAAATGACGAAGATCACACCACATCCAATGCGGTTGCCAGTTCGGGGCAAACCCACGCGCGAACAACTGTGCCCCGAGATCTCCCGGAGGCACTGGGGACAAATACCAGCAGATCGCCTCGCCCTGTGGTTGCCGATCTCGATACCAGTCCAGGATGCAATTGATGTGCTCGCCGATCTGTAAAGGATCCACGGAAGCAATCGTCATATGACCATCCGCTCCCATCACTCCTCCTTCTCGAACGATGTTCCCACCACCTGCTTGTGTCAGGCGCTCGTACCATGCCTGGACATTCAGGCTTAGCGCCTGCCAGCGTCGATCAGGGGTGGGATCTTCTTCCAGAAAAAGCTGTTCTGGTCGTTGCCTCTTCCTCATGGTTCTCTCTTTCCTGCCAAAAAATGGTTGCTCCCTTTTTCTCTTCTTTTTTTGCTCGTGAAATGAGGCAATCCGAGCGTTTTTTATCTCCTTCAGTTTCTCCCATCAAGGATGGAGCATCTCGTAGGTTCGTTCAATATGTACGCTTTTTATAATGCCCCTAGAAATTCAGACAGAAAAAAGTTGGCTCGTAAGATAAAATTGATTCATGGAAAAGCAAAAAAGAAAACAACACACGGCAGAATTTAAGGCAAAAGTAGTAAAGGAGATTTT
>NZ_BIXY01000204.1 GCF_008326305.1 Dictyobacter arantiisoli | reverse complement strand
TCATTGCCGTGCGCCGCGTCGGCGCTTGTTAGATAGCCTCGCAGAGGCAGGAGGTAGAGAGCAAGGAAACCTCTTAGGACGCCTACCCTACCTGATGAGGAAACTCAAAGGGGAAAATAGCATGGTAGGAAAGCAGCTAAACATGAAGGTATGCAGTGTGACGTGCTGCAAGTCCTGCCCACATGGTGAAGCCTACACTGGTTGAACCCCAGTTCTCAGCGGTGCATAGATCTGCCTGCCATACCATACCTGTAACTGGTAACGTCGCATGATCACGAGATTAGGCAATGCTCATGAGACGCTCTCTGCGACGAGCGATGTGCAACGAGCACATTCAAGGGAACGAACGGGGCACCTAAACGGGCTAGAACGTCTAGCAAGCGTAAACGCGGGATTGCCTAAAGGTCGAGAGGCCCAGGGCAACGGAGCTTCCATAGTACCTGAACAAGGGAAGGGAAGCAGGTTATCCTGATAACTCAGTAGAGGGAGGTACGCAAGTTGCGGAATGCCGAAACTGTACTAGGTATCGTTCAAGAATACGGCAAGCGGAAACTGCCACTAAAGAACATTTATCGACTACTCTACAACCCAGATCTGTATCTGCGGGCATATGCTCGACTGTATACCAACAAGGGAGCAATGACCCAGGGTACAACCAACGAAACTGTGGACGGTATGACACTGGAAAAGATCAATAGCATCATAGAAGCATTACGCTATGAACGCTATCGATGGCAACCAGTACGGCGTATCTATATCCCGAAGAAAAACGGGAAAAAGCGACCGCTTGGCATGCCCACATGGTCAGACAAACTGTTACAGGAAGTAATACGCCTCATTCTTGAGGCATACTACAATGTACAATTTAGTGATCATTCACACGGTTTTCGGCCTGTACGCGGATGCCATACCGCATTAAGCGAGATCAAGACCGCATGGACAGGCACCAAATGGTTTATCGAGGGAGATATCAAAGGATGTTTCGATAACATCAATCATGACAAGTTGATGGACATCCTAAGAGAAAATATCCAAGATAATCGGTTTCTGAGATTGATAGACGGCCTGCTCAAAGCAGGATACCTGGAAGAATGGTCGTACAATCGCACAATAAGTGGAACGCCACAAGGGGGTGTGCTCAGCCCCATTCTTTCAAATATCTATATGGACAGGCTAGATAAATATGTTGAGAAGGTGATAGTACCAACCTACAACCGCAAAGACAAACGGAGAGAAAATCCTGAATACCGGAAATGGTACAGCAGAGCCCATCACCTCAGGAACAAAGGTCTGAAAAGAGAGGCAGCCAGAGCACGTAAGCAACAGCTCAAACTCCCCCAACGAGACCCCGATGATCCTGAATACAGGAGACTGAGGTACGTGCGCTATGCTGACGACTTCCTGCTTGGATTTGCGGGACCAGAGGGAGAAGCGGAAACCATTAAGGAGCAACTGAGAGCATTCCTGCAAGAGGAACTCAAGCTGGAAATGAGCCAGGAAAAGACCTTAATCACGCATGCACATACCAGTGCAGCCCGCTTCCTCGGATATGAGATCGCAGTACAACAGGATGATACCAAGATACATCCGACACGAGGACGAAGATGTATTAACGGGGTCATCGAGCTGCGAGTATCAAAAGATGTCGTGGATAGTCACTGCGCCAAGTACCAAAAGCATGGGAAACCCATACACAAAGCGGAATTTCAGAATGAGAGTGATTTTGCGATCATACAGAAATATCAATGGAAATATCGGGGACTTGTGCAATACTACGCGCTAGCGACCAATATGGGGTGGCTAAATCGACTCCACTGGTATATGAGAACGTCGCTCCTGAAGACCTTGGCAGGGAAACACAAATCAACAGTCTCAAAGCTGGTACACAAATACCAGGCAGAGGTGGAAACCTGGAATGGAAAAATGAAGTGTTTAGAAGCCAAAATCGAAGGGAAAGACGGGAAGGTGCATGTGGCGCGATTCGGTGGCATCCCTCTGAGACGACAAGAAAAGGCAGTCATCCGCGATCTTAACCCCAATTTTGTGGTCATCCCTCGGAATGAAGTAGTGAAACGACTACTACGAAATGTATGTGAGCTCTGCGGAAGCAAAGATCATGTGCAAATCCATCATGTCCGAAAGCTCAGTGACCTCAAGAAGAGGGGGAGGAAGGAAAAACCGCTCTGGATGCAGATCATGATAGCCATGAACCGCAAAACCTTGGCGGTATGTAGGTACGACCATTGGGCAATACATACAGGAAACCCTACCAAACAGCCGTACAATGAATCGGGAGAACTGGAGAGCCGTATGCCATGAAAGTGGCACGTACGGTTCGGGAAGGGGCGGATGGAAACGTACCGCAAGGCAACGCGCCAGCCGCCTACTTCACT
>NZ_BIXY01000203.1 GCF_008326305.1 Dictyobacter arantiisoli | reverse complement strand
GCGCTGCCTAAGCGAAGAGGTCGCCCTCTCCGCTCGGCTTCAAAACCGTGCGTGAGACTTGTCGCCTCACACGGCTCCTCAATACTGCAGTCAATTGTCATTGACACACTCCGTTCCATGTTTCGCATGTCTTTGGTCATGGCAATGGCGGTGAAGCGCACATTTGTTGCTTAATTCTTCTCCGCCGCCTTCACTTCTTGGGGTAATATGGTCGATCTCTATTTGATCTCCCTCCCTGAAGTAAAGTTCACACCAGCGGCATTTTCTTTGCTGTTTCCGTAGCAGTTTTCCCAGTGTCGTCTTCGTTAATGGGTGATCTTTTAAGCGTTTTGCCCAATAAAGGAGGTTTCCGTCGAACGGGCTGGCCTTGCCTTTTACCTTTATGTGGCGTTGGATGGGTATTGCGTGCCATCTCAGCACATGTTGTTCTGGTCCTTCTGGCGTGGCATATGTCCAGGTGTTCCCTTCAATTGTCCGCCAATATTTCCCTTTTACCCATCGCGCGCCTTTCTTCGGGTGTTTTCGGGTCATCTTCTGCCAAAGCATACTGACGAGGTGGTGGTCGCATGTCGCAAATTGCTTTGCTGATACGACCGTTCGATAATACAGCGCCCAACCATGAATAACTGGGTTGAGTTGGTCAATGATTTCCTCTTGCGGTAACGATTGGCTTTTCTGTAATATCTTCCTGAGTTCTTGCAAATGGCGTTGAACTCCTTCTTTACTCGGCGTTATGATCGTTTTGAAACCTGACGGTTTTCCTTTTCCAGTATGGGTCTTCCCTACCGGGAATTGTCGAACAGTAAATCCCAGGAAGTTGAATCCTACATTTCCCTGATATTCTTTCAGGGTATGGGAGAGCCGCGTTTTGCTCGGTTTCAATTCCAGTCCGATGCCTTGTAACCATCTTGCGATGATTTGCTGCGCTTTAATGACCTCTGTTTCCTGGGCATGCAGCACCACAAAATCGTCGGCATACCGGATGAGCTGTGGCGCTCCTCGCAGTGCGGATGGAGCCTTGTTCTCACCGATGTAGGCTTTGAGTAATGCTTCTTCCATTCCATAGAGGGCGATGTTGGCAAGCAGTGGGGACACCACCCCCCCTTGCGGGGTTCCCGCCTTGGTTGGGGAAAGTTCCAATGCTTCCATGACTCCAGCTTTGAGCCAACCTTTCACCAGTCGTCTCATTACTGGATAGGTGCGCAGCTTTCCTAAGAGCGCTTGATGGTCAATATTATCGAAACAACCTTTGATATCCGCGTCCAGAACGTATTTGCTCTTTAATCGGATATTAATGAAGATTGCTCCTACAGCATCATGGGCACCGCGTCCCGGTCGGAAGCCATAGCTATTGGCCTCGAACAAGGCTTCCCACTGTGGTTCGAGGGCGGCTTTGGCTAGTGCCTGACATGCCCTATCAAACATTACAGGAATGCCCAACGGCCTTTGCTCAGTTTTTCCTGGTTTAGGTATCCAGACGCGTCTGAGTGGTTGTGGCTTCCTCTGGCTCATCCATTTTGGGTGAATTGCTTCAACCATCGCAAGTCTGCCCGTTGGTTGGACGGATTTCACACCATCTATGCCAGCGGTTTTCTTGCCCTGGTTGTCCTGGGTCACTCGTCGGACGGCCAAGAGTCGGGCGGACCGGGACTTCATTAACAATTTCTGTACCTTGTGAACTGTTTTCAGATCTCCATGTTCAGAGGCTTTGAAGATGCGCTTTTGCAGGCGGTACTGATGTTGCTCTAGCTTGCGCCAGGGCAATCCGGCCCATTCCTCACTCAAACTTTCGTCTGGTGCCTTGGTTTGTTCCATGCGACTTGCACTCCTTCATTCCACAGTATCGGGTCTGCGTCAGCGTATCCTGGGCATTACCCCAGGCATTTGCTTTTCAGACCATCCCACCAGACAGATACTTGCGGTTGGTACCTGCTCACGCCTTCGACCTCGCATGAGAGTCATCTGCTGGTTACTTCGTTCCGATAGTTCGTTTTGCGTTGCCGTAGGTCTCCTACTGTCCGCCGGGTTTCATTGGGGTGAATACCGATCAGCGATGGATCTGTCGGCCCTTATCCTTGTCCATTTTGGACCAAGCCCCGCATTGGCTCAATGATACTTGCGTTAACTCGCGTTGGCTTGTTCACGATAACGACGGTTCTGGTGCAGGTTCGCTTACGCTAGCCATAGCAACTTGCTAGGGGTTGTTCGTCACATCGAGTTTGCAACTTTGCCCCATTTCCTCCCGCTTCTCGGATTGATGACCAGTCGCTACCGAGGGGAAAATGCTGTTCCTCTTTTCACCTAGAGGGATGGGAATTTCGCCCATCATCGAACTATCAGTTGTCAGCAGGGTATATATCCTGCTGCTGTTCCTCCCCCGTTTTCACGGTTTTGGATCAAACGAATCGCAGCCA
>NZ_BIXY01000202.1 GCF_008326305.1 Dictyobacter arantiisoli | reverse complement strand
AAGAATATGCCCACAGTGAGAATAGAAACCTTCCATCCTTCTTCCTTGGATGAGACAGTCTCTCTTCTGAAGCAGTACCTGACGAAACATCTCTCTCTACTGGCAGAAGCGCTCCCTCCTTCTGTCTCCCTTATAGTGGACCTGGGAGTGCTTGATGGACAGAAACCCACTGATGAGAGAGAACAGTGGTATCGCAAGTACTACCAGGAGAATACTTTCATCTATCCTCTAAGAGTGGATCGTTCAAAGATCATCTTTGGACCTCTTTATCATCCGCTTTCGGGAGGTCCATGTCCTCTTTGTCTGGAACAAGTATGGATCATGAATCGCGGAAGTGAGTCAATTGCGTGGAGCCATACACAACAGAGACTTGTTTTTGGGCGCTCCTCAGCCCTGACTCCCTTCGCTCTGGAGGCTGTCCTGGCAATGATGCTGGCTACTTGCCCTTGCGACATGATTGAACGCGCGCAGCCTCGGGTCTCTCAACTCGATCTTGAGACGCTTTCCGCGGAAACATATATGTTTATTCCTGGTGTAAGCTGTTCTCTCTGTTCTGTTCTCCAATCGGACAAACTGGACACCCTGGAAACTGCAACGCTTTGTATTAGTTCTCGCTCAAAAAAAGCACCTTCAGAATATCACCTGAAAACTATTTCAGAGTACTCTTTACCCGAAACAGCCCTGGTGAATCCCATCAGCGGGCTGCTTGGCGCTCAATATTATAGCAATTACACCCATACCATAGATGCATGCATCTATGGTCGAGCAACTGCAAACGGCCTCTCAGGGGCGCGTCACATCACTTTTGCCAGTCATGGTACCAGCTATCAGTTCCATGCAGCCTTGCTAGAAGGCCTCGAACGCCTTGCGTGGGCTAAGCCAGCGCGTCAAAAAACGACAGTGTTTGATAACTATCAGCATATCCAGGCCGAGGCCGTCCATCCAGCAGAGATGGGTTTGTACCGGCCAGAAATATATCACGACAATAGATATAATAGATATTACACGGAATTTAAAGAGGATCTCATTATTCCATGGGTATGGGGATATTCCTTTCGCAAATCAAAGCCAATTCTTGTACCTAGAAGTCTTGTTGGTGTGTATGATGATGATTACCCTATCATTGCTAGCGACACTTCAAGTGGATGCGCAATTGGCGGAGCGCCTGAAGAAGCCATTTTATTTGGCCTTCTAGAGTTAATCGAACGAGACGGTATTCTGTTAAGTTGGCATACAAAAACAGCGCCGCGCCGGGTTGATCTTGCACACTGCAATGATCGCTCCATACTGCACATGCTTGATCGATATGATAGAATCGGCTACGATATCCATATACTTGACACACGTTTCGATATGCCAGTTCCGTCAGTTGTAGCTGTTGCTGTATTACGCGATACGCATCTGACGCGACCAGAAGATGATCCAGAACGAATAAGGCCACGTTTTGGGGTGGGAGGAGGAGCCAGCTTCAGCCCCGAACAAGCGATCCTTTCAGCACTCGCCGAAGTTGGTTTCTGGGTTCATAATACTCGTGTCGATCATCATATAGATGAAATTCATACTATGATCCAGGATTATGGGAAGGTGCGAATTGTCTCAGATCATGCGCTCCTCTACAGTGTGCCAGAAACTGCGTCAAAAGCAGCTTTTCTCTATCAGAATCCGACGCTCTGTCCTTTTGATGCGTGTTACGCAGAGTGGCTGGCGAATCGGCCACAGAGCCTTGATCTACGAGATGACCTGCTCTATTGTGTGAAGCTGATCCTGGACAGGGGCATGGATGTTATTGCAGTAGACTTGACCAGCCCGGAGCAGGAGCGTATGGGACTCAAAACATTT
The DNA here is from genome assembly GCF_008326305.1 of Dictyobacter arantiisoli. Taxonomy (GTDB): domain Bacteria; phylum Chloroflexota; class Ktedonobacteria; order Ktedonobacterales; family Ktedonobacteraceae; genus Dictyobacter; species Dictyobacter arantiisoli. The sequence goes on along the minus strand of NZ_BIXY01000202.1, from coordinate 703 downwards.
AAAGTGATTGTTCCCGGGTTATTGCCAATAGAATTTGGCGGCCAGAGGACACGTGTCTATGATCTTCCTCGCTTGAAAACCGCTCCACACACCGCTGGCTACCTGAGCAAAGATTTTGACCTGACCGATTTCAATACTGATCCGCACCCATTTCCTTAAAACACGTAGAAAGTGAAAAGAGTCTCAGATGAATAAAAATGCAGCTATCTGCCAGGCATACATTGAAGCTATCTTCGCAAGATTTCAAACTCCTTTGGATACAAACGCAATAGAGATTGTCTGGCAGGATCAGCTTCCTCGCTTCAAACAGTACCCACAGGCAACGCGCCTGGCCCTTCCCGACAAAATTCTTGATCCTGCTGTTCCTATGACCGACGTTTGGACGTCTCTTACAACCTTGAAGCGTGAGCACAGAGCCATGACTTTTGATGAGTTTACATCGATGCTTCTGCTTACCTATGGACTCTTGAACTTGCGGATGGATCTTATTTGGGAGGAGAGGAGGTCCCCCCTTCTTTCCTCTCCCAATGTCAGGTTTGGAAGAGGAACAGCTTCTGGTGGAGGATTATATCCTGCAGAACTCTACTGGGTTTGTGGGCCAAGCGGCCCTTCTCATCCAGGTCTCTACCATTATGATCCTGCACATCACGCTTTAGAGCGAGTGATGAGCGGAAACATGACCAGGGGCATTCAGACTGCTGTG
>NZ_BIXY01000201.1 GCF_008326305.1 Dictyobacter arantiisoli | reverse complement strand
AAGAATATGCCCACAGTGAGAATAGAAACCTTCCATCCTTCTTCCTTGGATGAGACAGTCTCTCTTCTGAAGCAGTACCTGACGAAACATCTCTCTCTACTGGCAGAAGCGCTCCCTCCTTCTATCTCCCTTATAGTGGACCTGGGAGTGCTTGATGGAAAGAAACCCACTGATGAGCGAGAACAGTGGTATCGCAAGTATTACCAGGAGAATACTTTCATCTATCCTCTGAGAGTGGATGGTTCAAAGGTCATCTTTGGACCGCTCTATCACCCGCTTTCTGGAGGTCCATGTCCTCTTTGTCTGGAACAGGCGTGGATCATAAATCGTAAAAGCGAGTTACTCGAATGGAACAATGTACAACAACGGCTTGTTTTTGGGCGCTCCTCAGCCCTGACTCCCTTCGCACTGGATGCGGTCCTGGCAATGATACTGGCTCTTTGCCCTTGCGACATGCTTGAACGCGCGCAGCCTCGGGTCTCTCAACTCGATCTAGAGACGCTTTCTGCGGAAACATATCCGTTTATTCCTGGCGCAGGCTGTCATCTCTGTTCTGTTCTCAAATCGGACAAACTGGACACTTCGGAAACGGCAACGCTTTGTATTAGCTCTCGCTCAAAAAAAGCACCCTCGGAGTATCACCTGAAAACTGTTGCGGAGTACTCTTTACCTGAAACAGCTCTGGTGAATCCTATCAGCGGGCTGCTCGGCGCTCAATATTATAGCAATTATACCCATACCGTCGATACATGCATCTACGGTCGAACGGCTGCCGACGGTCTCTCTGCCAACGGTCTCTTGGGAGACACAGCACGACACGTCACTTTTGCCAGTCATGGCACCAGCTATCAGCTCCATACTGCCTTGCTAGAAGGCCTTGAACGCCTTGCGTGGGTTAGACCGACACGTCAAAAAACGACCGTGTTTGATAGCTATCAGCATGTACGGGCCGAGGCCATACATCCAGCGGAGATGGGTTTGTACCGGCCAGAAATATATCACAATAGTAGTGTTTACACTCCTTTTAAAGATGACCTCATTATACCGTGGGTATGGGGATATTCTTTTCGCAAGGCACGACCAATTCTTGTACCGAAGAGCCTTGTTTACGTGAGTAAAAATAATTATCCTCTGATTGCCACTGACACTTCAAGTGGATGTGCCATTGGGGGCGCACCTGAAGAAGCCATTTTATTTGGTTTAATGGAGTTAATCGAGCGAGATGGTTTTCTGTTAAGTTGGTATACAAAAACAGCACCGCGCCGGGTCGATCTTGCACACTGCAATGATCACTCCATACTGCATATGCTTGATCGATGCAATAGAATAGGCTATGATGTCCATGTACTTGATACACGTTTTGATATGCAATTTCCATCAGTTGCTGCCATCGCTGTATTACGCGATACGCATCTCACGCGACCAGAAGATGATCCAGAACGCATAAGGCCACGTTTTGGGGTGGGAGGGGGAGCAAGCTTCAGCCCCGAACAAGCGATCCTTTCGGCACTCGCCGAACTTGGTTTCTGGATTCATAATACGCGTGTCGATCATCATATGGATGAAATTCGTGCTATGATCCAGGATCATGAGAAAGTGCGAGCCGTCTCCGATCATGCGCTCCTCTACAGTATACCAGAAACTGCGTCAAGAGCAGCTTTTCTCTACCAGAATTCGACCCTCTGTCCCTTTGATACGTGTTATGCAGAGTGGCTGACGAATCGGCCACAGACCCTTGATCTACGGGATGACTTGCTCTATTGTGTGAAGTTGATCCTGGACAGGGGCATGGATGTTATTGCCGTAGACTTGACCAGCCCGGAACAGGAGCGTATGGGGCTCAAAACCTTTAAAGTGATTGTTCCCGGGCTATTGCCAATAGAATTTGGCGGCCAGAGGGTACGTGTCCATGATCTCCCTCGCTTGAAGACCGCTCCACGCGCCGCTGGCTACCTGAGCAAAGATTTTGATCTGGCCAATTTCAATACTGACCCGCACCCATTTCCTTAAAACATGTAGAAAGTGAAAAGAGTCTCATATGAATGAAAATGCAACTATCTGCAAGAAATACATTGAAGCAATCTTCGCAATACATCAAACTCCTTTGGATCCAGGCACAACCGGAATTGCCTGGCAGGATCAGCTTCCCCGCTTCAAACAGTACCCACAGGCAACGCGCCTGGCTCTTCCCAGCAAAATTCTTGATCCTGCTGTTCCTATGGCCGACGTTTGGACATCTCTTACAACCTTGAAGCGTGAGCATAGAGCCATGACTTTTGATGAGTTTACATCGATGCTTCTTCTTACCTATGGGCTCTTGAACATGCGGATGGATCTTATCTGGGGGGAGAAAAAAGGAGACCTTCTCTCCTCCCCAAATGTCAGGTGTGGAAGAGGGACAGCTTCTGGTGGCGGATTATATCCTACAGAGCTCTACTGGGTTTGTGGGCCAAGCGGCCCTTCTCATCCAGGTCTCTACCATTATGATCCTGCACATCACGCTTTAGAGCGAGTGATGAGCGGAAACATGACCAGGGGCATTCAGACTGCTGTG
>NZ_BIXY01000200.1 GCF_008326305.1 Dictyobacter arantiisoli | reverse complement strand
CGGGCGGTGTGTCGTGTATCAGCCAGCAATGCTGTCCCATAGTTCAGGACGGCCCACTGTTCAGCGGTTTGTATGCGCTCTTGCTCCATTTTTTCTTCTCTCTCTCTCTTTTCTTCATTTTTCCTTTCTTCTATTCTATCATTTCTTCACTCCAAAAATGTGGGTAACAGACAGGGTCGCAACCGAGGTGCGCTTTCCCGTTCCTCGTACGACCAGCTCTCCCCAACTAATGGCGATATTGCCCTTCAAGACGAATACCTATTTGATCCAGGCTCTAAGATGAACGTAGGCATAGTATATCCTTATAAAGAGAGGGAAGCTGTATGTTTACGCGTATCGTACTCGGCACCCGCTATATCATTCTTCTGCCTGTTATTGGCTCGTTGATTCTCTCAATCATTACGCTCATCTATGGTGTCCTGGCAGGAGTAGTATTCGCCTTGCATGAATTTACTCACGTTGATTTGACTGCGAGCGGGAGCAAGTTTCTCGCGGTTGAGGATATTCAACTGATAGATATTTTCCTCCTGGGTACGGTACTATACATTATCGCGTTGGGGCTCTATGATCTTTTTATAGATGCGCATCTGGCGCTTCCCTCATGGTTAGTATTACGATCGTTTGAAGATCTTAAGAGCAAACTGATTGGGATCATCATTGTTTTACTGGCTGTTACCTTCCTGGCGGCAGTTGTCAACTGGAATGGTAAGACCGATATCTTCTCTCTGGGCATAGGCACAAGCCTGGCGCTCCTGGCCCTGAGCGTCGTCAACTGGCAGACCAGGAAGAGGCAGAACTCAACTGACGACTCGTCTAAGCCTGAAGACAATGGTGCATAATAAGAAGAAAGTTTATGGGCATGGCATTATCATGTATCTTCAAGAGAGGTCAAAAGAGCAATGACAAAACTGGCAAATCTTGCAGGGGTTGCTCATAATATCACGCATCATTCCGCAAGTGGTCTGAGCTTTATTTCGCCACATTTAGCTCAAGCTCTTCGAGCGGCTGGAGAAGAAACAACAGCCATTGAATTGCTTACCGAGAATCCTTATCCTCCAAAGATTGCAGAGTTGCAACCACTCCGATTGTCTCTCACATCACTTAAAATAACAGTCCAAGAGTTACTTCAAAAACACGGTTTCAACCAGAATGACGTCGTATCGATTATATTGCATGCAACTCCTGCACCCTGGGATAGAGAGGGCTATATGTTACATACAAGAGCAGTTATCACTGCCAAAAATGGTCGCATTTATGACTCTGGTTGGTTGTGACAGAATGCTCTGATTGGAATCTGTCAAAAAAGTTCATAAACTGCCCATTCCTCAATCTCCGAAGGGGCTTATCAACGCTGGATGGTGTACGTCCAGGATGGCCGAGGTAGTGGTTCCCCCTGCGTATTCTTTCAGCAAAGCAAGCAGGTCATCCAACGCAGCTTCGACATCATGGCGGTTGGTAGCATGGTGTCCTTCAACTGTAATCAGGCACTCCCGCGTTTGTTCGACTGCCGCGCTTGCTTCGCTTTGTCGCCAGCACCAGCGGCGTGCGATCACCAGTCCGGTTTCGTCGGAGAACACCACCTCGCCTGGCTCAGGATGATCCTCATCGCTGGTGCCCAACTCACTGTAGCGTTCTAATCCATCGGCAAAATGTACCGTTACTGTCCCATGCAATGCATGTCTCTCAAATACCGCTACAGGCAATCCATAACGGATGCTCACGAGATTGCCGAGATCGACCAGCAGATTGATGCTCGGAATATTGCCTTTTTTGGTCAAGCGACGCAAAAGGGCTTCAGAGGCGCTACGGTATTGGGTCGGGTCAACCCCAAAACCACGAAAAGCACGCCGCCAGGCCGCCAAAGACTCGATCTGACTCAGGGGGGTGTCGCCAATGCGTTGCAGGACACGCTGCTGTTCAGTCTGGTAGAGCGCCTGTAAACCTGCCGGGGTTGGACCATTTGTCACATTTTGAGCCAGGATAGTTCCGCCAACGATCTGTGGATATCGTGTCAGGATGTCCGGGTGATATTGAAAAATATGCATTTTAGCTCCATCGCAAGGTATATTTAGAAACATTCCTTTTGGCACGTTATTGGAGGATGACACGGAAAATGTCCTTCAATCCTTTTCATCTTTCCAGGGCGTATAATACCATGCAAGGACTGGTCTGGTGTAGAGCCAGTTCTATTGATTTGTGATGGTACCACTTTGGAGAAAAGGTAAGCAGACGCTATGTTCTGGATTCCGATTGAACGATCTTCAAGCAAATCTCTCATTCGGCAGATATATGAATACATCAGTACTCAAATCCTCTGCGGCACACTGCAAGGAGGGACGAGACTCCCATCGACGCGTGAGTTGGCAGAGAACTTGCATATTTCGCGCAATGTGGTGCTGGAAGCATATGACCAGTTGCTGGCAGAAGGCTATATTGAAAGCCGCGCCGGGTCTGGCTCCTATGAACTTATCCGAAAACCTACAAGGAGGAAACGCGATCACATTGTTGAAAGCAAATGAGCGCACAAGCCAAGCACAACAAGGTCTGATAGGAACGCGGGCGCTTCTCCCAGCGGATCAGCAGAC
>NZ_BIXY01000199.1 GCF_008326305.1 Dictyobacter arantiisoli | reverse complement strand
CGCTTAAATCGCGCCATTCTTTGTCCATTGCTTCTTCCATCTCATCCTCCACTCTTTACTGCTTCCAGTGTATCATCTTTCTTTTCTCCTGCCAAGCCTCCCGCAAAAAAATGACGCGCACCCGAATGGCTCTTCCTGATTGACAACCATTAAAACATTTGGTAGACTCTCCTGTATGAAATGAAGCCATTGCAAAAAGATTCGTCTGAAGACGATGAGGCACGATACCCACCTCACGGTTGGTTGGGCTTCATGCACCACAAGAACAAGTGGTTGGTACCCAGGGGCACTCGGAAACCTGCAAACCTCGGTTTGCGCAACGCTTCTGGACATGTGGACCGCTACCTTTCAGTTGTGAGACTGATGGGCAAGTCTCATGGATGAAGGAAGAATCCCTGTGCATTTATGCCAGGGAGTGTCAAAATGAGAGAACAGGGCTCTTTGTTGCCACTCGCTGCGGCGGAGGAGAGGAGGGATGCCTTATTCTCCTCGCTTTGTCTGCGCATAGGTGTGCAGATTGTTTCTGACCTGTGTGAGACGTGCGCTGGATATATCCTGGAGCCTGTTGCGAGCATACATATAGAGTAAGGGATGCAGACGATAAAAGGATTGGTGATTCAGGCTGGTTGTCCCACTTCCACCAGCTTGCTGTCTATCGATGAGCTGCAAAAGGGAGTAGTTGACAAATTGTCCCAATACCAATGCGGTATGGGTTAAAATCGAGACAGGTAGCAGGGATGTCTGGCGCATTTCAGCAGAGATCGTTTCCGCCTCATAGTTTTGCTCAAAGGGCAAATGAAATGGCGGCGACGTCGCTAAAAATGATCGGTCAGTTGTATTTGATGAGGCAAACAGGGCGTGCGCGGGTGAGCGTTTGAGAGACAGAGTGTCGATATTGTCCTGAAGCGCAAGGACTGTAGCAGTTTCAAGGCTAAATTCCTGGGGTCCCAGCAGGGCTAACAGGCTAAATGCCTCGCGTTGAGCTGCCTCAATCGGTTGAAAGGCCTCTTCAAAGAGTCGGGTTAATTTCCCATTTTCATCCAGTAGTGGATGGAAAGGATTGTGTGCGACAGTCGCGGCCAGCAGCAATAAAGGGATGCCCTTGACGGTTGCGGCCTGCGCGATTAATTCTACAGCCAACGGCAAACCGCCCACAAGGGTACAGATTTGCTCAACCAGTCGCCATGACTCTCGATCCTCTGGTTGGAACTTCAACTGGGATGCGGTCAGGTTCGCGAACAATTCACATGCGTCAACCTGACTTAAAGATGGTATCAAGAGATGATGGTTCATCAGAGAAGGAAGAGGTACATGACGACTGGTGGTCAGGACAACGCGCTGCGCGTTTGAACGATAGCGTCCTTGCGCTCCAGCAGCCATAAACTGTGTGCTCCCAGATAAAGCATCCAGCGCCTCATGCAGGGGAAACTGTGGATCAAGATCGTCAAGCACAAACAGGACATGTTTATCCAACAAGAGCATACGCACCCGATCAACCGCAGCCGCCAGGTCCGTCTCCATATGTTCAAGCAAAAAGAGGTGGGATGCATGATGGTTGAATTGGCCTCTCTTGCGCGCCGCATGCGGTTCAGATTGAGAATCAGATGAGGACTGCGAAAATATATCAATAATTTCATTCAATAAGGTGATCAGTCCCAGCGCGCCACGGCGGCCTGTACATGAGAGCGTGATGATACCATCCTGAAAAACACGGCGCGAACCCGAGGTTGCCAGTTGATGGACTATCTCCGCAGCCAGAGCACTCTTCCCAACACCCGGCATACCAGTCAACGCGCACAATCCACGCTCGGTCGTGCATATCTGTTGCAAAACGGTTTGTACCAGGGCATCACGTCCCAGCAGGCGCGGCGGACGAGCAGGCAACATCATCACGGTCGAAACGGGCTCGGAGGACACGTGCTCGTATAAAGCCTGCACAATTGCGTTCTCTGAGGGACGCAATTCGCGCAAGGAAGCCGCTTGCAAATACGCCTGAACCTCACGGGAAGTGCGGCATAGCAACCAGGCCAGTGCCAATACTTGCTGACGCACATGTCCCCGAAATGGATACGTCAGGCGACCAGCCTCTAAACGCGCCAGAAAATCTTCCGAGAGATGGGTATCTTTCAAAAGAGGGTCCTCATGCACCGCTTCAATCAATGTTCTTTGACTCGACCAACCCTGCTTCCGTCGTTGCTCACTAATCCACTTCCCAAATCGAATCGCATCCATCGACGTCTTCACTTTTGCTCCACTCCAGACATAAGAATAATCTTGCGACTAAAAATACAGTATCAAAGCACAATACTCCCTTTTGTTGGCAATAGAGTAGAAAATAAGAGGATATTCCACTTCCGCCATCATCCCCCAACCCGGGTCAACGAGACAAATATTGAGAGCCTACCAGTTTCCACTCCACGAACACAAGCACACATAGTCTGGCAGTTACATATATCTATACATACTGTATCACATCAAGGAAGCAAGTAAATAGTTTTCTTTAGCGCTCCTTCGGCGAGGAGAGAAGAAAATATGAGTCATCCCGGATTTTTGGATAACCCGTAAAAACCTTCAAACGATAAAATGAAGCAAAGCCAGGAATTGCAGGGACTAGGCAAAAATGGCCTCCTGGTCTAAACTGTTGATGAACAA
>NZ_BIXY01000198.1 GCF_008326305.1 Dictyobacter arantiisoli | reverse complement strand
AGTATCGCCTATTCGTTGCGGTTCGGTGGGCCTTGAGCACCCCTTGCCGATCCCATCGTTGCAACGTCTTCACGGAAACGCGGATTCTTTCCCCAAATTCGCTCGGTGTATACATAAACCTATTTTACACACCTTTGCGCACTTTGTCAAGAGCTAGCTCTTGGCTCCCATAAAAAAAAGAGCGACTGCATCATACAGCACCCTTTTATCGATTGCTCAGATTATTTAAAGAGCAGACGGATAGTATACTCCACCTCATACTCTGCCTGTGTCTCCGGGAGCACCAGTTGATCTACGAGCGCTTTAACTTGTGTATATGTAGAGATCTCCAGCACTTCGGCAAGGGCATAGACATCAGGCTTTTGTTTCGGGCTATAGCCCATGAGCTTATAAACCAGCATGGTTGCATTGTCGGTAAAATAGACTTGTAACGGTCCAAAAGACCGCCAAAAAGTCCGCACCGGTTCTTCGACATATTCCTCTACAAAAGGTCCTGCGTCATCGTTTAGCCAATGACGCGGTAGGCCATGACTTTTCGCAACAGCGTTAATCGCTGCGCGGAAAATTTTTTCCTGCTTCGTTAATGGAAGCTTCGTTAAATCCAATCCATCTGATAAGAAACGAAAATCGATATCCTCGGTCGATGGTCTGTTCTCGACGTGCATGACCATGTGCACACCGCCCACAATCAAGATATCGATCGGATCTTGAAAGCCTCGCCCTTTCAGCTCCTCACCGAATGATTGTAGATATACTTCGACATCCTGTCCATCCATGTCAATTCATCCTTTCTACCGATTTACCACTAGCTGCATATATTCTGGCTCCGGCGTACTGATAGCCTCGCGTTTGTAGCGTTGTTCTAATCATCTGGACAAAAGATGACTGAAGAAAAGGCGGCATAGGCCGGGCTGCGGCGTCCATCTGGCCTAAGAGAGTGACATGCCGCAACCCAGACGTATGTATGCTCAATTGTAACATAGGAGCAAAGAATGCAAACTCAATTAACAGTTCTCTGGGATCAATAGCCGACGGTGAAGCGTTGGCGGATGAAGTTGGGATGTTCGATTTCGTCGAGGATGGCGCAGGCGAAGTCTGCGGCTGAGATGTGGCTCTCTCCTTTGGCGTTTTTGATGAGCTGCTCGGTTGCGGTGCGATAGCGGGCGGTTCGTTTACCGGAGTCGATGATGATAGGTGGACTGATCATAGTCCATTCAAGGGTGGCGACGCCGCGATAGACTTCCAGGGCGGTATATTGCGCCTGCGCGATGCTTTTCCAGGCGGTTGGGAATTCTGGTGTGTCCATCAGGAGTTTACCCGGGGATGTTTCCAGGCTGCCGGTGCCGCCAATGGTGATCAGACGGCGTACCCCTGAACGTTCTACGCCATCGATCAGTTTGCGGGTGAGATCCGCGAAGTTCGTGCCGGGGGCTGGCTCAAGTGCGTTCACCACCACATCCTGGCCGCGCTCCAGCTTCGCCATCTGAGCGGGATTTGCTATTTCGCCTTGTTCGATCCTTAAACGAGGATCAGACTGCTGAATGTTGGCAGGATCACGTGCAATCGCCGTTACAGTATGCTCTCGCCGCAATGCCTCGTTGAGCACCGCCCTTCCAGGGGTCGTGGAGATTCCCAGGAGTATAATCTTCATATAGCCTCCGCCTTGTTGCGACAACACGTTACCTACCAGGCTACTATATCACATCCCACCTTGTACTCCCGCATTGGTTGTGGTCCTCTTATCGATGTGAACATGGTGTTGATGGGATGTGAGGTCAGGCTTTGTCTGTGGACTTCTCTTCGCGGGTAGGAATGACGGCGATGGTTTCGATTTCGACTAACAGGCTGGGATCAATCAGGCGGCTAACCTCGACCATGGAGGTGGTTGGCCGAATGTTGCCGAAGACTTCCGCATGCGCGCGACCAATCGCTTCCCACTGGGAGATGTTGACAACATATTGACGGGTCTGAACGACATCGTTAAGCGTAGCACCTGCCTCCTCTAATGCCACTTTGATGCGCTGCCAGATCTCTTTGGCCTGCGCGTAAGGATCACCTGGATAGAGTGCTGTGCCATCTGGTCCTGCGGCGGTGGTGCCGGAGACAAAAACAAGATGCCCCGCCCGTAACGCCCGTGAGTAGCCGACAATTGGTTCCCAGGTCGAACCAGACGAAATATGCTGTCTATCCATCTATTTCTTTATCCTCTCGCGCTATAGCTGTACTTTATACTTTGGCTGACAATGGATTGCATAGTTTTAATTGTGTAGAGACTCTGCTTCAATTGTATCATATTTCCTTTTCCATTCAGAAAGAGTTGAATAAGAATCATGCACTGTGTGTGATTCAATCCCGCGACCGACGTGTGCCTTATCGCTCTCTGCGCATCTGCGGGGCGAGGATTGAGGACGACTCCACCCGTGAGGGGCAATATCGCTTAAACAACGAGAATGACGATGGAGAAGCGTGCCGAGGTCGCAACTGAGGCCACCTACTCCAACAAAGGGGGTGGAATGGGGGAGCGATGCATCCGTAGCAGCCACCCTTCACGGGCAATACCGCTTAAATAACGAGAAAAGGAAGTTTCTTTCTGGCATAATAAAAAAAACGTTACATAGATCCAGAAAGAAAATTCCTTATGCCTTTTAGAATAACGTATCTTCCTGATGATGA
>NZ_BIXY01000197.1 GCF_008326305.1 Dictyobacter arantiisoli | reverse complement strand
TGCTGTTCCTCCTCGAGAGTCCAATCAGAAAACATCTTGTTCTCTCAAATATGGAGCAGCATCGATCATTTTGCAAGCGCATCTGTTGTTACAAGCCCTCTCTATTTTGGACCAAACTTAGGCGCACGCGCCTGCCAGCCAGGGAGCAGCAAGATCCCGCTGGTATTGGGGGGCTGACACTCTCTGTGGGAGTTTGGTTCCAACCAGTCAATCACTTCTTGAGCATTCTGAGGATATTGTCCACTAAATGCCCGGCGGACAAGAATGCGCTGGACCGACTCTACCATGTTCAACCAGGACCCACCAATCGGCGTATAGAGCGGCATGATCCCGTGGGCAAAGAGCCACTTCGTGATCTCATAGCGGACACTTCCATAAAGATAGAGAATATATAAAGTGGATATAAACAATTGTATGGTACGCTAAGAAGGTTAAGGATGCTAAGGATGTTAAAGTAAGCAAATACATGTGCAGCTCTTTTTTGGCGAAGGAGAAAAGAATGGCGAATATGATCAATCAGCCGTGCGATGAGGCTGTGATACACGCCGCACCCGATAGACGTCCACATCCCCCCTCGGTTGGACGCTGGGTTCTGGTAGCGACAATTCTTGGATCAAGCATGGCAATGATTGATGGTACCGCCGTCAATGTTGCTTTGCCTGTGCTTGAGAAAAGTCTGAATGCAACGATTGCCGAGACACAGTGGATCGTGGAGATTTATGCACTCTTTCTGGCGGCGCTGATCCTCGTCGGTGGTTCGCTGGGTGATGTCTTTGGGCGTAAACGTTTCTTCGCGATAGGTGTCGCGCTCTTCGCGCTGGCATCGATCTGCTGCGGTCTTTCACAGACGACGAGCCAGTTGATCATTGCACGTGCGATCCAGGGGATCGGCGGGGCCTTGCTGATCCCTGGTAGCCTATCGATGATTGGCAGTACGTTTAGCAAAGAGCAACGTGGGCGGGCAGTGGGAACCTGGTCCGGCTTTACCATGATCACTGGAGCCGCTGGTCCGGTGCTAGGCGGTTGGATTGTGGAGAATATCTCCTGGCGCGGCATCTTTTTCCTCAATGTCCCCCTGGCAATCGTGGTACTGCTGATTATCTTCTGGCGTGTGCCGGAGAGTCGGGACGAAAGGGCCAGCCACAAGATTGATTGGTGGGGTGGTGCCTTGATTACGCTCGCGCTGGGCAGTATCGTCTATGGACTGATCACCTCGAATGTCTTTGGCCTGGGGAGTTCGGTGGTGATTATGGCTTTGATCCTCGGCGTAGCCGCGTTACTCGCATTTCTCTTGCGCGAGGATCGCAGTCAAACGCCGATGGTTCCGCTGACACTCTTTCGCTCGCGGACCTTCAGTGGCATCAACATCCTGACGCTTTTCCTCTACTCAGCGGTCGGCGGAGTCCTCTTCTTTTTCCCATTCAATCTAATCCAGGTGCAGGGATACGCGCCCGTCGCCGCCGGAGCGGCCCTCTTGCCAATGATCCTAATCTCATTCTTGCTCTCGCGCTGGTCGGGCGGACTGATCAATCGCTATGGAGCGAAGCTGCCCCTGGTGATTGGGCCGCTGTTAGTTGCGACTGCATTCTTGCTCTATACGCGACCGGGGATCGGTGGCAGCTATTGGCTGACATTTTTCCCGGCCATTGTCGTGCAGGGATTTGGCGTAGCAATCACCGTCGCCCCTTTGACGACGACCGCGATGAGCGCGGTGGAGAGCAAGCACGTTGGTCTGGCAGCAGGCATCAGTAACACCGTATCTCGTACTGCCGCGCTGCTTTCGGTAGCGGTTCTCAACATCGTCTTTCTAGCAACCTTCACCAGCACGCTCGACAGCCAGCTTGCGACCCTGAAGCTTCCACCAGCGATTCGCCAGCAGATCGATGCGCAGCAAACGAAGCTAGCGGAAATCCAGATCCCGGCCTCAGTGAGTGGTCCATTGCGAAGCGAGCTTTCGGGCATCATCGCCTCATCCTTCGTAACCAGCTTCCGCGTCATCATGCTAATCGCCTTTGGACTGGCCCTGGCAAGCTCGCTAACGGCCCTGATCATGATCAATGTGCCACGTGTGGAAACCGGAACGAGCGTAGAGGTGCGCAATAGTGCAACGAGTGCAGACCTCAGCGTTTCAGGTCAGGGGAAATAAACGACGTTATCATCTTTAAAAGGTAAAATTGCCAAAATAAAGATAGTAATGACGAAAACGTAGATGCGGCACGAACGAACGTGAGTCCCGCTTTCCTCATCTCGTACGACATACTCTCCCCAACGCCACACCGGAAAAATGAAGCATTTGGGGAAAATCACCAGATATCGGTACGAGACGAGGAAAGCGCACCTCGGTTGCGATCTCGGCACGCACCTACATCGCGCCATTATTTGTGGCTTTCTCCTACATTCCTCGTATTGGAGCAGAGCAGGATTGACCTTTAAGGTCGAGATCCTATTCCTCAAAGTGTATGTAGCTACATACACTTCGGGGAGATTAATCGTACGAGTCACAAAGCCCGACTGCAAGGATCGGGCCTTCGTTGGGTGAGAGATGCGATACGATCAACGGTATTATTGTTTACGCTATGAATCACCCTACCCTACCCACCTCCAAAAGTTAATGAGTCATGCTGCCCACTCATGGATTTTCAAGCAGGCTGTGTTTGCATAAGGTGTTAAGCTGTTACTGACCATTACC
>NZ_BIXY01000196.1 GCF_008326305.1 Dictyobacter arantiisoli | reverse complement strand
TAATATATACGTATACGTAATACGTATATATACAGAGAAATGATCGTTCTTTTCTCTTATTTGATGCATTTCCACTGACTCATTCTTTCCGTTTGAGTCCCCTCCAAAAACGGGTCAATTCCAAAGAGCTTGCGACAAAAAAGTGGAAAGAAAGCAGGCGGGCAACCAGGTCATCGCGGGCACCATTTGCAGCAGGTAGAAACTCCTGATCACGTCCTCATTCACCCTGTTGAACGTTGTGAGCGCTGTCAGTATGATCTGCGAGCTCAAACCGCAGACCTCCCAGAGCGGCGTCAAGTGATGGATTTGCCGGTCAAACGACTCTGGGTCACCGAACATCGAGTCGAAGAAAAGCAGTGTCCCCACTGTTTTCACCTGACGCGAGCGTCCTTCCCCGCAACCGTGAAAGCTCCTGCGCAGTATGGGACGGGCATCCAGACAATAGCCACCTATCTGGTGGAAGGCCAGTCTGTTCCTTACGCTCGCGCCAGTCAACTCCTGCAGGAGCTGCTCGGCGTCCAACTCTCGGCAGGCAGCATCGTCAGCTTTGTCAAAACGTGCCATCAGCAATTAGCCGACGTGGAACAAGAGCTCAAAGCGGGTCTGGTGAAAGCATCTGTCGTCAATCAGGATGAAACGGGACTGCGTGTCGGAACTGATGGATGGTGGGTTCATGTCTGCTCGACCGACCGACTCACCCACTATGCAGCTCACCCTTGCCGAGGGCGAGCAGGCTTGGATGCCATTGGCATTGCTCCTCTCTTTCGTGGCACCAGCGTCCACGATGGGTTGAAAAGCTATCAGGGATACTCCTTCACGCAAGCATTGTGCAACGTCCATCACCTGCGCGAACTGACCTTCATCGAAGAAGAACTCAAACAAGCCTGGGCACGCAAGATGAAAGATCTGCTTTTGGACATGAAAGCCGAAGTTGAGCAGGCCAAAGCCTTGGGCCAACAGGAACTCGATGTGTTGGTGCTGGCACGTTTGCTCTGCCGTTACGATGAAATCCTCAAAGAGGGCTACCAAGCCAATCCCCCTCCCCCACCGCCGAGGAAGACTGAGCAGTCGAAGCGCAAACCAGGGCGAGCCAAACAAAACCCTGCTCGTAACCTGCTGGACCGATGCTCCACGTGCAAATGGCAGGTGCTGCGGTTCCTGTACGATTTTACCGTTCCATTTGACAACAATCTGGCGGAGCGAGATCTCAGGATGATCAAAGTCCAGCAAAAAGTCTCTGGTTGCTTCCGAACTGAGCATGGAATCGCCATGTTCTGTCGCATTCGTAGCTACCTCTCGACACTACGAAAACAAGGTATTGCGCTCTTCTCTGCACTTAACAACACTTTGGCTGGGCATCCTGTTCTTCCCACTTTTGCATGAGCCTTCTGAATAGTTACCCTGGGATACAATCCGATTGCGCAGGAGATCAGCGACCTGACGGCAGGTCCCTTTGGCTGGGTGCAGCAGGTGAATTTTATAGTGTTCGGGCTCCTCATGATCGCGTTTGGAGTGGGACTGTACCGGGGGGTGCGGAAAACGTCACTCTGGATGGTGGGCCCGGCGCTTGTCGTCTGGAATGGGATAGAGCTGATCATAGCTGGCCTCTTCCCCAGGAGCGAAGATACCGCAGGTCACATCTACGATCCGCTTGGGGTCCATATGATGAATGGCATGGTGTTTTTCCTGAGCATCGGGGTTGTGCTCTTTGTGTTGTCGCTCCAGTTTGCGCGCGATGAGCGCTGGCGCAACCTTGCCATCTACACCAGAGTCACAGGAATCGCCCTGGTTGTGATGGTCGTGCTCAACGGCTTTTTTGCCGAGACGCCAGCAGACCCGCTCCATCCCTGGTTGGGCCTATTCCAGCGGATAATCGTCGGTGTCTGGTTCTTGTGCCTTCTCATGCTTGCGCTCCGATTATGGCGCATCGCTAGGCGCGGTCTGGATATTCCTCAGAATGCCCCGCTCTCTGCTCCTTCCGCTCGCGTGAGATCGGATCGTGCATCAATCATGGGGATACCACGCTGGGTCATTGTGTTTGTGGTCATTGTCATCCTTCTCGTTCTGACAGTTGTGATTATAGAGAATGTCAGCGGGAGAATGGGGGATATGCGTATGTCTCTTCCCTTCCATCTTCTGACTATGGCATGGGCAGGGCACGTGCGATGATCCTGTCACCTGGCCTGCGCAAGATCGCGCTCACCGCGCATGTCACATCCTCGATTGGCTGGTTTGGCGCGGTCGCTGCCTTCCTGATGCTCGCCCTCTTTGGGATGCTCAGCCAGGACCAAGAGTTGGTGCGCGCCACCTACCTCGCGATGCGGTTGACCGCGTGGTTCGTCATCGTTCCATTCGCTGCTCTTTCGCTCGCGAGCGGGGTGGTCTCATCACTGAGCACGAAGTGGGGCCTGTTCCGCCACTATTGGGTCCTGCTGAAATTGGTGATCACCAGCGGTGCCACCTTCCTCTTGCTGGTCCATACGCAGGCTATTGACCTGCTGGCGGGCATCGCGGCAAAGACGAGTGTCCTGGGTGCCTATCCCAGCGGAATGCAGCTCAAAATGGTGGTCACCTCTGGCGCCACCCTGGTGGTATTGATCATGCTGACGGGCCTGGCGATATACAAGCCACGAGGCATGACCCCTTAGAACTTATCCGAAAACGTGGAAGGAGATGATAGAATCAAGAACAAGGAAAGGAACACGAATCCCCCAAGCAAAGGAGAAACCAAGATGGCCCGAACCAAACCGTGGGAAGTCAGTGACCAATT
>NZ_BIXY01000195.1 GCF_008326305.1 Dictyobacter arantiisoli | reverse complement strand
CGCCTTTGGGATGATGCCCATCCCGTTCTTGGAAGTATTCTCCCGCCGGATTTAGAAACAATTCAGGTTTTAGCATCATTTAGGTGCTAGAAATGTTTCCCGAAAATCCGGGATGACTCATAAAGGAAAGAAGAGAAAGGGGTAGGAGTGCAATGCGTGTTGCCTATCAACCCCATCGACAAACGTTTCGTTTTGACGGTGGAAACGCACCTGCTGACGACCGTGTGTTTGATGCCCAAAGTCTCCGTTGGGCAGAGTTCAACGCGGTCACTGGTGATCTGGTACAGGCTGGGACTGACTGGTCATGCAAACCATCGAACGAACAACTGGATGCATGGCAAGCCGTTGCCCGTACCTATGCTCAGATGTGGGGTCAGCGTCTCGATGATCTTCATTCAACGTTCTACATCCGCTATGGCAATGTACCAAAAGGAGGTCGCTCTACCAACTATGCGACGGGGCGAAAAGAGCAGGGGGTTTCCGTGTATGCTGCAACCTATGATCTCAATACGGGGGCCATTGTGTTTGATGGTCGCCTCTCAGGTGCAGGCACGTTGGCGTTTGTAAGCAGTGACCGCACGCCGCATCTGGTAACAGGTCACTATGTTGGAGATGGAAGCGATGGCGAACCACTCTTGAGGCAGGTCCAAGTTGTCGCAGAACTCTCCTATGATGCCTCGTTGGAGGGTTTTCTCATTCATGGAAACGACGAAGAAAAAGAGAGGACGACCATCACAGGGGAAAGTTGCTCGTCCCTATACCTATGATCGTGATGTAGCAGCGTTCATGGATAGTTTGCCAGATGGTGCCCGCAGTCGCTTTGTCAATGCCTGGCTGAGAGAAAACCCAGAGTTTCTCGCATGGAAAGCGCACCGATCGTGAAGAAAAGTTGTGTTATCTGTGGGAATGACTATCAAGCTTCCCCCTCTGATAAGAAAGTCACCTGTGGATTGACTGCTTGTGTCTCAGCACGCAAGAAGCAGACGCATACAGGGAAGCACAATCAGTGGTCGCAAGGATCTCGCCAACGATTGGCTGAGCTGGGGGAAACGCCCAACCTCACGTTAGGGACAGCGGCGGCTTTACAAAGCCCAATCGCTGGCCCATTTGAAACCAACCAGGCGGCTAAGTACTGGTGGTTGATCTCTCCTCATGAAGAACGCTATGCTCTCCGCAATCTTCGCAAGTTCTGCCGTGATCATTCCGATCTCTTTGCGCCTCATTCCTGGCAGAATGCCTATGATGGATTGCGGCAAGTGCAGGCTTCTCTGATGGGTAGGACAAAGCGTTCTGTGTCTCAATGGAAGGGATGGAGGCTCACACGTCCTGCTGAGCATGGGAAGAATGAGGGGGACGTGGCATTACCGTTGTCTCCTTAACGACTTTTCGAATTCCGTGAATGTATCAACCAGGACCGTTTGCTCATGGCTCTGTCTGGAAAAAGTGCCATGACTTGTCCATACCGGCGCGATGTGGCCGTCTCGCTGCTGTCATGACCTGTCGCTTCTCACGCCTGCCAGGAACGCTCTCATGGCCTCACAGGGGCAGTGCGTGGATCATGATCTGTCTCTCCTTCTCCTCCCTGCTTCTGTCATGATCTGTCCGTATGACGACAACACTGGAACGACTTTTCCGCTGTTTCCCTGACACTCAGTGAGTGATTTTGTGAGGCGCTGCGCAGAGATGGGTAGAACTCTCCTTACGTTGGTGGGGATTATCACAATCACACAGGAACGGGTCCACCTCTGACCGAAATAGAGGGGAATGGCTCACCATACGAGCGTGTTATGTCTATACAATAATTCTGTTGTAGATGATTGACATAGACATCATGTATGAAGTATACTACGAGAGAGAACATTGGGTGTTGAGATGAAAGGAACGGGACGTATGACGACGCGTTGGCTGGCGGAGCGGATTGATCTGCTGCTGGAACAGTTAGCCCCATTGGGGCAGGGGCAGGAAGAGGAGATGGCGCGGATCTGTGCGCAGGAGATTGCGGCCTGGCGAGAGCGGCCCTCGATCACGAAAGAATCGACCTTACGCAATCCCATGACGGATACGCGCAATGCCATTCGCGACCGCTTGGAGGTGACGGCGGCCAATCGCTGGCTCAATCCGCAAACGCAGCAGTATGAACATCTGGCCCTGCGGTATCTGAATTTCACGGAGGAAGAATGGATCCGTGTGATGGGAGATACCCAGGAGCGCTTTCAGCGGCGCTTAGAGGAGCAGCAGTTGCTGGAGCAGCCAGATGCGTTGGTGCAGCAGGCCGAGGCGCTCTTACACGGTGAACCGTGGTATGAGTTGGCGCTGGGGTTGGCGATTGCGACGGGCCGGCGTAGTACGGAGATTCTGAAGACGGCGAAATTCTATCCCAAAACGCCGTTCAGCCTTCTCTTCGAGGGGCAACTCAAAAAGCGCCATCTGCTGATGAAGCCCTATGAAATCCCGACGCTGGTCTCAGCGGATCTGGTGCTGTCCGCGTGGCGTCGCCTGCGGACGTTGGTTGATTGTTCCGCCCTGGAGCTTGACGAGGTGAATAATCGCTACGGGTCGGTCGTGCGTGCGCTGGCCAACGAACGGTTGCGTGGGTTGATTCCGCTGCGTTCATCGAAAGAATTTGTCACCACGCATTTGAATCGCTGTATTTATGGTCGCTTGTGTGTCTTTTATTTTGCTCCATCGCATGTCCCCGATATCACGTATATGGCAACGATCTATGGGCATTACTGGTCTGCTGGGGAGGAGGAGGATGTGCAACGCAACTATCAGAGTACC
>NZ_BIXY01000194.1 GCF_008326305.1 Dictyobacter arantiisoli | reverse complement strand
ATATGTTAAGGTACATCCAAGCCATTTCTCGCTTTCATAGGTGCGTAATGATTTTCCTATTTTAGCAAGATATGGCTCCTTTTTTTACTCTTTCGGGACTTTCGGGTACACCAAAAAGCCCTGACGTCATTCGAGCTTGCCTGGATGGAGAAGGGAACTGGTCGCAAGAAAGTCATCCTGATACCGTGAGCCAGATTCGGCTGAAAATTGAGACAGCCTGGCCCGACAGCTTTATCGAGCGTATCTCCCAGGATATCGAACATCGCTGTTTGCCCTTTCTTATAGATATGGGTGGGCGACCGCGTGGCACACAACTTGATCTTTTCCGCCGTTGCACACACGCTATCTTGCTCTTGAGAGAAGATAAGCCTGACGACACTCTCATGTGGCAGCACTTTATTGAGGAGAATGGCGTTATCCCGTTGGCCCAACTTCACTCGATCCTGTCCGGGCAGACACAAGTAACCAGGCAATCGCCTGTCCTGGAGGGAACCGTCAGCGGCTTAGAACGGCAGCGTACGGATAGGGCACATGGACCGGCCTTTGATCAATTGGTCGAGCGTGTCGCCACATTATTTGGTTCATACACCGCTCAGGATCTGGAGCGTGTCCATTTTGAAAAAGCGCCTGGTGATCTCATTAATCTCAGCACCTTTCTTGCAGCGGGAACACGCTGGCAGCCAGAGATCTTGTCCTTTTTTCTGACGCAACTGCCAACGCATACTCCACTGGCCCTGTATGGAGTGGCTCCCAACTGGGTCTACGCTGCTGTAGCGGCCTCTACAGGCCAGCAACCCCTCTATCAATTTGATCCCAAGCTTCCATTTGGCTGGGTACAACCTCTCGCCGTAGCCACCAGCCCGGACCAACATCCTGATGTTCAGTCTATGCTCGTTACAGAGCCTGAAGGAACCATTCTCAGCATCCAGATTCCGAACACGCGCCTGGAATACTTCCAGCCAGAACCCTTTCCGCTCCCCCCGGTGCCCTCCGAGCGAGGACTGATTATCAATGGCAGGCTTCCTTACTGGTTATTGACCGCCGTCATCCGCCATTTCCGGGATCAACGGCTCCCCTGGCTGGCCACCTATTATGCACCATTGAGCCAGGCCATCGTTGTGTATTCTCGAACTGATGACCATCATCCAGGCGACCTGCTCGCCATGCCCACCCACAAATAAAAGCAGAAGAGAAAGGAAACCCAAAAGTGAGAGTAATACTGGTTGTAGCGACGCTAGATAGTATCAAAAGCATCAATACATCAGTATTACTCTATTGAAAGACTTTGAAGAACACAGACAACCCTCTAAAAACAGGCTTCACAGAGCAGCACTTCGAAAATCGCCAGCCACCATCAAAGCATCCCTCATAATTAGGACAGAAATCCGCCCTGATTGGCCGCCTGGCACCATGTATCAGGCATGATGAATAGATTGAACGTGCAAAAGTGCATCCGAAAATCCTACCGTGATAGTGCACAAAAATCGATTTTCGAAAAAGCTTGACCACAGCCCCAAAATCGCGTATAACAAGAGAGAACACGTAGCTCTCAGAAGCCAAAACAAGGGCCTTGTTCAAACCGCAGGTCATATGTGCCAAAAAAAACGCGCACGCCACCCGCGGTTGCAGAGCGATCGATCCGTTTGAGGATCCTGTAAGCATTGGACTGGTTTTGAGAAAGTTAGTTGTTGCGCAGTTGCAGAGCGATCGATCCGTTTGAGGATCCTGTAAGAGTCAAAATAAGCCGGTTTAATCCCGCTCCACGCGGTTGCAGAGCGATCGATCCGTAAGAGGATCCTGTAAGTGGTTGGACTTCGCCATCGTCCTCACTGGCATCAGTGCGTTGCAGAGCGATCGATCCGTTTGAGGATCCTGTAAGGATACGCAAACTCAATAATTGTTAGCGTGTTTCGTACTGTTGCAGAGCGATCGATCCGTTTGAGGATCCTGTAAGCAAAAAAGTTGCCACAGTTTGGGCAAATTATCGGTTCAGTTGCAGAGCGATCGATCCGTAAGAGGATCCTGTAAGCACGAGGATCGGCGTGTACCCGTTCCACTATAGATGGTGAGTTGCAGAGCGATCGATCCGTTTGAGGATCCTGTAAGCATTGAATTCAATACTCCAATCATTGAACATGGAGAGTTGCAGAGCGATCGATCCGTAAGAGGATCCTGTAAGCCAAATTTTACTTCTTACTTCTCTATTAGAAACAAAAGTTGCAGAGCGATCGATCCGTAAGAGGATCCTGTAAGCGGCCCGTATCTCCATGCAACAAGATTTCTTTTTGCTGTTGCAGAGCGATCGATCCGTAAGAGGATCCTGTAAGTTCAGCGATGGTTGTCAATTTCCCCTTTGGTTTATCGTTGCAGAGCGATCGATCCGTTTGAGGATCCTGTAAGACGATAGTCTCCAGGTAAACAATCCCTTGTTGTTGCCAGGTTGCAGAGCGATCGATCCGTTTGAGGATCCTGTAAGAGTGTAGGATTGTGACGCCTGGCTGCTCATCCTCAGTTGCAAAGCTATCGATCCGTAGGAGGATCCTATAAGCAATCTCTGCGGCTTCAAATTGCATCTGTGCTAATTCTGTTGCAGAGGTGTCGATCCGTGAGAGGATCCTGTAAGATGATCTGGCTCTCGCTGAAAAAGAAGCCGACGCGATGTTGCAGCGGGAACGATCCGTGTGAGAATAATTGTTTATGCTAGTCAGCAAGCTACCCATTTGTTACACTTGAAACTACCCACACGAGTGGTCCTCTGCAAAACCTGTTAAGGTTTCAAGCTACCCACTTGTTAAGCATGCTGACCAGCCACAAA
>NZ_BIXY01000193.1 GCF_008326305.1 Dictyobacter arantiisoli | reverse complement strand
CTGATGAGGTCAAGACCTGCGCCACAATGGCGACCTCGCCAAACCAGTTGGGAACGGAGGGCCGATCTTCTGATGCGCTCTGGAGATGGACGGATGGATGTGTCATACTACCTGTATTCTCCTTAGAAGTAGGATTGGATCATTTTCTTCTTCTAAGGAGACATATATTTGCCTGGTTTGGCAAGGATTTTTCCCTCTTTTATCCGTTTGTACTTATGCTACTCGCTTGCTGTTATCATCTCGTTGCGCATCCCGTGGGCTTTTGCTATTTCTTGTCCATCACAGCACGATAATGCCTCGCTGTAGGTTGAGTCTACGGGAAAATCCTTTGGCCACTTGAGTTGCCGTTTCAGCTCGTCTTTTCTCTCTTCGACCCAGTCCACAATTCCATGTATCGTCGTTTCTCCAGCCAGTTTCCCAAGCATGAGAACAGTTAAAATGAGCGCAAGCGGATAGCGCTTCCCTTTCGCTTTTCGTCCGTCTTTCACCTGCTCAAACGCTTGATACAGTGATGCAGCATCTCTCGCCAGAGATTCCCGGTTCTCTTGCCCTGTTCCGTCGAATATGTTAAGGTACATCCAAGCCATTTCTCGCTTTCATAGGTGCGTAATGATTTTCCTATTTTAGCAAGATATGGCTCCTTTTTTTACTCTTTCGGGACTTTCGGGTACACCAAAAAGCCCTGACAAGAGGGCAAGAAAGGATTAGCAGCCCTTAAGAATCACGCTCTTTCCTTTTTAGCGCGAAGGTGTACTAATGCCCGGTGATTCTGTTTGTTCTGGCTCTGTGGTGGGCGAAGATGAAGGTTGGCTGGCGACATGGTGTGAAGGGTGTGCACGTTCCAGGGGAAGTTGTTGATGATGGTAGAGGCGGTTCGATAGTAGCGCGTTGTTTGAGGTCATTGATACTTGCAGCGCTTCTACAAGATGCTCCAGGCGGTCAATACTTTGTATGACTTCCTGGTTTTTTATTGATTGATTTCTATCTTGAGCCGCAATATTAGTTTCTCGTCCATATGGAGTTGATGAAGGGAGAAGTGCATCGCGCAATGTCTGTAATTGTTGAGATATTTCTTCCTGGATTGCATACATGGATGAAATTAAGGCATCTCTTAATGGTGAAAGATGTGCTCCCAGTGTTTGATCTATTAACTCCGCCATCTCTTCCCAGGGAATTTCTGTTTGTACCTCTATCGCGTCAAATTCTGGTTGTCCATCCGCCGTGTAGGTAAGGGGGAATTCATTTGTGGAAGCCATGGAAGAGAAATGTTGATTAATAATTTGCTCAAATGCAAGCAGTTGTGCGGCCAGGGAACGTTCAAGTAAATCTTCATTTTGTTGCTGATTTTTCATCTCGGGTTTCTGCTCGCTGGCCTGCTTTGTTTGTTCCGGTTGCTGATTAAGCTGCTCCTGAAACATTGTTGCAAGTTTAGTATGCTGGTCATCAAGTTGTCGAGACAGCGTTTGTTGAAATTCACCTTGCATCGTCAGTAAGCGTTGTTCAAAATCATGCTGCAACTTCTGGCTTTTTTGTTCAAAGGTCCGTTCCAAATCGCGCTGCTGAGTTGCCAATGTCTGTTCTATAATCGTGTGTAACGACTGTATTTCGTCTTGCGTAAACGCCATTGGATGGTACCAATCCCTTCTTCTTCCGGCTACTTGTATTTATAGATTGTATGCTGTCCCTAGTATAGGAATAGCGTTGCACGGTGTCAATGTCTATAGATGATCGAACCCAAGTTGGCTATCCAGCACGCCTGAGATCACGATTTTTGCCAGCTTATTCTTCCCTGGACAAAGCACCCTTGCCTCAGCTATACTATCAACAGGCTTATATTTCATGTTGTTGTTGTACTTTGTTCTTTTTATTAGATTCTGCTCGTGCGTAGATTTCTTGTGTTTGTCAACTACCAAAGGGATCAGAACTATGCACAATGATGCTCCTCCAGCATTCTACTCGCGTCCCTCTGTATTAGATTCTGCTCGTGCTCTGGTATTACCCTGGGGGTTGATTTGTGTTGGCTGGCTCGTGTTGGGCCTGGCATTTGCTACAGGCCAGAATGTGTTTATTGATCACGACTATTTGTTGCAGATCAGCCATTTCCCCTGGCTAAGTGCATGCTTGATTTTCTTATTGGCCTGGCAAATTATGTTCATTGCGATGATGTTACCTGCTTCTCTTTCTCATCTTTTTATTTTCTATGCCCCTTATAAGTTTCCCTGGTATCGCCAGATACTATTTATTGGAGGTTATGCCGCCATCTGGACTGGCTTTGCATTGTTGGCCTTCCTCGGTGATACTTTTGTGCATCAGTTAGTACGTCAGTGGTGGTGGTTGTATCTGCATGCCCAGGTGATTGGCACACTCCTTTTTGGGTTGGCCGGTATCTGGCAATGGAGCTCCTGGAAGTCGATCTGCCAGCGTAATTGTAGCGAACTGGTTGATCGACACGCATGCTTCCCGTTGACCGCTGACAATCTTTCTGGTTGGCGACAGGGGATACTGTATGGTGTCTGGTGTCTGGGAAGTAACTGGGCCTTAATGTTGGTAATGTTTGCTGTGGGTATGAAGAGCTTTTTATTCATGGCTCTCATGACCCTCGTAATGCTACTTGAGCGTACCTTTCTCCATAAAAGAGCACCGCAGCTTGTCATCGGCTGTATCTGTCTACTACTGACCCCACTCTGGTATTTTTTTCTGTTCCATGGTTAACCGAAAGGCAGTACAATCCATCCTAATCTGCTACAAACCTGCCTCCGGCCTTGCATTCACATTTTTTCATGCTCTCCATAATCTCTGTGCATGAGTTTTCGCACCTGCGGTGCTCAAAACTGTTTTTAGTGTGTGGTGCAGAAAAGGTGCATAGCACCTTTTCTGCAC
>NZ_BIXY01000192.1 GCF_008326305.1 Dictyobacter arantiisoli | reverse complement strand
CTGGGATCTTGATCTCACGAAGAGATGGGAAAACTTATCTTGGGTGCGGCTTCGCGCTTAGATGCCTTCAGCGCTTATCCCTTCTCGACATAGCTATCCAGCTCTGGCCCGGGCGGGCCAACTGGCACACCAGCGGTCGAGCCATCTCGGTCCTCTCGTACTGGAGATGACGCCCCTCAATTTTCCTGCGCCCACGACGGATAGAGACCGAACTGTCTCGCGACGTTCTGAACCCAGCTCGCGTGCCGCTTTCATGGGCGAACAGCCCAACCCTTGGGACCTACTCCAGCCCCAGGATGCGACGAGCCGACATCGAGGTGCCAAACCTTGCCGTCGATATGAACTCTTGGGCAAGATAAGCCTGTTATCCCCGGGGTAGCTTTTATCCGTTGAGCCACACTCCTTCCACTCGGGAATGTGGGATCACTAAGCCCGACTTTCGTCCCTGCTCGACCTGTCCGTCTTGCAGTCAAGCTCCCTTCTGCCTTTGCACTCTTCTGGGTGATGTCCATCCACCCTGAGGGAACCTTTGGGCGCCTCCGTTACGCTTTGGGAGGCGACCGCCCCAGTCAAACTACCCGCCTGATCTTGTCTGCGTCCCGGCTCACGGTGACGCATGAGAAACAACATACAACGAGAGTGGTATTTCACTGTTGCCTCCCCTATCCCCACAAGGATAGGTTCTCCGGCTCCCACCTATGCTACGCACGTCCTACCTCATTTCGAGGTCAAGTTGTAGTAAAGCTCCACGGGGTCTTTTTGTCCTGTCGTGGGTAACCCGTATCTTCACGGGTACTTCAATTTCGCCGAGTCCTCTGTCGAGACAGCGCTCAACTCGTTACTCCTTTCGTGCGGGTCGGAACTTACCCGACAAGGAATTTCGCTACCTTAGGACCGTTATAGTTACGGCCGCCGTTCACCGGGGCTTCGATTCGCAGCTACGTACACCGCTCCTCTTAACCTTCCGGCACTGGGCAGGAGTCAGCCCCTATACTTCCGCTTTCGCGTTCGCAGAGACCTGTGTTTTTGGTAAACAGTCGGTTGAGCCAATTTCTTGCAGCCTGCTCACGCCACTCTCTTACGAGAGCCTCGCTACTCAGGCACCCCTTCTTCCGAAGGTACGGGGTCAATTTGCCGAGTTCCTTAACAGAGGGTCGCTCGATCACCTGGGGAGATTTCCCCCTGCCTACCAGTGTCGGTTTGCGGTACGGGCGGAGATAAACTCTGGCGAGAGGCTTTTCTTGGCGGCGTAGGGGCCGATGACTTCCGCAGACGTGCGTCCGCTCGTGGCCAGGGTCACGCACAGGAAACCGGGATTTTCCTCGGCTTCGCGCTTCCACAAACCAACCCATCCTGTCCAATTGATGGGCTCACCTTCCTTACCGCGTCCCCCCATTGCTCGTAACGAGCATCTCCGGTGCAGGAATGTCCAACCTGCTTTCCATCGCCTACGACTATGACGTCCTCGGCTTAGGACCCGACTCACCCTGGGACGATTGACGGTGCCCAGGAACCCTCAGGCTTTCGGTGTGTCTGGTTTTCACAGACATGACGCTACTCATTCCGGCATTCTCACTTCTGCTTGCTCCACCAGTCCTTACGGTCTGGCTTCTCAGCCGGCAGAACGCTCCCCTACCAACCCATCTTTCATCAAGATGAATTCCATGGCTTCGGTGATGAACTTGAGCCTCGCTACGTTGTCGGTGCCACTACACTCGACCAGTGAGCTATTACGCACTCTTTAAATGATGGCTGCTTCTAAGCCAACATCCTGGCTGTTTGGGCGTACTGACTCCCTTTGACACTGAGTTCATACTTGGAGACCTTAGCCGATGGTCTGGGCTGTTTCCCTTTCGACAATGAAGCTTAGCCCCCACTGTCTCACTTGTAGGCATGCTGTCCTGGCATTCGGAGTTTGGTTGGGTTTGGTAACCTGCACGAGGCCCCTAGCCCATTCAGTGCTCTACCTCCAGGATAGTGTGTGTCCTACAGCTGTACCTCAATACATTTCGGGGAGAACCAGCTATCTCCGTGTTCGATTGGAATTTCTCCCCTATCCACCAGTCATCCCCTTGTTTTGCAACACAAGTGGGTTCGAGCCTCGACGGACTGTTACATCCGCTTCACTCTGCTCATGGATAGCTCACACGGTTTCGGGTCGCATCGCCGCAACGCTTCGCCCTCTTCAGACTCGGTTGCCCTGGGGCTCCCCAACATTGTGGTTGGTTAACCAGGCTACGACGATGCACTCGCCGGATCATTCTACAAAAGGCACGCCATTAGCCCTTGGTGGCTCGTGCCACAGTGGCCTCTGACTGCTGGTGAGTACGTGGTTTCAGGGTCTCTTTCATCCCCCTCTCGGGGTGCTTTTCACCTTTCCCTCACGGTACTTGTTCGCTATCGGTCGCTAAAGATGTGTAGCCTTGGAGGGTGGTCCCCCCAGCTTCCCACAAGGTTTCACGTGCCTCGTGGTACTCAGGATCCTAGCCAATTTGAGTTCTCCGTCCTCTACGAGACTCTCACTCGCTCTGGTCACGCTTTCCAACGTGTTCGAGTAGAAAACTCTCCTGTGTTGCTAGTCCTACAACCCCAGACATCCCGAAGGATCCCTGGTTTGGGCTGCTCCCGGTTCGCTCGCCACTACTACGGGAATCTCGGTTGATTTCTTTTCGTCGGGTTACTGAGATGTTTCAGTTCACCCACTGCCCCCCGTCACCGCCTATGTGTTCAGCGGGCGGTTTCCAGACATCACTCTGGAAGAGTTGCCTCATTCGGAATCTCGGGGTTCAACGCTTGTATGCAGCTCCCCCCGAACGTTTCGCCGGTCTCCGCGTCCTTCTTCGGTCTTTAGCGCCAAGGCATCCACCTCGTACTCTGTGTAGCTTGTTCTCATTTCTCTCTACATCATGTCTCTGATTGGATATTTGCTT
>NZ_BIXY01000191.1 GCF_008326305.1 Dictyobacter arantiisoli | reverse complement strand
CTCTTTTCACCTAGAGGGATGGGAATTTCGCCCATCATCGAACTATCAGTTGTCAGCAGGGTATATATCCTGCTGCTGTTCCTCCCCCGTTTTCACGGTTTTGGATCAAACGAATCGCAGCCAGCGCGTCGTGTTGACGGTGGCTGCATCCTTCAATGGGTGCTTGACCTGAGCCTGAATACGCTTGAGTACATCGGGCTCCTTCTTGAGAAACACTGCAACATCTTGCGTTCCCTTCGCACGATTGCACTTCTCGCAAGCCAAACACAAATTACTGATCCGATTACTGCCACCTTTCGCGCGAGGGTGAATATGCTCGATCTGCAATGGAACATCCTTCTTCCTACAATACGCACATTGTCGGTTCCACTTGAAGGATAGGGGAATTAGCATATCATCAAGGGATGATAGGGCTTTCCCCCTCCACCGAACTGGACGTGCCGGTTTCCTGGCATCCAGCTCTCCCTCATATCTTCTGGCTTGTCCCATAGTTCTCTGTTGTGGTGTGACAGGCGTGGCAGAGCAGTTGTAGATTACTCGTTCCATGTTTGCCTCCTTCCTTCTGAGATTGGATATGATGTGCCTGTAACTGTTCCGGTAGGAACGTTTGCTTGCACATCTGACAAATCGGCCCAAGAGAAACCAGCAAGTCTTGTCTTGCAATGGCATACTTGTTTTGTGCCGAGGTGCCATTCCATGTTTCCGGCGCAATCGGATTTTCTTCTGTCATTGCCAGATCAACATCGTCCGTCAAGTATGGGTTGGGTATTCCACCTTTTGGTGAGTAATATTGCTTATGCGCAATATCATTCATTCGGGCTAGGAAGACCTGTCCATATCCCAACGTTTTCATTCCTCTATGATTTCTCTGCGTGAGATATTTATCGTATAATTCCTTCTTTCCCACATATCCCCCGTGCTTCTTCCGATGCAGCCATTTCCAGAATGCTTCGTACGTCCAGTGGTCAAGCTTTTGCCTGACCCAAGATGATTGCACATACTGGTAGTAGCGTGCCCATCCCCGTATGACCCGGTTGACCGCTTGCAGTTTATTCACCACGTTAATATTTGGTTCTGCGAGCAGATCGTGGATTTTCTCCTTGTATCGCTCGACACTCTTTTCGGTTGGCGTCACATACAGCACTTTTCGCTCCGGTTCAGAGAGCTTTGGGCGTCGTTGGATGTGAAATCCGAGAAAGTCGAAAGCGTTAATTCAAGGTGTTGGAGAAACTCTCCAAATTCCTCTTTCAGCGCTTCCGCTTCGGCCTTTGCACCATTCGTGAGCACGAGAAAATCATCGGCGTATCTCACCAGTTGGACATTTCCTTTGCCTTCTTTCCTCCGGCGGTCTCTTTGTCGAGTTGACATCGAGTTGTATCGTTCCTGCCAGTGAAGATCCATCTCGTGAAGATAGATATTTGCCAGCAGGGGCGACGCTATGCCCCCTTGCGGTGTTCCGACATTGGGAGTGTGAAGACATCTATCTTCCATGTATCCCGCTTTGAGAAAGGCCCAAATCAAGGATAACAGTCGTTCATCTGCAATTCGTTTTCTGAGGACATGTATCAACTTTTGGTGTGAAATGTTATCAAAACATCCTTTTATGTCTCCTTCAACGATCCAGAAGTATTTTCCCTTTTCGTTGCAGAGCCGTTGTAGGTGATTGATGGCTGTCATTGTTGAGCGTCCGGGTCGGAAACCGTTGGAGCACGGCAGAAAATGACTCTCGTAAATTGGCTCCATGACCATTCTCAGAGCTTCTTGCACCATCCTGTCTCGAATGGTAGGAATACCAAGCGGCCTCAGTTTTCCGTTGGCTTTTGGTATATAGATTCTCCTTGCTGGCATGGGACAATACGTTCCTTCTCGTAACTCTTCAATCGTTTGGTTGAGCAGTGCAAGCCACTCCGTGACAGGAAGTTCCTGCCCATTAATGCCATCTACCCCTGGAGTTTTGGCTCCATTGTTGGACATGATGGCGCTGCGTGCGCTCTCTAGCCAGTTGACATCTCGTACATATCGATACAAGTCATCAAACC
Organism: Dictyobacter arantiisoli; assembly: GCF_008326305.1. Taxonomy (GTDB): domain Bacteria; phylum Chloroflexota; class Ktedonobacteria; order Ktedonobacterales; family Ktedonobacteraceae; genus Dictyobacter; species Dictyobacter arantiisoli. The sequence goes on along the minus strand of NZ_BIXY01000191.1, from coordinate 947 downwards.
GATGCGTCGGTTGGGACAATGCTTTTGTTGCAAGACTTTTCTGAACTCTGGCTATTTCCATTACAAATCCCTGGACGAGGCCAGCGTTGCCTGGTCTCACAAACGATATGACTATGCTCCTTCGCCCTGTACGCGGTTTGTTCCACGCTCCGTGAGAGGATCGTGACTTCCTCCGACTACTACGAGCATTCCGCCCTGTCTCTCTCACTTCAGCCTACCTGCCCATCCCGTTGCCGGGCCGAGAGAGACAGTTCCCAAGTTCACGATGATTGTTTCAAAACAAGTTCCCCGTAGATGCCGCCTATACACCTTGACGCCATCTCCCCGATGGCGCTAGAGAGAGTGACCGTTGGTATGCAGCCTTCGGTCAGATAGGGTTTGGAAGAACCCGTTCACACCTTCTAGAGGCAGGTGTTACCTCTCTCTGTCCCTGTCGTGTCATCCCGTTTCGCTCAGGTTATACCTTCTAGGTGCCTCGTCAGCGGTTCGTTTACACTCATCATAGAGACTCTCTCCCTCGACGCTAGCGGGGTGTTTCGGACTACACCTTTTCACGCCTTTGTCAGCGGGCTTCACACCGTAGATGTGGTAGTCATCTGCCGCGTGCCGCTTAGGGAAGAAGGTACTGCACTCCCTTCTAGCTTTCGCCTTTCAATCATCGCGCTTCTTGGCGCACCTCCAAGAGGTACTCCCTGATCTCGTATCCTGCCACTGTCCCCTGCTGGTAGCCCACGCCAGATATTTCAGCATTCTCCATGAGCTACATGTCAAAGCGCACCAGTTCCATACTGATTGCGGTGATTGGGCAGTATCGTGAGAAGCGGTGCACCCAGGTCAGCACATTCGCGATGCGACTCTCAAGGGAGGGTGGCAACCATCCCTTCTTCTTGTTTTTCCGATTGCTCCAGCGGGGTTGTCGATATCTGGTTTTCCTGGCCCGACGGGAA
>NZ_BIXY01000190.1 GCF_008326305.1 Dictyobacter arantiisoli | reverse complement strand
CGGGGACATTTGAGATACCGGCGGTGCAAGGTGATTGCTTCTCCTCCAGTGGTTTGCAAGGTCCGAGCATGGTTTCCCCGAGCCTGCAATCGGTTTCCACACTGTGGACAGCGTTGCTGGTCGGGCCGAAAGCGTCGAAGAGTGCGGAGAAATATAATTAACGCAGGGCTAGCAAATCCACCAATATAGACGACACAGACAGATGATGAACGCACTTGTAATAATTCACAAAAACTCGTCTGATTCTCTACTGTAACAAGTGCCATCGCGGAACAGGAAGTAATCTGAGCAGAACGAAGAATCTCTTCAGAGAGGCCAATACTTGGTAACGCAGCATCCATATGAAGAGGAATTGGCATTGGAGATAAAGGACTATTCTCAGACGTGCTTGGCACAACCAGGGAGAGAGAACCAACCACAGGAATATATTCGGATGGACGATAAACATTGTACGCTTGGAGTAAAGCCCAGTCATCTCCTTCATACAAAGGAGCATCTGTAGTAAATTGTCGAAGAACGGTGATTACCTTCCCCAATAATTCATCCACTCGTTTACTCTTTCCAAAAAGTTCTATACTTAATACCCGTGCTAACATGGGAGTCTGCAATTGCGCAACGGCGGATAACACACGAAGTAGGTCTCGACTCCCTTGTACATCGACGATACTAAGTGGCAAAGGAGATCGATACTCCTCTAACTGCATCATAGCCCACTCAAGAAAACGATCAAACCATCCCCCTATAAGCTCCTGTTCGAGTAAAACTAATCTTAATGCTTCTCTTTGACTACGCAACGGAGTTCTTCCAAGCCAAGCACATAGCGCTTCAATCGTTTCGATCTCTCGATTGGCAAGATCAATCGACGCAAGTAAATTACCTTGTTCATATTTTTGCCAGTTGAGTTTGAGAAATCCCTGAAGAGCGAGATGTTGTAGTTGTTCATGGACCTGCCCACGTAATCCTAGCTCATCCCCAGAAAAGTACCAAGCAAAGCCACGTTTTGTTAGGTGCACACGCGCAACCTGCTTGCGTGCGGGTTGCTCTGCTTGTATCAATAAAGCTTCAAGGAGTAAACGAACTTCATGACGAATCTCTCCTTTATGCATCGTTCTCTCCATATGTCTCCTCTAGCTTTGCTTTATAATTGTGGTAGTCGTCAAGCACAATATTCTCACCAACACGTGCAACTACGATACTAGTACACATTTTAGGAACTAGATATTCACAACGCTCAAGCGGCGTTGCGGTAATTACTTGAAGATGAAACTGCCGAAATAGATCTAGAGTCACCCCAATGCGCTCTTCATCCATCCTATTAAAAGCCTCATCGAAGACAGCTAAGCGTATTGTGGGGGGAAGACGACGCGATGACTTGAGATCCAACATTCGATATAACTGCACAAATGACGCAGCAATCGCCAAATAGAAAGGAGTTTGTGTTTCTCCCCCTGATGTTTCACCCACAATTTTGCTTAGGCGAGACACTCGTCCGTCACTATGAGTCACATCGAGATCATAAGTGAGATAGGTTCTATAATCGGTAAGAATTGCTTTTGATTGTTTCTCACGATCGCCTTGACTCTCCCGCATAAGTTCTGCATAGAATCGATCAAAAGTTTCATGATTCTGCTCATAAAATGTACTCTCAAACAAAGGATTAGTCCCTAGCAACTGAGAATCATCAATCAGACGATAATATTCCTTCATCTCACTAGCTACGTCCCAACAAAATTGGTAGCGGTCGCCACGAAACACGGATGCCCTTAAGGCATCATTCATACGTCGCAACTCATCCTTAGCATACTGAATACGCTCTCGAAGATTATGAAGAATATGCTCTCGTAATTCCTCATCAGCCTCTTGAAGCGCCTGTTGAATTTGGGCCTTATAACGAGGCAACTCAGTAGCTGAAAGGCGCTCATGTTCCTGGTTATACCGTCTATCATGAATGGCCTCTGGAATGCCTGAAAAGTGATATTTAATGTTATATTCCAGTCGTAGATTTTGCATTTCTTGGGCGGTGTCATTGGCCTGTGTCGTATAACTTTTGGCTGCTTTCGAGGCATTAGCGATCACTTGAGAAAGATCCCGTTCTTTTCTCTGTTCAATAAAGAGCGCCTGAGCGAGTTCTTCAGCCTCAGGGAGTCTTTCTCGTATAGCAGAGACCTCTTTTTCGCATTCTTTCTCTTCTGTATCAGCCAATGCCCATTGTCTATCAAGCGCATCTAATGTAGCGCTACGTCGCCCTTGTTCTTCAACTCCATGCGCTTTCTCTTGCTCATAGTGCCGAATAAGATCAATCAGGTTCTGAATTTCCTGCTCAAGCCTTTGCACGGTACTCAAATCAAGCGCTTGTACTTTCTCAATCAGATCAGTAATTTCAAGCCTGAGATAACCATCTTCTGGTGGATTTTCTAGATTCGGTCGCAGAATCGAAAGTGAGTCTTTGTAATCAAGCCTCGCTTTCTGCTCCTTAACATGTGAATGGAGAGTAGCTTGAAGTAAAAGATCATTTCGAATCTGGTTCAGTTCACGCTCACATGCTTCAATCTGTGAGTCGAGGGCACGTCTTCCCACAAACCATCGAACATAGTCCTTCTCAGAAAGCTTTTGCACTGCCCATTCGCTATAGTACACAAGTTCGGTCGTAATCGCACGATCATACTTGCGCACCTCTCTGGCTGATGTACAGGTAATAATAGATCCCAAAACTGAGTTGACATACGCCTGCACATAAGGATCTTCAGTAGACACTTGTAAGGCGAGGCTTTGAGAGATGGCAGGGCGTTGTTGTTGCCAGACACGTTCAAGATCAAGCACGCGTGCATAGTGAAAGCGAGAATCTGCCTTAGATTGTTCGATAAATTGCAGAACGTCATCATAGGTATCCGGAGGCACAAGAATACTAAAACGTCTATTACCAAGCATGGATTCTACTGCCATTTGCCAACGTACCTCAGGAACTTCAATGCGCTCGCAAAGAATATCTGGTCGCACTCCCACAACCGCTTCTAAAGCAGAACGCAACGCCTCAACATGAGGAGGATAGGAAACAATCCCATGAAATTGTAACTGCTTCATCTCTTCCGATACAACTATTATAGTGCCCCGCTTTGTCAAGACAATAAAATCGAGGTCTGTAAGAGAAACTCACTTTCTTTCTGAACACGAATTGGAATGACGATAAAATGCAGTAAGAACACGGTAATAAATCTGTTCTAC
>NZ_BIXY01000189.1 GCF_008326305.1 Dictyobacter arantiisoli | reverse complement strand
GTAGAACAGATTTATTACCGTGTTCTTACTGCATTTTATCGTCATTCCAATTCGTGTTCAGAAAGAAAGTGAGTTTCTCTTACAGACCTCGATTTTATTGTCTTGACAAAGCGGGGCACTATATTCATTGAATGGGTAGGCTGGCTGCAATCAGCGATTCAAGAGGTGTAATGCCCCCTGTGCGACGCAGTGAGTAAAGCCAAGATGAGAGGACACTCTATGATAATTTCTCCGCGTTTCTCTCGAAAGTCATGTACAGTGGGTAACGTCACACGCTGAAGGGAACAGGAGACTGTGAGTACTCGTCCAGAAAAAGATGTTGCACAGATGTTGCAAAGAAAAACATGAATAAAGGAGAATTTCTATGAAAATCCGTATGCTCTGTGAACGTGATACCGAGGCGTTTCTTCACCTAAGGAAACAGGTCAATGAAGAAACATCCTTCATGCTGCGTGAGCCTGATGAAAACGCGATGCTTGCAAAGCAACAACTAGAACAGTTTCTTCGCCATTCCCCACAAGACCATCTTCTTATTCTCGTGGCCGAACACGATGAGCAACTGGTCGGGTTTCTGATAGGAGAGCGAGGGGTACGCCAGCGCAATAGCCATCGCCTTGGTCTCGTAATTGGCATTTTGCAAGCCTTTACAGGACAAGGTATCGGAACCCAGCTCTTCATGACAATGGAAGACTGGGCCCGCCAGCAAGGCATTCTTCGCTTAGAGTTGACTGTCATGACACACAATCAAGCCGCAGTCACTCTCTATCAGAAGCGTGGTTTTGAAATCGAGGGCACGATGAGACGCACCATGTTGATCGATGGTGACTATATCGATGAGTATATGATGGCAAAACTCCTTTACTGAGGCCGAATTTACACATAGGGGGTTGATTGAATCTCGTGGTTTGACACATATTTTGATTCTTACGCAACCTTGCTGATCGCAGTTGTGGTATGCTGGGAAATTACGCCATTTTTCCTCGACGATTAGTGAACAGCAAAAACGCCGAAGAAACATCTGTCAGAGCACAAGGCATCTGGTTTCTTCGGCTTTTGATGTTCTATAAACTTTCTTTCGTGAGCCTCAAGATACAGGTGAGGGAGTGAGTAGCGTAGCGAACGCTGGTGAACTGACATAGTCAAAGGTATCTCTGAGGTTACGATATAAAATGGTATTAATATTTACTGAATCATTTGGCTTGCCATGCACACTAAAAAGATAGAGCAAGACTGAGGATAAACTGTGTCGGATATTGAGAACCGCAATTTTTTCCATGATAAGCTGATGCTGTTTTCTTCGCATATAGAAATCTCTTTACATTTTGGTCATTGATCCAGAAATCTCAGGTTGCATAACATTCAGTTGCCACACCGGACACACATTAACTACTTTGTTACTCTCTACTTCTTTGGAATCAGGGAGATCGTAACGTGTATCAAAAACATTGACCATCTTTAAATCCTCTTGATTCCTAGTTCTCCATGCTGTTTTCAGCGTTTCAATGGAGCCAAGCTTGTGCTCACTACAGGCAAGCAAGACACTTATATCACTGGTAAACTGATGACCCACTATTGTATTACGTGGATGGAGGAATGAGCCAACATGTTTATTGGCTTCATCACACATTTGTTGACATTCATCTTTTGCGTCAGATTCAACATAATTCATCATGAAGCCTAATTGCAGTGTTTCTTCTAGATTGTTAACATCACACGTTTCTAGATCAGAAATCCAAACTACCGAATAACAAAAAGCCTTATTCGCGTTTTTGATTTTGAAATTTTTCGTCCACTCTACATCAAATCCAATAATGGAAGGAACATGATTACTTAGTTCCTTTGCAAAATATCTCATTCTCTCTCTACCTTTTTAGGAGCATCGCTCCAATGGTAAACCGACATTGGGACATGTTTTATGTCCCAATGTCGGTTTATTGATCGCGTTCATTGTACGGTTTGTTTTATTCAGCGACCATAATGCTTTTCCCAAGATATTTAGTCAGGTGGTTTTTCTTGAATGGGTATTTCTTCCAAATCTCTTGAATGGTTTCTTCTTTGAGATTTCCAAGAAACATTACTTTATCCTCAGCATCATAAACGGGCCATGCGTATGTTTCTCCGTTGGGATAGGTCAAGATCGAATAACCTTCGTTCTGTGGTGTCCAGGTGGTCATTCTGACAGAAGGTGTCCATCCAAACTGTTGACGCATATCGGTAAGGCTATGAAAAAGGTTTTCATATTCCTCTTGCTCAAGGAATTCCTGTTCTTTCAAAAAGAGTCCATTACCCTTTTTGATGGGCATGATGAGCTTAATCTTGCCAGCCTCATATATATCAGCAATTTGATAGAGGAATGGCAACCCGTCTAGAGTTGAGCGGTACATTACCCCAGAGAATGATAAAGGCAATCCAGCCTCATAAAATGCTCTGACACCTTTTATAATCATATTATAGTCGCCACGTTCTTTGTTGGTAATTGCTCTGGGACCTTCAAGCCCAATATTGACAAAGGCAATCTTACCAACTAACTTTTGCGCTAAAGCTTTTCCGGCTGTTGCATTCGTGGGCAGTCCTACAATAAAATCGCTTGAATACATTTCTGCAATCTCTATGAGATCTTTACGCAACAACGGCTCACCACCAGACAAGAAGACACGTTGAACCCCTTGGAGATTCTTCTTCATCAAAGCGAGTTCATCAAGGCTCGGATCAGGCATTTGAAAAATTTCGCTGCAAAAGGAACAATCAAAATTGCATTTTCGAGTGATCTGTAGAATAACGGATATTGGCGAAGTAATACCTTCGGCGGCTTTTTCAATATCCAAACCTTGTATGCTCTGAAATGAATGATGATGGTTGTTAAAGAAAATCGCTTCATGTTTGGCACCCATACTGGTTCGTGGCTGTATAGAAATCAGCGGTCTGTCACTCATAGGTTCCTCCACTTCTTTCAACAACTGCTTTGAAAAGGATATTGTGCAAAGTTCTTCTATATTCTGTATGGTATATGTAGGTATGCCTGTATCTTCGCTCGGCTCCTCGTGTGAAAATTTCCCTTTTTTCAACCATACGGTGGTTGCTCCTCGCTTATTCCCCCATCTTATTCCTCTAATGACCCTATCATCTACTATCGCCACTTCAAAAGGATTCAAAGCAAGCTCCGATAATACACTCTCATAAAGATGGTCTTTATCTTTCTGAGAGAAACGTATCAATCGGAAATAGGGTTCAATCCCCGTA
>NZ_BIXY01000188.1 GCF_008326305.1 Dictyobacter arantiisoli | reverse complement strand
TTGTTCATCAACAGTTTAGACCAGGAGGCCATTTTTGCCTAGTCCCTGCAATTCCTGGCTTTGCTTCATTTTATCGTTTGAAGGTTTTTACGGGTTATCCAAAAATCCGGGATGACTCATATTATGAAGCTACGCTTGCTCGTCAGGAGCCCAGAACCGACAGGTGTAGTTGACGAAGGTGTGCGGGGTCAGAAATCACATTGATTTCGGCGATCTTGCCGTGTGTGATTGTGAGGTCCAGGACGAGAATCAGCCGTCCATATGGAGCTACTACAATTCCTGCCGAGCCGTTCACAAGTGCCGGTCGCGCTCCCTGAGCACGCCCAGAGAATTGTCTGGCTACGGCGGTCGCACCACGGACCTCCCCTGATGCGCTTGTAAGCACGGCGGCCTGATCGGTTCGGAACACGATATTCGGGTCGAGCACGGCGAGAAGCGCGTCGAAGTTGCCGGAGCGCGAGGCGGTAAGGAAGGCATCAACCACTTCTCGTTGATAGGTAAGATCGGCGTCGGGAACCATATCCACTCCTCGCACTCGACGGCGTGCACGGCTCGCCAGTTGCCTTGCCGCGGTTGAAGTGCGCTCAACAATAGGGGCAATCTCGTCGAAGGATACGGCGAATATATCGTGCAGCACGAATGCGAGGCGTTCGGCGGGAGGTAAGGTGTCAAGAACCACGAGCAGCGCGAGACCGATTGAGTCGGCCAGGAGTGCTTCCTGTTCGGGATCAAGCCTGCTCTCGGGGCTTGCGATGGGATCGGGCACTTCCAGAGATTCTTCGCGTCGCGCTTTGCGTGAACGCAACATATCGAGGCTGATGCGTCCCACCACTGTCGTCAGCCATCCGCCCAGGTTCTTAATGCTACTCGTGTCGGAGCGGTTAAGATGAAGCCAGGCCTCCTGTACAGCATCGTCAGCCTCGCTCAGAGAGCCGAGCATCCGGTAGGCTACCGCCCGCAAGTGGGGGCGTTTAGCCTCAAATAGTTCTGCCAGCCCATTGTGTTCGTCCATTGATAGTTCCTCTCCATGGGTGCCTTTTTCCCTCAATCTTTTATTTCCTCTGTGTGCGTCACTCGACAAAGATGCAGGGGCATCGGTCACATTTTCTTTTTGCGTTCCGTCATGATAGTGACGAGCGAAACCCAACCAATGTGACAGGGGCGTGGTAGCGGTGCGACTGGCCCGTCAAGACCGTGACCCGGATAGTCAGTATTCCGGTTCTGCAAAAAAAACTTGAAGACGAGATTAGAACAAGATCCCTGGAGGAAAATACTCATGCAAGCACGAATGAAGAATCCGGCGATGATCCTTCCTGACGCTATGAAGGGCATCCAGAACCTGTACAAGGCCATGAGTCAGGGCGGTGTGCCGCAGCAAACGCTGGAACTGGTTCATCTGCGAGCGAGCCAGATCAATGGCTGTAGCGCTTGTGTTACTGCAGGCGCACGCAGCGCTAAGAAGGAAGGGGAAACCGATGAGCGACTCTTCGCCGTGGCGGCCTGGCGAGAGACACCTTATTTCACCGATGCCGAACGTGCCGCCCTTGCGCTTGCCGAGGCGGCTACCCGACTCTCCGACCGAGCCGATGCCGTCCCCGACGAGATCTGGGATGAGGCAGCTAACCACTTTGACGAAAAAGGCCTGGCTGCCATTATCATCATGATCGCCACCACCAACCTGTTCAACCGCCTTAACGCTACCATCAAGGAGCAGGCAGGTGCGGCCTGGAGCTAAGCGACAGCCTATGGGATTATATCAGGCAGACGGGAGCATACCTGTTCCCGCTTGCCTCACAGGTTTTGGCTCTGGCTTTATAGTCATTGTCCCGATACATTCTAAGTGCCATGAAGGAATGCTAATTTTCTGTTGGATCAATACTGCCAAAGTGCTTTTCAAAGAAGCTGCTTGAATTTGCCAATCCTTCTTCTGTGAGCCCTATTGATTTCGTTTTATTCCTGGGACTGTCAATCCAGCCCTTCTCGTAGAGCCTATCAAGTACATCCCAATCGAACCCTTTCCAGGCACGATTGGTATCATGCAAGGTAAGTTGCATAAGTGCGAGGACAACTTCGTCTATTTTACCCTGGTTATATTGGTTCATGTATGTCACTCCTCTGTCTCAATGATGCCTGGAGTTTTTCTCTACATTTCTTTAACGTATTATGCCTTATTCTATCACTGGAAAGAGATCAATTGTGCGCTTGATCTGTCCTATACCTTGCTCAATTTGGGCCGGTGAGAGATGACTGTAGCCCAGAATGATTTCGTGGAGATGGCGGTTTTTGACAATGGCGTGCCGCTCCACAGGATAAACACGTACGCTTGCTCTCTCAAGAGCCGCCATGATTTCTGGCGTGAATGCCACCTCAGGAAAGCGAGCAACAAGATGGAGTCCGGTCGCGTCACCTACAATCTCAACTTGATCTGAGAAATGCTGTCGAAGTTGGGTGATCAGAACATTCCGCCGCTTCTGATACACACGCTTCATTCTCACAATATGACGTTCCAGATTGCCTGAAGCAATGAAATGAGCCAGTACGAGTTGTTCCAGCGAGGGGGAGTGGAGATCGAGCAAGCGTTTGATCCTGCGAGCATGCTCTATCAGTTCTGCGGGAAGGACCAGGTAGCCCAGACGAAGCGCCGGAGACAAAATTTTGCTCAACGTACCAATATAGATCACGCGTTCTGGTGAGAGTCCCTGAAGCGAACTGATAGGGCTTCCCACGTAACGGAATTCGCTATCATAGTCATCTTCAACCAGGTAACAATCGGCTGTACGTGCAAACTGGAGCAGTTGCAAACGTCTCTGAATGGGAAGGATACCTCCCTGTGGGAACTGGTGGGAGGGCGTCACAAAAATACAGCGCGGTTGTTTGTTGCGAGGCAGAAGATCCGTTTGCATCCCATATTCATCAACCGGGATAGGACACAGCCGCGCGCCTGAAGACGAAAGGATCAATTGGATCTCATAGTTCACAGGATCTTCTATCACAATGTCATCGTTGGCTGAAAGCAGCAGTCTGTTCAGCAGCGAAAATGCCTGTGATGCCCCGGAGAGGATCAAGATATGTTCTGGTTGGCACATGACGCCACGGGTACGTTGGAGATAGCTGGCAAGAGCTGTACGCAATTCTGGGCGCCCTTCGGGATTATCATAGCCAAAGAGGGCTGGTTCCGCTGTTGCATAGACATGGCGTGCAAACTGGCTCCATTGCTTTCGTGGGAACAGATCAAGCGCGGGCAGTCCCGAACGGAAATCAATAAAGTTGTTTTCCGTCCGAAATGCTGTGTCTGAAAAACCAGACAAGGCCGCCTGTTTGTCTTGTCCTTTCTCAAAGTAGATACCCTCTACCACATAGAACTTATCCGAAAACGTGGAAGGAGATGATAGAATCAAGAACAAGGAAAGGAACACGAATCCCCCAAGCAAAGGAGAAACCAAGATGGCCCGAACCAAACCGTGGGAAGTCAGTGACCAATT
>NZ_BIXY01000187.1 GCF_008326305.1 Dictyobacter arantiisoli | reverse complement strand
CACCAAACGTCGAGCGCTTCGCCGTCTTGAGCAATTAGGGTACCAGGTCCAATTACAGCAGGCAGCAGAGACGGCATGATCTCTGCTGCCTGCTTTTGTGGAGCGGCTATTTTCAGGAGAATACCTGGAATGATGATGGAGCAGTGTAGGTGCGTGCCAAGGCCGCAGCCGAGGTGCGCTTTCCCGTTTATCGTACCGTAATCTCGCCGCTGGCATGACGATGCGGTACGGATGGACCTACGTGTGAGCATATCGTACGTGACGAGGAAAGCGCACCTCGGCTGCGGCCTTGGCACGCACCTACTACTCTGTCAAGCTTCAATTACCGGGTACAATCGTGCGAGTCGAATACGAGCATCTTGAGTAGTAAAGCGCCAGTTTATTTTTGCTTGTTTCGCATTTCTTTTCTCTTGCCATTTGCTTGCACGATTTTTTGCTTCTTCAATATCTTTTATGCGCCCACACAGACATTGACGGCCAAGTACAGATAATTCGATTTCAGCCATATTCAACCAGCTTCCATGTTTTGGCGTATAATGTATTTCAAGCTTTTTCTTTATACGCATGGCTTCTTCTGGTGAGAATACAGTATAGAGAGATCCAGTCGTATGAGTATTCAAATTGTCCATTACTAGTATGATTTTCTCTGCATGCGGGTACTGTTTATCCACCAAATCGCGCAGGAACAGAGCGAAGTCTTTTCTTGTGCGCCGCTCTTTTATCTCCAAAAATCTTTTACCTCCTAATGGTTCACACGCAATAAATACATTTGCAAATCCATCTGGATCATATTGATAATCCTCACGTTTTACCTTACCCCGTTTCATAGCAATTGCTTCTCTCAGCTCTTTCACAAATTGAACACTTCCTTCGTCCAAACAGACTTGTGGATAACGAGCATCATATGGACGAGTATACACATCAAGAACATCTTCCATGCAATCGATATAATTAGCATCTGCTATCGGGGCAATACACCACTGCTTCTTTAGCCAGGGTTTTAACTCATTCTTTTTGAGAACTTTTCGTATTGTTTCATAGCTGATACTTTCGACAATTTCCAATTCAACAGCACGATCTGCTATTGCTCGTAGGGTCCATTTTTCTGCTCCTTCGGGTTGCTCCGTACAAAGAAAAGCGATCACCTGAGCCTCTCGCTTCCCATCGGGATTTTGCTTCTCTGGCCTTCTCGGTTGCCTCTTCCGCTCCAGTGCCTCTTCTAATCCTTCTTCCACAAAACGCTTTCGCACTACCTTCAGCATGGTCTCTCCGAGACCGAATACTTCCTGAATATGGCGATCTGTCCATCTTGGTCCTTCTGGTCCCTTATCAGCCTTTAATAAGATGTGTGCATGATTAATCTTACTTGCAGGTGATTTCCCTTTTCTTATTATATCCTCTAAATACTCTCTTTGCTTTGCATTAAGATTTACGGTATACTTACTCATTGAGGTCTCCTTCTTTTTGATTAGTTTTTTAAATTCTGTAAGAAGGATACCTCATTTTCTTCCGTGCTATCAAGGTTGACAGAGTACTACATCGCTCCCCGACGTTCTGTCCTCTCCCCTGCGTGCCGAATTCCCCCCCCCTCCCTTTTTGTTCATTTTATGCGCTATTGGGCATGTTTCTCCTGAAATTACTCCCAACCTCATGGTTCAGGCTGTGCCTCAATACGGTCCAAATACCTGGAATGATGATGGAGCAGTGTAGGTGCGTGCCGAGGTCGCAACCGAGGTGCGCTTTCCTTTCCCGTAATTCGTACGATAGGCTCTCCCGTAGGCTCATTCATCCCCCAAAAATGGAGCTGGCAAGTTAACGCATATTCTGGTAAGCTGGAAGGAGAAGCTATATAGAGGAAAGGCACAAGAAAGATGGATGGAGAAAGATTGGAGCATCCCGACAAATGGGCAGGAGAAACCTTCGGCACGACAGAATTGGGGGATCTGCGGCGTACAGATCGCCTGGTCCAGATGGCGACGGTCATTGCGGAGAACCCCTCGGCATCCTTGCCGGAAAGCATGCGTAATTGGGCAGATACGCTGGCCGCCTATCGCTTCCTGGACAATGAAGCCGTGACCCACGAGCAGATCATGACCCCCCACTGGAGAACAACCCGTCAAGAGGCAATGCAACGCTCCCGTGTGCTGCTGGCCGCCGACACAACGGATATCAACCTTTCCAGCCATGAGACAGCCGAGGGTCCGGGTCCCATCGGACGAGGAAACAAAGCCCAGGGCTTCTTCGTGCATACAGTCTTGGCGATGGATGCCGATTCGCAGCAATTGCTTGGCTGTCTGTATCAAGAACCCTTTGTCCGTCAAGGAGCACCGAAAGGGGAGACAAAGGCCCAACGGAAAAAGCGTGTGCGAGAATCGCAGGTGTGGGAGCGCAGCATCCAGGCCATCGGACCGGTTCCAGACCAGCAGAAGTGGATCTACGTGGGGGACCGGGGCAGCGACATCTACACCTTTTGGCAGACGTGCGAACAGTTGGGATATGACTTTGTGGTCCGTGTGGCGCAGGATCGCCGGGTGCTTCTCGATGAGATCCCTGAAGCGGAGGACCCTGAAGTGCTCCGTCTCAAAACCCTGGCTCGTGCTTTGCCTGCGCAAGGTGGCCGGGTTTTGCACATTCCCGCCCAGCGTCAGCGCCCAGCTCGCGATGCCTTTGTGCAGATCAGTTGGCAAGAAGTGCGTATCCAACCGCCCGCCAACGGGGCGGCGCTCTCGAAAACGGAGGTCAAGGCTTGGGTTGTTCACGTGTGGGAACCAGAGCCGCCACAAGGAGTGGAGCCGTTGGAGTGGATCTTGGTGACAACGGTACCGATCGCATGTGAGCAGGATGCCTGGGAGCGGGTGAAATGGTACAAATGGAAGTGGCTCCTGGTAGATTTTCACAAGGTACTGAAAACCGGCTGTGGCATCGAAGTCCGTCAAAAACAGACGGTCGGAGCCATGTGGAATCTGCTGGGGATCTTGACCCCGATGGCGATACGATTATTATGGTTGCGGCAGACTGCACAGCTGGCTCCGGATACCCCTGCCACTGAGGTGGTCTCGCAAGAAGTGATTGACGTCGTCACGCACCTTGATAAACGCCCGAAGGTCATACTCACCGCCAATGACTTGTGGCGCACCATTGCCAGCTTCGGAGGCTACCTCAATCGAAAGGGTGATGGACCTCCAGGATGGCAGACCTTATGGAAGGGTTGGTTGTATATTCAAACAGTTCTCCAAGGCGTTCATCTTGCGACTCGCTTTCCTCCCTCATAAATTGTGTTAACTTGTCAGAAACGGAGTGGGGGTTTGACAGAGAGCGTTGGGGCGAGAAATCGGTACGAGACGAGGAATGCGCACCTCGGCTGCGGCTGTCTGTTACCCACATTTTTGGAGTGAAGAAATGATAGAATAGAAGAAAGGAAAAAGGAAAAATGAAGAAAAGAGAGAGAGAGAAGAAAAAATGGAGCAAGAGCGCATACAAACCGCTGAACAGTGGGCCGTCCTGAACTATGGGACAGCATTGCTGGCTGATACACGACACACCGCCCG
>NZ_BIXY01000186.1 GCF_008326305.1 Dictyobacter arantiisoli | reverse complement strand
TCCACTCTGCGTCGCGCACATCGGTCTTGCGCCCAGGCACTGCTTTGATGTGCTGCGCGTTTACGACCAGGAGTTCAGCGTGGCCTTCCAAGATGTTAAAAATGGGTTTCCAATAGACTCCCGTTGACTCCATTGCGACGTGTGTGACATCTGCGGCAGTCAACCAGTCAAGCAATCGTAACAATTCCTGTGTGGTTGTTTGAAAGGTGCGTATCTCCTTCTGCCGGCGTCCATTGATGACCAGGATCAAACAGGCAACGACCATCTTCTTGTGGACATCCAAACCGCAGCAGCGTTCATAGACCAATTCCATCGGTTGCCTCCATCACTGTGGTGTGTTGTGTTGGACCGGACAACGGGGTGCTTCCTCATGAAGAATCTCTTCTTCGTGCTCGTCTCGAGAAGGTTCTTCGAGACGGCGACAGACGGTGGTACCTCTCAGCACCCGGGTCGGACTCCCCTTCAGGCTCATCGCACTAGTGTATCACCGACCTCTTGGCGTTGAACGTCCTGTACCATTCTACTCTTTTTCATGGACGGTGGCGAGCTGCAAGCTCATGGTTGGCTCCCCTGAAAAAGGAAAGCCGTGCAAATGATCGCAGAGAGTACAACACTCCTCAACTGAGAAGCAGAGTGCTGTCGGTTCATGGAGATGTTTCGCTCTGGCTCATGTGAGCACTAAGCAGCCGGTGAGGTTGGCGCTAAGGTGACCTCATACCCAAGCATCTCTAAGCGGTGAACAAGCCGCTTTTGGACTGCTTGCTGATCGTGTTCGTCGAAGAAGTTGCCTTCCAGTTCCTGGTAGTCTTTCTCATCAGCTAAGACATGATACACGATCACTAATAAGGTATGTCCCACCGCAATCGTCGCTTTCTTGCCTCCTCGTCGGAGCACGAGGCGATGGTAGTGTGCAGAAAGGTAGGACTCTTTACAAGAAGAGCAGATTGAAACGAATCTAAGCGCTCATTGGGAAATCGGCTATGAAAAGCCGTACATGCAGCAGCGATAGACCATCCTTGAGGAGACCAAGCGACATCACTTACTTCATCATTTGACCAATAGGTATGGATACATTCTCCGGTAAATGGCTTCCATAGCTGGATCATTCCATTACCATCTCCAGAAACAATATGCTTACCATCAGGGGACCAATCTACATCGCGTGCATAACTCACAAAGATTTCTACCCTCTGCTCTACTGTAATCTCTTCTATATCCATGCAATTGTCTCAACAGCTTGCTGTAAATCATGTCTCGTCCCTTGAACGTACAATCTTGTGGTGTCCAACGCATCATGCCCCATGATTTGTGCTAAGCGATGCAGCGGCACAGCTTCCGCCATACAATAACCAAACCGATAGCGTAGATCGTGGGGACTTACATCAGAGAGCTTTGCAAAAGATGCATATTTTTTAACGATATAGCCTAATGCGCGTTCAGATAATGTGTCCTTTGTCTTGCTTGAGGGGAAGAGAAATGCTCTCTCAACAGAAAGGGTTGGAAGATACTCCTCTAGCACTTTGCGAGCCGTGACATTGAGTGGAACTTCGCGGTACTTATTGCGCTTGCCAACGACTTCGAGTGTCCCGCTTCGTTTGCCCATCTTTACCTGACCTTGTTGGCAGTTGGCAGATTTCTTTGGCTCACAACCCCGTATGCAGAAGCAAGACAATCAGGACACGATCTCTGAGCGTCCCTTCGTTGGTCACGGCTGCGACCAATGCTTGTTCTTCCTCATCTTCTAGATGGCGAGGAGCATGCTCTTCTTCGCCAACCAGTTTCACTGGGGCAGAGGGATCGTAAGAAATGAACTGCTCCTGCATAGCCCAACCGAAATAGCGTTTTAAGCTGATTAACGCTCTATTCACTGAATTGGGCTTCTGATGAAGCTCTTTTTGGAGGTAAGTACGATAGCAGGTGAGCGCGGGTGTTGTGATAGCTTGTGGCATGAAGCTCATTTGTGATGAGGATGCCTCGTCTGTCCTTCGGGTAGAATGGGCTTCATAATTAACGTGGCTCTGGATGAGCTCACTAAGAACTGCTTTGAGTTACCGCCCTTCTTGCTGCTAGACAAAGCCGCTCATCATGTGCGAGCAATAACCACACGAGGGTTGTATCGCCGCGTGTATCAGGCCATCCCAGAGGAAGCACGTGTCTCTCTGGATGCCCTGTTTACTGTCCAGCCTGGGCAACAACTCTCTCCCTGGGAATTGCTCAAGCAGGAGCCTGCTAGCCCAACGCTAACTCATATGCGTCTGCTCATTGATCACTTATTTACCGTCACTGAACAGCGCAAGCTGCTTCCTGCACACATCTTCGCGGGATCGCGGAAGGGAAGGTGAAGAACTCATTTCCTGGAAGGAATATGCACAGCAGGTCAGTGCTTATGGGACGCTGGTCGGACTGCCCACCGATGGGCAAGCATTGGTCAACTATCTGCGCGACTGGCTCCATGCCAGGATCACACAAACAGACGATGCCTTTCCAACGAACCAATATCTGCGCTTTGAAAAAGGAGAACTCATCCTGCGTCCCGTCGAGAAGCAGGCCGATCCCGAGGGACTCTCAACCCTGGAGCAATTCCTGGCAGAACGCCTGAAGCCCATCTCTCTGCTCGATGTCCTCACCCAGACCGAGCAATGGCTCAACTGGTCGCGTTTTTTCGGCCCACTCTCCGGGCATGCCACCAAGCTGGAAGATGCGATTGCCCGCTATGTTGCTCTCGCGTTTTGCTATGGCTGTAATCTCGGCCCATCTCAAACCGCACGGTCACTGACTGGAGTAGAACGTCGCGATCTGTCCTGGGTCAATCAGCATCATATCACCGAAGAGAAACTGGATGAGGCGATCCGTTGTGTCACGGAGGCGTATAATCGGTTCCATTTGCCCAAGTATTGGGGGACAGGAAAACGCGCCTCTGCTGATGGAACCAAGTGGGAAATGTATGAACAGAACTTACTGGCAGAATATCACATAAGATATGGAGGATACGGCGGGATTGGGTATTATCATGTGTCGGATACGTATATCGCCTTGTTTAGTCGCTTCATTCCGTGTGGGGTGCATGAGGGGGCGTACATCCTCGATATGTTTGAAAAAGAGCAAGCGTCTGTTCGGCCAGAGACGGTGCATGGTGATACCCACGCACAAAGTACGACGATCTTTGGGTTGGCTCACTTGCTCGGAATCTCCCTCATGCCAAGGATTAAGAACTGGAAAGATCTGACGCTCTTTCGTCCTGATCCAGATATTCACTACACCCATCTCGACAGTCTCTTCTCCGACGCCATTGATTGGGATCTTATTGCCACGCATTTGCCCGATATGATCCGAGTTGCGCTGTCCATCAAGGCCGGAAAGATTATCCCCTCCACGATCTTACGCAAATTGGGAGCCTATAGCCGGAAAAAGAAAATCACAGGTCATCCTCAACGATCAACCGAAACAAACTTGGATCTGGACAGGACACACAGAACTCGAAAAACGACTGCTTGCAGATACCTGCGAATTGTGTGGTTCACACGAAAATATCTCAGTCCATCACATTCGAGCGTTCAAAGACCTGCACCAACAAATAGAGGTGAAGCAAGAACTCCCTGCCTTGTATGGTTTTCCGTCATCGAGACCTGAGCGTGAGTGCCCTCATCGTACCTGTTCAGGTTGTCCGCAAAAAAGCTGAACAAGAAAAGCGATAAGCTGAGCAAGAAAGGACGAAAAAGGATGAG
>NZ_BIXY01000185.1 GCF_008326305.1 Dictyobacter arantiisoli | reverse complement strand
GCAGTCGTCGCAAGCAGCGAGAGCATCAAGAGAGTGCTATTCGCCGTATGCTCTGCCGCCAGTTTGGTTTGGATGAGTCTCTTCTTTTCAATTGTTCAGGTACGGTAAGTTAACGCGTATGGGGCTGTGCCCCGGTCTCTTCCCCTACCTGCCCGCGTAGCGGGCAACCCATCAAATGAAGGATGACAGAGTAGTAGGTTCGCCCGAAAGCGCATAGCCGATGAGCACGACGGCAAAATCGATGAGGTCATAGGTGCCAAAGCGGGCGCGGGCGAAGCGCACCTGTTCCTCAATTGCTTTTAGGATTCCTGTATGTGAAAGCACCTGAGCGAAGGTTGCCACTTCTCCCATCCAGGATGGGGTTGAGGGCGAGAGTTCCGGCGTAATCTGGATGGTAACGGAAGGATGTGTCATGTGGCCAGCGTGTCCTCCAGGCGCGCAGAAGACATCTCTTGATGAATACGGTCTCGCACATCAAGGTCCCTTCCACGCGCAAGTGTGATAGGCTCTTACTTACACCAGCTTGGGAGAAGGAAAAGCCTCGGTCCCCTCTGCGTGCCCCATCCCTTCCTGGAAGAGCAGGTACGCTTCTTCCAGGGTGGGACGGGCCGGGAGAGCCTGGGGATGCGGTTGATGTGCCGCCAGGATGCGTGTCTCAATGCTGCCGCCGCGGGGAATGGCACTGCTCACGCGGTAGCGGGCGCGCATGCGCTCAAATTCGGCCTGGGGAACGATCAGGGTCCACAGTGCCTCGGCGGCGTCAGCCAGCAGCGCCTCTGGTGTGCCCGTCCAACTCAGGCGCCCATGGTTCAGCAGCGCCAGGTGGGTCGCCGTCGCCTCGATATCGCCGATGATGTGCGTCGAGAAAATGACCGTGCGCTCACCGGAGAGCGAGGGGAGCAGTTCGCGAAAACGAATACGCTCGGCAGGATCGAGGCCCACGGTTGGTTCGTCGAGCACGAGCAAGCGCGGTTCATTGAGCAGCGCCTGGGCAATGCCGAGGCGGCGGACCATGCCACCGGAGAAGGTTTTCAAGCGTCGGTCGGCGTCCGCCGAGAGACCGACCATCTCCAGTACCACTTCGACCCGTCGATGCAGCTGGACTCCACGCAGTCCCTTGAGTTCACCGAGATAGTGCAGCAACACCCGCGCGCTGATCTGCGGGTAGACACCAAAATCCTGGGGAACGTATCCCAGCACGCGGCGCACGGTCTCAGGATGACGAAGGAGATCCTGACCATTCCAGGTAATATGGCCCTCCGTGGGCCGTAGCAAGGTTGCCAGTATCTTGAGCAGAGTGGTCTTGCCCGCGCCATTGGGACCCACCAGGCCCAACACGCCGGCCTCCATGCGCAGCGAGAACTCGCGTAAGGCCCAGCGGTTGCGCTCATAGCGTTTGCTGATCGTATCGATCACGAGTGTTGGCATCATCACATTCCTTTCCTTTTAGGCACGACGGCGCAGCGCATGCATCCCATAGATGGTCAGAACGAGCAACAGCAGGGAGAGGCCCAGGAAGAACAGACGGTTCCAGAGAAACAGAGTGGGAGTGGACGAAGGCGGTATCCCTGCCAGAGAAAGGTGCATGACTGGCTGAATGAGATTGGCTGGCGGCGGACCATCCTGGAGCACGATGGGATGTTGAATCAGGAACTGCCTGAAAGGAGTTGCTGGAGCAGGGCCCGCTGGTGCGAGAGAATAGGCAGGAAAAAACAGTGGCGGTAATATCGAGCAGTTGGGGCATGGATTGGGTGAGAAACATCGGCAGCACCCAGATGAGAAGGACGGCCAGAGAAGCAATGGCCCGCTGACCGCGCGTGAGCGTCATACAGGCGAACATGAAGGTCGCGCCAAAGGCGACCGGAGTCAGCGTCAGCCAGGCCCAGCCAATGAGATAGACTGGTGCTCCCAGCGGCGGGTAGTACGCAGGCGCAAACAGCAGAATGGCGGAGGAATTCGTGGCAAAATGATCGATCAACAAGGCAGAAAACAGGCCAGAGCCAGCCAGCAGGAGCAAGCTGGCCAGCCCCGCGAGGTATTTGCCACAGACGTAGCTCTGCGTTGCGACAGGCGTGCTCAGAACAATCCTGTCCAGACGCTGGGCATGATCGCGGCGGATCTGGTTGCCGGTGCAGAACGTCAAGATGAGCGAGAGGAAGAAGCTCGTGGTCCCCAGGTGCGCCCAGCCCGACCAGGGTTCGTTGCGGTTACTGGAAGCGCAGAGGGCGCCAATGAAGAGCATAACCAGCACCATGAGCCAGGTGACCCAGTTGCGCCAGATCAGCCTGAATTCCAGTTTCATGACGACCCAGAAGTTGTACATACATAATCCTTTCAAGATTTCTAAAAAGTGCAGAAGCGCTGCCATTTTGAGGCAAAAGTGGTAAATACAATCAGAAGCAGGAGGCCGAGTGCGATCGTTGCCAGGTGAGAGGCAAGTGAAAGCGTGTCCTGCGGCAGAGAGAAAAGTGCCTTCGCAACGCTCGGTCCACTTTGCCCGGCCAGAGCGAGCAGGCCCAGAAGGAGCCAGGGCAGGCCGCCGACCAATGCGGCCAGGCGTACATTGCGCAGGAGCGCGATGGGCAGCGAGATGGCTGTGAGCAGGAGTAGCGGGGCCAGCCAGGCCAGCAAGAGATTCCAGAAGGGAGCCCAGTGGGCCAGGGCGAAGCCAAGCGTGGCGACGAGGCCGAGTACACTGTCACAAGCCAGCAGAGCCAGACCCAGGCTCATGCTGGTTTGCACGAATGTGACCGGGCAACTTGCCTCCACCGCACGCAATCCCGCCGATGGCGCGCGTAACGCGTAGACCAGGCCGAACACGGCAGCAAGAGGAAGCAAGAGAATCAGCAACGTGATGAGGTTGGTGACCGCCAAAGGCCGGGAAAGCCCGATGCCAACCAGCAGAAGGAGGACGCCAGACATCCAGAACCACGGGCCGAGTAAAGACACACGCCAGCGGGTGAGCACAGCAAGACGCCAGAGGGAGGCGTTCCCCTTCTCATGGGTGTCCTGCGCCTGAAAAGCGGCCTCTACCAACAGCGTGCGGATCAAGCGCGCCGTCTCGGTTGAAGATGGGCGTGGAATCGGTTGGACTGCATAGCTGTTGACGATGGCCTGCAGGTCAGCAGGGAGATCATCGCTCTGTATGGGAGGCTGATCGAACGAGCGGTTATCCATGGTGTGGTCCTCCTTGTGTGCCCTGTGCGCTGCGGGCCTCCTCCTCCAGGTGAGCACGCAGCAGGCGCAGGCGGTGAACGTCCGGCTTTTGACGGTACCAGATGGAATCGAGAGAATAGTGGCGGTTTCCGGGATGCTCAACTCCTGTCCAAAGCGCAAGCTGAGGACTTCGCGCTGCTCCATGCTCAGATGCTTCAGCGCTTTGGACAGGTGATGGTGTCGTTCCCAACGCTCGAACCATTCCGCCGGATCTGGTTCGCGGGCCGGCATGGTGGGCATCTGAGCACGCAGTTCGACACGGCGGGCATAGGCGCTGGTGTGATAGTGACTGGCCAGATGGTGAGCGATAGCGTAGAGCCACGGGCGGAAAGGGCGCGGATATGGAATTGACCCGTTTTTGGAGGGGACTCAAACGGAAAGAATGAGTCAGTGGAAATGCATCAAATAAGAGAAAAGAACGATCATTTCTCTGTATATATACGTATTCCGTATACGTATATATTAACATACAAACAAGATATTTGTCAAGAAAGATGATTCTCTGTCTTTTTTTCTTGTTTTTCGTAATCAACTGGACTCATATATCCTAAAGAAGAATGTCTTCGTTTCC
>NZ_BIXY01000184.1 GCF_008326305.1 Dictyobacter arantiisoli | reverse complement strand
TGCAGAAAAAGTTCTCTGAACTTTTTCTGCACCACACACTAAAAAGTGGTTTGAGCACCATCGGTGCGAAAACTTATGCGCCAGGATAGCGAAGACCATGGAAATCAAACACTTTGTAACAGAGAGAGAGGAATTCGTCTGTGAGCGATATTCTACCATCATATGACGGCCCGGCAGTCATCAGTACTCAGCGGCTAACAAAAGCCTTTGGGAAGCTTGTGGCGGTAAACGATTTAAATTTACAAGTCATGCAGGGAGATGTATTTGGTTTCCTGGGCCCCAATGGTTCAGGAAAAACAACCACCATCCGTATGCTGCTGGGATTAATTCATCCTACTGCTGGTCGGTCAATGCTCTTTGGTATGGATACGACCTCCTACTTACCTGCTATTTTACAGCGCATCGGGGCCATCGTAGAAACGCCTACCTTTTATCCTTACCTTTCAGGCATCGATAACTTACGCGCCCTGGCCGCAAATTCCGGTATGGTATCAGGATCAGCGAATAACCGCCGCTATGAGGAGGTGCTGGATATTGTTGAATTGCGGAACTATCAAAAGCTCGCCTATCGCGCATATTCACTGGGCATGAAGCAGCGCCTTGGCATCGCCGCCGCCTTACTGGCTGATCCAGAATTGGTTATGCTCGATGAGCCGACAAATGGCCTCGATCCAGCCGGTGTGATCGAAATCCGGACGTTGATTCAACGCCTGGCAAGCCTGGGGAAAACTATTTTTCTTTCCAGCCATATCTTATCTGAGGTGCAGCAGGTATGCAATCGTGTAGCTATTCTACAAAAAGGAAATCTAGTAAAACAGGGAGCGGTGAAGGATTTATTGCGCGAAAAAGAACAAATTGAGATTCGTATGAACCATGTTGAAGAGCTAGAGGCTGCTTACGCATGGTTGAGTCAGCTCAAAAAACAGGATACGCACTGGATTGGTCAACTTACTCTTGCACAGAATGCTCAACAGCAAGCGATTCTCCTTGTCGACGCGCCCGCCGCACGCTCAGCGGAACTGAATAAACTACTGGCACAACGTGAGCTATTTGCCGCGGAACTGCATTCACATGAGGGAAGTCTGGAGGCTGTTTATTTACAAGCGACCTCTCTCAGCAATTCTATAACATCCGCTCGTGTATCGGCTGCCAACACGTCGAGCGTCACAGGAACATTTTGATGAGTAAACTATCAACCAAACCAGGCGAACAACAGAGAACAATGCCAGCGCGCAATGCCACTGTTGTGATGGGCAACCAGGATTTTATGAGCGTGCTCGGGCGCTCAATTGTGGGTGAATTATATAAAATTCGTCGCAGAGCGATGTCAAAAATACTCAGCACTATCGCGATTGCCATAATCTTACTGGTGCTCTTCAGTACCTTCTCAACCAGCTCTCATACCTTGCCAACGGCACTCAGTACGGCACTGGCAACCATAAATTTTATGGGGCCAATCCTCTTTATTATTCTGGCAGGTTCTGTGGTTGGAGGCGAATATTCAGAAGGAACCATTCGTTTGATGCTCACACGCGGACCAACGCGTCTGCAATATCTCTGTGCCAAACTGGGGGCCATACTCATTTGCATAGTACTAACAGTGGTCACATTGATCCTCCTTGCTATAATAGTGTGGATGCTTTTATCTTTACCAGCAGGGATCTACAGGGATGCAAGCGTACTTAGCAACTATTGGCCGTTGCGTATGGGACTGTATCTGCTAGTAACTATCCTGAATCTGTTCATTTATAGTGTACTGGCAGCCTGCCTTGCAACGTGGGGTAAGGCCAGTGGAGTTGGGATAACCGGCATACTGATCTGGTGGTTTCTTGAGAACATCCTGAGCAGTGTGATAAATCTGATTGGCAATAGTATCCATAATGCATTTGGGACGTTCGTGTCAAAGCTACCCGATTACTTTATTGGGAATAATTTAGCCGCCTTGCGCGCCAATCAACAAAGTGCGCTCTTTGGAGGAGCCCCCGCGACGATTTCTGATCTCCAGGCGGGAATAGTGGTAGCAGTTTATCTGATAGCTACAGCCAGCATTTCCTGGTGGATTCTGAAAAACCGCGATATTACAAATTAGCGTTTAAGTCCGGAAGGTTTGCTTCCGGCATGCCACTGGATGAAAATGGTCAAACCCTATGATGCTTGATGTTGAGAAAATTAAAGAATTTGCTTATTCCCTTGGCTTTACAACCGCGCGCATTACCAGTGCCGCAGCCTTCCCTGAAGCGAAACAAGTGATCCAGGAGAGAATTGCTCGTGGTCTGCTGGATGGCCTGCCCTGGTTTACCGCTGAGAGAGCGGAAGTCTCGTGCCAGCCGGATGCGCTCTTGCCCGAAGCCAGATCAATTATTACACTGGCAATGTGCTATCTGACCGAACAGCCAGAGGAGCCGGATGATACAACGCCACATGGACGTATCTCACGCTACGCCTGGGGGGATGATTATCATGACATTATCAAACCAAAGTTGAAGCAATTTGCTACCTGGCTCAGTGAATATGCCGGTTCTAGCCAGGAAGGTGAGTTTGAAGCCCGCTTATTTGTGGATACCGGACGCATGGTTGATCGCGCAGTTGCACAGCGTGCGGGTCTGGGCTGGTATGGCAAAAACACAAATATTCTGACCAAGGGTTGGGGGTCATGGGTTTTTCTGGCCGAAATTGTCACGAATCTGGCATTACTCGTCGATGAACCGCTGCAAACAAACTGCGGCTCCTGCGAAATTTGCCTGCATGCCTGTCCTACTGGAGCCCTTCCAAATCCCTATGAGCTCGATAGTACACGTTGTATTTCTTTTCTCACCATTGAGTTACGCGGTAGTATTCCAGTGGAGTTGCGTCCATTGATGGGAAATCTTATCTTTGGCTGTGACATTTGCCAGGAGGTTTGCCCGGTAAATAAGCTGGCGGAGAAGCGTCTGGGATTGCGACAGGCAGATGGAACACCAATTGTTCCACTACAGAGCATCAAAAAAAGGGAAGTGAGTGCGCAACAACAAATAATCTCTTTACCTCGCTTTCAACCTCAAACTGAATTTCTTATGCGTCCTACTATAGGAAGTAATCCTGACCTGATAGAGCTTCTCTCTATTACAGAAGAGGATTTTCGCGAACGTTTTCGCCGTAGTCCAATCAAACGAACAAAGCGACGTGGCTTATTGCGTAATGTCTGTGTTGCGTTGGGCAATAGTAATGATCGCCGGGCTATCCCCGCTCTGATCAAGGCATTGCACGATGAGGAAATGTTGATCCGTGGTCACGCAGCCTGGGCGCTAGGTCGGCTTGGCGGACCAGAAGCCAGAATGGCGCTACAAGAGGCACTGCAAGTCGAAGCCGATACGGAAGTTCAGCAAGAGATACGTTATGCTCTGGCTATGTTCTAATTCGCCACATTGACCCATTGAAGATGGATATATTCCCTTATATCTTTAGACACAAAAACACCATCGAGAATATTCTCAATGGTGAAAATTACACTTGCAACTAAAAGATATATCATTTCCTCAATTTTGCCGAGCGCTTTCCTGTCAGCTTCATTGAAGCAGACGACGCGCCATCCATTGTAGAGCCACGATGAAGATACAAATGTGTGAAACAAGCCGTACGATCATTAGGGCGGCTTCGCTGCACCTGTTACCAGGCTTGCACGTGCCGTCTATCAACCAGGTGTTCTGCCTGGGATCTTGATCTCACGAAGAGATGGGAAAACTTATCTTGGGTGCGGCTTCGCGCTTAGATGCCTTCAGCGCTTATCCCTTCTCGACATAGCTATCCAGCTCTGGCCCGGGCGGGCCAACT
>NZ_BIXY01000183.1 GCF_008326305.1 Dictyobacter arantiisoli | reverse complement strand
GCCACCCAAGGCCGAGCCTGCACCACCACGCCTCCCCGCCGCTCCTCCTGCTACGCTACCTGGTTCCTCTCGTCCTTCTGCTCACCACCCCTGGAAGCGATCTTTCCTACCGAGTTGAGTTCGCGCTCAAAAGAACTTTGCGAAAATCTGAGGGGCACCCAACAGTAGCAGCCACCCTTCATGGGTGGAGAAGAACACAAATCTCCCATGGAGCAGAGATGAGGGGGATTACAGCCTGATTTGAGAGGGTCGGTTCTCTCCACCTATGAAGGACAATACCGCTCCAATACGAAGAATGGATGGTGCAACAACGCGAAAAAACCGAACTCAGACAAGAGATGAACAGACTGGAATTGGTGAGAATGATGAAGGGAAGTGTAGGTGCGTGCCGAGGTCGCAACCGAGGTGCGCTTTCCCCTTCCACGTACCACCATTGCCACCGTAGCGTAGGCTACGCTATTCTTCGTTGACGGCAATGGGAGTGCTTCCAATGCCACTGGATGCTGGATGAATGGCGCTTTCCAGCAGCTTGAGATGGTTCTTCAAGGATGAATAGATCAGGATAGCAGCAATGATTACCAGCAGAGCAGCCACGCTATAAGAGGCAATAGGGCCACGGAAAGTATAGAGGCTACCGGCGATGATGGGGCCAAAGACGCGTCCCAGGCTTCCAATACCCTGTGACAAGCCAAGAATCTCGCCTTGTGAGTCGGCGGGAGTAGCAAATGAGAGGAGGGTCGATGACATCGGCGAGACAGCTCCATCCCCGATACTCAGCACGCCCAGCGCGATCAATGTCCAGATCAAATTTACGCCAATGGGAAGAGTAAAGAGCCCCAGTGCCATGAGGATCAGTCCCGCCAGCATCAGAGTTTGTTCGTTCCAGCGCTTGACGAGCCGTCCAATGAGACCACCCTGCATAATAACAATCATCACCCCGACATAGGTAAAGACATACCCATTCTGCATGGCCCCCCAGCCAAAGTTACGCTGTGTGAGCAATGAAAAGGTACTTTCCATGCCGGTAAAGGCCAGGGTATAGAAGAGATTGACACAGATCAGGCGCACGATAAGGGGATATCTGGCTCCCATACGCCATCCCCCAAAGAAGATACTGAAGGGATTAGCTTTTCTGGCCTGCTTACTTTGTTCACTATTCCGCTTGCGTGTCTCAGGTAAGAAGACAATTACCAGTACAGCATTGACGGCGGCCAGGCCAGCAGCCACAAAGAAGGTCAGTTGCAATCCTAACGGGGCCATGATGCCACTGAGGGCAGGGCCAATCACAAAGCCCAGGCCAATCGCGGCCCCAATCATGCCCATCCATTTCGCGCGCTCACGTGGGCTGGTAAGATCAGCGATCACCGCCTGCGCCGAACCAATATTCGAGGCTCCGATACCACCAATAAAACGGGCACATAAGAGAAATGGCAGAGAGTTCGCCAACGCAGTAGCTGTCAGCGCGATAACCTCAATCAGGATCGATGTCACGATGATGGGCTTACGGCCATGACGATCAGAGAGCACACCCAACATAGGCGTAAAAAGAAACTGGGCGACGGCATAGATACTGATCAACGCGCCAATTCCCAACGCATTGGTACCCACCCGCTCTGCCCAGAATGGCAAGAGAGGGATCACCAGTCCAAAGCCAGTAAAATCAATCAAGATGGTCAAAGCCATCAACAGCATCGCGGTCCGCTGACCCTTCTGGTCATCTATCTTAGACATATCGTGTCGTCCTAAATCCCCTGAGAGTTCGCCCAGGCCATCCATACAAAACTTCTTGGCGTCATCTTCTCTCACCCATGATCCTGCTGAAAATCTGGGGCAAATACGCAAGCAACAAACAGAATAACGTCTGGTCGTATTTGATTAGTCAGGTTTGACTAATCAAATACGACCAGATTATAGCGTGTGGTTATCTCTATAGTCAAGTACGACTATAGAGATAACCATGACTGGAAGGAGGCAGGCAAATTGATTCATATGGACGTACGATAGAACAGATGAGGGTCAACTCTCGCGGTTCTATGCTATGATAGAAGCCATATATTCCCTATCTCATCCGCTTGATGGCCGATGAGTCTTTTTTTGATGCACATGTATGGTAAATTATTCGTGCCATGCATTTTTATAGTGCAGGCGTGTAACAAAATAATTGGAGAAGAAACGATGGCTATTCGCTATAAATTGAGCGGAAAACAACAGGATCAATTAATCGAACGCGAGGGAACTCTGGCTGATGAACAATTAACCGGAGTCAACGTGAAGCAGGATACGGCTTTGATCAACGCCGCCTTGCGTACTCTGCAGGCTGCAGGCGTGGTGGCTGAATGGGAAAAGTGTACCTTGCAACACGATGAAGAAGCTGAGGAACAGGTCTATATTCGCTACAAAAAACGTTGGACCCATAGCTCAAAGATTCATTCATACGCGGCCAAAACCCAGGAGTCACAGGAGAAATAAAGCGATAGCGTATGCCTGGACATACGCTATCTTTTTGAGATAGCTGACTGCTAGCTCTCTAATCGATCTGCCCTATTGATGCTTGGCTCCGCAGTTGCGGCAATAGAGCGCATTCGGGCGCAATGGATTGCCGCATTGGGTACAATGGATAGTAGCCTGTGGATCAGGCGCATGTCCTGCCGCACCCGCTGGCTGCTGGGTATAGGTTGGCTGCGGATTCCCATATACTGGTTGCGGCGGCTGCTGTGGATTCCCATAGGCTGGCTGTTGCGGTTGCGCATTATTGCTATTGGGTGCTGGAGGCGTATAGTTCATGGTCGGTCCGGGCGTGAATTGATCCGCAGGGTATGTTTCATTTTTGACTTCCTGCAATTGCATCTCGCGAGCACGCAAATCATGATCCAGTTCAAAGATACTGGCACAAATACGTGAGAGTTGCGTATCGGTCAGTGCTCCCTGTTGATACAGAGTCATCGCCACCTGCCCCATCTCGTCCATAAGATGCTGACGTTGCTCGATAAGCTTATCAATTTCGCTCTGCTTATTGCGTACGCGCAACTGCTTTTGCGCTTCCCAGCCGGTACGGCTTACCGCCGAGTTGACAAAGTTTTTGGCGGATGATAGAAAATCACTCATATAACCCCCTCAATGCTTTTTCGAGATAGTATATCTGGCTGTATATGCTACGATACTGCGGCTTACTCCATAAAGGCATGTTGATACAGACGAATCTCTTCCAGCTTTCCTCCTGCACTCAATTGGATAGCTACAACATCAACACGCCAGGATCGCTCACCCGCTTCTTTATCATCAGCGTGGAGAGAGAGATAATGCGCCGCAACCTGTAAGATTTTTTGTTGTTTCCGTTTATTCACTGCCTCTTCAGGCAAGCCATGGGTGGCACCACGGCGCGTCTTGACTTCGATGAAGACAAGATCCAGGTCATGCTCAGCGATCACGTCTATTTCACCATAGCAGCAGCGATAATTACGCTCACGAATAGTATATCCAGCCTGTATCAAATGCTCGGTTGCCAGACGCTCACCAGTCCGCCCTAAACCCTGACGAGCCATTCCCAATGATGGCTCCGCGTGCCCCTGACTCTCTTTCACCACTACGATCAACCCTCTCTGTAAGTATGTACGTTACGTGAGCCGCTATGTTGTACAGTTCCATCAATATCCTATCCTGATACGTGCGCATGCGAGCCGTCCCACTATCCTTTCGCTGCCTACAGAAGATGTGGCAGATGTTTCACCAATTAAATCAAGTGAGATAGGCTGAGCAGGCATTTATTGTAGCATAGATAGGCGCAAACTCATATAGAGGGCTGCGTAAGGGTGCCCCTCAGATTTTCGCAAAGAGATATTCAGGTCAAAAAAAAGATGGTAGAATGAAGCCAACGAAAACGAGAAGAGAAAGTGGCTCAATCAATGAATGAAGAAGAGTGGTTGCAAAAAA
>NZ_BIXY01000182.1 GCF_008326305.1 Dictyobacter arantiisoli | reverse complement strand
CTCATCCTTTTTCGTCCTTTCTTGCTCAGCTTATCGCTTTTCTTGTTCAGCTTTTTTGCGGACAACCTGAACAGGTACGATGAGGGCACTCACGCTCAGGTCTCGATGACGGAAAACCATACAGGCAGGGAGTTCTTGCTTCACCTCCATTTGTTGGCGTATGGATGAGGTGAGAGAATTATACGAATCACGGGAAAGCGGGACTCACTGGCGTTCGTGCCGCACCTACGTGTTTTTAGATGTTTTCGGTTTCAGATGGCAAATCACGTTTTTGGGGGTTGACAGAGTGCCCATATTTGCTATATTTATATTGATAACTTCTATAAAAAGGATTTAATTGCTTATGCATTCCCTGGTATCTAGCAACGATGAAGCAAAAAATGCATTTATTTTCAGTCGGATCTTTCTTTTGTTGATTACGCTTCCAGTGATTGCCATTGCCGCTGGAAAAGCTGGTTTCCCTTTTGATCCGACTCAGGTGACATCTGAAGTGTTGCAGCATAATAGTCCATTCGATCTTCAGACTTACCTGCTGGCGTGGTGGCGCTGGGATAATGTGTTTTATGTACGGATAGCAGCGCTGGGCTATCATCATCAGCCTGGCCTGACGGTCTTCTTTCCACTCTGGCCCGCGACAATCCGCTTGCTTGGCTATCCCCTGTCACTCTTCCTACCGGGTGAAACCGCCTATTATATTTCCAGTATCATCCTTTCTAATCTGCTCTTCTTTGTCTCGCTACAACTTCTCTACCGCTTAACCAACAAGTATTTCGATGCCGCGCTGGCAAAAACAGCGGTCTGGTTGCTGGCTTTCTTTCCCTATACCATCTTCTTTTCCTTCGGCTATACGGAATCGCTCTTTCTCTTCTTCTGTCTGGCGACCTTTGTCTTCCTGGAGCGTGGTCGGAAGCGGGATTGGTGGCTGGCAAGTTTATGCGCGGGCCTGGCTGCCACGACGCGTGAAACCGGTGCTGTCATCATCGTAGCCCTCTTTGTCTGCTTTCTCCAGCACTACTGGCCGCTGCCACAATATCTGCGTAGCCACAGACGCGAGATGATCAATGCATTGTGTTCACTGCTGATTATCCCGCTGGGAGTGGTAATCTACATGCTCTACCTGTACCTGAACTGGCATAATCCCCTGCTCTTCCTGCATGATGTCATTTCGTGGGGACGTCATCCTGTGCTACCGCTGACCGCGCTCTTCTCCTCTCTCTGGTATCTAATCACCTTTGTCGTGCCATTAGATTCGCTCTACAATAACCTGCTCGACCTCTGCTTTACCATCTTGCCCATTATCTTGTTGATCAAATACTGGCGACGCCTCCCGCTCTACTACAGCGTCTTCGCGCTATCGCTCCTCTTATACTCTCTGAGCACCGCTGTAGACTTTCCCAATCCCCTCATGTCCATCCCGCGCTATCTGATGGTCATTTTCCCCTGCATCATCCTCCTGGCAGTTGAATGGAAACAGAATCCGGCCTGTCATCGTTACATCATCATCTTCTTCCCGCTCACTCTGGCCGTCAACGTGGTCCTCTTCGCCATCGGACGCTGGGTTGCATAGGCCCGGCGTCCAATGGAATGGATGTGTCTCTTTTGCACCAAACCGATAGCTATGGTTTTCCATGGAGGTTGATCTGGAAGTAGATCTCTCTGGTGTAGGCTCCATAGGTGCCGTCGAGGATGTCACTGTTGGGATTTCCGGCACGGGGGATGGTAAAGGTGGGTTCGTGGCAGAAGTCGTCGTCGGTACAGGCGGGGAATTGGGAGATGTCGAGATGTGTCGGAGCAGCTAGCTGTGTGCCATCGGTATCATTGTCCGCGCCGGGATAGACGTTGAGTGTCTTGCCATCTCCGCTGGTGCTGATGATGTAAAAATGGCTGGCGGCGTCCTGGGTGATACGCGCCTTCGTTCGATAATCGATGTTCAGGATGACATCTTTGATGATCTTTCCATTTGCGATAACTACATGATGGGTACCGTTGTAGAGATTATTATAGAGGATATGCGTACGGCCATAGGTGTCGATATAGCTGTCCATCAGATAGGTGATGTCGTAGTCGCTGTTGTTCTGTGGCTGCACCTCCGCGACGTTGAGATCTTGAATAGTGGCTGGATCGTCAATATTGGGAATGTAAAAGTATTTGATGGCGTTGAAGATGTAGTTAAAGCCCGTGGATGAAGGATAGCCCAGTTCTGGTCGCAGAACATCCCGCATGGCGGTGATGGTGAGATCGTGTTTGGGTCCCAGGAAGAAGAAGGCATAGGTGTAGCGATAGTTAATCGTGGTGGTGTGAAAGGTCCATTGCTGGCTGGCTGCATCATAATAGGACCAGTAGAAGACGCCAGGGACGTTATAGCCGGTCTGGAAGATGACCATATTGCCCTGCGCATCGATGGTGCTGCCACTATAGCCCTGATCGGCGATCCACTCTCCTGGAATCTGCCTGGTTTGGAAGCTGCGCCCGCCATCGCTTGAGCTGATCTGATTGAGGATGCCAGCGGTGCCCGGCCAGGTAAAAAGATAGATCTCATCATGGGGGCCGCGCAGGATATTGATTGGCTCCTGCCCGGCATCGCCACTTTGCAGTTTCTGCCAGTTGCCCGTGGGTGTTTTGCGCATTAAATGCCATCTGCGATCAGTGTTGCCTGCACCTGCGGAGATATAGGTTGTGAAGACATCTCCATTACTGGTGCGAATAACCCGGTTTTTCTGGACACCCCAGCTATTGGGAACATAGTTGTTGTCGGCGCCAAATGCGCCATGGGTGATCTGATCAAGCTGTGTCAGTGTTGGCGTCCCTGAGGTGGGAATGGGTGTAATCGTTGCCGTGGGAACGGGGCTGGGCGTTACGGTCGATGTCGGCGTATCGGTGGCGGTATCTGTCACTGTGGGAGTATCAGTTGCTGTTGGTGTTGCTGGGTTGGTCGTGGGAGGGGTAGCGGTAGCGGTAGGCGTCAGGGTGGTGCCGCGTGTTGGACTCACTGCTGGTGTGGACGCCGTTCTGGTGGGGGCGCTGGTTGTTCCCGATCCGCTATTGCCTGGAGTAACTGGTTGATAGGTTTGTCCACTCTGCGCAGGCGGGGTGGTGCCTGACGAGGCAGGGGGATAGGTCTGACTGTTATCAGGTGGAGTGGTGCTACCAGCATTCGCTGACGGGTTAGTATGAATGGATGGTGTGGGAATGATGCCCACCTCTGGTGTGATTGAGGAACCGGACGGTGAGGAGGTAGCCGAGGGTGTTTGTGTGATGGATGCCTGATCTGATTTTTTCTGTGTGTCCCCTGAGCCTGAGTCATTGGTAGCGGTGATATCTTTCGCCTGTGCCGTCTGAAACTGCCAGTAAATCGTGCTCAAGCAGATTCCAAAGAGCAGCAATGATGTACACAATACAGCTACTTTGTGGCGATTGTACCAGAGAGCCTGGAAACGTGTTCTCCAGGGAAAGTTTCGCAGCGTAACTGTAAACATCCGCATAAAAGCATGCATCCTACTCGGTAGCATAGAAATAAATGTACGCATAATCTTCCTTGAAAATCCTTTTGCATCCTATACTGAACAGTAGCGATATCAAGCCGTACATCTACCATTATACGACTTTTCCGTACTATAGCAACCCTGAAAACCAGCAAAAGCAGAGCATTCCAATGTTCACGTACAGGGCAGGACAGGGCAGGACAGCAGGTCCAACGTCTGCGGAAGCGCGCGCAGAGCCACTGTTCTACGGTGGCCGGTGGCGGCTACGTTGGTCTGTCGTCTTATCTCAAATGAAGAAAAACGTAGGCATCGACCTGCGCTGCGCTGCGTGCACCTACTCCAACAAATGGGGGGATGAAGCAAGAGCTCCCTGCCTGTATGGTTTTCCGTCATCGAGACCCGGCCCTGTTTTCCCTCATCGTATCTGCAGAGGTGGGTGAGAAGGAGCCTGTCTTTCTGCGATATACTACCACGAAAAGGAGGGTGATG
>NZ_BIXY01000181.1 GCF_008326305.1 Dictyobacter arantiisoli | reverse complement strand
CCAGCATATTGCCAGGGATTGCTGACGGTGCCACTCTGCGAGGAGATGCCACCAAAGGGATCATAGTCATAGTGCTCTACCTGGTTGCCAGCACTATCGGTCATGCCCACAATGGAGCCTCGCCCATCAAAGAGATAATAGGAGACTTTGCCATCCGGGGTGCGTTCGCTATTGAGCATGCCACAGCTACAGCGGACATACTCGGTGGTATTGCCTGAGACCGTTTCGGTGCTCAGTCCCAGCCCGGTATACACGGTGCTGGTTCCGTGGTTATTGACCCGCTGTGACTGATCCGTCCCACTATAACTGAAGCTATAGGTCTGGGTCGAACCCGTCGCGGTCCCACTGCCACTCACATCCTGATTGCTTGCATTATAGCTATGCGTCTGAGGACGGGAGAGGGCTAATTCGGTTGTCCCTCCATTGGTAATCGCGGTCAAGTTGCCATCGGCATCATAGCTATGTGCGCCGCGTCACGCGGCCTGTTATCCCCGATTCAATCGGGAGAAATTTGGAAGGAGATTTCTGGATCATCGTGCTTACCTGAAGCCGAAAGGTAGAGGGGACAAAAGCATGCACGAAAAGCGTCGGTTCTCTGAAGGCGTTGAGGGGAAGGTGATGCAAGATCCGCACCCTATGGTCAAGGCTGATTGCTTGAAGTCCAATTCCCAGCAGGATAAACGATGGTCCCATCGCTACAACGCATGAAAGCGATGCTCCTCTGTATCTCTGTCCCTATAGTTGTCAGGGATACCTTCCACGGAGGCAACGAGTGCTAGTGAAGCACTTCAAGGGAATATATGGACGACCTACGGGGGGCTCGAACGTAACAGGTCGACGGAACGCGGGATCGCCTACGGGTCGCAAGACCTATGGCGACGGAGTGCCCGTAGTACTCAGAGTGCAGAAAAGTTGCATACAAGGGGAAGGGGCACAGAGAGTTTTCATATCAAGTAACAGAGAGGAGCATGTGATATGCGCCATTCCACAACGGTTCTTGGTATGCTTCATGATCGAGGCAGACGAGGAGTTGGGGTAGATGATCTCTATCGACAACTCTACAATCCATCTCTGTACCTGCGAGCCTATGCTCGTTTGTACGCTCATCCCGGAGCCATGACCAAAGGAGCCACCGATGAAACAGTTGATGCCATGTCGCTCAACAAGATCCACCAGAGCATTGAGTTACTCAAGCATGAGCGGTTTCAGTGGACTCCAGTGAGACGCACGTACATTGCCAAGAAAAACGGAAAGCTCAGGCCACTGGGCCTGCCGACGTGGACAGATAAACTGCTGCAAGAAGTCATTCGCAGTCTGTTAGAGGCCTACTATGAACCCACGTTCAGCGACACCTCGCATGGTTTCCGACCGGGTCGCGGTTGTCATACGGCTCTGAGTCAGATGCAGCGCACCTGGACGGGCACACACTGGTTTCTTGAAGGAGACATCAAGGCCTGTTTTGACCAGCTTGACCACACAGTCATGCTGAACATTCTCGCAGAAAAGATCCACGACAACCGTTTTCTGCGTCTCATCAAAGAGTTACTCCAGGCAGGATATCTGGAAGAGTGGCGGTACCATTGCACCCTGAGTGGGTCTCCACAAGGGGGCGTGGTGTCTCCACTCCTCAGTAATATCTATCTGGACAAACTGGACCACTACATCGAAACAGAACTGCTCCCTTCCTCCACACAGGGGGAGGAACGCCAGAGCAACCTGGCGTACAAACGGCTTACGCAACGTGCCTATGTTGCCAGACAAAAAGGGGAGTATCAACAAGCCCAAGCCATGGTGCGACTGGCTCAAATGCTTCCAAGGGGGGATCCGTTTGATCCCACATACCGGCGACTACGCTATGTGCGCTATGCCGATGATATCCTGTTCGGATTCGCTGGACCAAAATGCGAGGTGGAGGCGATCAAATCTCAATTGAGCCAATTTCTACGCGAAACCCTGAAACTGGAGCTGTCTCAAGAGAAAACGCTCATCACGCAGGCGACAACCCAGCCCGCCCGCTTTCTGGGCTATGAGATCACCGTGTTCCATCGCAATGACCAGTTCGGCGCGAGAAAACGACGAACACTCAATGGTTCAGTCAGGCTACGCATTCCGGCCGATGTGGTGGAAAGAAAACGCGCCCAGTACAAACAAGGAGGAAAACCGTTGCGGCGCATGACTCTCGCGCCCCGCTCTGATTATACCATCTTGAATACGTATCAAGCCGAATATCGTGGTCTGGTGCAGTACTATCAGCTTGCGGATAATCTCCGGTGGCTCACCAGAGTCCATTGGGATATGCAACAGTCCCTTCTGCACACACTCGCAATGAAATTCCGACGCAGCAAGATGGCAATGGTCCGTCGCTATCGCTCAACCACGGTGACCCCACAGGGCACACGGGTGTGCCTCAAAGTCACGCAGGAGCGCAAGGGCAAGAAACCGCTGGTGGCCACCTTTGGGGGAATTCCTCTCAAGCGAAAGAAGGAGGCCATTCTGGTGGACCATCCATCGGTCCCCATCCGTTATGAGCGAAAGGAGGTGATAAAACGACTCATGGCGGCCACATGCGAACTGTGCGGCAT
Organism: Dictyobacter arantiisoli; assembly: GCF_008326305.1. Lineage (GTDB taxonomy): Bacteria > Chloroflexota > Ktedonobacteria > Ktedonobacterales > Ktedonobacteraceae > Dictyobacter > Dictyobacter arantiisoli. Next base: position 1,391 of record NZ_BIXY01000181.1, on the reverse strand, counting down.
GCGAGAGGAGAACAGTGTGGTTCATCATGTACGCAAACTCGCAGAGCTGGAACATCTGGGGAAAGAAAGACCCTACTGGGCGCAGGTGATGTTAAAAAGGAGGCGAAAAACGTTGATCGTGTGTCCATCCTGTCATGCTCTCATTCATTCCTGACACTGAGCACAAGCTCATCATGAAGAAGAGACTCTTGGAAAGCCGGATGAGTTGGAAACTCTCATGTCCGGTTTGGGGGAAGGGGATCGAAAACGTGCTGCTACGCAGGAACGCGCTGATCTCCTATCCTACAGCTCACCGAGGTGCCATCGTTGTATTGCACTTTGGTGATGCGGTCCTCGTTGTCATAGGTAAACGTCGTGGTGTGATGGTTGCCATCCGTTTCCGTATGTACCCGACTCAACGCATCATAGGTCAGGGTTGTTTTGCCCATGGGAGTTGGCGGTGTGATTGTCGTGACATTCCAGTTCTGGGTCGTGTCATAGCCATAGGTGGTGATGTTCCCATTGGCATCCTGCTGCTGGGAAATCGTCCCATTGTTGGCATTATAGCTATAATTGAGATTGTGCCCGGAGGTCACATCTTGTGACTGTGTGACATTCCCATTGGTATCATACGTGTATTTGCTTTGATTGCCCTGCGCATCTTTTTGCGTATCAGGATAATAGGTCTGATTCGGCGCATTGTAGGTAAAGGTTGAACCCGCGCCCGTTGCATCTTTTGTGCTTGTCAGGTTATTGTTTCCATCGTAGGTAAAGTTACTGGTGTTGCCCAGACCATCGGTTGTATTCGACACATTGTAGGTGGTTGCATCAATGGTTTGTGCTGTGGTATGTCCAAGCGCATCCTTCGTATTCGACACCTGCAAGCCGGTGCTATACGAGTAGGTGGTGCTATGTCCATTCTGGTCGGTGACGACCGTACAGGGTTGTGCAGTGCTACTCAACCCGCTACAGGCACTATCACTACTGGCATGATAGGCAAATTGCACGGTTTTCGTGTTGGCATCGGTGATGGTCGATAGTTTTCCGTCCGTGCCATAGGCAAAGGTGGTAGTATGCGAGAGAGGATCGGTCACGGATTTGAGTTGCCCATTGCTGTAATAGGCAAAGGTGGTCGCTTTGCTATCGGCATTGGTCAGTGTGGTGAGCTGAAAGTTGGTGTAGCTTCGCGTGATCGTCTTGCTGGTGCCATCACTGGTGGAGATGGTATACGACTTCACCTGATGCAGATCGTTGCTGCTATCAGTTCCCTGCACAAAGGTAACCTGCCGATTTTGCGTATCGGTGATCGTGTTGAGATCTCCATTGCTGCCATAACTGAACTGCAAACAGTTGCCATTCTTATCACAATCAATCAAGCGGGAACCATAACTATTAAACCCCCAATATTCGCC
>NZ_BIXY01000180.1 GCF_008326305.1 Dictyobacter arantiisoli | reverse complement strand
TGCCATTCTCCGAACACACTGCTGGTCGCAGCACGCCGACCGGGAATCCATACGAACTGTTCGCTCCCACCCAGGGCCTGATCGCTGAAGACTACCAGCTACACGGGGATCAGCCCGGTGACCAATCAGGGCAAGATCCCTCTTCATACAGCTTTTATCGACCAGATGCAGTTCCTCTTACCCCTGCTGATGCGCAAAGAGCCCTCTACCAGGCACACGGGGATCAGACCAGTGACCGATCAGAGCAAGATCTCTATTCAGGGCAGCTTGCCGCCCTCTCCTTCGATCCACAGCAAGATGTGCAAAGAAACCTCTACCAGCCGCTACACAGGGATCCGACATTCTTCGAAATCCCTGGTCCCATCCCGGAGGCCAATAATCCAAATGAACGGTTCGATCGCATCGAGGATAGGGTGTTTCACTACGATCCTCTCACTGATGCGTATGAGGACGATCCTATCACTCTCACTGATGCGTATGAGGACGATCCTCTCACTCTCACTGATGCGTATGAGGACGATCCTATCACTCTCACTAATGCGTATGATGTCGATCCTATCACTCTCACTAATGCGTATGATGTCGATCCTATCACTCTCACTAATGCGTATGATGTCGATCCTATCACTCTCACTAATGCGTATGATGTCACAATCGCTCAATACAACCAGGCACACGGGGATCCGACATTCTTCGAACACACGCCGGCCGGTGGTCCATATGAACAGCTCGCTCGCGTCGGGGATGGGGTGTTTAACTACGATCCTCTCACTGATGCGTATGAGGACCCGACCTCTTCATACTACCAGCCACACGGGGATCAGACCAGTGACCGATCAGGGCCAGGTTCCTCTTCAAACAGCACCTTTAGACCACAAAATGCAGCCCCTCATAACCTTGAGCTGCCTCAGGAGGGGCCAGGTTCCTCTTCACACCGCGTTACTAACCCCGAGCTCAAGCTGTCTGCAGATGCGCAACGGGCGGAGGCGACGGCAAAGGCACGTGCAGACTCCGCTAGACGAGTTCAAGATACGCGAGAGCGAGCAGCCATGCTTCGAAAGTACATTAACAAATACCACCTCCGCCAGCTTGATAAAAAAGAAGGCAAAGAAGGCACAAAGTATCCATATATTCCAAAATCGCGAACAATTGCAGGCAAAAAGGAGGAATTCCGGACGCCTAGAGATGTGTTGAGGGAGGTCCCTAAGATGTTACAAGCGAGAAAAGATGCAGGAATGGAAAAAGTCCCGAACCTCGCCTATCTGACAAACGACAAAGAGGAAGCCCTACGACAGGCCGAGCAGTTCGCGCAGCTTGAGAAGGACAGCAATGCCGATCAGAGGAGTGACGAGGATGAGAAGGACAGCAATGCCGATCAGAGGAGTGACGAGGATGAGGCCCCTGCAAATAAGCAAAAGTGGAGGCGAGAGCAAGCAGACATGCTTCGAGAGTACTTTAACGAACACCACCTCAGCCGGCTTGATAAAAAAGAAGGCAAAGAGTATCCATATCTTACAACTCAAAGTGAGCTAAAAGGTAAAGATGGCAAGAAGCTGAGATTGCAGACGGTTGGAAATGTGTTGAGGGAGGTCCCTAATGTGTTACAAGCGAGAAAAGCTAAAGGAATGAAAAATGTCCCGAACCTCGCCTATCTGACAGGCAAAGGCAACCAAGAGAAAGCCCTACGCAAGGCCGCGCTGTTTAAGGAACAAGGCGCTGCCTATCAGAGTGACGGAGAGTAACAGAACGAGCGCTAACCAGGACCTGACACGACAAAGGGACGCTACGACGAACGTCGGGCTCCCTTGTCGTTCACCCATGCTCTGGCGTTCTCTCCCCTCCCTGGCGTGCCTCCATCTTCCATCACCTCTCGATCCCAGGGAAAGGGATACAGGGCCTGGGGGTGAGGGCATCGGGTGCGGCACATTTTTTTGCGCCAAGCCCTCTCGATCACACCGGGGCTGCATCGATGGGTTTGCCCTTCACGCTGCCGGGGCCGCCACGGCTCTGTGGCCCCAGACCTAACTCGATCAGGACACGAGACGCTCGGATCTTCCCCGACCCATCCCATGATCGATCAGATTGGGCCTCTTTCCCTCTTGCATTTCCCTGCCTGCTGCTCTATCCTTTTGACAAAAAGGAGGAATTCCTATGCCATTCTCCGAAAACACTGCTGATCGCAGCACGCCGACCGGTAATCCATACGAACTGTTCACTCCCCCCCAGGGCCTGACCGCTGAAGACTACCAGCTACACGGGGATCCGACCAGTGACCGATCAGAGCAAGATCTCTCTTCAGAGCAGCCTGCCGCCCTCTCCTTCTATCAGCCACAGCAAGATGTGCAAAGAGACCTCTACCAGTCGCTACACGGGAATCCGACATTCTTCGCAATCCCTGGTCGCATCCCGGAGGCCAATAATCCAAATGGACCGCTCGCTGGCATCGAGGATTGGGCGTTTAACTACGATCCTCTCACTGGTGCGTATGAGGACCCGCCCTCTGAATACAACCAGCCGCTACACGGGGATCCGACATTCTTCGAACACACGCCGGCCGGTGGTCCATATGAACAGCTCGCTCGCGTCGGGGATGGGGTGTTTAACTACGATCCTCTCACTGATGCGTATGAGGACCCGACCTTTGAATCCAACCAGCCACACGGGGATCCGACATTCTTCGAACACACGCCGGCCGGTGGTCCATATGATCCTCTCACTGCTGCGTATGAGGTCACAATCGCTCAATACGACCAGGCACACGGGGATCAGACCAGTAGCCTATCAGGGCAAGATTCCTCTTCAGGGCTGCCTGCCGCCCTCTCCTTCTATCTACAGCCAGAGGCGCAAAATACCCACTACCAGCCGCTACACGGGGATCCGACCAGTGGCCGATCAGGGCCAGGTTCCTCTTCAAACATCACCTTTAGACCACAAAATGCAGCCCCTCATAACCTTGAGCTGCCTCAGGAGGGGCAAGGTTCCTCTTCTAACCCCGAGCTCAAGCTGTCTGCAGATGCGCAACAGGCGGAGGCAACGGCACGTGCAGACAACACTAGACAAGTTCAAGAGATGCGGAAGCGAGGAACCAGACTTCGAGATTACGTTAACAACCACCTCCGCCAGCTTGATCTAAAACAAGGCACAGAAGGCAAAGAGTATCCATATATTCCAACATCGCGAACAAATACAGATAAAAAAAGGGTGGAATTCCGGACGATTGAAACTGTGTTGGAGGAGGTCCCTAAGATGTTACAAGCGAGAAGAGATTTAGGAATGCAAAATGTCCCGGACCTCACCGATCTGATAAAAGCCCAAGCAAAAGCCCTACGCAAGAAAAAAGGCGATGACAATCAGAGTAACGACTCTAAACAAAGGTCGCGAGAGCGAGCAGCCGAGCTTCGAAAATACATTAACGACCACCACCTCCTCCCGCATGATCAACTACAACGCCAGCTTGATCAACAACAAGGCAAACCAGGCACAGAGTATCCATATCTTACAACGTGGGGAGTAAATGCGCAGAGATTGCAGTCGCCTGGAGCTGTGTTGGAGGCGGTCCCTAATGTGTTACAAGCGAGAAGAGATTTAGGAATGAAAAATGTTCCGAACCTCGACTATCTGCTAAAAGACAAAAAGAAAGCCCTACGCAAGGCCAAGGAGTTTGAGGAAAAAGGCGATCGCTATGTGAGTGACGGAGAGTAACAGAACGAGCGCGAACCAGGACCTGACACGACAAAGGGACGCCACGACGAACGCCGGGCTCCCTTGTCGTTCACCCATGCTCTGGCGTTCTCTCCCCTCCCTGGCGTGTCCAATCAGCCCCAAATCAGCCCCAAATCAGCCCCATCACCTCTCGATCCCAGGGAAAGGGATACAGGGCTTGGGGGTGAGGGCATCGGGTGCGGCACATTTTTTTGCGCCAAGCCCTCTCGATCACACCGGGGCTGCATCGATGGGTTTGCCCTTCACGCTGCCGGGGCCACCACGGCTCTGTGGCCCCAGAC
>NZ_BIXY01000179.1 GCF_008326305.1 Dictyobacter arantiisoli | reverse complement strand
GATACTGGAGGTCGTCGAGTAGGTACTTCCACCGTTATAGTACGCATCCGCCGCAAAGGTTCCTGCCGTGGCTCCTCCTGCATTCACCGCGTACCCGGAAGCGGGTGTCGGAGAAGGAGACGGAGTGGGCTGGGTACTGTTGCCATAGCCAGCGGCAACAATATTGGCCTGCACGGCGTTATCGGTGGCATCGGAGGGGTAGCCAGCCACGATAGCTCCCTCGTAGAACGTACCCAGGCTCTGGTTGTTGTTGGTGGCGCAGCAGTCACCCCCACTGCCCAGAATGATGGCGCCCTGTTGTTTCATCGGGTTGTACCCGCTGGGCAGCGACCCGCTGTACAGCGTAGTCAGGCTTCCCGATTGTGCATTCCCGCCCTTGATCGCCATTTGGGTCGTGCCGTTGTTCTTGAGCATGGCAGTGACGTATCGGTTGGGGAATGCGCGCTGGTTGGGGTTCCAGGAGCTGCTTCCGCCGGGGAACAGTCCCCATTCGAGGTCGGCCTGTATCCAAGGGCCAGCTCCGGTGCACCCGCCAAACCAGCAGCTGGTGCCGAAGTAGATGGCGTCCATTGCGCCAGCCGCGTCGGCTTTGCGATCGGTCTCGCTGTTGCCGTAGTCGAAGCAGCAGCCGCTGTTGACGTGCATGCCGCTGGTCACCATGTAGGCGCCCTGCGGAGAGCTGCCTTTTGGCATGCCCGACGAGGACCCGTCGTGCCAGTAGCTGTTGCCGGGATTGATGTAGAGCGAGTAGACCTTGTTACCGACCACCGTGAGTGACTCGGATGTCGCGTTCGCCGGGGTATCCTGGCCGCCTGCCCCGCCAGATCCCTGGTAGGCGAGGTTGTTGCCGTGCCCGGACTGATCGTAGATGACAGTAATGACGCAGGTCGTGCTGGCACAGAAGGAGTCCTGGGAGGCGGTGTTGGCAAAGCCGCCCGTGCTCAGGACGCCGATGTTCAACGTTGTGTTATCCGAGGCGCGCCTGACCTGGTACAGGTTCCCGTTATAGGCGCCAAACAGGGCGCGCGCCGTGCTATGGGCAGCTACACATGGCGTGCGCCGTGCTATGGGCAGCTACACATGGCGTGCCGCCAGACGCGTAAATGTCGCATGGCTGCGACGCTGCCGCCTTGGCGCTCCGGCCTGAAATGCTCAGCATGCTCGCAATGAGGCCTACCACAGCCACGAGGGCCACGAGGACTCTCCAATTGAGGGCGTGCAAATAGTGAGGAAACGAGAGAGGATGTTTCACGTCCTTGTGTCCTTTCTACTATCTGGAAATGGTCTTCTATTCTAGTTCCAATGAACAATGCAGGTGTTCTCACTTTGTCCCAGCATTGCAGACCATGGCTGGCGAGAACAAAGAAGATTCCTGCTACTGGTGATCTGTCAATTTTCACTCAACGAACTGTAAGAGCAGCAAAGCACGGATTTGCTGCTCTTGCAATTCGTCAAGTGAAGACAGTTAGCCCACCTGTAGGGATGGCACATCTATTAAAAGAAAAGCCTCACCTCCTTTGAAGCTTCATCCAGAGAGATTGCCCATTCTCTGGATGCTTAAGCACTTACATTTTCGATTACACCGTCGTACACGCCTGCCCGTTGAGGGTAAAGGAAGCTGGTGCTGGATTACTGCCGTTCCAGGAGCCGTTAAAGCCAACGTTGGCATTGCCTCCCGGGGCAATCGTGCCATTGTAGGAGACATTGGTCACCGACACCGTGCTGCCCGACTGGGTGTAGCTCGCGTTCCAGAGCTGCGTGATCGTTTGTCCATTGGCAAAGGTCCACCCCAGGGTCCATCCGCTTATAGGGGTGCTCCCGGTATTGTTGATCGTCACACTGGCACCAAAGCCGCCGGTCCACTGGTTGGTGACCACGTATTGCACCGAGCAGGTCGCACCGCTTGTCGGGGTGGGCGTCGGGGTCAGTGTGGATGTTGGCGTGGGCGTGAGCGTAGGCGTGGGCGTGGGTGTAGGTGTGGACGTAGGTGTCGGGGTAGGCGTGGCACTGCTACCTTGCAGGATCTCAATGCCACTGACCTTGGCATTATCTTTGACGCCGGTGAATTGGATCGTAATCTGCCCACTGGCGTCTGCCGTCGCCGTAAACTGTTCAACAACTGCCTTGTTGATCGCACCTGCGGTGGCGTAGATGTCGAAATTGGTTAAGACCTGCTGTCCATTAATCGCCACATTGAAGGTGCGCTGTCCACTACTGGTCCAGTAGAGCTCCGCCTCGTGCAGCCGCACCGTGTACTGCGTCCCGGGCTTCAGATTCGGGAAGCTGTAGGTCATATTGCCATAGCGCTCCGTCTGATAGACGGATTGCGGTGCCGGATTGCTTACCCCGCTGGTGTCGATACTGGAGGTCGTCGAGTAGGTACTTCCACCGTTATAGTACGCATCCGCCGCAAAGGTTCCTGTCGCGGTTCCTCCCGCATCCACCGCATAAGAACTGGCCGTGACTGGTGTTCCGATTGGGGTCGGCGTCGGAGTAACGGGTGTTCCGCTACTCAGAGCCTGGATGACTGCGTCATAGGCGGGTTTCTTCTGGTAGTTGCCGTCGAAGAGCAACGGTGTGCTGCTTGCTCTCCAGGAATACTTGTCGGTGATGCCCCATACCGTGATGTCGTTGCAGCGGGAAAGCGCAACGCAGGCCTGCACTACTGTTCGATATGTGTTCGCCTGTTGCGTTCCGCTGCCCGCGACGTCCAGTTCCGTAATCTGCACATCAACACCCAAATCGGCAAAACGCTGCAAGTTCGCCTGATAGCTCGAGAGATCCTGGCCTGCGTTCAGATGCGTCTGGAAGCCGACGCAGTCGATGGGGACACCACGCGACTTAAAGTCCCGAACCATGGTATAGACCCCGGTACTCTTCGCATTGATCCCATCGAGGTTATAGTCGTTGTAGCACAGCTTGGCGTTGGGATCGGCAGCATGAGCGGTAACAAAGGCGGTTTCGATATAGGAGTTGCCAATCAGATTTTGGAAGGGGTCGCTCCGTCGAGATCCATCCTCGTTAAACGCCTCATTGACCACATCCCAATACCAGATTTTGCCCTTGAAATGGGTCATGACGGTGGTGATATGGTTCTTCATTGCTGAAAGCAGGTCACTGCCAGAGCCGATACCACTGACCCATCCGGGTAACTGATTATGCCAGACCAGTGTATGGCCACGGATCTTCATGTTCTGACTTTGAGCATGGCTAACGATCTGATCGGCGGAGCCAAAGCTGAATGAGTTTCGTGAAGGTTCGGTGGCATCCCACTTCATCTCATTCTCAGGAGTGAGGCCGGAGAACTCGTTGTCAAGGGTGGTTACATACTGCGAATCGCTGAGGTGACTGGCCGCAACGGCGGAGGCAAAGATTCTGCCTGTGGCCGCTGCTGCTGACTTCAAGGTGGTCGCAGCTGATGTTCTGGTGAGAAAGAATGTGCTACTTCCCAGCGCGATGAGAAGAAATGACAGCGTGATCACGAAAAACCATTTTCTTGGGAAACGATAAAACATCCTTGTTTTCCTTTCTGCCTTCAATACTGAAAGGCAAATCCCTCTGGGAGATAACAAGTAGTGATGAACTGGAAGCGCAAACGTATCCATATCTGTCTTCCGTCATCCATGAACAGCCAGATGGCCTCCGGCTCTGTTCGGAACGTTCTTAGTGGTTTTGGTGGCTTCTCCTTTCTCCCGAAAGGCACTATTGAGGTGAAAGCTCTCGAGTCAAGATGAGAGAAACGTCCTTGTTTTTGCTCAAAGAGCAAGTGCTTCCTCTCAAATAAGCTCATTCCTCACCTCAATGGTACCAGTCCCTTCACCATTCAAACAGCGTCACGCAACACTACAGGCAGCTCCATTGAGCGTAAAGGCTGTAGGCTTCGGATTACTGCCATTCCAGGAGCCGTTAAAGCCAATGTTGGTATTGCCTCCCGGGGTGATCGTGCCATTGTAGGAGCTATTGGTCACCGACACAGAGCTGCCCGACTGGGTGTAGCTCGCGTTCCAGAGTTGCGTGATCGTTTGTCCATTGGCAAAGGTCCACCCCAGGGTCCATCCGCTTATAGAGGTGCTCCCGGTATTGTTGATCGTCACACTGGCACCAAAGCCGCCGGTCCACTGGTTGGTGACCACGTATTGCACCGAGCAGGTCGCACCGCTTGTCGGGGTGGGCGTCGGGGTCAGTGTGGA
>NZ_BIXY01000178.1 GCF_008326305.1 Dictyobacter arantiisoli | reverse complement strand
GATCATGTTTCCTCCCTGAGAACGGTGTTGTTTTTGTCAATTTCACCTTAACTCTCAGGGATTCTTTTTGTCAATTTGTTCGTCAATTGTCACATTGGTTCACGCTCACTTTGAACCATGCCTAAATAGTAGTAATACAGTGTCTGGATGATCTTGAACATCAATTTCTCCTGGATGAACAGCATTGTTTCCAATTACACGAACAATATCAAGAGATTGCTGAATTTTTGTTGGTAGCCCTTGCCTGACAAGTGCTGCAATGTCTTGATTAATATTTTTCCCAGGTTGCCCTAAATGCATACACAATTTTTGGACACAAAGACGCAATAATGCCGCACTTGATCGGGGGGAATTATAAAAGGCAGCTCTTGCTTCTTCAAAATCTTTTTTTATATCAGATGGCATATCTTCTGATGGCTCCGGGGTAATGTTTATACTGTCATTAGGATATACTATAGTAGTAATTACCTCCTCCCCTTCTAATAATTTTTCATTGACTAATGGCTCGTCACCTTCTCCTAGATAAAATCTTCTTGAAACAGTTTTTTCTATTTTTTGAACAGTAGGTTTAATGCATGTTACACATTTAAGGAATAAATAATTCTGGACATAAAATATGTTTGTGGCTAATTCTTCTTCTTCTATATACTCTCCTTCTAATGAAAGAACTGTTGTATTGCCGCAATGAAAACATTTCTGAACTAAGTTGTTTTCCACTAGGGACCTCCTTAGCATAAATTTTAGTGAATGCTAGAATTTTTTGAATTTTTGCTCAAGAGTTGTTGTACAAAAGTATCTGCAAGTATCCTATTAGCTGTACAAGCTTGAGTATACCATGAAATACCTCTAGCCTTTAAGATACGTAGCCATCTTATCTATTATTTTTATGCACGAAAAAATTGTAACATATTGAAATAAATTATATAGCACAATATACTAGTGTAGTAACAATTTTTAGTGTCTTTACATACCGAGAAAGGCAAGAGCATGGGCAAATATGATGATGACTTTTTTGGAGGCAAAAGACCATGGTCAGTTATAAAAGACAGAGTGCTACGAGATTATATGAATGTATATTTAGCTAAAGTTAATACTAGAGGGCAGCATATCGTTTTGATTGATGCATATGCTGGTCCAGGCGTTTTTCAAGATGGATCAAATGGTTCGCCTATTATAATTTGTACTGCTGCAGAAAAATTTGCCAAAAATAACTACAGCGCTTTCTTCTTTAATATAAGACAAGACTTTCATAGTCAGTTAGAAACCGCGCTTAAAAATTCTGGTTTCAATAGTGCTCATGCATTTAAAACGAACAGTTTGAAAACAATTAATCAACTTCCTCAAATTCTTAAAGATAACACAGTGTTCCTTTATCTGGATCCCTTTGGTCTTAAGGGATGCGGTTATGATCAGTTGGAACCTTTCTTAAAAAGAAATTCCAAGTATAGTACCGAAATTGTGCTAACCATGTGTATGCCAGCGGTGCATCGTATGGCTGCATTTCATGCAGTTAAGAGGGGTGAGATAAATGAAAAAACCAAGAAATATCATGAAAGGCTCACGACAGTCTTCGGAGGCGATTACTGGAAAGATATTCTTTATCAAGAGAATGTTGATGCTGAAACCAAAGAGTTCCAATTAATAGATGCCTACTTATCTAAGTCTGCACAATTCCTTCCTTTTACTGGATACTGTCCTGTACGTCAAAAGAGTGATAGTAGAATAAAATACTTTATGGTTTTTGTTTCTGGTCATCCAGATGCGATGGTGCTCATGAATGATATTATGCACAAAGCATATTTTTCACAGATGCATAGAGCAGATTTCCAAGGAACTTTATTTGAAGAGTTGGATTGGAGGGATATGCCACTGACTGATGACAGATCAGAACAAAAATTGAATGCTTTAATTAAAGAGTTGGTCTCAAAATATCCTGGAGAAACAAGAGAGAATATATGGCTTCAGGTTGTGAAATCAAATTTTATGAAATATGAGAGAAAGTTTTACCGTAGTTTGCTTAAAAATATGGCGGACAAAAGCCAAATAGTATATCAAGTTGATCCCAGTACTGGGAGAAGGAATGAAAATAGCAAACTATATCCTGTATGAGCAAAGCAGCTGTTAACAGCTGCTTCAGGTTTTAGAATAAAAATTTAACATACCACGCTAGTATTAACTAGTTACTAGCATACGGGGCGTGGGCATCTCATCCCACGTCCTACCATCTAGAAGCCGTCCGCCGGATTTCGGATTACGGCCTCCCCACTGCTTATGGAAAAAAGCAACACCAGTATTTGAGCACTGGTCACGTAAGCTTCTTACCCAATCAGGATCACACGGACGATGTCCATAGCCACTCTCACCACCTGAGATCAGCCAATGTATTCCTTCCAAATTTAAGTTGTCTAGAGGCCCGAGTAAAGGCTCGGCACTAACAAACCTAACAGTAGCTGGAACCTGACGTAAATGGTCAATTCTCCAACGGTAAAAATCTTGTTCTACAGATACCCCTGCCCATATATTTGGAGCCCAGGGTAATTGTGGGCCTAAACGGGCTAAACGGGCACTACGCTTTGTAAGAACCTGAAATATATGCCAATCGGCCTTAACCATTGTTTGAAAAACACTATGAATATACTCATCCGGAATGTCTTTGTGAAACAAATCAGACATTGAATTCACAAAAATCATCCTTGGTTTTTTCCATTTTAAAGGAAGCTCTAAGCGATTTGGATGTAATTTAAGATCAAATCCTTGCTCATAAGGATGATTGGGAACTCCCCGAAAACGTTCAGCAAAAGTAAGCGCATAGCAATGATCACACCCTGGGCTTACTTGAGTACATCCAGTTACAGGGTTCCATGTTGAATCCGTCCACTCTATTGCAGATTTGTCACTCATGTTGAAATCCCTCGTTTATTAACTTTCATTAGTACAGAAAAAATGCTATAGGAGACCTGAAATACTGGCTTACCAGTTCTGAAAAAAGAACAGTTAGCATCAAACTTCTATTACGCCAAACCGAACAAAAGTTCTAATTCTATTTTCATATTAACATATCAATATCGATAAGACAAATACAGATCATTAAATATCAAATAATGGAACTAATAGAACCTGAGGCATTTATAACATCCCTAATCCCTACCTGTCACAGTATTGAGTACTTTTGGGGTTGTCTTATAAGACCTTCAGGTACTCTTAGATAAGTTCAAATAAAAATACACCTGCTAAGAAGAATGTTTGCAAGTGTATTTCTAGCTACTTTTGATCAGGTTTAAAATGCTTTCCTGAATAAAGATTAAGATGATTGTGAATTTTATTTTTGACCGGCGAAAGTTTGGTAAGCCTCTCTGTAAGCGTGTGTTATTGGTGCTCCAGACTTCTTCATGTCAATAACAAACACTCTGGTATCTTCCCGCGGGAAGATGATCTCACTGAAACCAAAGTGCTGTAGCAGTCTGACACCGCTGCGGGTGGCTCCGACTGATACAATCCTCTCGACGATAACTCCTCGTTTGCCGAGATCAACGATAGCATCCATGAAATTAGAAATGAGCTTCGCACCATATTTGCTTCTGAGGTCTTTATGCAGGCTTGGTTTGATGCCGATTTCCGCAAGGTATAATTGAACCTTATTGCCTGGCGTGTATTCCTCTTCAAGTTTAAAGAATGCATCTAACTCACGGGTCAGGGCGTCTACATCCTTCTTCAGGGAAAATCCATGTTTCCTTCCAGGAGGAACCACGTGTCTTATCTTGCCCTTCTCTACATAATTGGCGATCATGGCCCCGCTTATATTCAATATCGCTTTCACCTGCGTCGAGGTGTAGTAACCTTTGGGTGGCTGGTATCTAGGCATTGCTTTCTCTCTGAACAGGATGTCTAATCGGTGCAACACCTGATAGAATAATATATTATTCAACATCACATTGAGGAGGAAAGTTTTATGGATAGACCAGAATCGAGGTGCATTGTATTTTAGTTCTCCAACTTGGAAAACTGCTTAATTGCATCTCTATAAGCATTCATGATAGGTGCGCCTGATTTCTTCGGGTCTAGCTCGAATATAATGCCCCTAGAAATTCAGACAGAAAAAAGTTGGCTCGTAAGATAAAATTGATTCATGGAAAAGCAAAAAAGAAAACAACACACGGCAGAATTTAAGGCAAAAGTAGTAAAGGAGATTTT
>NZ_BIXY01000177.1 GCF_008326305.1 Dictyobacter arantiisoli | reverse complement strand
GGACTTTCCCCTTTACAACGGACGGATTCAAATGTTCCCGAGGGAGATTGGTTGGCAGCTTTGGGTTATTCTGCTCTCGCTGCCTGATTGTTCAAAAGTGTCACGTGGTTTTGAACCATGCCTTACAAAAACAATTCCATTCTTTGCTAGCTGAAGCAGGGCTTGATCCAATGCACTTCCATGATTTACGTCACTCGGCTGCTACCATCCTCATGGGTATGGGGGTAAATGTAAAAGTCATTCAAGAACTGCTTGGACATAGCAATATTAGCACAACGCTAAGAGTTTATTCTCATGAAGAAAGTATGGGAAGCCGAGAGATCCCTGCGAAGGAAATCTGGCAGGGATCTCTTTTTCTCATAAGGAGAGATGTTCACGGTACGCGCGAGGCTTCTGGTGCGCCTTGAGAGCAAACCAATCACACATGTATCTCACAGATTGCCCAAATTGACACAAAGAGAATACTCTCGTAGTATGACGCGTTCTTCGGTAACCATCCAGATTACGCCTGAACCCTCGCCCTCGACTCCTTCCTGGATGGAAGAAGTCGCTGCGTTTGCTCAGGTACTCACCCATACAGGCATCAGATCAGCGCCCAAAATGGCTCGGCCGAGCCATTTTGGGAACGACGCAACAAATTCGGTCAGATCCAGAAAGATAGCCTGTCGCACGAATAGTTATTCATCCCTGAATGGTAGATCTCATTCTTTACGAGGAGGCACTGTAAAGCGTCCATCTCTGTTCCCTGGCTTATCGGAAGATTCTGCTCAGGCACGGTTTACCTTCTCCTTCCTGCTAGAAGCAGATCTGTGAAGAAACAAAACAAACGAACAAGTTGGACGCGGCGAGTGGCGTTTGGAGTGGCGTTTGAATGTACGATTCACGGCGTCTCGCCATAAGGGATGAGACCTACGCTTGGCTGCATCGCTGTATAGTTACATAGCGACATAGCGACATCGTGACATATAGAAGCGCTGATCTCATTACATCAGACTTGTTGAAGGATGGTCCTTCGATCTTCTGCCTGGCAAATTTGCTATCAGATTCTATTTTAAGGATCAGATCTACCATGCAAGGCACCCAAAATGGCTCGGCCGAGCCATTTTTAAAACGGCGCCATCCACACGGGACGCTTCGATCTCCTGGCAATCAAATCGTACAACACTCTCTCTTTGACATCCTCAAAATGGCTCGGCCGAGCCATTCTTAAAACAGTACCATCCACACGGGACGCTTCGATCTCCTGGCAATCAAATCGTACAACACTCTCTCTTTGACATCCTCAAATGGCCCGGCCGAGCCATTTGAAGTTCTCATGAGGATTTCTACTGTTTAAACAGCTTGTCTGGTTGACTTTAATGGACAACTATGGTTTTATTACAAAAGATCAGCAAATGGCTCGGCCGAGCCATTTTGGGAAAACACTTCCCAGGAGGATATTTGTCTCCGATAACAGACAACGATGATTTTACTACAAAATTTCCAAAATGGCTCGGCCGAGCCATTTCAGGGTAAACAGAACTCACTACTCCAAAGAGACCTTCTTTATTCTATTGAAAAGGAGTTCATAACGAACATGGCGATAAAAATAGGCTATTCCAACGAAAAAGGCGGCGTGACGAAAACTGCATCTACGGCGACTCATGGAACCTCACTTTCCCTGGTGGGAAGTCGCGTGCTGGTCTTCGATGTTGATCCTCAAGCGCATACATGTGATGTATTGGGACGTAACCGGCGCTTCAACAAAGGCAAGACCATTAAAGAGGTCCTGCTGGGTGAAGTCTCGCTCAAAGAAGCTATTATTCCAACCTATATCCATCCAGAAACTATGCAATTCTTTGATCCGGCACGTACTTCCGAACATGTGCAGCCACGCCGGGGTCCCGATCTGGTTCCGATTACACTGGCCGCAAATTCTCTCGATTTTGACCTCAAATCGCGGGTAACTTATTGGAATGAACAGCTCCGGGAAGCAATAGCTCCACTTGAAGATGATTATGACTATATGGTCTTTGACTGTGCGCCCGGTCTGCTGGCAGGGACGATGAATGTATATACCGCTGCTGATTATATGGTATTCCCTTTGATCCCTGAAAAGCACGCCATTGAAGGACTGCAGGGCGCGATTGGCACATTACAGGAAACGAAGAAACGCGCCAATCCCAATTTGAAGGTAGCAGGTACGTACTTCAATAAGGTCCAAAACTGGCGCGTGCACAAAAACATGATGGCGAATGTGCAAGAGTTGATAGAGGGTAGCAAACTCGCTATTCCTCTGTGCGAAACCTATATCGAGCAGAGCAAAGATTTCGGAGAGTCACTGGAGCAAGGATCGCTCATTGTCCTGGATAATCCCTATTCTAAATGTGCCAAATCTTACTGGTATGTTCTGCATGAGCTTTTACAACACATTGGCGGGCCAGCACAGACAAAAGTCGCGTCGATGGTCCAGAAAATGAGACAGGATGACCAGCAACAGGCCGAAGAAAAAATCCAGAAGAAACAGGCCGCGAAACAAGGGTAGTTCCATGGCTCGGTTTGAGAGATAAGATCGAGAAGGACATCGCAGTAAAACTGCTTCGTCGTGTTGCTTGATCGGTAAGGCCAGGAAAAAGTCGATCAAGATTGTTTCGTTACGTTGCGCAATAGCTGTGTTCAAGATGGTAACCTATCAGGACCGGCTCTTCACGTTACGCAACAGCTATCATAGGGGAAGGTAGTGTATATGGTAAAGCCGAAAAAGAAAATCAATAGCATATTTGCGTCAGATTTTCTGAATGAAGATATGGCAGCAACTGCTGTCGATGGAAATGCACTCTATGGAGATCTTCCACCACGACTCCAGGAAATGAAAGAGCAGGTAGAAGCCATCACGGATGGGAATGATTTGCCCCATATTGCGATTGAATTGCTGCACGATAATCCATATCAACCCAGAAGACGGATGAATGAACAACGCCTGACCACCCTATCACTGGAAATAAGTCAGTATGGTTTTCGCGGCGTTCTCTTAGCACGACGGGATCCCAACGATGCGCAGGCGTATCAATTGGTGTATGGACATCGGAGAAGAGAGGCGGCAAAACAGGCGGGCTTACAAAAATTGCCTGTTATGATACAAGAGATCACGGACCAGGAAATGATGTTTCTGGCCGCCAATGAAAACCTGATGCGGGATGATTTATCTCCGATTGATGAAGCCTATATGTTTCGCTCGATGGGAGAGGTTCTGACACAGGAGCAAATCGCTGAACGTTTACAGGTTTCGCGCGGCTATATCCGGAATCGACTTGAGTTGCTAAAAGCCCCGGAAGATGTCCAGGATATGGTGGAAGAGAAACCAACCACGATTCGAGCAGCGTACTTCTTAAAAAATATCGAGGATAGTGTGATACGCACGGATGCCATCAATGCACTCTTAGCTGAAGATATTACGGGCAGCGAGGTTGAGGCTTATGTGGAGAACTTACAACAGGCGCTGGCTGAACAGGCAAAACAGGCAACACTACAGGCTCCAATCCCTCTAAATAAGGAACAGGAATCAGAGGGGCCACGATTGCCCTGGCCATTCGAGAAGGATGAGCCAGATCAAACAGTACAGCCAGTCAGTCAGCCAGTCGGTCAGCCGGTTATAATACAACCGATTGTGGAGAAGAGCAAAACAGAGAGTATTGCACGACGCGAACAAAGTAAATTGGAGACGATCGTAAAGCATTTCGAAAATTATGAGAAACGCCTCCAGGCACAACAACGTGTTCCCAGCGCAGGAGAACAAAGGGCGCTACAAAAAGTGCTAGCAGCGATAGAACATCTGCGTCAAAACATGATCATTGAAGAACACTGAGTGTAATCTATCTAGCTCCTACACAAACCACGCCACAAGAAAAGTCGAGCATTCCAAGCCTTCCAAAGAACACCGGACCATGATCTACACAAAGCATAACATGGTCCGGTGTTCTTTGGATCATCTGTACTCAGAGAGTGCCGGACCCCATCATCATAGGGATCTTACTGCTGACTCGCAGCAGCACCTACTCCAACAAATGGAGGTGAAGCAAGAACTCCCTGCCTGTATGGTTTTCCGTCATCGAGACCTGAGCGTGAGTGCCCTCATCGTACCTGTTCAGGTTGTCCGCAAAAAAGCTGAACAAGAAAAGCGATAAGCTGAGCAAGAAAGGACGAAAAAGGATGAG
>NZ_BIXY01000176.1 GCF_008326305.1 Dictyobacter arantiisoli | reverse complement strand
CGCTTAAATCGCGCCATTCTTTGTCCATTGCTTCTTCCATCTCATCCTCCACTCTTTACTGCTTCCAGTGTATCATCTTTCTTTTCTCCTGCCAAGCCTCCCGCAAAAAAATGACGCGCACCCGAGCCATTCATCCCTGCCATGAATGGACAGGGCTTTCTGGCTCGTTTCCTGTAATACCATCGCTACAGAGAACGAGCGTATCGCCATGCGAGATGTGTTCCGTGAATAGATCGACTGCCACTTCAGGCACACCCATACAACGCGTAATCACATTGCGTTGTGGATGCGTTTTCGCCTCCTCCGGCGTGATTTTCCCCTCACGGATCTGTTCTACGACAAAAGAATGATCGAGCGTGACCTGTTTGATCTCTCCTTCATGGATGAGATAGGCTCTGCTATCGCCGACATTGGCGATATAGGCCGTTTCGTTGTGCAGGACGGCCGCGATACAGGTGGTGCCCATTATCTCTACGGTACGTCCCTCGCTTGTATTCTGCTCCACCAGGATGCGATTGGCCTGCTCAACTGCATGGAGCAAAGTGGTATTCAGATCAGGCCCCTGGTTCGCGTAGTAGAGGATATTGACCTCCTCCGTGATCAGCTTGCTGGCCTCTTCACCTTTAGCATGGCCTCCCAGGCCATCCGCCACGATAAAGAGCGCCCCCCGCTGTTGCATAATATCTGGATCGGATGGCAGTACTGAAAGCATGCTATCTTCATTCGTGAGACGCTTCTGTCCAATGTCCGTTTGTGCTCCAACGTCGAGATGAAGAAGTAGATTGGTCATGAAGGACTCCTGTTCCAGCCCTGAGAGCTGTCTTATAGCCTGGATGGCTGATCGATAATGCTCAACAAAAGTAGTCGTGAGTAAATCATAAAGCACAAGGCTCCACATGCGTAATAGACCACCGGGTCCCGCAGCCTGCAGGGTATCGCTGACATAACTATGGAATGTAATCAGCATCTCTCGTTGATATGTCCGCCGGAAATCCCTGGGATAGAGCTGTAGCAAGCTGCGATACAAGCGTTCAGAACTGGTAAGAAGCCATGGCGATGGAGGTGGTGTGGTACTCAAGAAAAGCCTCCTGCTATTTCTGGGCCTGAGAGTAGTTTTTTACTTTGGGCAACTGTCACGAGTTGCGCGAGGCGAGCGGCCTCCAGACGTACGACGCGTTGTCCAAAGCCGGTCAACCGGTAGTAGCGCCGGCGTTCATGATCCAGCGTGGTATCAGGACGCTCACCGGACTCTTCAAGCAAGCCATCAGCCAGCATACGTTTGATAGAACCATAGAGCGTTCCTGGTCCCATTCGTACCTTGCCATCGGTACGCTGCGTAATCTCTTGCATGATGCCGTAGCCATGTCTTTCCTGATCGGCTAGGGCTAGCAGAATATGAAAGACCGCTGGCGTTAAGGGAAGCAGTGCTTCTGGATCACGAGATGTCTGTTTCATGGTTTCCCCCACACATACATTGAAACTATATAGATCCATTACGGATATATCCGCTGTAGATATAATAACCACAAAGGCATAGCTTTGTCAAGGCCGCTATGGAGGGCTTGCTGTAGAGCAAGAAGGCAATAGGATTGACCTTCCTATTGCCTTCTTGTGAGTGGAGGGGAATATTTGTAAGCCTTTGCTTCCATCTAGTGGATAGATAGTGGTTCTTTCAGAGCGGCGAAGTCTACGCCGGTCAGTTCTGTGGAGACGTTCCAGAGGCGCTGTGCGATAGAGGCATTGTATTCGTGCTGGCTTTTCTGATCGATTTTTGGATAGCCACGTATTCCGAAGAGCCCTGACGGCCCAACCATTTCACCACCAAAGATCATCGCCGAGGTGCCTGCATACAGTTGTGGAAGTGCACCCATTGCACCGCTTTGCGCTATAATCGGATTTAAGTATTTATACAGTATGGTTTCAGCTTTGATATTGCTGGTTGTGGAGCTGGTTGTTTGTAAATTGGTACTGGCATAGCCTGGATGGGCGGCGACGCTGCGCGTAGTGGCTCCCTGAATTCCTGCATCTGTTCGCCATCAGTAACGCTTGATTCACGGAACCCCAGTGCCTCGCGGATCTGGGCACGATGATACTCGATGGTACATCCTTGCCAGGCATATTGCAAATAAGCTTCTGAAGGAACCTGTACTTGGGTGGCTAAAAAGGTAAGAACAATGCCAGGGATCTCATTCTTGTGTTGAGGAAAGCGACCTTCTTGCCGGAAGAATTTCAGGAGGGCCACAAACCCTAAGCGGGTCGCACCTGTCTTATTTCCGAGTAAGGCGTGATCCTCAATGTCCAATGTCCAGTGCTTAACTAATTCTTCCGTTTCCCATTGTCTTTTCAGGATAGCGTCTCATAGAGAGCCTTTCCTATTCTAAGCAGAGAGTTCCGAGAATTGATAGAGTCGGAACTGATTACTCATGCTGAGTATAACAAATCAGGGAAAAATGTACAAAACAAGTGTTGAAAATAGATAAAATGTCTGAAGTTCACGTTCCGAAAACAAAACCGGAACTGGACAGGGTTCATTCGAAAGGAGGCTCAACCTTTCTGCTTATTAAATGGTTGTGGGAGGGATAGTTGGTAGAGAAGCACTAATTGAGTCAAAAGGCCATTCTGATGAACATGGATCACCAAATGTGAATGAAACTCAATCATTTTGACAAATGGCACATGACTCCAAACTACAATAGTTATCAGCTTACATGCTTGATATCTGACTGCAAATATTCCAGGGCATTGTAGCTACTTTCTATCTCAATTCGCCATGACATAGTCATCAACATTTCCCTTCAGGTACTGGCTACCCAAGGAGCTTTGTTCAAACATACTTATTACGGGTAAGAATACATAAAAATCAGACCATATGTTTGAATAACTTTTCATATCCATCAATGATTTTCAATATTTTTATATACATAGCATTGACATAAATATATCTGCGAGTTTTTCTTTATGAAACGTTATAAATTATTTCGATGCAAAAGTCATCATAACCTAGTTTTTCATTTAATCTGTGTAGAATTGTATGTACCAGAATTATAAGGAAGATAAAGGAGAATAGGAGATGATATCTTATATTGTTGCACTTTGCCAAGTTGTGCTTGCTGCAACTTTATTGCTAGCAGCAAATGGGAAATTATTTCGATCAGATCAGTTTATTGATGCTTTAAGGTTAAGTCGTTTACCTGATACACTTGTATCTCTTTTTTCTGTTAGCATTCCTACAGTTGAGTTTTTTCTGGCTATTGCATTGCTCCTTAGCCCCTTTAGTGTTCTTTCGATAACTTTCGGAGCATCTTGTATTCTCTTGATCATTTTCACTTTTTGGATGGTTTTTGTTTCCATGCGCAATATGCATATCAAGTGCGGATGTTTTGGAACTGCAAGTGACACTGTTGGACTTCGTAGTATTGTGAGAAATGCAATCCTTTTAGGATGTGGTCTATTGGGATTAGCTTTATCGTTGAAAGTCTCAAGTGCACTACCAGAACCTTCTCTTGAAATGGCAATAATTGTAGTATCACTTGAACTTTGCTTAGCACTCTTTCAATCCTTCCACAGTGCTCGAAGTTTTCTTCTTCTTTCTAAGAAAGACATGTCAGCAGTAGAAGATAATTTTTTGTCACAAACAAATTAGTCTTTTGAATGTTAGTAAGTTACACTGGAGGAAAGATAACTTGAGTCTACTTTTCACTATTTCATACGTCATCTTATGGTTTCTCATGCTTTTTGAGGGTTTTCTGCTGTTATTAGTATATCGTCACTTTGGATTAGCTTCTTTGGGAACTGCTGAAGGCGTCCAAAGAGATGGCTTACCTGTAGGAAAGGCTGCTCCACCTTTGAATGGTATAACTCTTCAGGAACAGGTTATTGCTTGGAAACCAGAATCTGGACATACTTATCTCTTAGCTTTTGTATCTGCAAATTGTTCTCCATGCGCAAGAATTATTCCTTTTATTAACCAGTTCGCTCGACTGAACAAATCTATAGAGGTTGTGCTTTTAGTAAGCGGACCGCGAAGTGATGCAAAGCTTGTCGCAGAAAAATTTCAACTGGATTCATCAATTACCTATCTTTCGGAAGAACCGAGAGGTGCAACACAAACTTATCGTATTCGTGCCACACCGTTTGCATTTCTCATTGGAGAAGATGGATATATCCAAGCAAAAGGTATGGTGGTACCGTTTGTCAAGACAAAAAACGGGTTCAAATAAGACAAAACTCAGCAATACGAGAACGAGTGTTTTACGTTACGTAACGTTGATTAACGTTGCCGATAGACCTGAGCTGGCGT
>NZ_BIXY01000175.1 GCF_008326305.1 Dictyobacter arantiisoli | reverse complement strand
GAGTGTGACAGCTTGCTGCTTGAATTCCTTGGTATAGATCGGTTGAGATTTGCCCATTGAACCCTCCTGATATGAGTATAGCAGATTTCTCTTCTCCGACCCTCCAAATTCGGGGGAATTCCAAGTGAACGAACGCATTGAGGCACGAGAAGTGCATTTGATCGATGAAAACGGCGAGATGCTGGGAGTGACGCCGCCAGTACGGGCACTTGAAATCGCCCGTGCAAGAGGGCTTGATCTGGTTGAGGTCTCACCCAATTTTGTCCCGCCGGTCTGCCTACTGATGGATTACAGGCGATACAAAGAGGAGCAAATCCAGCAAGAGAGGCAGTGAAACGACCTGGTAAGCCACTTGAGCTGAATGTGTAGCTCGGTGCGCACGCATCCCGTGGGAAAAAGAGACCAGGAGCTTCTGTTCGGAGAGACAGACCTGTCCGAGGAAAAGGCAAAGCACCAGGAGTGACATCTTAGGCGCTGGCCAGACCGAGAGCGGTGGCAAAACGTTCTGGGACGCCAAACAGGTGGATCGACACCTGTCCAGCCACCTTAGAACGAGCATTACGAGCCAGTCGCGTTTCCCACGAGAGCCGCGCATGAGCTCGCTCGGCGCGGGAAAGCGGTGCAGGAGCGATGCTTGGAGTGGCAGGGTCTGCGCTGTTTTCCCCCATCATTTGAATCTCGGCGTGTTGGTGCCGAAGGAGTTGCATGCAGGTGCGCCAATGAACTCTTCGACTCCAATCTTGCCAGAGGAGCGGCCCATCGCCGACAGCGAGTGGATGCAGCAGCACACTCACCTGGCGCGGCTTTTTGGTCGCGCTGCCATTCCATTGACACTGCTCACGGAGCGGACAGGAGCGGCAACTGTGAATACTTGGCTCCATACACGACACGCAGGCTTCCATCGGCTTCTCTACGTTGCTCATGTGGGGTCAGTTGTTGGTTGGCTGGGCAGCGAAGCATTCCATCAGGCTGGAGAGCAAAATCCTGGGCAGCGAAGCGACCAGCTTTCCATGCGGAACCCACTTCTGGAGGAGCATAGCCAGAGGCAGGAGCGGTGTGTGGTGGAGGTGGCGGGAGAGCTGGGGCAAACTCGGTCGTGCGCAGAGGTTGTGGCTTGAGCTGATGGCCTAGTTCGAGTCTCAGGTTCCAGGTCCATTGCGAGATCACTTGCCAGGCTTCCTGCCCCCAGGCCGCATGGCTACACCATCTGTCCGGGTCCTGCTCTTTGTCTTCATCTGAGAGTACAGGCTCAAAAGCGCCACGATGCAAATACAGCTCAACAACATCGCAGGCCGTGAAGGCGTGTTGGGGCAAATTCGTGAAGAACAGCTCGTAGACCACGCCTTTTCGTGTGACGCCAATCGGACTCTTCTTGTTCGAAGCTTGATGCGTGGCCACAACGACGCGATAGAGCTTGCCATCAGGCCCGATCGGGATCTCTGGACAGTCGTAGAGGCTGCGCACCATTTGACTTTCGGGTCGTTGCTGCACCTAATCGGGGGGCAGGTGCAGGCGTGCCTGAACGAGCGGATGTTCGAGCAGGCGATAGTCTTTCCCGCGGGTGACAAACGAGAAGCCAGCCATATTCGAGAGGACCGCTCCATTGCCATATTGCCCATCGAGCCGCACCAGCGTGCATTCTGATGAGAGCTGATGGGTCGCCAGGTATCGACCAATCGCCGAGAGCGCCTTGCGCAATTCTTCCCGATAGCGCCCGTTGCCACGGTTGCCGAAACTGCCGAGCCACTGGTAGCTATGCGCCTGTGAGATCGTTGTTCGGGTCCTGACAGTCTCTCCCCGCTTGCGGCCTCGGTAGCCAGGCGCACACACATCGTCCAATCGCCGAAACGCGGGAGGCAGGTCGTCGGTCTGGGGAAGCGCGCGTTGGCGGGCTGCCTCCCGCGTACCATCGATGTCGAACACGGTCTAGGTGTCGCCCTTTCGATCCACCAGTCCTCCCGTTTGTTTATCGGGGGTCAGGGGACGTGCGAGCGCATCATCGAGAAAGAGGGTGCGCAGAGCTTCGACTGGTTCCTGCGTCAACGCTGCTAAAAAACGGGAGAACGCTGAGCGTGAGGGGAGTCGGTCACGATCAAACAGGGCCATGAACGGGACGGCAAACGGCTGAAGTCGCTCGTAGAACTCCTCCAGGGTACGTTCGCCACTGATGGCGTAGCCGAAAAGCACTGAGAGGAAGTCAATCACCTCATATTGACCAAAACGCTTCCGTGCAAAGCGTACCTGCTCGTTGATCTTCTTGAATACGCCCTGTGTACGAAGATGCATGCTGATCACTACGACTTCTCCAAACCACGATGGGGTTGAAAGGTTCGACTCCGCAGTGGTCTGGATTTTCACTGAACCATCAGCGATACTGGTCATACTTGGACCTCCTTGTTGAGAACAGTTGTGATCATTCTCTTCAAGGAGCCACATTTCTACGCCGATGGGCTACCAGTTCCAACTCATTGCGCAATCCGTGGGTTTTGCCAACACAGGTTAGTATAGAAATTCACAAGCTAGCTGTCTTTGTACAAAAGGCGAGTTTCCCTACTGTACAAAAGGCCAAGAGGCTTGGCGCAAAAAAGCTTGCCACCCCCGACAACTGGGGGTGTGCCACAGCTTTTTGCGCACGCTTGAGGTGTGAGCGTAGGATGTTGCCAGATCCGACCCAACACACATATAACCAGTATCATCTGGCTAGGTTTCACAAGGTGATGTTGGATAGAGGATACATTTCTTTGTTAGAGTGAATGAAGTCCTTTGGGAACAACGCATCAATGGGCGTCAAACGCTCCAACTTCCAGCACATCATCAAACCGATTGGGACGCATACCAATTGCTCCTTCGCCAATCCCAATTTCAAGAGCACCAATATCCTATTTCTCACCCTCGTCCGGTGGTAGATACGGCCCAGCCACTTCAGGAATGTTTGACGCCCATTCTCGGATGTATACTCTTTCGGTGTTTCCTGCTCAGGCGTTTGTATCGGGCGTAGGCAATCATTTGCGCAGCGCTCCGGAGATCTGGCTGGTTTCGGGGTTACGGTTGCCTCTCACTTCGATGACGCTGCTCTGCTTTGCAGGCAGAAGGGAAGACTGCGCCTCCTTCGTGTGGTCTGGTCCATCCTTATCGGTCATATCGGCCCGTGAGGATGAATGCGGCCAATCGTGATGCGCTGCAGCTGCGGCCTGGTCGTGACGATTGCGAGCCGGAGTACCACGCGTGTTGCATGGCTGCGAGCGAAGCGGGTTCGATATGATCGATAAGGCGTTTCTCAGCCACTGGCGGGTGTCCCGACTCCTCAACCGAGGAGCCGTCTCTACAGCAGTATGGTAAGCTCAGAGGGAAGAGCACGATGCGATGATCAGGCGAGATTGTCATTTGTCAGATAAAAAGCGAGCAAGCAGCACCAAACGAGCGGAAGACCCGAAGAAGGTTTCCCCATAACTTTTTGGGGAGATTATGGCACTTTTGCTCACTTTGGACTGACCTCCCTGATCTGCGCATCATACGGCGAGGTGTCTTACACCCCTGTTCCATTCAGAAGGAGCGCAGCGGACACGACCATCACGAGAATGCCAGAGAGGATCAGAGCCAGACCCACTCCCTGGGCAATGCGCTCCCCTCGGGGGAACATTTTTTCGGCGAAGATCACAACGGTAAGTCCTGCCATCGCTACGATATTCATGATGCCCAGGGAGAAGAGGAGGACACAGAGCAGCCAGTTCGATCCCAGGCAATAGATGCCGTGCTCAAGGCCCATCCGAAAGGTGCCAGTGTAGCCGTCATGCCACCTGCCATGGATGAAATCCAGAGGCGTGCAGCATGTTGCCCGGCAGATCCGTTTGAGGGGGGTAAACTGGTAGAGCCCGGCCAGCACCAGGATGCGCCCCTAATCCGGGCCGCGTTCATCATGAACCAGGGGATCTGCTCGGCCAACCCTGAGGCAGCGAGCGCGCCGAGATACACGAACACGCCAAAGAGCGCCATAACCAGCAGGTACGCGCCCACGAAGATCCAGGGAGACACCGAGGCCTGCCAGCCGGCGTGCCGGGCGCGTTGGACTCGTGCGAAAGCCAGGTTCATCGTGGCTGTCGCGGGAAACATCATCGCGATCATCATCACGACCCAGATCGCCAGGAACCACGCGGCTCCCATTCCCATCGTCAGGCCCATGCTCATACTCTTCATCATGCTCGACTGCCAGATCAGCATGGCCCATGAAGCAGCGGCCAGGATCACAAGCCCCGCCAGAAAAAGACGATATTCTCGTTGCAAACTCATGTGTGCTTCCGCTTTCTCACATGGGTCACCCCGAATCTTTCGAACAAATATTCGAGTGATAAAAGACTCAACAAAGGAAGTGAAACCTAAAAAACCTCCTGAACGATGTAAAGGAAATTGATAAATTCCAAACAGTTCAGGA
>NZ_BIXY01000174.1 GCF_008326305.1 Dictyobacter arantiisoli | reverse complement strand
GCTCACCTGCTGGCAGGCGCGTGCATGCTAGCGCCCTTTTTAGTCTGTGGTGCAGGAAAGGTGCAGTGCACCTTTCCTGCACCACATACTAAAAACTGTTTTGAGTACCGCAGGTGCGAAACCTCATGCACAGAGATCGTGGAGAGTATGGGAATCAAACACTTTGTAAGAGAAGATTATGTGCAGCACCTAATGTTTTTATATCTCTTTTGATACTTAAAATAAGAATAGATATTTTATGAATGAATTTATCTGTAACCTGTATAATTTTATAAGAATAAGTAACAATGTACTTCAGTGGCAGTTGGATCTCCTGAAAATTTTTAGCGTTGTATGCAACTTTGTTGATAGCTTCGACGTGTCATAAGTAGCGTGAGCCGTGATTGTAGATCAAATAAAGAGTTGGGATGTGTCCCATGGGAGATAAATTATTCATGGATAATTCAAAAATATCGTCCGCATACAATGCTGTACCAACTATGTCAGATGCCCAGACAGCACAGCCTCCCAGTAAGGAAATGCAGCCAGATTTCCCTGTCTGGCCGACCTCTCTGCCCGGTCCGATGCGTAAACAGCCGCCAACTAAAATGCGCTCAATCAACAGTGTGCGTAGCGAACAACTCACTGAAATTGGCTATAATCAAGAAACGGGTGAGCCCGCTGAGGCCGATCCCCATCGCTATCAACCTGAGCATGCGCTCAAAGATCGTACCTCCTTTGATCAACCAGCGATCAGCAGCGAGCAGGAAGCATAATCTTACTGAGTCGGGAGTATGTAAAGAAGCGCTTTTGTTGATTTCATTTAGAATGGAGGTTGTATGGCTAAAATTGAAGAAGTATTGCTGTCACGTACCACTATCTCTACTTTTAATGCACTGCATTCACTACTCAATGCAGTCGGTCTGGAGATGGATCTGGAAAGTTTGCACGGCATGACCTTATTCGCACCGCCTGACGAGGCATTCTCAGCCTTGAAACAAGATACACCTTATGATCTCACCAGGGACATCACGAAACTACGCCAACTGCTGTCCTTTCATATCATCCCTCTGCGCTTGACGCAGGCGGACATGTTTGAACTCTTCAAACCAGCAGCGGGAGCGGCGGATCAGTCAGGGATAGTCGCGCTTGAAACTGTCTCTGGTTATCCTCTTCATCTCAGTCAGGGAGCGCGTTTAAGCATCGAGGGCGCACGCATTATTGAAGGTGACATTCCGGCAGATAGCGGCATTATCCACATCATTGACCACATTCTGTGGCCTCCAGGACTGAATGAAGCATCCTTTAAAGGGCAAGCCCCCTTTAAATCCAGTCAACCGGCCTGATTCCCATACTCTCCACGATCTCTGTGTATGAATTTTCGCACCGATGGTGCTCAAAACAGTTTTAGTGTGTGGTGCAGAATAGGTGCGAAGCACCTATTCTGCACCACACACTAAAAAAGGCGTGGGGCGTCAGCGCCCACCTGTGGGTGAGCCACAAAATCCCGCTGGTGGTAGGAATCAAACACTATAGATGGGATATAATGTGTATGTGTATACATTAGTTACACACTTTTTGTTCAGTTCTGCGTATTGTATAGTCTTCAAAGAAAGAATTCTTATGTCTGAATTTACTCTTCAAGAACTCCTTCCTGGTGTACAGGTCGCGTTTGGTGGTGTCTGTAATCGGGGTATTATTAGCGATCAGGGTCAGGTTCTGGTAGTTGACTCAGGAATTGGCCTGCCTGAAGCATCCCCTTTGCGTGATGCTGCCCAGACCCATTTAAAGAATGGGCCGGTGATGTTGTTCAATACCCATCCTCATCCCGATCATGTCCTGGGGAATGGGCTCTTTACAGATGGCTTGATTGTGGGTCAGAAGAATGTACGAGAGGAGATGTTGACAACGGTTGTGCAGGCTCTGGCCGCATTTAGTCAGGACCCACAGCGCGCCGCGATGGTTGGCGGTGCCACGATTGCGCCTCCTACGCTGACTTTTGAGGATCGCCTGACGATCTTTGTAGGAGATATTGAGGTACAGTTGCTGCACTTTGGGAGCGCACATAGTGCCAGCGATAGCGTCGCCTGGTTGCCACAGACGCGTACTCTGTTTGCTGGTGACTTGCTTTTCAATGGTATCGTTCCTGTCCTGCCTCCCGTCAGCAATGTCTCCCATTGGATTGAGGTATTGGAACAATTAGAGGCTCTGGATGCTCAACACGTTATCCCTGGACATGGTCCTATTCAGGCACCGGATGCCCTGGCCCGCCTGCGCCAGTGGTTGATTGAAGTGCGTAGCCGCGTCAGTGCCGCTATTGAGCAGGGGTGGGACGGCGATAGCAGCGCTGAGCGTATTAC
This sequence comes from Dictyobacter arantiisoli, assembly GCF_008326305.1. Lineage (GTDB taxonomy): Bacteria > Chloroflexota > Ktedonobacteria > Ktedonobacterales > Ktedonobacteraceae > Dictyobacter > Dictyobacter arantiisoli. The sequence continues at coordinate 2,096 of NZ_BIXY01000174.1, read as the reverse complement.
AGCCGAGATGCATACGCTAGAGCCACGTGGGAATGAGAGCCGTCTTCCTGGCCTCGTTCAACAGGTTTATACCCAGCTTAGCAAGTAATCTGCCGCATAAAATTTTATGTTTTATCGCAGGTCATCCCGACATGACACAAGATAGCATGTCGGGATTGTTTGAATTTGATGCGGCTATTTTGATTAGAGGGCTCCGCTGTTTTGCATCAGGCCGCCGTCGATGAAGAAGGTTGAACCTGTGACATAGGCTGCGGCGTCTGAGGCGAGGTAGAGGGCGAGTTTGCCGATTTCTTCGGGCTGGCCCATGCGGTGCAGGGGAATTTCATCGAGGAGGGCCTGATATTTCTTGGGATCGGCCTTGACATCGGCATCGATGGGGGTGTCGATAGCTCCCGGACCGATGTTGTTGACAGTAATATGGTGTGGCGCTAGCTCCAGACAGAGGGTGCGTGTCAACATGCGGAGACCACCCTTGGCACAACAATAGGGGATATTCTCCGGCATGGGTAGATCTTCATGTACCGATGAGATATTGATAATGCGGCCTGCTGTGTTACGTTTTATCATCTCACGGGCCGCCGCCTGAGCACAGAAGAAAGGTCCCTTTAAGTCGATCCCCAGGACACGATCAAATTGATCTTCTGTTACGTCCAGGAAAGGACTATGGATCTCCATGCCAGCGTTATTGACGAGAATGTCCAGGCGATCAAAGCGCTCAACCGTTTGCTGAATGAGTCCTACCACTTGCTGATAATTCGAAACATCTGCCTGGATCACATATGCCTTGCTTTGCATCTGCTCAATAAGCTGGCGTACCTCTTCAGCCTTCTGCTGATTATGCGCATAATTAATAACCACCGTTGCCCCGGCACTCGCCAGTTCAAGTGCAATCCCGCGCCCAATCCCACTATCCGCGCCCGTGACAATCGCGACTTTTTGATCAAGTTGTCCCATGGTTGGTATCTCCATCCTTTTATCCAGGCATCCCTTCGTTACGCGTATCGCGTGCAGGATGTCACTTTTCTGTTCTATCACTATCACGATTGTGGATCAAAAAAAGTTGTTTCAAACGATCAGTTGAGAATGATTGAGCGCCATAATCTATCCTCTGGCTTACACCAGATGTCAGGATGTCCTTAATGTGTTTCTTCTGGAGCCGAGGCCTGCTTGTTCTCCAATGAGAGATTATGAGGCTGGATAGCCTCTTCTTTATGGATACTGGCCTGCTGAGTCGCGCGAAATATCGTCACCATACGTTCGACGGCAGTGATATTTGAGAAGATTGCCAGTACCAGTAAGGCCCACATCGTCAGACCAAAGAGCAGCCCGATTGCCAGGACAACCACACGCTCTGGACGCGCCAGCAGCCCGGTTTTGCATTCGATGCCCAGCCCTTCCGCGCGTGCTTTGGTATAACTGACCATCAATGATCCGACCATCGAGATATAGATTAAAGCAATCATCCAGATTTGCACGTTGCCCATGAACCAGAGAGGATCTTTTATGGCAGGATGCAGAAGCGCGTAGAAGAGCAGTCCCGATAAGATGATAGCTTCCGAGTAGCGATCCAGAGTTGAGTCAAAGAAGGCCCCAAAGGTTGTGGCTAGATTGCGCAGGCGTGCGGTCGCGCCGTCAAAGAGATCAAATATACCGGTAAAAAGGACCAGCAGCCCGCCTGCTACCAACCAGCCTTGCCCAATCACCATCGCCGTCACAAAGCTCAACAGCAAGCCGATTAACGTAAATGTATTAGGGGAGATACCCAGGTTTGCCAGCGGACTCACAATCTGCGCCGCTAAAGATCGGGCCCATTTTTGTATATCTTTATTAAACATCGATAGCCTACCATTTTTTGAAACTAATTTTCAATCCCGCCTGTATAGCAATCGCCATTGATTATGCTTATTATTGTAACATCTTAAAACCATAGATGTTGCCATATATCTCTCTTTTCACTCCTTTCTGCACCGCTTTTCAGAGAGTGTCAGCCCCCCACTACCAGCGGGATCTTGCTGCTCACCTGCTGGCAGGCGCCTGCGCGCCTGAGCCCTTTTTAGTGTGTGGTGCAGGAAAGGTGCACAGCACCTTTCCTGCAC
>NZ_BIXY01000173.1 GCF_008326305.1 Dictyobacter arantiisoli | reverse complement strand
TTTTTTGCAACCACTCTTCTTCATTCATTGATTGAGCCACTTTCTCTTCTCGTTTTCGTTGGCTTCATTCTACCATCTTTTTTTTGACCTGAATATCTCTTTGCGAAAATCTGAGGGGCACCCTATCGTGGTATCGTGGGTAGAGCCTTGCTCGGAGCTTATATAAAAGCTATAATAAGTAGCTTCTATGTATGATTGATTCGAAGAAAAAATACATTCATTATGGTTTTGAGATTCCTTGCCCTTGTTAGTATAATAGAGGAGCAATGTTATTTGCAAATGAATGTATTTGCCTATGTTCTTCTCAGAGAAGAGAGTACCCATGTTTACTAACGATGTAGTTGGCTCAAAACACGAATTTACCCTCTCAAAAGCGCGACTGGCTTTCCTGCGCATCGGTGCGGGATGTATTGACGTCGTCGTTCTTACCAGTTTGCAAATCTGGATCAGCAGTATTTTCGGCACGCTTGATCCACTGGGGGACCATTATCAGTCTGATGGCAATGGTTTGTCGGTGTTCATGCCTGGCGTACCCACGATCAGTTCTATCTGGCTGTACGTCATCGCCTTTCTCTATTTCTTTGTGCAGGAGGCGCTCTGCGGCATCACCGTAGGGAAATTTGTGTTACGCCTGCATGTAATTAGTGCCAGAGGAGAACGTTTAACACTGGTTGCTGCCCTGTTGCGCAATCTGGTACGTTTCATCGATTGTTTGCCCATGTTTTATATTGTCGGTCTTATTTCTGGATTTTTCTCTCCTACCTTTCAGCGTTTAGGTGATCGTCTGGCGCATACAGTCGTTGTACCTGTGAATTTAACTCCGACGCTGGCCTATCCACTCTCCACTGTGCTCAAACGAGGCGTGATATTGTGTATTGGCATGTTGATTTTTATGGGTTTTTGTTTGAACTATATGTATTATTCTCGGCCATCGCTGGTGCTTACTGGCTGGGCAAACGTCAACAATTCCTATCGGTATCAGGCGGCAGCTATTCCACCATGCGGCAAAGTAGAACAGCGCTTTGGAGACTATGTATTGAATCATCCTATTCAGATGACGAGTATCAGTGCTCCTCAATGGCACGATGGACTGGTCTCTTATACTATTCACTACGACACAACCATTCCCTGCCAGGGTCAGGTAACAATGCACTGGAATGGCTTTTTTAGTAGTGGCTGGTCGGTCTCACAAGTGTTGATCCAGACAAAATAATCCTTTCTTCATGATTTTCTTGCATGCATTTTGTGTATCTGTGTTATCCATAACGTTCACCTTTGTGATGCATTATTAGCAGATGGGTATTCATCCCAAAACTTTACAATATCGCCTGGCACGTGCTTCAGAGCAGGGTGGGCTTGATCTGACTGATCCTGAGATACGCTTCCATTTGCAGTTATGCGCACATTTGTTATCCCTTAAGGATAAAGAAGGTGGGTAAATTTTATCCATAAAGAGACTGGCTTTCTGTCATTTTTCAATTTATAGTTAGCGTATGCAGATAATGCATACGCAACTGTATAGTTAGGACACAGGGAGAAGGATAAGGAAGGTAGCATGCTCAGCAACCAATCGCGTACAGCAGCTCTTCAGCAATTACGTACACAACAGATTCCCCGTGGTGTATCAAATGCGCATCCAGTCTTTGCGGCACATGCACAGGGCGCGCGCCTCTGGGATATTGACGGCAACGAGTATGTTGATTTCGTCGGCGGCATTGGCGTTTTAAACGTTGGACATAATCATCCACGCGTTGTGCAGGCGGTACAGGCTCAACTGGAACGTTTTACGCATACGTGTTTTCAAGTTGTGATGTACGAGCCATACGTCCGCCTGGCGGAACGCCTGAATCAGCTGGCACCGGGGGATGATCCTAAAAAGACCATCTTACTGACAACCGGGGCAGAGGCGGTTGAGAATGCCATCAAGATAGCGCGTGCCGCGACGCAGAGGCCCGCGATTATCTCGTTTACCCATAGCTTTCATGGCCGCACTTTGTTGGGAATGTCCCTGACGGGGAAAGCAACCGCCTATAAGCAGCGTTTCGGCCCGTTCGCTCCTGAGATTTACCACGCTCCTTATCCCTATGAATATCGGGGATGGAGTACGGAGCGAGCGCTCGCGGCGTTTCAGGAACTCTTACTGACCGAGGTGACAGCGGATCAGGTGGCTGCTGTGATCATCGAGCCAGAATTGGGTGAGGGCGGATTTGTGGCCGCTCCCGTGCGCTTTTTGCAAGAGCTACGACGTATCACGCAGGAAAAGGATATTTTGCTGATTGCTGATGAGATACAAAGTGGTTTTGGGCGCACCGGGAAACTATTTGGTATTGAACATAGTGGTGTAATTCCAGATATGATCACGGTCGCAAAGAGTCTGGCTGGTGGACTTCCGCTGGCGGGCGTTATCGGCAGGGCGGAGGTGATGGATGCTCCAGCAGTTGGTGGCCTGGGTGGCACCTATGCTGGAAATCCGCTCGCTTGCGCGGCTGGTCTGGCAGTTCTGGATGTTTTTGAGCACGAGCAGATCCTATCCAGGGCTGAACAACTGGGCGTGCAGTTCCGTGCGCGTTTCCAGGGACTCCAACAAGAGGTTCCTGCCATTGGTGACGTGCGTGGGCTGGGCATGATGATCGCGTTAGAATTTGTCCATGATCGACAGACGAAAGAGCCTGCTCCTGATCTGGTGGATAAGATTGTTGAGGAGGCTCGTCAGCAAGGCATCCTGTTGTTGAAGGCTGGATTGTATGGTAATGTGTTGCGCATTCTGGTTCCGCTGGTGATTGAGGATGCATTAGTATGTCAGGCGCTGGATAAGCTGAGCGCGATTATCCGTTCGGTAGCGCGCCAGGCCTGATTTCAGCTCGTAGAAAGCTTGTTATCGATACGCTGCTGGCAGGCGCGCACGCGCCTGCGCCATTTTTATTGTGTGGTGCATAAGTTTTCGCACCGATGGTGCTCAAACCCCTTTATAGTGTATGTTGCTGTAAATGTTCATAGCACATTTACAGCAACATACACTATAAAGGGCGCAGGCGCGCACGCGCCTGCCAGCAGGTGAGCAGCAAGATCCCGCTGGTATTGGGGGGCTAACACTGTCTGAGAGAGACAGAAATGTCCAGATCAATCTTTGGGATTGAGCACAAACTTTTCGATAGCTAAAGCCGCTCCATCTTCATCGTTGCTGAGAGTGACATAGTCGGCAACTGATTTGATCTCTGCATGAGCATTGCCCATCGCGACACCCAGTCCAGCGAGGCGTAGCATCTCGATATCATTGTGGTTGTCACCAATAGCCATAATCTCTGCGGAGGGAATATTGAGCAGTTGCGCGATGGTTCTGAGCGCATTGGCCTTTGAGACTTCGGGATGCAAGAATTCCAGCCATTCGTGCGCTGTCTGTGTGACATAGAGTTGTCCCATAAAGCGCTGCTCTAGTAATTGACGTTTCTCGCGCAATGTCTCCCCATCACCATAGGCACCGAGCTTAATGCATGGCAGCGAGCACAAACTGCCAATGTCATCAATCTGTTTTACCTGTGCATGCGCCAGATACCAATGTCTGTGGCTATATAAATCAGCTTCGATATAGAGCTGCTGCTCGGTATAATAACAGAGCTGTAAATCAAGCTGGTGTGCAGCTTCAATCACAAGAGGGTTGAAATAAGTTTCTTGTTTGATGGACATATCTCTCTTTTTGTGGTCAGATATTCTCTTGACAGTGAAAGAGTTCTCTGTTACAGTAACAGCATTGGCATAACCAAGTGAGTACCGTGAGTTCCACGGGATTTTAAGCTTGTGGACTGGGAAGCACTGACCACTCTGAAAGGAGCGGTGAAACTGCCCAGGATGAAGCAGGAACAAGACCTCAAATGGAGTCTGTCTCCATTTGTCTAAGTTCTTGAGAACGGATAGTATCTACGGGCACGAAGCGTTCAAGCAAGAGGGTGATTGAAAATATTAGTGATGGGACAGCTTTGTCCTCTTGTCTGAGTGCCTGTGCCACGTGCCAGTTCCAAAAGCCCAACGTGTCACTGTAGAGACAAATCTGTCCATGACAGAAATGTCTAAAAGCCCCAGCATGTCATAAAAGGACAAATATGTCAGTGACAGATTTGTCTAAAAGTCCGGGCATGTCGTAACAGGACAACTCTGTCATCCCAGGGGTTTATACCAAATTTTGCTTTCTCGGAGCTCAAATTTACGAACCAGGACACTTTTGTCCACGGGTCTGATTGCCTGGGCGCGACATGTTGGTCCCAAAATCCCAACATGTCGCGCTGCGACATACATGTCATTTTCGCTTGCCGGAACGAATTATTCGAATTCGAATTCGAATATTATGAGTCATCCCGGATTTTCGGGAAACATTTCTAGCACCTAAATGATGCTAAAACCTGAATTGTTTCTAAATCCGGCGGGAGAATACTTCCAAGAACGGGATGGGCATCATCCCAAAGGCG
>NZ_BIXY01000172.1 GCF_008326305.1 Dictyobacter arantiisoli | reverse complement strand
GATGTTTCTGATTGTGGGCAATGCCATTCGTATGGATTGTGAATGGACCAAGATCTATGAACGCCTGGTGCCACTCAAATGTAGTTATGATGAACGAACCCGCACCTACAAAGGCAAGCTCAAAGTCATTGGGAGGATCGCTGGACAGATGATTTCACTCATCTATGCCCTTCTCAAAAAAGATTGGGAAGCGCTAGCAGCAACACCTCCAGGGAAAGAGCCTCCTGAGCCAACCATATATGATCCAGTTCTCCATCATTCACACCGAGAAGGAGGATATCGTTCGCAGAAGCCACGTGAGCACCGAGGAAGGATTATTCAACTCCCTCAGCCGCAAAGGTAAGATTCCATGAGAATCAGCTTACGTGTGTGCCGTGTTGCGCTTGATTGTATCCCTGGTTCAGCCAGGAAGTACTCAGAAGGAGGTACTTGGATCACCCAACCTACCTGAAGCCGAAAGGCCAAGGGCAACACCAGCCACGAGACGAGCGAGAGAAACACAATTTCCACCGACATCGAGGATATCACGAATTAGGCGACGTTCTGAATGGTCATCTTCTCGTTGAAAAGCAAAGTTCACCTGAATTGTATGTACTTCGCCAATCACCCCTGAGCGGATCAATGCAGTGACCTTCTCAATCTGAGGATGATAGCGATATGTGAATGCTTCCATCAGAAAGACCTGATGACGTCGCGCTGACTCCACGATGGCCATTGCTCCTGCGTGATTGAGGGCCATAGGATGTTCACACAAAATGTCTTTGCCTGCTTCAGCGGCTCTCATTGCCCATTGCATGTGTTGTGAAAATGGAGTAGCAATAAAAACAACCTGAACCTGGTCATCCACTAGTAGGTCTTGATACCTGCCGTAGCAGCGTTGTAGACCCCAGTGTGCTCCAAAGGTGTCTGCTGCTTCTTGACTGTGGCCTCCAACTGCCACGGGGGTTCCTGTATTTGAATGTATGATGCCCCTCGCAAAGGTTGTTGCCATTTTACCGGTTCCTAGGCGACTCAGTGAGCGAGAGAACTTCTCAAGTTCCCATTCTGTCCTCCCCACGATGCTTTGGGCTGGTTTACTCATTGTGGAGTTGACCCGTTTTTGGAGGGAACCAAAACGTAAAAGTTAGGCCAGAGAAGACACCTGAAAAATGGTGCGATCTGTATCGCGCCATTGACGCAGATGGCAACCTGGTTGATTCACGCCTGAGCGAGCAACGGGATATGGAGGCGGCCCAACAGTGTTTCAAGCACGCTCTCGCCGTCGTCGGCCCTACCCCGAAACGGGTGACAACGGATGGACACGCCTCCTCCCCACGAGCAGTGCGTGAAACACTGGGTGATCAGGTGCTCCATCGAACCAACCAATATCTCAATAATCGCCTGGAACAGGACCATCGGGGAGTCAAGCAACGGTAGTATCCCATGCATGGCTTCGGAAACTTCGACTCGGCTGCCCGTTTCTGTTCTGCCTTTGACGAATGACGGAACTAGCTTCGTCCTCTCTCCACCATGGGAGAACCGTCCTCACGCTCAGAACAGCGACGAGCTTTCCTTGATCGGCTTACAACCTTGAAGGCATCGATACAAGCAGCCCTCTCGCGAGAGACCGCACTATCTCAGCATTCGCTTTCCACAATGAGCTTCTGTGTTCTCAGTTCTGACAGAACCAATGGGAGGTATCGTATAAGCACTATTAACTTATTCTTCTACCGTTACCAGGGCTGAAATACTTCTTCTAATGCTGCTACCGAGGGTTCTTTTCCCCATTGTTCCTGTAGCTGATGATAACTTCCAGCAAGTTTGTTGAAGTATAATCTAGATCCAAGCTCTTTGGCTAGCATCGCCCCTTCCATTAAGATAGCTCTACTTGACTCTAGCTCTTTCTGTTGAAGCTGTACTTCTGCTTGATAAAGGAAGCGCTCATAGCTGGCCGTCGGCACCGAGTTGATACCTCCTATTTGTTGCCAAAAGACGATCTAGAAATCCATCGGCTGGATTTTCAGCACTATGCATTATATTCAGTGCTGGGAAGTCATTATAAAGCACCGCTCGATTCGACTACAACCAAGGCGATTCTTGACGTGGGAGTGGGACAGGCCGCTGGGCCATTGAGACTGCCAGGGCATTCCCACAGGCACATGTCTTTGGGATTGATATCGAAGTGCCCACTTTTTTAACACCGCCACCATCAAACTGCACCTTTTATGGAGGGAATGTCCTCAGTGGTATTCCTTTTGCACAGGATCATTTTGACTATGTGCACCAGCGGTTACTTGTCGGGGCGATCCCTGCGCTGGAGTGGCCTTCCGTTCTTCAGGAGTTGGTGCGGGTAACACGGCCAGGGGGATGGATAGAGATTTTAGAGTCAGGAGCTGGGTACCACAATATCGGGCCAGCATACCATTATTTGAAGAAAGCCTGGGATGCTGGCATTGCACAGGCGGGATTTGATTTATCGTTAATGCCTCACCTTGACATTTTGCTCGAAAATGCAGGCCTGAAAAACATCAAAATGAGGACCGTCCCCATGCCATTAGGGAAATGGGCGGGAAGATCGGGGGAATTGATGGCGATTGACATCTACAATGTTTTTAAGGGATTCAAAGGTTTCTACACCTCTCAATTAAATGTATCCGAGAAGGATTTTGATGCAGCGCTTGCTGCGTTGCCAGGAGAGTGGGAAAAACACCACACAACGTATGATTTTTATCTTGTCTATGGGCAAAAGTAACAACTGTCTAGGCCGTAGACCTGGGTACATGGGCTGTGTTTTTTACTGCTCCTGTATCCTGGCCTGCGGGGTGACAATGGAAGGTGGTGCTTGTTGGTGAGGTATCTTGCAGGGTTTGTGGACAAGGCAGTTATCCTCCTTGAGCGTTTTTGCTCTCGTCCCTACATAGGGATAGCTGCCTTGTTTTTGTACTGATATAAGGAGTTGTTACATGGAAAAGCTTGAACCTTGGCATTCCTCAATTACAGAAGTACACCAGGATGATTTATGGACACATGGAGTGAATCAATCCGAGATCATCCGCGAATTCTCCTATGAAGAAATGGTTTTCTTTCTTCTCAAGGGGAAAAGGCCAACCCCTACTCAACGTAATCTTTTAAGAGCAGTTATTGTCTCACATATCAGTCATGGCATTACTGGTCAAAGCACAATGGCCGTGATACAGGCTGCTGATTGCCGTTCAGACTTTTTACATGCTGCAATCGGTGAGTTCTCTGTTGGCGCGGGGATCTATCATCAAGGTGGTCTACGGGCCGCTATGCTTGAGCTACAAAATTTTGCAGTTATGGCTCCATCAGTACGAGCAACCTGTATCACCGAGAGATTAGGGGCGCGAGAGAAAATTATTGGATTCGGCCATAGATTTCATTCGCGAGATCCACGCGCTCGCATCCTCCTCGAAATTGCTGAAGAAGAAGGATTTACTGGTCCTTACTTAATAGCAGCGAAGGAGGTAAAAACTATTCTAAGAGATAAAAAAGGCATTTTTATGAATATTGAAGCAGCGGGAGGCGCTATCCTCCTTGACCTGGGCTTTGATCCGGCTATTGCCCATTTAATTATTATAACCGGAAGGAGTCCAATGTACGCTGCCGCGTATCTGGAGCGATTAGCCCAGGAGCGCGTCCCTTTTCAAAAACTTGCAGTTGCGGATGTTCTTGAGAAGTAAACTGTGGCTGAATATGTGGTCAAACGTATGAGGAGAAATAGTTAGGTTTTGACCACATTTCACACATCCATCATTGTCTGAAGGAATGAATTCGTTTCAATATGTTTTGAAAGGCAAGAAAACAATGGATAGTGTCGTATCATCAGCACCTCATATTGCCGCTATCATTCCAGCGAGGGGCGGCTCTAAGGGGGGTTCAGAAAGAACATACGTTTGTTGGCTGGCAAGCCGTTGCTTTATTACATTGTTCAAGCTGCGTACGCATCAAGCTATTTGAATTGTGAAAATGTATTTATATCAACTGAAGACGAAGAGATTGCAAGATACGCGGAGTCATTGAATGCACGTATCTTGCATCGCCCTCCCGCTTTAGCAGATGATTCAGGACCTAGTTTTAGAGGTATTCAATGGGGGGTAAATGAACTTCACAGGCAAGGTATTGAGCCAGATATTTGCGTGACGATGCGTCCAACATCTCCGCTGTGTAGTGGTGAAGATGTTGATGCTGCTATTGAATTGTTACTAAGCAATAGTGAAGCTGACTCCGTCATCAGTGTTGGACCTGCCATAGCAATTCATCCAGCACGCCTAAAACGAATTTTGAACAATGGAAGGTTAGAGGATGCATACGAAAGCGAAGGACAGTATCCACAACGTCGACAAAGCTTTGAACAACTGTACTTGCGCAATGGTGCTGTCTACGTTACGAAAGCAGCCGTCATTCATGCAGGGAGTCTTTGGGGATCTAAGAGCCTTGCATATGTCATGCCGGAAGAACGGTCCATAAATATTAATACAGAATTTCAATTCACAATGGCAGAGTTGCTCATTCGCAATAAGGAGGCAGCTTCTTAGGCTATTCCTGGA
>NZ_BIXY01000171.1 GCF_008326305.1 Dictyobacter arantiisoli | reverse complement strand
AATTGGTCACTGACTTCCCACGGTTTGGTTCGGGCCATCTTGGTTTCTCCTTTGCTTGGGGGATTCGTGTTCCTTTCCTTGTTCTTGATTCTATCATCTCCTTCCACGTTTTCGGATAAGTTCTCACGGGTGGAGGGGCATTGCCATCACGCCCCAAAGCCCCACCAGAGCAGGCGAGAAGGAGAGCCAGTGCGAGAGGGTCGTGGCCCTCCACCCGTGAAGGGTGGCATCTACGGATGGCTCCACGCGCCTTCATTCCTCTTCATGAAGCGGTATGGTAGTGCACGCAAAAAAACGCTTGCAAGCACGCCAGGATCAGTACCCAGACTCCGTCAGCAGGCAGGGAGCTCTTGCTTCACCCCCATTTGTTGGAGTAGGTGGCTTAAGCCATGCTCCTATGGGAGCACCCTGAACCATGAAATTGCTCCCAATTTCAGAAGAAGAATAAATTGAATGTGGTTGCTATTTGCTTGAGGCGTGATTATACTATGCAGTATTCCCCGGACCAGGATCTTGCTGTTCGTGGGTAATACAGTACAAGAATAATAAGATAGCAAATAGGCTGTGTCTGCTTTTATAAGCACACGGATAAGAGATAGAGACAAATCCATGAACCATGAATACGATCTAATCGCTCCATTTTACGATATCGAGCATGCCCACTTTGCCGAAGACCTGGATATGTATCATAATTTCGCTGAGCTGTGCGGTGGAAAAATACTTGAGCTAGCCTGCGGGAGCGGTCGCGTGATGCTTTCATTGGCAGATGAGGGCTATGAGATTACGGGTATCGACAATTCCAGTGAGATGCTGAATATTGCGCGTGAGGCGCTCACTGAGGCTGGCGTAGCGGCACGCTGTACCCTGCTGGAACAGGATCTTTGTGATTTCCATGTGGAGCAGAAGTTCCGTCTGGCAATTATCGCGCTCGGATCGTTTGCGCATATTACCAAACGCAAAGATCAACAACGCGCTCTGGCTGCGGTACGCGCTCATATGAGTCCCGGTGGTACCTTTATTGTGGATATCAGCAACGGTGACGCCCGCTATATGGAGAATCTTAGTGGGCAGGTGCTTCATCAAGGGACCTGGCAGGATGATGAGGGCAATTATTTTACCCATTTTGTCAGTCCCGCTTCGGCAACCCATACACATCAATTGGAGTTGACGCACTTCTATGATCGACATGTCCAGGGCGGCAATGTAGAACGAACTGTGGTAACAACACAACTCTATCTCTTCGAGCGCAGCGAAATGGAATTGTTACTGGAGCAGGCTGGATTCGTTGTCAAAAATGTCTATGGGGATCATGATCTGGGTCCCTATCATATCGAGAGCCCACGCATGATCTTTATCGCCGAAGCGAGATAAATAATAGCATCAAGCAGACAAAGCGAGAAAGGATAATAGAGATGGCACGCCCAACACCTTTACATAAATGGGAACTCGAGATAAGTGAGGCAATCGCCTTGCAGCATGAGCTAGCCCAACAGGTTATTCTGGAAGACCATGTAGGAGAGGTGCATTATGTGGCCGGCGTCGATATGGCAATCAATGAAGAACACGAAGCCGCCCGTGCAGCAGTTGTATTGATGAGCTATCCCGATCTGGAAATTGTCGAACGCCACATCTATGAAGAGCCAATCCGCATGCCTTATGTGCCAGGATTACTCTCATTTCGTGAGGCTCCCAGCGTCCTGGGAGCGGTGGACCAATTGCGTCAACGGCCAGACTTGATCATGGTCGATGGACAGGGCATTGCCCATCCAAGGCGCGTAGGCATCGCCACTCATCTGGGACTCTGGCTCAACATTCCAACGATCGGCTGTGCTAAATCACTGCTAACCGGACATTATGATAAAGAGAAATTGGGTGAAGAGGCAGGTTCCTGGGTGCCACTGATCAGCCGTAAAGAGACCATTGGCGCGGTCGTACGCACTCGCACACGCGTTAATCCAATGTTTATCTCACCCGGACACTTGATCAGCCTGGAAACCAGTATCCGCTATGTACTCGCCTGTGGCGGAGGTTACAGATTGCCAGAACCAACCCGCCAGGCGGACAAACTGTCCAAGGATAACACAACACCTGATAATACCAATGTAAACTTTACTATTAACTACGATTCCTCACCACCCAATACCAAAAACATGAACATTCAAATAAATCAGTTCAAACTGTGGTAACAAACAAACAAAATTATCCTGGTAAGCAAGGCATTCTGCTTATCAGGATAATTATCAGATCCACATATATCAATATTAAGAACTTACAATTTACCTCAAGAAGCCAGATCCGTAACATTTTCTTCTTCCTTCATCTCGCCAAAAGAAGAAGATCCAATACCTAAAATATTCTCCCACATATCCAGCATCTCTAAAAAACCGATCTTTTCAAATCGATAATCAAGAAGGGCAAAATACATTAGCTTGTAATTCCCTTCGAAGCCATCTTCTATTAAATCATTCATAGAACACCCCCTTCTAAAGGTAGACTGGACAACCAGACAACAGTACAGAAAAGTGACCGTTTAAACGGGGACTTTGGTTTCTATTACGAACATTTATTCCTTCACAAGCAGCAAATACTTGTGGTATGCTTCTCCTGGTTGAAAGAAGGAAAAATAACAAGATGAGAGGAACACCGCCTATGATACCGAATCCTATTTTTGTCAGTATTGAGGTAGCACTCCTCTTTATTGCTATCGCTGCTATTATTGGAGGATATATCACAACGTCCAGGCCGCAAGCAGCAGAAGAAGTACAAGAGAGAAGGAGACGAGAAAAGATTATCGCCTTGCTCATTCTTCCCTGTAGCATCCTCTTGCTTGCATGGTGCGTTTTCGATAGCATTAACACGCTACAGCACCCTTTTCCCTCTTCAAACCTGTATATCTTTATCCCCGTCACTGTAGGAATACTTGCGCTTCTCTTACTCATTGCTCGAATTACCGAAATCCTTACAAAGAGAAACCTGCTTGCCCCATTCCTACACGACATAACCAAGGAGGGGAAGTAAGACATAATGAAAGAGAAAAGCAAGAAAGCAAACAGACCATAAAAGCAACAAGATCCAGAAGTAGAACCGATTATTTGAATGCATAGCAACATTCCCTTCTCTTGAGAGACACCCCAAGAACAAACAAGACAACAATACCCTTTAGAAAAGCTCAAGCATTGAGCAGAAGAAATACAGAGAGCATCGAGGAGAAAAAGAAGCCATCCAGCGACAACAACAGCAAAACTCACAGCGGATGTAAATAGACAGGCGCGTGTTACTTGTGTGCGCCTGTGGGCCAGCAGGTGGACAGCCAGCAGGAAACGAGAGCGGCCACCACCCAACCACCCGCAAAAGGGCACACTATCCCTATGGGCTAACAGAATTGTCTCAAGCATGCCTTTTTGAAGGGTATGTTGTGTTGGTCGCCCGCCCTGGTTGGGTAAGCGAGCACTGCATTTTTTGAAGGGTATGTTGTGTTGGTCGCCCGCCCTGGTTGGGTAAGCGAGCATGTCACTTTCCCTTTTTTCTACGTGTGCAGGCGTGCAGGCGTGCAAGAAGTTTTTCGCTTCAAACACGCCTACCTTTTCTGTTTCAGGAAGACCGGATAATCTACGGACATGCGCCGTTTTTGCATGTTTTGTCAAGATGATCATTAAGGCCAAAGTAGACACCTCACATCTATAAAAGTCAGCGTTTAAACGGGGAGTTTCCGTTTAGCTAACGCTTGATTTACACAAATGAGCCAATTCATCGATATCCTGTTTTCGATAAAAGCCCTTGCGCAGTGACTTAATTTCATACTTCGAAATCAAATATTCTGCTTTAAATTTACTCACACCAAGAACTTCACGGACTTGCGCAGATGTATACACGTCTCCTGCATTTTTGTATCGTTCATAGTGCTGAGCAACACCTTCGATATCTTGTTTTCGATAAAATCCTCTCTTGACAGAGTCAATCCCACGACGATACAGAACATCATGGAGTTCACTTTTATGAAGTCCGACCAGATCACATGCCTGATCTAATGTATAAAGCTCAGCGATGTTAAAAGACTGACTACCAGTAGGTTGATCAAGGAAACTTCTCAATTGTTTTATTGCCTTGTTGCGTGAACTTTGAACCGCCTTGTAAGTCGTGTTGTCCTCTTTGCCTATCTCAACGGAAGACTCTGTAGCATACCCGTCCAGGCCAAAACAACGACACACTGTCTCTTTCTGTTTCGCTGTCAACATATCTAAGGCTCGATGCAGCACAGTAAAGGTTTCATCAGAATAAATCGTTTGACATTGCGTCACATTCTCATTGGGAAGAACACTAGCCAATGTCATGTCTGGAACACTCTCAAACAAAGGCGCATCCAAACTTTCGACAGACAGCGCAGGCGCACTTGCAGGTTTACGTATACCGCTGAACCAACAAGCACAATACTGCATAATAGCGTACTTAGCACAACCTCGCATAAACGCAAATGGTTGATCCAGGGCTTTCCAATTCTAAAAAACGGAACAGTAGCCAGTGAGCAAGAGATCAAGAGCCTTGTCATACGATGCATCAAAATAGCGCATCTGTCGGGCAACATTGCACACGCCGACACGATCCAT
>NZ_BIXY01000170.1 GCF_008326305.1 Dictyobacter arantiisoli | reverse complement strand
AATTGGTCACTGACTTCCCACGGTTTGGTTCGGGCCATCTTGGTTTCTCCTTTGCTTGGGGGATTCGTGTTCCTTTCCTTGTTCTTGATTCTATCATCTCCTTCCACGTTTTCGGATAAGTTCTTCGGGGCGGGTAAAAGAAGGGAAAAAGGGATATTGGGGGACACCCCAAACTCCGGCAAAGGGCTGGCGGCCCTTTGCAATCCCGCTGAGGCTGTGATGAAATTTACTTCATCACAGCCTCTTTTTTTGGTGTTTGCCGGTACTTTTAGGGGAATGGATCTGGATTGGATAAGCCCGGCCGATTGGCGTGGTTCTGTTTATGTCTTTTGTCTGGACGCTTTTGATGTGCATCCACTTCTGAGGCGGCGCTATACGATGTGATATAAATCTATGGCGCGCTGATTCCGCGCATGTTCCGCGCTGGCTAACTTTCTTTCTGCGAACTCGTATAAGATCCTTGTGTATTATAAACCGGTGTTCTGTGTGGGAAAACATAGGCATCGATCTACTTAGAACGCCAGGCACGCTTAAGAGAACAAGGATGGCGAGGGTTGATTCCGGTGTCAAAAAAAGAGCCAATGTACTCCCTGGACGTGCTCTGATACTCCACAGGCACGCTATATACTTATGTATCAAGGAGTCAATGTTTATGCGTTCTGGCAAAAAAATCACAACTGTGATGCTGCCAACCCTCCTTTGCGTATTTGGTATCCTGCTCACAGCTTGCGGCGGCGGTTCTGTACCCGGCGGCAGTGGTAGCACCAGTACAACAAAGGCCGCTGACAGCCAGCAGGTATATCGCTGGGCCTTCCGCTTACCGGATATCAATTCATTTGATCCAGGTATCGCGACTGACAATACCTCTATTCAGGCGATCAACCTGACATTCACCGGTCTGGTACAGCTTGATGATCAGCTCAATATCAAGCCTCAATTGGCTGAGTCCTATGATGTTTCTAAAGATGGTATGACCTATACTTTCCATCTGCGCCCCAATCTGAAGTTCAGCGATGGAAAAACATTGGATGCCAATGATGTCGCTTATTCGATTGATCGTGCACTCTCACCAGCCATTAACAATCAGTCAGGCGTAGCGACGACCTATCTGGGACTGATCAAAGGTGCGACCGAGCGTACCCAGGGCAAGCTGAAATCAGTAATTGGCTCCGGCGTGATTGTCAAAGATCCCAACACGGTGGTCTTCAAATTGACAAAATCCACGGCTTACTTCCTTGGTGCTCTGACCTATCCAACCAGCTTTGTGGTTGAGAAAAGCGTCATCGATGCCTATGGAAGCAAATGGACAGATCATCTGTCTGACAATGGTGGACAGGGTGGCGATGGTCCTTTCAAAGTGAAATCCTATAGTCATACTACTGGCATTCAGTTTGTGCCGAATGATAATTACTATGGTCCTAAACCACAATTGAAAGAAATCGATTATCTGCCATATAAAGATCGTGATACCAGCTATAACGCCTATCTGGCGAATCAGGTAGATATCACTGATGTTCCTCTGGCTCAGACCGTGTCCGCGAAAAGCCGTTCTGACTATTCTCAGAATGACGCCCTGACCCTGTTCTATATTGGTATGAACTACAAAGTCAAACCTTTGGATAACATCAATATTCGACAGGCGTTAGCACTGGCTCTGGACCGTGACACGATTGTCAAAGCTGCGTGGCATAATGCTTATACTCCTACCTGCCACATAATTCCTAAAGGTCAGTATGGGTATGATGCCAATCTGACTTGCCCGGCGGGCACTGATATCCATGGGGATAAGGCGAAAGCGGTTGCGCTCTTCAATAAAGGCTTACAGGAAGAGGGTTTGACCCGTCAGACATTCCCTCAGATCACCTTCACCTATCCAACCCAGTCACCCGAAGGTGCGAACGAGGTAGCGACCGAAGTGCAGATGTGGAAGTCTGTTCTGGGTATCAATATCGCCACTACCGCGATCAGTCAGAACTCTCTCTACACCGCGCAGGCGCAGACACAGGGGAATACTGGTCCATTGCAGATGTGGACTGCCGGTTGGGGCGCGGACTTCCCAGATCCTGAGGACTGGATTTCTTTGCAGTTCGGAACCAATGCTCCGAACAACGCCTACAACTATGGCGACAACAAAGGTTCGACCGTCTCTGCCCAGCAGGCTCTGCAAAAGCAGATGGCCGCAGCTGATGTCATCAATAATAAAGCCGCTCGTTTGCAGGCATACAACAAGATTGAGCAGCAGCTCGTCAATGATGTCGCCTGGTTGCCAATTTATCAGCGCCCGGACATCCGCTTGCTCAAACCATATGTGATTGGCTTGAAGTTTAATGCAGCTTCAATGGTTCCACCCAATGACTGGGCGAACACGTATATCGCTCAACATTAATTCTGATTGCCTTACGCAGAGGATAATCCTCTCAGTAGGTCGATAGCTGTAGGGATGGCGATACTGTATCGCTATCCCTGCTTGACTGTAGAGGGGAGGCAAGGAGTTTGGTATGTTTCGATTTTTGTTGAAAAGGCTGATCGGTCTGATTTTTGTCATACTGGGGGTAACCTTTATCACATTCGCCATGGGATATTTTGCTCCCGACGACCCGATTAAACAGTTGCTAGGGCAGCATTATACTCAAGCTGCATACCTACAACTAAAGCATGCGTATGGCTTAGACCTTCCTTTTCTTCAACAATACTGGAATTTCCTTTCTGGATTATTCCATTTGAATTTTGGTCTATCCTTCTCTTCAAAGGGACGCCCTGTCTGGGATATTTTGAAGGATGGCATTCCTGTCTCAGTTGAGCTGGGACTGTGGGCTCTGGCTCTCCAATTACTGCTGGGTATTCCACTGGGTATTTATACCGCGTTAAAGGCTCGTACCTGGATCGATACCACGAATATGTTTGTGACCTTGATCATTTATGCATTGCCGTCCTTTGTGCTGGCAACGTTTGTGCAGGTGGCGATTGTCTATGCTGATACCAATGTACCGGGCTTGAACTGGCCGGTTGCGAACTGGGGCACTCCCTGGCACTATACCTGGGCGGATATTCAGTATAAGTTGATTCCAATCCTGGTCTATGGAGCCGCTGGCTTCGCGTATTATGCGCGTCTGGCCCGCACCAGCATGCTGGATGTGCTCGATCAGGATTACATTCGTACCGCTCGGGCCAAGGGCTTGCGCTCACATGCGATCACATTCCGTCATGCGTTCCGCAACGCGTTGATCCCATTGATTACTGTCATTAGTGTCTCATTAGGCTCGCTGGTATCTGGTGCGTTCTTCATTGAGCACATCTTTAACATTCCAGGCATTGCCGAGACGACCTTATCGTCAGTAAGCACCAGCGATTATCCGGTTATCCAGGCAACGACCGTCATGCTCGCAATCGCGGTGGTGGCGGGTAACTTGCTTTCAGATATTATGTATAGCGTTGTTGATCCACGCATCAAAGCGGAATAGGAGGACGTGTAGATGGAAGAGCAGAAAGGACGCGCACCTGGGTTTCCAGGGAATGTTCCACGGAATCGTTCAATATTTCAGCCTGGCGTCATGGCTCCTGATAGTACTGTACAACCTTTCGATCCAGACATAGAGCCAATTCTGCCAGATAAGGATGTGTCTGAGAAGAAGCGCCAGACGCGCACGCCTTTTCAGGAGTCACTCAGGCGCTTTCGCCGCGACAAGAAGGCGATGATCAGCCTCTGGACCATTATCATACTGATCATTATCGCGATCATTGGTCCAACTATTTATATGCATATTGGTGGTACCTATACCAGTCTCACCAATGGAGCGATCGGGCCAGATCAGTATCACTCGTTCGCCCATGCTGAGGTTGACCGTGTGACTGAAGGTCCTTCAGCCCAATACTGGCTGGGAACTGATGGTCTGGGACGTGATATGCTGGCTCGCTTGATGCAAGGCGTTTTGATTTCGCTGGCCGTCGCGGTGCTGGTTGAGGTGATCGATATTGTACTGGGCATCATCGTTGGAGTGCTGGCCGGTTATTACGGCGGCTGGATTGATTTCTTGCTGGCGCGTTTCACTGATATCATGTTTGCTTTCCCGGGCCTTCTGTTCCTGATCCTTATTTCTGGTATCATGGGCCCCTGGGCTGATCGCCATCTGAATACTATTCCAGTGATTGGGGCAAATGGCAATGCGCGCTTGCTCCTGGTCTCGTTGGCGCTGGCCTTTACTATCTGGCCGTTAATGGCTCGCTATGTACGCGGTCAGACACTCCAGTTGAAGCAACAACAATATGTTGAGGCCGCTAAGACACTGGGTAGCTCCGATTTTAATATCATTACACGTCATATTATACCGAACCTGTTCAGTATTGTTGTGATTGCCGCGACTCTGAATATCTCGAATACGATTATTTCAGAGGCAGGTATTAGCTTCCTGGGATTAGGTGTGCAACCTCCCGGTTCGAGTATTGGTTTAATGGTTTCCGATGGTGCGGAATATATTCGGACCAATCCCTGGGTCGCGATTTTGCCATGTATTGTACTGGCAATTATTGTGCTGGCATTCTCATTCCTGGGTGATGGCGTGCGCGATGCCTTTGATCCACGTGCGAAAGATTAGTCGCTCCTGCCAGATCCCCCGGGCCTCCGCGTTCTTCACGCATGAGTTTTCGCACCTACGGTGCTCAAATATGAGTCATCCCGGATTTTTGGGAAACATTTCTAGCACCTAAACGATGCTAAAAACCGAATTGTTTCTAAGTCCGGCGGAAGAACACTTCCAAGTACGGGATGGGCATCATCCCAAAGGCGGCTGATCGCCCACCGTACGCGGTAAAGCGGTGCCAGAGTTTCTCGGCACCGCTTCCCTG
>NZ_BIXY01000169.1 GCF_008326305.1 Dictyobacter arantiisoli | reverse complement strand
TTCACATTCATACAATGATAAAAGATGCACCGAAGGCTGTTCTTCTGAGGCATGGCCCAACGTCCCACGCATCACTTTCCCATCCATCGCGGTGTGAATCAGCTCCTCCTCTTCTTGTTTGTCCCACGGGTTGCGCAACGAGATTACCTCATCAAATAGGAGAGGCAGTAGCGGCAAAGCCCACAAGAAAAGCATCTCCTCAGAAACCACTGGTGCTCATTGATGTAAAATGGCATCTGAACGTGTGAAACACTCCAGAAGAGGCAATGCTGTGGTATGAATGGATGAATCTTCCCCTTGACAAAGAGCGTCCACTCTGGTTTACTACAGAGTAGCTAACCGGTTAGGAAGAGAGTGCCGTATGAGTGATTTCATTGCCTTCTTCGCTCGTGTCGCGGGCGAAACGAAGGAAGCCTGCCAGCACAAATTGCATCCGTATGGAATCTACGCTGGACAGAATTTTCTCCTTGACCTCCTCTGGAGCACGCAAGAGGATCTGACAATAGGGGAGATTGCTGCCCGGCTTCATGCGTCTGGCCCATCCGTCACGCGAACCGTTCGACGCATGATCAGCCAGGGATTGGTCGAAAAATACCCGCATCCTACCGATGCCCGTCAGGTCATTGTCCGGCTGACCCCGAAAGGCAAAGAGCTTCAACAGGTCATTCCGCAGGTGATGGCAGAGGCAGAACAGGTGCTTTTGAGGAACATCTCGGAGGTGGAGCGTGCGCTTTTTGTGCGCCTTCTCGCACAAATGCTCCACAATCTTGAACAGAGCACCTCGCAAGAAGATTGATGACGAGCCACGAACAACGTCGGCTCATCTTTTTGCACATATACCTAACCGGTTATGTTTTTTTAGATCATGAGCTCACTCGAAAGAGAAAGGGATTTGTCAGTATGGAACTGGGTTTACAGAATCGTGTCGTTCTGGTGACAGGAAGTTCTTCGGGGATCGGTCGCGCGACAGCGCTCGCCTTTGGACGAGAAGGTGCGCGTGTGGGCATTACCTATCGCTCACAACGAGAGCAGGCTGAAGAAACGGCCAGACTGGTCATCGAAGCTGGCGGTCAGGCGATCGTCGTTGCGTATGACCTGGGAAGTTCGGAAACCATCACGCAAGCCGTCGAAATCATTGGAGAGCAGTGGGGCCGTATTGATGTCCTCGTCAACAATGCGGTCCAGTGGGGATCACTTGAGGAGATGAGCAAACGCTTTGAGGAGGTGCCGATGAGTAGTTGGAAAGCAACGTTGGACCTCTCGCTCGCAGGCGTCTATCACACGTTGCAACACGTCGTGCCTTTGATGCGTGCCCAGGGCTGGGGCAGAATCGTGAATGTGTCCTCCAATGTCGCTGAGGATGGGATACCCGGCGCTGGCGCCTATGCCGCAGCAAAAGCAGGATTGCATGGTCTGACTCGCGTATTAGCACGAGAACTCGGACCGGCTGGGATTCTCTCCAATGTCGTCATGCCTGGCTTCACGCTGACCGAACGCAATCGGGATCAGTTCTCTCAAGAGATGCAAGCGGCGGTCGCCCAGCAAACGCCCACTGGCCGATTGACCAGGCCGGAGGATGTTGCGGCCTTGATCGTGTTCCTTGGCTCGGCAGCCAATGGACAGGTGAATGGGGAAGCAATCCGTTGCACTGGTGGCATCTGAGCCTCCGCAACGATGGGACACCTGCGGAATCGGCATCGCATCCTGGAGGCCAGATCAGCCTCTCTCTCGACGCATGATGTGATCGCTCTTTCCCCAGGTTCGGGCGAGGAGAACAAGAAAGACCTGGAAACAGAGCAAGAAAGAAAGAGGAAAAATGACGCATATTCTCGTGCTAGTCCATTCGCAAGGGGGCAACTGTTTGACGCTGGCAGAACAGGCTCTGAAGGGCGCGGAAAGTCAGCCAGGAATGACTGCCCAGTTGAAACGAGTTCCTGAACTGGAGGAGGAGGAAGCATTGCGTGCCCATCCCTGGACGGGACGCGTCTACGCAGAACGCATCCATCCTCTTCCGGTGGCAAGCATAGATGACCTGGCACAGGCCGATGGAGTGATTCTTGGTTCAGGCACGCGCTACGGAGGGATGTCCGCAGCCATGAAATCTTTTCTGGAGAAGGCGAGTCCCGTGTGGAGGACGAATGCCGTATATGGTCGTCCCGCTGGAGTCATGGCAGTGGCTTCAACCCCGCATGGGGGAGTGGAACAGGCCGCGTTGGGGATGATGGTGCAACTCATGCATCTGGGGATGCTCATTGTCCCGTGTGGCTACGCGACTCCGCTGCTGCAACGCGCCGGCTCGCCGTATGGTGCGATGGCCATTGCTGGTGGAGCTGCAGGTCGCACCCTCTCGGAAGATGATCTGGCTGTTGCTCATTACCTGGGGCAACGGGTGGCTGAAGTCACGCTTCAGCTTGGCCCAAAGCATTTGCCAGCAGACAAGTGAGAAGAATCAGAAGCGGACAGATAGGTTGATGCCGTCGTCCTCCTCAGGTCCGAGGAGGACGACACACTCACGCCAGACATCCGCCAATATGAGAGGGAGCAAGAGGACCGGTTTCCTTTTCAGGAAGGCACAGAAAGAGGATGCTTCATCCAGCAGCAACCATCCAGATCTCTCCAGAGTCGGCACCATCGACTCCAGCATGGTTCGGTGAGGTGGCCGCAGTCGCTCAAGCCCTCATCTATCTGGGGAGGCTTGAAGCGATGAAGGAGCGCGTGCGTTTTGCTCGTCCTCGATTTGGCCTGTATGACACGATTGATTTTGTCGTCGTCCTCATCGGGTATGCTTTGAGTGGAGAACCCACCTTGAAAGCGTTCTATGAACGTCTTTTACCCTTTGCTACCCCTTTCATGGCTCTCTTCGGGAGAGCCAGCCTGCCTCATTGTTCGACACTCAGCCGTTTTCTCGCAGCCCTTGATCAGAGTACCCTGGAAGCTCTCCGTGCGCTCTTTCAAGAGGATGTGCTCGCCCGGAACCCGTTCCCCTCCTCTGGCGGCTTGTTCGACCGGATGGAACACCAATGGATTGTGATCGATGTGGACGGAACTCGACAAGCCGCTCGCCAACGTGCGCTGCCACAACTGGAGTCGCTGCCCGCTCCTCACCGCCGTTTCGATCAGGTCTGCGCGCCGGGCTATCAGGGACGTAAGCGAGGAGAAGTGGTTCGGACACGCACGGTAGTGCTTCAGGCGCATACGCATCAGTTTCTCGGCACGTTTGGGGAATCTGGCAATGGGGATTATCGAGGGGAATTGCGACGGGCCATTCAGGTGATCACCACCTATGCAACACAGCTTGGGCTTCCCCCCGCTTCCATTCTCGTGCGGTTGGACGGCTTGTATGGCGACGCCGCGCCCCTTCTTGATGTCCTCTCCGCTGATCTTGGGGTGATTGCCAGAAGTCGTGCGTACCACCTGCTCGATCTGGCGATGGTCAAGCAGACGCTTGCCGGCGCCCCAGTCCATGTGAGCACCCATCCGGAAAGTGGCATGACCCGCACCTTGTACGACTGCCCAGCGGTTCCTTTGACGCCAACTGGCAGGGAGGTGCGCTTGGTGGTGGCCGCGCACCCCGTCACCACCTCGTCCTCTCCTGTCGGTGTTGAGCGCGATGGCACGGTCTACGAACTGTTTGTGAGTACGCTCCCCTCTCCGGCGTTTACTGCCTCGGATGTGCTTGACCTGTATTTGCATCGCGGCTCGTTTGAAACGGTGTTGGCCGATGAAGATCACGAGCAAGATTCCGACCGATGGTGTTCCCATACTCCCAATGGGCAGGAATTCTGGCAAATACTTTGCCAATGGGTCTGGAACCTACGTCTGGAACTGGGGCAACATCTCTCTTCGTCCGAACTGCGCACGACGGAGTTTGCTGAAGCCTGTGTTGTTGAATCTGCTCCTGCCGTGGAACCTGTGCCTCCTGAGAAACCGACTCCGCAGGTCCAATATGGTCCGCCACAGTGGGCACGCCCCTCTTTCACGGGGGGCTTTCCAGGCTCTGCTTTTATCCCACAGCCGGATGGGACGCTGCGTTGCCCCGCTGATCGTCCGCTCTATCCACAAGAACGGCGCTCGGAGCGTGATGGCTCCCTGCGGGTTCTGTATGCCGCTCGCATTGGCCCTTGTCGCTCTTGCCCCGTGCGTGCGAAGTGTCAAGAAAGCAGTGACACGATCAAACCTCGACGAGTGAGTGCGGTGTTTTGGCCACTCGAATCCTCTCGCTCGGATGGTTCTCCCATGCCTACAGATACGCCAGCATCGCTGCCTCTTGCTCCGGTGCTGTGGAAAGACTGGCCGCGCTGTCACATCCGCCGGAAGTGGCTGAAAGTCATTCGCCGCGAAACGGTTATCTTCACCTTCGACGCCACGCCAGCACTACCACCCATCACCCCAGCTGTTGAAGAAATCCTGAGCCGAGCCAGGCGTGCACATTGGCGTCTTTCCTGGGAGCAGCGGCTGACACACAACGCCCGTTCGTCTGACGCGCCCAGGTTTTCCGTGACACTCCATGGCCTACCAGCCACCTTTGCCCGCTCTTTCGGCTTTGATTTGCTTGCTACCGCCTAACCGATCACTACAGACCTTATTCCCTTTCGCGATGCCGTCCGACCTGGTTGCTTTTCT
Organism: Dictyobacter arantiisoli; assembly: GCF_008326305.1. Taxonomy (GTDB): domain Bacteria; phylum Chloroflexota; class Ktedonobacteria; order Ktedonobacterales; family Ktedonobacteraceae; genus Dictyobacter; species Dictyobacter arantiisoli. The sequence goes on along the minus strand of NZ_BIXY01000169.1, from coordinate 231 downwards.
CCATTAATGCACGTCAACAGCGCTTTCCTCTGCTTTCTGACGACGCAGCAATATTACTGGCAATCTCTCTCTTCTTTACTTGAGCTTAGCTCGTTGCGCAACCCGTGGGTTTGTCTTTCCCAAGACGACTTGGCTCAGCCCCACATTTCTCTTCAGCTCTTGCTCTCAGAATCACCTGTCCGATCGCTTTTGCTATTTCTTGTCCATCACAGCACGATAATGCCTCGCTGT
>NZ_BIXY01000168.1 GCF_008326305.1 Dictyobacter arantiisoli | reverse complement strand
GTCGACCGTGAGCGATACTTGAATATGCATAAGAGTTTCCTTTCTGTGGGTTGGATGGGTTTTTTATATCCTACCACAACTGGAAACTCTCTTTTTTCTCGACCCAGGGTTTTGGGTGGAACCAGTCCTATCAGGACGGATTTTACCCTATTTAGCTGCTAAACTCAAGCAGGTAAGAAGGAATCGCACTCGTTCTATAATCAGCAAGAGCACAAAATCAAAGGAGTAGCTATGAGTAAGGATACAGCCCTCGTCATCATCGATATCCAGATTGGCATGATTGATCCAGACAATGCGCATCATCAAGAGGCGCTGGCGCATATGCAGACATTGCTGGAACGGGCCCGGGCCGCAGATGTACCGGTAATCTATGTACAACATAGTGGTCCAAAAGGAGATTGGCTGGAGCCAGGAACCGAGCGCTGGCCGATTCATCCCGCTATCGCGCCACAGGCGGATGAGGTGATCGTGCATAAGCGTGCCTCAGATTCCTTTCATGCGACCACGCTTGAGCAGGTCTTACAGGATAAACAGATCAAGCATCTGGTTGTGGCAGGGGCACAGACAGATTATTGCGTGGATACCACGGTGCGCCGGGCGACAACCTTCGGCTATAATGTCACGCTCGTCGGCGATGCACATCTTACGTACACGACCACCATCCTTAGCGAAGCCCAGATTATTGCTTTCTACAACGACACGCTGCACGGCTTTACAACGGATGAGGCAACCGTCGAGGTCAAACCAACGGCAGAGGTTATATTCTAACCAGCAAGCGGGACCTATAATCGAGATGCAAACCAAGCCGTTAGATTGATTTAGCAGGAGGCAGGTAAGAGTGGTTACAAGTATTTCTCTATCCCAGGAAGAGGCGCGGCGTTTTCTGGCGACCTATCATTTCACATCGACCGATCTCCCAGGCGTCTTTACGCGCCTGGGAACAGTTCAATACGATCCTTTAAAGCCAGTAGGACGCAATGCAGATCTGGTGCTTCAAGCTCGAGTTCCTGGCTATCAGGTCGATGATTGGGAACAGGCGGCATATACTGAGCGCTTGATCTATGATGCCTGGGATAAGCAGGCTTGCCTTGTGCCTGCCAGCGATTGGGTGATGCGTAGCCATACCCGCGAGATGTATAAGCCTTATCATGATCGCGAGATTATGCAGGCTGATCCACAACTCGCTCCCATGCTGCTGGCAGCCATTGATGCACGGGGACCACTCTCATCCCTGGAGTTCGAGGATCGCCGTAGCATGGGGGATCAAAATAGCTGGTATGGTCAGACGCGCACCAAGCGTATTCTGCGAGCCATGTGGGTCAGCGGCGTACTGGTCACCCATCACCGTCAGAGCGGTCGCCATTACTATGATCGACCTGAGCGAGTCATTCCCACACTGCACTATCAACAAGATCCTTTACCGGATACTGAGGCGTATCATCGCTGGATCATTGCACGGCGCTTTCAAGCGGTGGGCCTGTTACGTCCCAATGCCGAGGCATGCATCTGGAGCGGCTGTGGAGATAGTGCCACACGCAAACAGGCCATCGCGCAACTGGTAGAAATGGGGATATTGACCCCTGTGCATGTCGGTGAAAAGAAATGGCTCTACTATATACTCACCGAACTTCTACCATATCTCACTGCACCCACAGCAGAGCCAGATCCTCGCATGCGCTTTCTAGGACCACTGGATAGCATGTTGTGGGATCGCAAAGCGTTACAGCAGATCTTTGGCTTTGACTATCTCTGGGAAGTGTATAAACCACTGGCACAGCGCCGCTGGGGCTACTATGTCCTCCCCGTCTTCTTTAAAGATCGCTTTATTGGACGCTTTGACTCGCGTTTGAACGGCCATACCTGGACAATTCTCAACTGGTGGTGGGAAGAGGACATTCGGCCAGATGCCGAGCTGTATGATGCTCTCACCAATGCCATGCGTAACTTTATGCACTATCTGCGTGCGCAAGCTATCCAGATCGACGCGCAGATTGAGCCGCAGATCCACACCTGCGCTCGCGCGGTCGCACTCAACATCTCAGCACCTGTCCTTTAACAGTGTCAAATGTATCCATAAGGCTTCTGTGATAAGTATAGAAAGAGATAGAGATATTTCATTGAGAGAGGATAGGTTGAGATGAGCCATCAGTTGTTATGGAAGGTTCCTGAAGGCGAAAAGATTAAGCTCCACAAATATGATCCCAGCTATACCCATCCTGAGATCAGGCATGAGGACGCAGATGACATACTGGCAAAGTTGGGAAAAGAGCTTGGCGAGCTACAAGAGCTTTTGAGCGCCGCACAACACCATAGCTTATTGATGATTGTGCAGGGCATGGATACCAGTGGCAAAGACGGAACCATCAGCCATGTATTCTCGCAGATTAATCCACAGGGCTGCGAGGTGCACTCGTTTAAAGTGCCTACGGCAGAGGAAGCAGCCCACGATTTCTTATGGCGCATCCATAAAGCCACGCCAGCAAAAGGGATGCTGGGTATCTTCAATCGTTCACAGTATGAAGATGTGCTGGTCACACGCGTCCACAATCTGGTTCCAGAGGAAGTGTGGAGCAAGCGCTATACAAATATCAATAACTTCGAGAAACTGCTGCATCAAAACGGAACGATTATCCTGAAGTTCTTTTTGCATATCAGCCAGGAGGAGCAAACCAAACGCCTGAAGGCGCGTGTTGACGATAAAGATAAGGCCTGGAAAATCTCTACCAGCGATTTCGCGGAGCGCAAATATTGGGATGACTATCAAAAAGCCTATGAGGATGCTTTAAGCCAATGCAGTACCGATGAGGCTCCCTGGTATATCGTGCCCGCCGACCATAAATGGTATCGCAATGTCGCTATCGCACAGACACTCGTCGATACCATGCAACAGTATAAAGATGAATGGACAACAGATCTGGAAGCACGTGGACACAAAGAACTGGAAGAGCTTCAACAGATGCGCGCTACAAAGCAAATAACAGACATCTAACGTAGATGATTGTTTTTGGATCACTCCAACAAGATTATAATTTGCGTGTCAGGCGACTCCGTGCACGTGCGGGAGGTGGATAATAGCTGGTTGGGACAGTTGTGATCATGTCGCCGATGCGCAGTTGTACCTGGAGATAACGTGTGCCCGAGCGGTGATAGTGCGCGAAGAGCATCAAGCTATGATGGGCGATAATGTCGGACTCGTCAGTATGACGATCTAGCAACATCTGTCCCCCGATGGTTTCTTCGGCTGCCGCCACCTCCATCTCTTCGCCATCCTCATTCATCACCAGTTTGCGTGTCTCGCGGCGGATATGGTTGGGCCAGAGGATCAAGGCGATTGATTGGCCTTTCAAGCGCTGTTCCTGCAAGCGTTCGCTGAGATAATCCGCCAGTTTGCGCAGGGCACTACAGGTCTCATCGGCGTCTGCTTGATGATTAAAACGCACGCGAGCATTCTGGCTTAAAGGAGGAGCATCAGGAATGACCAGGCTATCATCCTCGCCCATAGCGACCCGATAGACCCAGCCGCCTAATGGTCCTAAGCGACGCATTAAAGCTTCCTCAGCCAGGGCTGCCACCTGCGCAAAAGAGGTAATACCAAAATCGCGAAGATGAGCAACCATTTCGGCGACCGCAACAGGATCAAGTTGCTCGCCCTTGCCATCGCTCTCCCCCGGACGTGAGTTCTGCCCTTCATACTGTTCGCCCGCTTCTGTAAACGAGCTGGACTGTTCAGTGGCTCCTCCCCTGAGTTTGAGCAAGAGGGAGAGAGGGAGCGTCTGGACAAAGGAGGCTTCACGACCCTGTGGAATATAAAGAACACCCTGACGGCCATCTTTACGGCTCATCAATGCAGACAATTCAGCGATAGATTTACCATTCGCAACCCCGATCATGGCCATGAGTCCTAATTCAGCAATTTCGGCGCATAAGCGTTCCGCAAGGATCACAGGTGACGAAAATTGCATCTCGCAAGCACGCAAATCAATAAAGGCATCGGCAACGGGTAGCGTCTCAATGATCCGTGAATATGCCCGATAGCGTTCCTTGAGCTTCTGGATCACGGGCTGATACAAGTCATAGGAAGCGGGCAGGAAGCGGGTACGGGGCGCAATGCGATGTGCCCGGCGTAACGGCATGCCAGCAATCAAACCAAGGCGGGCCGCGGCAGGTGAGACATCGATCACGCGTCCGGGCTCATTGGGGCGGCCTGTGCCGGTTCCCACAATAAAGCTCTGCCCATGCAGCGACGGATCAATCATCTCTTCCATCGTACAATGGAAATGATCAATACGCACATGCATAATTCCCTGGCGTAAACGCGCTCTATCAGCAGCTCCGACGGTACTTACAGCCCTCGTAGCTCCTACAGCATCGTCTTGCTCATAATCCGCACGAGAAACATGCGATGGGCGCTGTTCATCTGTCATCTGGGCCGAGCCTTGCAACGGATGACGGGATGGGGAGGATCTATGAAATTGTTGCATAGCACTCTTCTAACAATGGTAAGCTATCTTTATTGCCAGAACAAACAAAGGTTGTTTTCAATAGCAGGGCAGGAGATAGACGTTGCTGAACATGTCAGTTTGAATAAAACAGTACGCTTGTCCATCTCACCCGGTATTTTTTATATTATATACCAAATTCCCTGTTGTGCCTATCAAGCCATATGCCCGAGCGAAGGAAAACTATTCAAGCGAGATTGCCAGATTGGGGGACACCCCAATACGGTTCACATACCTGCAATGATGATGGAGAAGTGTAGGTGCGTGCCGAGGTCGCAACCGAGGTGCGCTTTCCCGTTCACGTACCACCATCTCGCCCCAACGCGCTGGCATGATGGGATCCGATGGGATCCGATGGGATCCGATAGGATCAGTACGAGATGAGGAAAGCGCACCTCGGCTGCGGCCTTGGCACGCACCTACATCGCTCCCCGACGCTCTGTCCTCTCCCCTGCGATACGAATTCCCCTCCCTTTTTGTATGTCATTCCTTTTATTCTCCTGAAAATAGCCGCTCCACAAAAGCAGGCAGCAGAGATCATGCCGTCTCTGCTGCCTGCTGTAATTGGACCTGGTACCCTAATTGCTCAAGACGGCGAAGCGCTCGACGTTTGGTG
>NZ_BIXY01000167.1 GCF_008326305.1 Dictyobacter arantiisoli | reverse complement strand
CCAGGAGTATGCCCAGCAGCTTCGTGTGGTAATCAATCAGGCTGTGCATATCGTTGGGTCACGAGCTCTTCTTTCTTTTGCAAGAGGAAATGAAAAAGACCAACTTCACTCGATTACATTACAAATGAATCCAGTAGTAAAATATATTCTAGAACATGCTAATTACCTCATCCCTTATCAACAACTCTGCGCAGAGCTGCAATTGGCATTTTCTCAATTGAATGAGGAGCAGATGCATCGTATCCTGCGCCAGCTTCTCGCACGTTCCTTCCTCATTTCGGATCTAAAACCGCCGCTGACCCATCCCTATCCTGCACGCTATGTTCTGGAACGTCTTTCCTCTTTATCAGAGGCGAGATCTTTGAGGGAAACGTTCGAAGCGATTTTAGCCTGTATGGCAGAGATAGACCATGCTGGTTTTGGGAGATCAAGTGCGTCATTTCGGCAGTTAGTAGAACAACAACAACAGCTTCACAAAGGCGTTGCCCCGACATATCAGCTCGATGCAGTGCTCGACCCAGAGGTTTGAGATGAGGAGAACGAAAAACGTTTTGACGTAACGTAACGTAACGTTGACTTTTCTATTATAACATGGAAACTGCTCTACGCCAAACGTTACGTTACATCTGTTGATCCCCACTTGTTCATACATACATGGGCTCATGTATCCGAGCGCCGAATGACAGCGAACGCGATTGTAATACATCTCCATAGAGGTAAAAAGTTCTGATCGCGCTTCATCATGAGATGAGTAGACGGTGCTCCTTACACACACACTCATCTTTCAATGTGCCAAAAAAGTAGGGTAGGCGGCGAGTGGGGTTGCGCCGATATGGCACCTACCAATATCTTTTTCCTCTCTTGCGGTCGATGCTTTCTGCGTGGCCTGGGGCTGCGACATTGGCAAGGCAGGGATGGGATGGGTTAGAATCTCTCAAAACCAGAGAAATCAGTGTTAAAGCGATTCGGGTGCTTCCCCTCTATTAACTAGCCCCCTTTTTAGCCCCCTTTTTAGCTCTACTGGAGGTTTCAACAAGCCGTATTCTTCGGTACACTTACTTTCAATGGTTGTCAAGATACTGACCCTCTCGCGCAAGGGTCAGGTAAAAAAGGAGAAACGAACAATGGAAAAAGAACCTGGTTCTTCAGAAGAGATGCTTGACGCAGCCAGAAAGCAGTTTCTGGAAGAAGATCTCAATATCTTGGATTTTGAGATCGAAGAGCTGGAAAGCCGCTTAGCTTTCACGGTTACCACTGAGGGTTCTGGTGAATCGTGTACTACCGCCTGCTTATATTAGCCCCTGTGATATCACGAGGAACATTCAGAAAAGGAGAAACGGACAATGGAACGAACAATGGAAAAAGAACTCGGCCTTTCAGAAGAGATGCTCAATGCAGCCAGAAAGCAGTTTCTGGAAGAAGATCTCAGTACCCTGAATTTTGAGATCGAAGAACTGGAAAGCCGCCTGGCCTTCACGCTTACCACTGAGGGTGGTGGAAGTAGTGCTACCAGCGGGTCCGAAGGCTGTGTTTGTAGTTTGTAGTTTAGGGTAGAACAACCTTAACTGGTGAAGAGGTTTGCTGGATCTCTCACAGGTGAAAACCTTGTAAAGGAATTGCTTTTTAGGGCGGAGAGGCCAGGAACTGCAGATGTGTCTCACCCAGATATACATGCACAACTCCCCCATTGAGTTACCAGGGATCTGGTCAACTCATATTCAGAAAAGGAGCTGCAGTTCCTGTTCACTGGTTAGCTTTGTCAGTGTGCCTCTCTACCTGGAAGCATTCCTGAAAATCTGTTCACGATCAAGGTTCCGTCTGTATTCAGAAGGGATGGAATCTTCGGCGAAGACAGCCCTGTTAGCAAGAGATTGTGGTAGGAGGAGTTCTTTTACACAGAGATTTTCTGGGTAAGGAATCAAACTTTCAGATGAAAGACATAATCGATATGATTGATCAGTGTAAGGAGAATGAAGTATGAGCATTGCCACAGAGGATAAACATACTCTACAACAACACCCTCGGGTACTCACTGATCTGGTTTATGTTCAAACTTCCCCACAACATTACCTGGTAAAGGATACCCAAACTGGCCGCTACTTCCGCTTGAGCGCAGCGGTTGTCTGTATTATGCAGAGTCTGGATGGGACGAAAACTCCCGACGTGATAGGTGCAGAGTTGGGCCTGAATGTGGCCTCCGTCCTGTATACTGTCGATCAACTTGCACGGCTTTTTCTTCTCGAGACAGACACAGATGGACCAGAGCAAAGGAAGAAAAAGCTCAAGAGCCAACGTCACTGGCTCATGCGCATTTCGCTCCTGCGTAAAGATCTGATCACAACTGATCTCTGGATGGATCGCGTCTATCAGGTGCTCCGCCTCAAATATGTTTTTTCTCCCTGGTTTGGTGTCGCTTTGCTTGTTCTCTATACAGGGGCTCTTCTTCTGTCTCTTCACTACCAGGAGCCCATACAGAAGACGATCGAGACAATGACGCAATGGAATGGCTCCTTACCTGGTTTTGTGGTGATAAGCATCGCATTCGATTTTGTGATCTGTCTCTTTCATGAGCTGGCACATGGTTTTGCCTGCAAGCATTTCGGGGGCAAGGTACAGGCTTTCGGCGTTGGTCTCTATTTCTTCCGCCCTGTTTGTTATTGTGATGTCACTGATGCCTGGGCGTTTCCAAAGCGTTCCCAGCGCGTAGTTACTCATGGTGCAGGCATGGCAATGAATTTCTTTCTGACCTCTTTAGCCCTTCTTCTTCTCCCTCTTGGAGCGAGTATCCATTGGCTATGGACCGGCATTATCCTTATTTTGCTGGTCGCCTGCATACGGGCTATTATCAATTTTAATCCACTTATCAGGCTCGATGGCTATTATTTGCTGGCAGATCTCCTGGGTATCGAGAATTTAAGACAAAAAGCGTTTAATTTTCTCTTTTCAAATGTGAGACGCCTGCTCTATAAACTCGGGCTTACACAGATACCACCAGCTCAGCAGATGCTTCGAGGTAATTTTCGAGAAAAGCTGATTTTTCTCTTCTATGGAGTATTTTCGATCAGCTACACAACGATCTGGTGTACCACGCTAGCGATTTCCTATACACACTTGCTCGACCGGTATCTTGGTCCCTGGAGTTGGTGCCTCTTGTACTTTGGGATCGCAGTCGTGATCATATATCCACTCTGGACGCGATGGGAGATGAATAGCCGGAAACATCGCGCGTTTCATAAATACCAGCTTGAACATGATCATCTTAGTAGCAAATAGGAGAAGGTTGGCTTATGCCGCATCTTACAACTATCCGACCTAAATTAAGGCAAACTATAGCCTTTCAACTCGATAATGGGAATCTGCTCTTCACTGGAGATGGGAGATATTTCCTCCTGAAAGGGAGGAGTGCTGTTCGCTGGTTCTCCTCTTTTGGCACGTATCTGGATGGAACACACACGCTTGAGGAACTCTGCCGAGGTATGAATCCAACGGTCTCCGATATGATCGTGAAATGTACACATGAACTCATCCAACAGGGCATTCTCAAGGACGCATCTCCCGAAGATCCTGCGCTGCTGGCAAAAGAGGTCTATCACTATTTTCGGCCACAAATAGAATTCATTGATCATTATGCTGACACCCCGCAGCAACGTTTCAAAGACTTCCGTGAGAGCCGTATCCTGCTGGTTGGTTCCGGGGAGGCACTTATCGCCCTCGGCAATTCACTGCTCAACAATGGCTTACGGGATCTCTTGCTTGCTCCTACCGATACAATGCATAGGTATAGAGAGATACTTACTTCCACGGTGGACAATCTGCGGCAGCATGGTATCGAAGCCTCTCTCTCCCTCCTCGATGCTTCATCACATCGCTCCGATGCTTACCTGGACACCTACGATATTGTGGTCTACTGTTCAGAAAATGGTTCTCTCGACGAGATCTTTGAACTCAATCAGAAATGTCTCGCTCGCCGCATCAAGTTTCTTCCGGCACATATTTTCAACGGAAAGGCATTTATTGGCCCATTGGTGAATCCGACAATAACGGATCCTTGCTGGTTCTGCGGACAGATGCGACTTGCTGCCAACAGTGATGCGGATAGCGCTCGTATGCTCTGGCAAACCCTGGCCTTAAAGGATGCGTTCCGTTTTAAAGAGTCTGCTGTGTCCTATCCTGTGATAAATATGTTGGGGAATAGCCTCAGTTTTGAACTTTTCAAAGTATTCACAGGTATCACCCCTTCTGAAGATAAAAACATTGTAATAGTGAGAGATATTGAAACACTTGCATCAAAGCGTGAATTACTCGTAAAACACCCCAGATGCCCTTTTTGTTCTTTGGTCGATCTTGACATATATACACATCATCTTCTTGATTTTGTTGTGGGAGTGCACGATCATCCAACAACCAGCAAAGACCTCCTTGAAAGAAGTTCTCGCTTGATGGATTCCTCCTTTGGCCTGTTCGGCGCTTTTCAAGATGATGACATTGAGCAAATTCCTCTGCGGTGTACAAAACTGTCGATTTCTACCTCGATCTTTGCGCAAGGAACACATCCAGAAATCACAATGTATAGCCCTGAAAACGTACAGGAGGCGCGTTACGCCGCTCTCCTGGAAGCGGTTTGCCACTATTCGATGGCTCTACCAGACGCGCGAAGTATGCTGCTCATGACCAGAGAGGATGTGCATAAGATCGACAAACAAGCTATCGCTCCAGAAGCTTTTTTAACCTGGTCTGGCATACATCTGAATGAACAAGACAAGCCGCTCAGATGGCTTCCTGCATTTTCTCTCTTCTCAGAGAACATTCATTATGTACCCGCGGCAGCTGCTTATCCATATTCAGAACTGAACAGTCAGAGAAGCTTTGAGAAAACATTGGCTGGATTCGCGGTAGGCTCAACGTTTCGAGATGTGCAGATCAGCGGGATGCTCTCTGCTCTCACCTCTCTACATATAGAAGAGCTTCTGCGTATGCAGAGTGCAGTCATTGAACTAACGCAGAAGGAGATGCCAGCACCTGATCCTGATCTGACATTTCTTCTGACAACAATTCAGCGGTTCCCGCAAACTTTTACGCTCCTGGAAGTGGTGCATAGCTCCCCGGTACATATCATTATCGTCTATACAAAAGAAGACCCTGAAAAGGCCCTGGTGACGCTGGGGTATGGGCTTTCGGGAAGAGAAGCCCTCAAAATGGCTTTACATGGCATGGTCGCGAGGCTACAAGCACAACAAATA
>NZ_BIXY01000166.1:3848-5425 GCF_008326305.1 Dictyobacter arantiisoli | reverse complement strand
AGGCGATATATTTGGAGCACTCGAGCCCGATTCCGCTGTGGCCGCCTGTTATGAGAATTGTAGGCATAGGAACCCCCTCATGTTCATTTCGTTCATAGTATCGGAACTCGCCATCGGGCAAGTTCGCCGTTAGGTTCATCCAGAAATTGTGACCGATGATTCTTTACTTGTTGACAGTGTCAACTTTAGCACAAATTGTTGACACTGTCAACAAGCGCTGATTATAATTCTTTGTGTTGACGACGTCAACATAAAGTTGTAAAATAATAAAACTCGTATGTATTTAGACAGGGATTTTATGAAAGCTCATACTGATATAAAACGAAAGCTTGTTGCTGTCACAAGGCATATGATTGATACGAATGGTATTGATTCAGTGAGTATGCGCGACCTTGGAAAGGAAATGAACTTATCCCGCAGTGCAGTTTACAGACACTTTAAAAATAAGGAAGATCTGCTGGCAGCAATTACAACTGAAAGTTTTGAGATAATCAATAGGCGTATCGAGAAGCTAATGGGCGAAATAGATGATGCCAGGGAACTTATGTATGCAGTTTTATATACTTACTATGAATTTGGTATTAGCAATCCAGAGCATTATCACTTAATGTCCCAAAAACAATGGAATAAGGAAGAGTATCCCGATCTTCATATTTCAGCCTTTAAACTTTATGAAATCATAGGAAGATGTTTTCAAAAAGCCCATGAACAAACACACACACTGAGTAAATCTCCCAGACAATTGACCGCAATGATAGCTGCATTTATTCATGGTCTTATTGAACTTCATTTAACCGGACATCTGGAAGCTGAAAAAGGATTGAACGATCCGGCCGGTTTAATCAAATCTTTTTTAGATATTGCCATAAAGGGATAACCACATATTCAGCTTTTACAAAAACCGCCATTTTGACTGACACGCAATCAATAAATCAAAGGAGCGGCGCAGGGCGAAACGCTTGTGGGAACTGGGCCTGGCTGAGCAAATGCGCAAACTCCTGCGCTCCTCAGATCTTTCTCGGCATTTTGGCCCCAGACGTGGAGTAACCCTGCACGATATGATCAGCGACCAATATTCCCACCCCTACATCCAGATTATTCCGCCGCATATGCGTGAAGCTCACGCCGCCCTGGATGCCATGCTGCATCATTGCCCATTGAGGAAATGATGGTGGATACCGCAGGGTTTACGGAACTCATGTATGCACTCTACGACTTGCAGGGATTCAAGCTCTCGCCACGGATTCGCGATCTGGGCGACCACTGCCTCTATCCGCTGGCCAGTGTCACCGACTACGGCGTCTTAAAGCCGATCTTCCGGGGACCGACCATTCGGCGGGACTTGATTGAGCGCTGTTGGGACGAAAGGACAACTGCGTCCCTTACGGACGACCCCTCTGCTGTTCTAACAAGGCTGCCAGGAGCCTTAGCGTTGTGAATAACTCGCACTCTGACAAAGTGTTTGATTCCCACTCTCATCGGGATCTTGCTGCTCACTTGCTGGCAGGCGCCTGCGCGCCTGCGCCCTTTTTAGTGTGTGGTGCAGAAAAAGCTTTGAGACAATGCTATGTTAATAA
>NZ_BIXY01000166.1:0-3838 GCF_008326305.1 Dictyobacter arantiisoli | reverse complement strand
TGGTGCAGAAAAGGTGCATAGCACCTTTTCTGCACCACACACTAAAAACAGTTTTGAGCACCGCAGGTGCGAAAACTCATGCACCAGGATGGCGAAGAGCATGGGAATCAAACACTGTCTGACAAAGTGTTTGTTTCCCATCACCAGCGGGATCTTGCTGCTCACCTGCTGGCAGGCGCCTGCGCGCCTGCGCCCTTTTTAGTATGTGATGTAGAAAAAGTTCGAAGAACCTTTTCTACATCACATACTAAAAATCTGTTTGAGCACCGCAGGTGCGAAAACTCATGCACAGAGACCGTGGAGACCACGGGAGGCTGACACACTCTGAGGAGTTGTAAGGGCTTAGCGTTGTAAATTTCTCGCGCGGGCCTAATAGGCCTAAAGGTAATGACAATGCCAGGGATATCATTTTTGAAGGTAGGAAAGCGCGCCTCACGCTGAAAAAATTTGAGCAACAGGGCAAATCCCAGACGTGTTGCTCCCGTCTTGTTCCCCAGTTGGGCCAGTTCCCAGACACTGAGCATCCAGTGTTCTATCAGGTCTTCATTTTCCCATTGTCGCTTCATGCGTTCGCTTGTACATCTCCTTTCAATTCATGAGTTTGTGAGTTCCTCAAATAGAGAGTGTCGGAACTGACAGCTTCTTTATAAATAGAACGAAGAATACCAATGAGCACAACAATCGATGCTCCCAGTAGGGAGAATAGGTATGAGTTCCTTTCCAGAAAATTTTTCGGAACTCACAGGTAGTTCCAATTTTACTTTTACTGCGAGGCTCATAGCAGCTTCTGTATGCGTAGCATCTTTATGTAGTTTATTGATGCACACTTCAGAATCATTCTTTCCCTCCTTCTCACTATTTATCGCCTTTTATATTGAGTAAAATAATGATGAGGAAAATCACATAAGAATGGAGAAAAACATATGTTTAGGCCCGATGCTCGCTTGAATCGATCGGAGGACAATTTGTCAGAAATCCGATCTCCTGAAAACACAAATCTTTTATCCGATCGGGATGAATTTCAGCGTAGGTTGTACCTAGAAAATCAACATCCACAAGAAGGAGACATGAGTTCTCGTGATAGCATAGTCAGACAGGCTAGAGATAAAGGCCGAGAGAGGGTGCAAAAGGCAGAGGATATGCGCAAAAATATCGACGTTCCAGGCCACAATCAAGCCGCTAGAGAAGAATATGCAGGCAGGTATAGAACAGAGATCGAGTATACTGGAGATACAGTAGAATTATCGAGTTACGTACAAGGTAAGAATGTGACGCGTTCTTGCTATGATAATTATGTCAGGATAGATGAAGAGAGTGATAAAGCTCATTTTGTACAACAATCGAATTATAAAAGGAGAACTCCACACTATCAAACAAAGGAGTTGATGGAACAATATCCTAAGGGATGTGGAAAATTTGATGATGAGGTTGAATGGAAATCCACAGAACCATCCTCACATGGAATGGTCCTTTTCAACCAAATAGAAAGTTATCAGAACTATGCTCGCGAACATAACCTTCCTCCGCTTGACCTTCACCCTTATGAAGCTGTAGAGCTTGTAAACAGGAAAGATCAAGCTCTAGTGAATGCATTTTTAGGAGAGGGACCAGGAAGCCGAACATTTCGTAAAGGCGACGACGGATATTACGCAATGGCCGGGGGTGATACAGGAAAAGCGAAGTGGGAATTGAGTGTTCATCTGGGGCACGATATTACGCATATTGAAATGGCAAAAGAAGGAGGATGGATGGAACTACCAGATGGTAAAAAGGTAGAAAACGTTGAGCATAAGGTATATTATTATTATAAATAATTATAGTGTAGGATACATTTATTCAATAGGAGGTTCCGGTACTTTTCTCCCCAAAATTCCCACGGAGGATTCGAGTAGAAAAGTATCGGAACCTCCTATAAAGCACTTGAATTCTATTCTCGACTTTCGCTAGCGATGGAACGTCCCCTCATTCAGTATCAGAAACTCATGCTTCTTTTGTTGTTTATAAACGCTACTCTGCCCTTCATGACAGCGTACATGTGCGCCGTGTCGCGCTTGACTGTATCCCTGGTGCAACCAGGAAGTACTCAGAAGGAGGTACTTGGATCACCCAACCTACCTGGAGCCGAAAGGCAAAGGGGACAAGAGCATGTTGCGGAAAGTGCGCCCAAAGAGGCTTCGGATCTTCTGTCATGCGAGAGCATGACCTCACTCAGGCAAAGTGAGTAACGCAGCACCTTACCTTTACCCGAAAGGCGTAAGGGAAAAATAGCATGGTGTATAAAAGCCCGTTAAAGTCCGGATACGAGGACCAGAGGACGGGCAGCGAGGCCGTCCATGGTTAAGGCTAATTGCTTGAACCCTAGTCACGGTGGAACACATGCGTCCCTTGGGACACGTATCATCGCCCATGCCTGATGGTATCAACGAAACTTTCCCAGCGGGGATACAGCCTGCATCAGGGCCAGCTCTCAGGGAGAGAGAAGTGACGTACGGGGAACCTAAAGACGAAGCGAAGATCAGAGGTAACTTGGGGATCGCCTAAACGCGGAGACACGCAAGGTGACGGAGGAACCATACTACTTAAACGCTCACCGTAACGGGTGAGACAAGGGGAAGGGTTCTACACAGAGCCAGTCCCATTCACAGGAGGTTGACTTGGATGAGTCAGCAGACCTTCATGCGATTGGAACATCTACGACAATTGAATAGCAACAGACAGTGGGTGAACGAAGATGTGTATCGGCTGATGTACAAAGAGGATCTGTACATTGTAGCTTACGAACGGATCAAATCGAAACCGGGAAACATGACTCCTGGAACTGATGAAGAAACCCTTGACGGCTTCTCCCTGGAAACCATCCGGGGGGTCGTCCAGGAAATGAGGACCGAACAATTTCACTTCAAACCCGTACGGACGACCTTTATCCCAAAAGCAAATGGCAAGATGCGCAAGTTGGGCATTCCATGTGTACGAGATAAAGTTGTTCAGGAAGTCATACATATGATTCTTGAAGCGATCTACGACAGCCCAAACGCTCCCTACTTTCAGGAAACGAGTCACGGATTTCGGCCACAGCGTAGTTGCCATACCGCTCTACGGGAAGTCCGCACCCACTGGACCGGAGTAAACTGGTACATTGAAGGAGACATACGTGCCTGCTTCGATGAACTCGATCACCAGGTCTTAGTCCACATTCTGCGCAAGAAAATCCAGGATGAGCGCTTTCTCAATCTCATCAGGAAATTACTGAAGGCAGGATATATGGACCTGCATGGAAGCAAAAAGGAAAGTCTCATCGGTCCCCCCCAGGGCGGCATCATTAGCCCAATACTGGCAAATGTGTATCTTCATGAACTTGACGAATATATCGAGGAAGTGAAGAAGATACAGGAAAAAGGGACCAAAAAACGAGATAATCCTGCATATACTCATCTCATCCGGGAGAAAAACCGACTGGCAGCCCAGGGAGCAACGAAAACCAAAGCGTTTAAAGCCATCATGAAACAGATCCGAGCGACCCCCTCAAAAATGGTCAATGATCCCACATTTTGCAGGATAAAATACCTGAGATATGCGGATGATTGGCTCATCGGCCTGTGCGGAAGCCGCGCCACAGCAGAAGAGGTCAAAGAACTGGTGAAAACCTTCCTCCATGACCACCTCAAGCTCACCCTCAGCGAAGAGAAAACGCGCATCACCCATGCACAAACCGAAGAGGCATTCTTTCTGGGAACCATTCTGACTATTGGTAATGGCGGGGAAGCCAAAGTCGTGCTGCAAAAGACCAGCAAGGGCAAAACGATTCAACGAAGAAGCACAGGATGGGCGACCATCCTGA
>NZ_BIXY01000165.1 GCF_008326305.1 Dictyobacter arantiisoli | reverse complement strand
ACGACAAAAAGAGACGAGAAGCATCCTGTGGCTCCAAATCTCTTGAATCGAGATTTTCATGCCGAAGAGCCAGATAAGAAATGGGCCGGTGATATTACCTATATCCCTACCAAACAGGGGTGGTTCTATGTCGCAGTGATCCTGGATTTGTATTCACGAATGGTCGTAGGGTGGTCTATGTCAGGCAGTTGTGATGAGAAGCTGGTAGAACGCGCGCTTGAGCAAGCCCTGGTACGCCGTCATCCGAAAGCAGGGCTCTTGCATCACAGTGAGCGAGGAAGTCAATAGACATCACAGGCATATCAGGCGTATTTGCAGCGATACGGAATCCAGTCGAGTATGTCGAGAAAAGGAAATTGCTGGGACAATGCTGCAATGGAGTCATTTTTGGGCACATTAAAGTATGAGTGTGTTCAAGAAACTTCTATGTATCGCATGAAGAAGCAAGGTCAGCAATTTTTACCTATAGAGAAACGTATTACAATCGAATTTGCCGTCACTCGACACTAGGATATATGAGTCCGCTCCAGTATGAAAGAATGGGAGAAATACGTACGTTATTAAACGTTTGACGTAATATATTTTCCATGGTAGAATAATTATGTATTACGTCATTTAGGTACGTAAAAACGTTTTTATTCTCCTCAGCTCCAACCTCTGGAGGCTCTACGAAAACGGGTCAAGATCATCTTCAGAAGAAGAGGATTTCTAAAGGATGTGTTGCAACGGTTGTAAGCAGCACTTGAGTACAATCCTTACCTAGGATGAAGCTAAACATATTGAAGAGGATGAGGATGGTAATAAGTTCTGCGTTCCAGATTTTTGCAAGGTAGCTGGATTGCTACAAGCACCAATTGGAGTTGATCTTGCACGACAAATTCCACAATTGCCAGTTGGTCCAGCGTATGTCCAGACTCCAGAAATGTCTAATGCTGGGAAGGTACAGATGTATCTGTTGAGTTGAATATTTGTCAGGGTTTTGCGATTATAAGCGCAAAATCCTGACACGCTTTAAGCAAATTTATGAAATGATTACATTGCACGCACATCGGTTGAGCCACATTATCCGGTGAAGAGCTCAAAGAAGCCAGGTGAAATGAGCTCAAACAATGGAACCTTCCCACTTAATGTTGCTCTGCCCGCACATCTATTTTTGGAAGTTATACAATAATTTTGTTCCGTATTGGTGCTTCTGCTGGTATTTCATCCCATGTTCTTCCATCTAATGTACGTCCCCCGCTATTATGATAACGGCCTCCTACCTGCTTAAAAAAATAGGGAACATGAGCTACCTGACATTGATCTCTCAGTAGGCGTGGCCAGGCCATATCCATTGGTCGCGCATTATTGCCACTTTCTCCTCCACTAATTATCCATTGCAACTGAGAGATCCAAGGTGACAGATCGACTGGACCCAGCAATGGTTCACAACTCAAGAACCGTACCACTGCTGGTACTTCAAGTAAATAAGGGATGCGCTCCTCAGCACGTTCTTGCAATCCCACGGAGGTCCCTATCCACACATTATCAGGCCAGTCTCCCCGACGCCATGGGGACATTGGAAGAATATTTTCAGGCCGCTTTGTTAGTAAGAGCCAATTTAACCAGGGGGTGATCTCAATCAATCGCCAGAGCTTCTGACGCTCCTTATGAACAGACGGGTGATCTTCATAGACATCTGCCATTGAAGCACAGAACACACTACGCCGATGTCCTTGCTTCTCTGCCTGGCGGTTCCACGTCAACGGTTCCTCCCAGTGACGCTCTTTGAAGAAACGCCGAGTGGTTGTAGTAGATGGCCCCCATACATCATGCCCATAGTGATGGGCGATGTCCTCTGCATAGCAGAATTTGCATTCTTCGCTCACTTTGAGGCAACCCCACCAAGGATTAAAAGTATATCCCTTCACCACAAATGTCTCTCCAGTAGGAAGAGATATGCGCCGCCATGTCCATTGAATTTCTGTGAATGTCACAATACTCTCCTTGAAAAAGCTTGGCACAATGAAAATTAGAAAGATAAGTGCTACGTATTGCTAGCTCAGCCTCATTCACTCCACTTCCGCGTTCATTCCACCTCACAAAAATTTTTCTCATAAAATAGATAACAACAATTGAACATGCATTCTATCCAATGAGTATAATACAGACCTCGCCATAAATCGAGTCAATGGGATGCACATGTATTCTGTTACATAAAACGTATATACAATCACAAAACGGCAAGAACTAGCACTATTGTAAACTATGTTTTTCTTTCCTGCTTAGTGAAATTTCTACTGACGCCAGGTGTAAAATTTGGCAGTTACAGCGTTCATGGCTTTATTCTTTTACATGAAATGGTAAGTGTACTTTTTAAGCTTGAAAAAAGATAAAATATATACTAAACTTGTCTATAATATCGTGTATTCCGCATGTGAAGTTTTGTAGCTCGCCAAGGTATGTTTACTCGCATACTTTTTCTTTAAATGAAGCTTTTGAATTTTGTCCATGCCATGTAAAGGTTGAAATATTCCACTTGCATTGAACATGTCATTTCACGTTAAGAAAGCTAGAGGATATACGATGGCTACACCTAAGTCTACGATATGGTCTATGGATAAGCACACTCAAGCAAAACATGAAATTCTTCGTGCGTATTTGCAAGCCTGGCTTCCTATTATGATGCAAACATATGATCGCGTTTTAATCATTGATGGTTTTGCTGGACCTGGAATTTATCAGGGTGGGGAAATCGGGTCACCGCTTATTGCTTTGGACGTTCTGTGTAAACATACGTACAAAGTTGTACGGCAAAAAGCTGTGCGTTTTCTCTTCATTGAAAAAAATCGTAAACGATGTGATAATCTTGAAACTCTACTTCAGCAACAGGAACTTCCATCTTCTCTCCAATGTGATATTGTTTGCGGAGAATTTGCAGATATCCTTAATCAGGAACTTCATACATTGGAAATGAATAATAAACCCGGTGGTTTGAGAAGAAAAGTACTGCCTGTTTTCGCCTTTATTGATCCTTTCGGCTATTCTCAAACTCCTATGAGCACAATAGTCCGCCTTATGCAGCTCCAGGGATGCGAAATTTTATTCACTTTTATGTATGAAGAGATTAATCGTTTCATGACCGCTGACTATAGTACAAAGCAACAGCAATATGATGATCTATTTGGCACACACGAATGGATACATATGATAAATATTGCAACAACTGCAGAGGAAAGAGAACATTTTATCTGCGAGTTATACAAAAAGCAACTTCAAGATATGGGCCATGTAAAGTACGTCCGTTACTTCCGTATGATCAATCGCCATAATGCAACTGACTATTTTCTCTTCTTTGGCACAAATGATTTAAAAGGGTTAGAGAAGATGAAAGATGCAATGTGGACGGTTGATCGTGACGATGGCTATGCATTTTCAGATCGAACAAATCAACAGCAGCCTCAGCTTTTTGAAAACGGCCCTGATTATGACCGTCTCAAGCGGCTTATCATGTCACGTTTTCATGGAATGACGGTTACCATAGAGGATATTGATCATTATGTATTGGTTGAGACACCTTTTCGTATTGCTGGATACAGAGAAAATGTTCTGAAGCCTATGGAAGCTTCATCAGAAATTAAAATTGTCGCAAATGGCATGAAGAGAAATCGTTATACTTATCCAAGGGGCATATCCATCTCTTTTCAAGTAGAAAAGGCAATGCAGACGAAACAAATGAAACTATGGTGAAATAATATTTAGTAATAGGAGATGATGTCTGCAATTATTTGTTCAAATTTGAAATTATAATGTCTGTGGATAAAGTGCAGGGTCCGTTGCCATCACCTCTGTTTTGACAGCAACGGCGTTATACACTCATCGATTTCTATGTACATGGATGGACATACCCACTTGTTTTTATGCTCGAAATAGACGTTGGTAGACCGGAATATACAGTCGGGCTCGAATTCCTAAACCGTGCGTCGGCGGTTCGAGTCCGCCCAGTCCCATTTATCCCTCCTAACCCGCTGCCCATCTGGTTTCGCCAGGGAAACCGGCACAGAAGAATAATCGTAGTTTTTAGCTTATTCTTCCCCCGGACGGCAAAAACTTTACTTCGGAGAGCCATCAAGCCGAGTACTAGCGAGCCAGCGAGGTTAGCGCAGAGGTCTGTATGCCTCTCTACGAACGTGGCAGCGCCTACGTTCTCTATGAGCAAGACGATCTCAACTCCTCTGCCGCGCTGCCCCGGCTGCTGAAGGCGTGGGTACTCGGATGTCCAGTAAGGGGCATCATCAACTGCCAGTTGAATAGTGGTTTCCCCACGAGACAACTCAGCATATTCATTGCATCACGCGCGACGAGACGAAAGCCGAGAGTCGGCTCAAACCAGATGATGGATTGCGCGAAGTCACTTACACATATCTCAACCCAACTTGTTCTGGTCATTGTTCGGTCTCCCTTCGCAATAGTGTGACAACCCCGTCGTAGAGAGGATGTTCTGGAATATTTTCAGGTTCCGGCGGCGCTTATGCAGCCTCGTTACGCTATGTAGTGCGCCTCGATTTCATGCTCCCCATGATTTTTTCCACTCGCTACGGAAAAAAGAATGGCTCGTCCCGAATAGATGCCAGACCTTCATCTAATGATACATCAGTGTAAAGCTCCACCCATTGTCCCGTATGTCGCATAAATGACAGATGAAAATGATTTTCACCTGCATACTCCATACGTGCCATTTTTGCTTCAAAACTTGGCACTGTCGCATTTGGATATGGAACGCGGTAGGTTGCGCAGAGGTAGAAATAGCGCTGGTACCACTTCCCATAGATATCGATGATGTAATTGAATTGAGGGTTGTCTGGTGGTGGCTGTATATGTTGCGGCTTTAAAACCTTCTCGATCAATTCATTGGCCTTCGTTGTGACCTCTGTTTTCACTACTTCCGGCACCTCTATTCGGGTCAATTTCGAGCGAGGTGTACCAG
The DNA here is from genome assembly GCF_008326305.1 of Dictyobacter arantiisoli. Lineage (GTDB taxonomy): Bacteria > Chloroflexota > Ktedonobacteria > Ktedonobacterales > Ktedonobacteraceae > Dictyobacter > Dictyobacter arantiisoli. The sequence continues at coordinate 585 of NZ_BIXY01000165.1, read as the reverse complement.
ATATCCCATGTTTTGATTCTCTGGTCAAACTTTTTCCCTCCTTGAATACAAGTATACTATGGAATGCGAGATATATCTCTGATTCATAACAAATGTAGTTGGCAAGTAAACTGATAGCTAGCTTGCGAACATCTTTTCTGTGTCTAGCGTTCGCCTTTATACGTTGATGACCAGCCAAAAAGGGCATCGCGCACCCAATCCATGAGGATCTGTCGCTCTTCAGATGTTGTGATGTCTTCGTTCAGGTCCATGCTATGGTCTGGATAGAAACGATAGATGGCAAAGAGTGCACGTAAAATATGCAGTCATATTTCCTGGTTATTGTCCTTGCTCGCCAAGTGGTTATCCAGTCCGTCAATACAGCCGTTGAGAATGTTTATGGGTTATATTTTATCACCACTGAATAGATAAGGCAGTATCGTGCGATTTATTAGCTTTGCCTGGCGTAAATCACTTGTCTAAGATAGTGTTTGATTCCCATCAGAATGCCGATAAAGAAAGGAGAAAGATCAAAGCAGAAGGAGCAAAAGAGATGAGAAGAAGTCAGCATCGCGTCGCCATGACAGGCAAGCGGCCCGCCTATCC
>NZ_BIXY01000164.1 GCF_008326305.1 Dictyobacter arantiisoli | reverse complement strand
TCCTGAACTGTTTGGAATTTATCAATTTCCTTTACATCGTTCAGGAGGTTTTTTAGGTTTCACTTCCTTTGTTGAGTCTTTTATCACTCGAATATTTGTTCGAAAGATTCGGGGTGACCCATGTACAAAGATGTTTGAGCACCGTAGGTGCGAAAACTCATACGCAAAGATCGTGGAAAGCATGAGAGTCCGACACTCTCTGTGATCTCGTGGAATGTATTGAATCAGGCAATCTTTGTGCGATGCCGCTATTACTGCTGGTGTCTCAGCCGCGCAGGGTGCTACTCTCGCGTACAATCAACTGGCAGGAGACTTCGATGCGTTCGGGCGGACCAGTACGCGTTCCATCGATACGACCCAGTAAGAAGGCAACGGCGAGATCTCCAATTTTCTGCTTGTCGGGCGCAATGGTGGTCAGGGATGGTACGGCATAACGGCCTTCTTCGATGTCGTCAAAACCGACCACGGCAATGTCTTCGGGAACGCGATAGTCGGCTTCAAAGATAGCGCGCATGGCTCCCAGCGCCAGAAGATCGTTGAAGCAAAAGATCGCATCCGGTGGCGTATCCAGGGAGAGGAGTTGGCGCATGGCACGCGCCCCATAAAAACGACTAAAACTCGGCAGGCCACGAATAATAAGATGAGGATCAAGCGGCACACCAGCTTCCTCCAAAGCTTCTAGGTAACCGCGCAGGCGTAAGCGTGAGGTTTCTGTCTCGCGCGCCTCTGCCTCCTGCACGCCCAGGGCCGCGATACGGCGGCGCCCCAAACTGAGCAGGTGTTGTGTCGCCAGACGCGCAGTTGCCACGTTATCATAGGTTACATGGTCATACGGCACATCATAAATACGATCTCCTAATAAGACAATCGGGATGGATTCCTGCCGGGGCTGTAAATCTTCAGGTTCCAGTGCGAACGGACTGAGAATGACCCCATCGATCAGGTGCGGGCTTAATCCTCGCACCACATCCTGTTCATTGGAGCGTTCACCACCCGTATGGTCAAGCAGTACCGTATAGGAGCGAGCTTTGGCGGCCTCGATCACGACCTGACCAATTTCAGAAAAATAGGCATTACTGAGATCTGGATTAGCAAAAGCCAGGATACCAGAACGCCCCTTGCGCAAATAACGCGCCGACAGGTTGGGTTGATATTGCAATTCGTTGATCGCCGCCTTCACCCGCAGGCGAATCGCATCCGTCACATAGGGATAGTTATTGACGACATTTGAGACGGTTTTGACAGAGACGCCCGCCTTGAGCGCGACATCCTTCAATGTTGTGGCCAATGATTGCTTCACCCCTTTTTCAAAACTTAATAGACAAGATAAATATACATTAAATTACGCGCTTTTTACAACGTTGCACGCTGCGAATGCGGGCGAAAAGGCCATTCAGCTCCAAATTTCAGGGTCAGCAAGCCAGGCAAGCATTGACAAAGCTGACTTGTATATGCTATATAATTTACAACGTTGTAAACAAAAGCACTGCAGCTTTTTTGCGTAGAAGGAGCAAGTCTTGGCTAGTATCAACATCGATCTGGCACGTAAAAGCGGATCGATAGATCGTAATATTTATGGCGGTTTTATTGAGCAATTAGGCCGTTGCGTCTACGGGGGCATTTACGAAGAAAATTCGCCTCTCAGCGATGAGCATGGCTATCGAAAAGATGTGATGGCAGCGGTGCGGGATCTGCGCACACCTCTGCTGCGCTGGCCCGGCGGCAATTTTGTCAGTGGCTATCATTGGACCGATGGCATTGGTCCGGTGGAGAATCGCCCTCCACAAATGGAACTGGCCTGGCACTCAACTGAATCCAACCGCTTTGGTACCGATGAGTTTATGGATTATTGCCGCACAATGAATGTTGAGCCGTATATCTGCGTCAATATGGGTACCGGCACCATGGATGAGGCCCGCACCTGGGTTGAATACTGCAATGGCACCGGCAATACCTACTGGGCGAATCTGCGCCGCAAAAATGGACATGAGGAACCCTATAACGTTAAATATTGGGGACTCGGCAATGAGGTGTATGGAACCTGGCAGATTGGTGCCATGACGCCGGAAGATTATGTAAAGAAGGCCACCGAGTTTGCCAAGATCATGAAATGGACCGATCCCAGTATCAAACTGGTCGGCTGTGGAGATACCGGCTGGAAAGATTGGGACGATATTGTCATTCCTGGCCTGGCACAATACATCGATTATTATAGCCTGCATCTCTATACTGGTAGTGACGACTACTATAGCAACGTGCTGGCTCCCGCTCTGGCCGACTTCGCCCTGGAAAGTTCCCGCGCCATCATTGATCGCGCACGCTATAACCAAAAGATCGAACATCCCATTTACATCGCCTATGACGAGTGGAATGTCTGGTATCGCAAGCGTGCAGCGGAAACAGCTCTGGAGGAGCGTTATAACCTTTCGGATGCTCTGGCGGTCAGCTCCTTCCTCAATAGCTTCATTCGCCACAGCGATACCGTCAAACTTGCCAATCTGGCCCAGATGGTCAATGTCATCGCCCCTATTTTTACCAGTCCTGAAGGTTTATTTTTACAAACCATCTATCATCCACTGCGCCTCTTCGCTGAACATATGCAGGATATCGCGCTGGATATCCATGTCGAGAGCGAGAGCCTTCCTTTCACGCAAGAGCAGGATAAGTCCCCGTATGGCTTTCCTTTCGCAAGCCTGGGACCCTTCAAAATACTGGATGCTTCTGCTACCTGCGATGCCAGCGGCAAGACCGTCACCATTGCCGTCGTCAATCGCCATCGCGAGCAGGATCTGAGCACCACCCTCAAGTTCGCGGACAACGTCACTATCGAGAGTGCCTACGCATACGAGGTCAACGGAGACAATCCCAATAGCGAGAACGACTTCGAGCAACCCAACGAAGTCAGCATACAAGAACACCATCTGCATAGCGGCGAGCAGGATATCACCTATACTTTCCCGGCCCATTCGCTCACGCTACTGCGCTTACAATTAGCCTGAACACGCGCTTAAGGCAGCCAGTAAAAATGTGTTTGTAAACGGAAGGAGCGGCCACCATCCCTCCTTCCCTTCTGACAGCAAAGGAGGAAAAAAAGAACCGGCACAGTCGACAAATAGGAAAGACCGATCATCACCTCAGTTACTCTTTAAAGCTTACAGTTCATTGTAGTGCTGTATCCTATGTCGCATAGTTAGCGATAACACTCAGGAGGAGATGGAATGATCTCTGAGCAACATCAGTTGATGGCATCCCAGGCAAATTCTGGCGCACGCATGACGCGTCGCAATTTCCTGCAACAAACAGCCGCCCTGGGCATTGGCGGTAGCGCGGCCCTGACGCTCCTGAATGCCTGTGGTAGTCCCCTTGCTTCTTCAGGTACCCATGTGACCTATTGGAACCTCTTCGGCGGTGGTGATGGGGTACGCATGGTACAGATGGAAAACAACTTTTCCCAAAGCCATCCCAATATCAATCTAGAAGCGGTAACCCTGGCCTGGGGCGCTCCCTATTACACCAAACTCGCCATGGCCGCCGCCGGTGGTCGTCCACCCGATGTCGCAATATCGCATATGACACGTGTCCCTATTTATGCATCCGAGAACCTGCTCGATCCCTTTGACATCGATGAACTTGCCAGATACGGCATTACAGAAGATAAATTTTTGCCCGCCATCTGGCAAAGAGCCCATTACAATGGCAAGCTCTATACTATCCCCCTCGATACCCATCCCTTCGTGCTGTATTACAACACGGACATCTGTCAGAAGGCCGGACTGCTCAATGCGGATGGCTCGCTCAAGCCATTGAATAGTCCTGAAGTGCTTATGGATGCCTTTAAGCGTGCGCAACAGGTAACGGGGCCGGGCACATTTGGATTAGCGGCCGAAGCACAGGCCATCACCGCCTGGCGTCTCTTTTATACTCTCTATAGTCAGTTGGGCGGTGAAGTTCTCTCAGCCGATGGCAAAACATTGACCATGGACGATACAAAGGCCGAACAGGTCTTATCCTTTATGGCGGATCTTACGCTGAAAAGTAAAGTGGCATCCCCATTCCAGGACTATGCGGGTGCCGTTGCCCTCTTCGGTAGTGGAAAAGCAGCCTTTCACTGGAATGGTGAATGGGAAGTCACAACATTCCTGGCACAAAAAGATCTGCATTTTAACATGGCCCCTTTTCCCCAGCTCTATGATACCTATCGCGTTCAGGCCGATTCCCATGCCTTTATTCTTCCACATCAACTGGCGGTAGATCCAGCACGTCGAGCGGGCGCACTTGAATATATCAGTTATATGCTCAAAAACAGTCAGAATTGGGCCGCTGGTGGACATATCCCGGCCTATCTGCCCGTGACTGAAAGTGACGCCTATAAGCAGCTCAAACCGCAGTCCAACTATGCCAGTGTCGCGGCAAATGCGGTGCTTGATCCCATCGCCTGGTTTAGTGGTTCAGGCTCTGAGTTGGAAAACCAGGCCGGAGCTGCCTTCCAGGGTGTTTTTACCGGAGCGATGACATCAACGCAAGCACTCCAACAATTCAAAGCAGCCCTGCAAAAATTGTTGGCTATTCCTGCATTTAACTGAAAAAGCGTTGATCCCCCATCGTTTGACATTGTCGTCAAGGAGAGGAATAACCATGTCAGAGATGTCACTGAAGGAAGAGTTGCAAACCGCAACCTCAACCAGCCGTAATCAGGATCTGGTGCGCACCAATAATAGAAAACGCTGGCGCACAGACCTGACAGGATGGCTCTTTGTACTCCCTTTTCTACTGATCTTTATCATCTTTCTGGTCTGGCCGGTCATCTTCGGCTTTCGCATGAGTTTCTTTAACTGGACCATTGGAGGCAATGGTTCATCACATTTTCTCGGGCTCGCCAACTATCAAGAGTTGATGGGAGATGGCGCTTTCTGGAAGGCACTCGGAGTCACTCTCATCTTTACCGTGATCAGTACACCGATCCTGGTTGTGCTGGCATTGGGATTGGCACTACTTGTCAATCGCGCCATACCAGCGCAGGCGCTGTTTCGCACTATCTTCTTCGCGCCCTTTATTCTTCCCGTGTCCGTTGTAACGCTGATCTGGAGTTGGATCTATCAACCAGGCTTTGGCTTGATCGATGGCACCCTTACCAATCTTGGTCTATCAGAAATACAATGGCTGACTGATCCCACTATCGCAATGATTGCCGTGATCATCCTCACTATCTGGTGGACTGTCGGTTTCAATTTTGTAGTCTATCTGGCCGGTATGCAACAGATCTCACCTGAATTATATGAGGCTGCCAGTATTGATGGAGCTGGCACCTGGGCGCGTATCCGCTATCTTACCATTCCATTACTCAATCGCTTCACATCCTTGATCGTCATTTTGCAGGTCATCGCCTCGCTGCAACTCTTTACCCAGACCTATCTCTTGACGAGCGGCGGACCAAACTACTCCACACGTTCAGTCATTCACTATATCTATGACACGGGCTTCACCTCATTCCGCTTAGGCTATGCGTCAGCCATGTCCTATGTCTTCTTTGTCATCATCTTAGTGGTAGCTGTGTCACAATTTGCGCTGGTATCGCGCCAGAGCCGCAAAGGGAGGAATGCCTGATGTCTATCCAAAGTATTGAGCAGAGTCAGAGTCAGGGTACACCACAGAGCATGCAAAAAGTCTATCGTCGCTGGCCGAGCAAGGCCACCTAGAACTTATCCGAAAACCTACAAGGAGGAAACGCGATCACATTGTTGAAAGCAAATGAGCGCACAAGCCAAGCACAACAAGGTCTGATAGGAACGCGGGCGCTTCTCCCAGCGGATCAGCAGAC
>NZ_BIXY01000163.1 GCF_008326305.1 Dictyobacter arantiisoli | reverse complement strand
CAGATACACAGAGATATCCAGATCAAGTAAATATTGAACGAGCGCTTTATGGTAATGTCCAGTCATTTCGAGCAAAACAAAGCATTGCTCTAGGGGGACGTACGATTGAATACGATCAACCAGATCACGAAATCCCTGGCGGGATTGTTCAAAAGCGAGCACTGGACATCCTTCAAAGCGCTCGTGACGAGTCAAGAGAGTACGAGAGACAAAGCCTGCGACATGTTGATATTTCCCCACATCGATGCCAACATACAAGGACTCTTTCGCAAGCATGGGAATAGCAGTGAGATTGGTACAAGATTTCGCTGTTTTTGGCATGATGCTCTCCTTTCTTGCGAACAGTCATGCAGTTTTCGATAGGAGTTTGTTCGTACGAAAATCAGCCTGACACTGCGAGCAAGCTGGAACGCGGGCGATGCCACCCTTGACAGAGTTGGCGTGCAGCGCTCTGACGCCGAGAGCGACCGGGTTCTGCATTGATGAGCACATATCTTCCTCGGTCGCTCTCGCTCAACAAGTCTGGCCGACTCTGTCAAGGGTCTGGCCTGGCGGCATCGCTTACTCCGCGCTCCAGTTTGCATGAGCGAGCGTTTCAATACCCCACCGAGCCTCAAGTTCTCAGGATGCTTGATGAGCCTTCGGCTCCCTTTTGTCTCGAAAATCACGCAAATGGTTGAGGGGCGAGAAGCTGTGGAGGTGTTGCTGCCCAAACACACACTAGAAGTCTGGACATGCCTTCAGATTCTCATGAAGCTTCCTGAGCACCTCCCCCAATCAGCTTACAAGAGTAAACTCCAGTCACCAGGAAGGGTTCTTCAACTTCCCGCCAGGAGTAGCTAATTCCTGGTTGCCCCTCACCACCATACTAATTGTAGAAATCAAGTTACCGTGTGTGTCACCAGGGGCAGAGTAGCGGGCAATACAAGCATCCTCGTCCTCCCTCTATCTTTCTCTCTCTTGGAGAAGTTCCGTTATTTTTGCGCCTCTTCGCGTTGCAGTGCTGCCTCACGAAACGCTCGTGCCATCGCCTCAAGTTTCCCTTCTTCCCTCACTGGTTCTTCCTTTGAAGTCTGCTCAGGCATTGAGGGCTTGCAATGAGTCAGATCAACCAGGATGCCATAGACCATCTGCATGGCACATTCTGGATGGTAGGTCGTATGGTTTTCCTGGACGAAGACAATCGGTGGCGAGGTGATGGACTTGTGGCAATAGGCACAGGACGTTTGCCCAATACTGCCACGCTGGTGTGTGCCAAATGATCGGTTAAAGTCTCTCCAACCTGTGATGAACATGTCATTTTCCCTTTTTCTGTTCTGTAATCGGCAACTCTCGATTACAGAACACACACTGCGCCCCCCCAAGTGATACATAGGAAAATGTCCTTTTGAAATACAAGCGATATATATCCCATGAGAAAATGGAAGACATATTTTTGGAATTGGTGCATTAATAGCAATATTTGAAGCATTACAAAAGAATAAATACTATCTTCTCTACAATGCTGTTTTACTTGCGAGAGAGAACAAAATGGTTTATACTGCTCTCAATAAAGAGGGGCACGAACTGATTGTCGGGTTCGCTACAGGAGGAGGATGTTCAATGGAAGACGAGGATTACAGCAACAACACGCAATTACCACGCCATACCTCTCCGTTTGATACCATTCGACAGGTCGACGAACGGGGACAGGAATATTGGAGCGCACGAAATCTAAGTTACGTGGAATTCAGCTCATCCTTCCACCGGAGTCGCCCAAACGGTCCCCAAATCTCCTTCTGACGCACGTGTGTTCGCGCCTACGGTACGTGTGCCTGTCCACCGTCTGCCGCAGCCCGCACCGCGTCCCCAACTCCCGATGCGGGTTACGTCCTCACAGACCAGGCGAAGTCAAGGCCGCGCAGGTGGGGGGGGGGGAGGCGGAGAGGGCGCGCTTGCTTGGCCTTGACTCGCCTGGTAGTCTTGAAGACCCGCACGGGAGGCAGCCTCAAACAAAACATCCTCAAGTTTGCTAGCAATGTGCCGATACAGAGCAATGAGAGCATTGTTTTGTTGATGAGGCTACTTGCATGAACGACGTTCGCTGGGAGCGCTATCCACGCGTGTCTCAAACTGCTTTTGTACGCTCGTGGTTACAAATTCAGGCCCACTTAGGGTTGGCGCCCAATACCATTGATGCCTACGGACGAGCACTGGAAGATTACCTCAACTTTTGCCACCATCATCAGGTGGTAGCTGAAGCTGCGACCAAAGAATCTGTTGCTCTTTATGTTCATGACTTGACCTCACGCCCAAACCCCAAAGGGAAAAAGATGCGCGCCCTTGATTCTGGCGTCGGGCTCGCCAACGCCACCTTGCAACAACGGATCGTGCCCATTCGACTGCTCTACGATTACCTGATCGAGGAAGGGATCAGAAGTGACAATCCTGTTGGCAGAGGTCGCTACACGCCCGGCAAGAGCTTTGGCGGGATGAGAGATAGAGGACTCATCCCGAGGTATCACAAATTGCCCTGGATACCCAACGATGATCAATGGCAAGCCGTCTTGCAAGTCGCCAGAGAGGAGCCGCTGCGCAATCGTCTCATGCTCGCAATGGCCTACGACGCAGCATTACGGCGAGAGGAGTTGTGTTCACTCACAACGACAGATATTGACCCGGCTCATCGGTTGCTCCATATCCGAGCTGAAACGACCAAAAACCTCATGGATCGTACGGTTCCCTACTCAGAGGCCACTGGTGTTCTGTACGCAGCCTACCTTCGTGAACGGCGCGCGCTCAGTCGTGAGCGTGGTCCACTCTTCCTCTCTGAGTCCCACCACAACTATGCAAAACCGCTTTCGATCTGGATCTGGTCCAAAGTCATTGAAGGGATAGCAGAACGCTCTGGCGTACATCAGTTCAGCACGCATACCCTTCGTCATTTATGCTTAACAGATCTTGCTCGCACAGGATGGGATCTCCATGAAATCGCGGCTTTTGCAGGACATCGCAGTATGGAAAGCACCATGATCTACATCCATCTGAGTGGACGTGATCTGGCGGCCAAGCTTGAAAAAGGAATGGCCTCCATTCATGCCTGGAGAGTGAAGGTGATGCAGGAGATCTTTTCATGACGAGCTTGTCCCACCAGGCTGCATCTTACGCCTCCGGATGGCAGTGGCCGATCCATCTTACCGCCTATGATCGTACGCCACAACTCAGCGAGGCTGAGATCCAGGAGCTGGAAGCCATCACCCATCATCCAAAGGCTGATTACCTGGTCTGTTGCAAACGGGTTCGTCAGGTTCTAGATCGCCTCGTGCGTCCTCTCAATGATGCCCTGGATGTGACCAATGCTTCCGTGGATGCTCGCGGCCTCGTCGTCCACAAATTGCTCTGCGAGATGTTAGCCCGGCGTACCTCTTTCTGGATATGGACCGTCGATGACTGGATTCAAATACTCGGAGACTGCTCTCAAGCCTACTACCAGAAGTGCAAAGGGCACAATGGGGCACGTCAGCACTTCATTGCTGTGACCTATCTTCTTGAATGTGTCACCGATCTGAATATTTTCGGATACGTCCATCATACCTTACTTGCAGTCAAGATCTTTGGCAAGAAAACAATCGATGCTGCGGTGCAGCAGGTTTGTGATGAACTCCTCAAATGGGGATGTGGAGAAGATCGCATCAAACAGATGATGCCCAACGCTCTGTGTGAAGCGTTTCTGCTCAATCACAGTCCTCGCCTGGAAGATCTGACAACGGAAGTTCTTGAGCAGGTACGTCAAGCCCGTCTTCCTTCGTACATCAAAGAGAACATCAGGAAACTCTCTCGTGTCCTGGTCAGCCTGGGGTATATTAACCAGCCTCTGGCTTCCCTTCCTAACCCGAAAAGAGAACGGACAAAACAGCAAACCCTCACTGGCATTGACTCAGAATGGGTCAATTGGTGTCTGCGTTGGTTCAATACAACAACGATAGCACCAAGAAGTCGAAAAAGCTACTACTACATCTTGTTGAAGGCAGGCCGCTGGCTCGCTAAAGTTCATCCAGAAATCGTTTCTCCTGCCCAGTGGACGCGCGAACTGGCAGCAGAGTGGGTTGCAGCAGTTGATCATGCGAAGTGTGGAGATTGGGCATCAGAGGGGATACCTCCGGCGAAAGCAAAAAGCGGAAAACCATTGACAGCGCGAGCCAAACAGAGGAATATCCAATGTGTCGGGGCATTCTTTCGCGAATGTCAGGAATGGAACTGGATACCTCGCCGCTTTGACCCACGCCGTGCTTTTGCTACTCCCAGAGCCATACGTGCTATCATCCGCCCCAATCCTCGCGTCATTTCAGATGATATCTGGGCAAAATTGTTGTGGGCCGGGTTAAATATCAACGCAGATGATCTTCCCTACTTTGGATACCAAGCTGATCCAACTAAACTCGTCACGTGGTATCCAGTTGAAATGATCCGTGTGGTCGCAGTGGTTTGGTTGTTTGCTGGGTTACGTCTTGATGAAATCCGCCGACTGCGAGTAGGATGTGTACGATGGCAAAGGGAAGATGTTCTCATTCCAGGTACAGAGGATACCCTTCCCAAAGATGCCGTGTGCTGGCTTGATATCCCAGTCAACAAAACCAGTGGTGCCTTTACCAAGCCTGTAGATCGTCTTGTGGGGGAGGCGATCACGATCTGGGAGCGGATTCGCCCACCTCAGCCAGCAGTCATCGACCCTAAAACAGGGGATACCGTCCAATATCTTTTTGCTTACCGAGGGCATGGTCTCGGCAAGCAATATATCAATGTAACCCTCATCAATGTAACCCTCATCCCAATGCTTTGCAACAAAGCTGGTCTTCCTCGCACTGATGCACGTGGCAACATTACCAGTCATCGTGCTCGCTCAACGATTGCAACACAGCTCTGCAATGCAAAAGAGCCAATGACGTTGTTAGAGCTGAAAGACTGGCTAGGGCACCTTTGGCCCTCTTCAACCATCCACTATCTGCTTCAGTCACCAACAAAATTAGCCAAATCCTATTCAGATGCAGGGTACTTTGGAAGAAACCTCCGTGCGGTAGAAGTGCTCATTGACCAGGATACCGTGAAAAGTGGTGCGGTCGCAGCTGGCGAACCCTGGCGTTTTTACGATCTTGGGCATGGATATTGTAGCTATGAATTTTTTGATCAGTGTCCCCACCGTATGGCCTGTGCGAAATGTACCTTCTATCTTCCAAAAGGCTCAAGCCAGGCGCAAGTCCTAGAAGCAAAAGCGAACTTACTGCGGATGAAACAGGAAATTCCTCTTTCTCAAGATGAGATAGCTGCCGTTGACGATGGTCTAGAAGCCTTAGAGAAGAAGCTTGTGGACATGCCAACTCCTGCTGGGCCGACTCCACGGCAACTTGGTGCTAGTGATCCAGGTAAAACGTTCATCCCTATCCAGACAGTCGAGGCAAAACGATCATCCACAAAGAAGAAAGAGGAAACACATGAGAAAGCGAGTTCGTGAAGGGATACTCATTCGAGATGAAAACAAACGGTATTGTTTACACGAGTTGGGTGTTCCATTGGAGCGAGCACTCACCTTCACCTCTGGATATTCTGCGGAAATCTGGCTCAACCGCGAGTGGATTGCAGGATGCATTGAAGGTGACGGACAAGATTACTGGTTTTTTGTTGAGGGAGGTAGGCGTTTCCTTTTGCCAGAACATATGAAGGCACGATACACAGAACTCCACTAAGAAACAGCCACTTGTTTATGCTAGTCAGCAAGCTACCCATTTGTTACACTTGAAACTACCCACACGAGTGGTCCTCTGCAAAACCTGTTAAGGTTTCAAGCTACCCACTTGTTAAGCATGCTGACCAGCCACAAA
>NZ_BIXY01000162.1 GCF_008326305.1 Dictyobacter arantiisoli | reverse complement strand
GTCTGCTGATCCGCTGGGAGAAGCGCCCGCGTTCCTATCAGACCTTGTTGTGCTTGGCTTGTGCGCTCATTTGCTTTCAACAATGTGATCGCGTTTCCTCCTTGTAGGTTTTCGGATAAGTTCGAAGGGGGCAACATTCCAGCGGGATTGCAAAGGGCCGCCAGCCCTTTGCCGGGGTTTGGGGTGTCCCCCAATATCCCTTTTTCCCTTCTTTTACCCGCCCCGAAAGGGGCAACATTCATCTATACAGCGACCGATGATGCGTGGCGGAAGCCCATCGCATACAGCGAAGCATACTCCCCTTCACGTTGGAGCAGTTCGTTGTGCGTCCCCTGCTCGACAATCTGACCATCTTGCAAAACCACAATGCAATCCGAATCTTTGATCGTTGAGAGGCGATGGGCAATCACAAAGGCGGTGCGTCTATGCAAGAGTCTTTTCAGTCCTTGCTGCACAATCGCTTCGGTGAAAGTATCGATGTTGGCAGTCGCCTCATCCAGAATCAGGATATGGGGATCAGCCAGCATGGCACGCGCAAAGGAGATCAATTGCCGCTGCCCCATACTCAGATTGCGACCACGCTCCCGAATGATCGTATTATAACCATCCGGCAGTTGGATAATCAGATCATGTGCGCCGACGGTCTGAGCCGCCGCCATCACCTCTTCGTCGCTGGCAGTCAGGCGACCATAGCGGATATTGTCCGCAATCGATCCGGTGAACAAGAAGGGCTCCTGTGGTACGACGCCCACCTGTTGTCGCAACGACTTCTGGGTCACATCACGTAAATCATAGCCATCAATCGTAATTGATCCGCTTTGAATATCATAGAAGCGCGTCAGGAGACTGATGATGGTACTCTTACCCGCTCCGGTTGGACCCACAATCGCCACGCTCTGACCGGCCTTGACGCTCCAGTTGAGTTTCTTCAAGACAGGCCGTTTAGGATTATAGCCAAAGACAACATCCCAAAATTCGACATTGCCATCAATCTCAGGTAATTCAAGCGCATTCGACTTATCCTGAATATCGATCTTCATATGCAGGATTTGATAGATGCGCTCGGCTGCGACGCCCGAACGCTGCAACTGCGTATATTGCTGGCTGAGATCTCGGATAGGATCAAAGAAGCGGTTGATATAGAGGACAAAGGCAACCAGGGTGCCCACCAGCAGGTGTCCCTGCGCTACCAGGTAACCACCATAGAGGACCGCCAGGCAGATTGCCATAGCCGCAACGACCTCGACCAGTGGCAGGATCAAAGCAGCAATCTTGCTAGATTCCAGATTGGTATCCCGGTTATAGGCATTCAGAGCTTCAAACTCGCTCCAGTTGCGATCCTCGCGTACCAGACTCTGGATCACACGCATCCCGGAAATGTTTTCCTGTAAGGTCGAGTTGACCAGCGAGATTGAGGCACGGGTACGGCGAAACGAAAGCTGGGCATGCTTCTGCCAGAAGGCCGCAATCACGATCATAATCGGGATTACCACAAAGGTGAGCAGCGCCAGGGTAGGACTCATAACCAGCATAAAGATGATGATGCCGACCAGTGCGATCACCGAGCCAAGAATCGAGAGCAAACCAGAGCTCAGCATCGATTCAAGCACATCAATATCGCTTTGCAGGCGTGACATCACACGCCCAATCTGAGTATGATCATAGAAACTCAGAGAGAGGCGCTGCAAATGCTTGAACATATCTGCGCTCAGCAGATACAGTGCATGCTGTCCAGCATAGGACATCGTCCAGACCTGCCAATATTGAGCCAGCCACATCGCGATATTCATGAGCAGGAAGATACCGCTGATCACGGCCAGACCGCTCATATTGCCACGTGTAATATAGTCGTCAATCGCCAGCCCGATCACCAATGGATTGGCAATATTTAGCAAGGTATAGACCACCATCAAGACCAGGCTTAAGATGGACAGATCCTTAAACTGTTTCAGGTAGGGAAAGAACATCGTGATCAGCTTGCGGTCAAAGCTGACCGCCTCATCTTCATCCGAATGGGCCAGGCTATTCTCAATCCAGGTATGTGAACGTTTATATTCAGCGTATGAAGCAGCCTGCTCGCCCGCTTTTACCTTACTCATTGCAGCACCTCCGACTGCTCATCAGGCTGAGTCGCCAACATTTGATCCTCAAATTCTTCCTGCTCGCGAAGTTGCAAATCGTAGAGGTGAGCATAAGGACCATTGTTTCGCAACAAGGCTTCATGGGTGCCACGCTCAACAATATGACCACGATCCATGAATAAAATCTGATCAGCGTTCTTGATGGTGCGTAAGCGCGAGGCCACCACAAAGGTCGTACGACCGCGCATCACCGCCTCCAGCGCCTGCTGAATCAGATACTCTGTCTCCATATCCACGCTCGAGGTTGAATCATCAAGCACCAGAATGCTGGGATCAAGCAGCAGGGTTCGTGCGATTGCGATACGCTGCTTCTGACCACCGGAGAGGGTCACACCACGTTCACCGACCCAGGTATCATAGCCGTCAGGCAAGGTCAGAATAAAATCATGGATACGGGCCGTGCGGGCCGCCTCATAAATCTGCTCATCGGTTGCGCCAAGCACGCCATACGCGATATTCTCGCGCACCGTCGCATTAAACAGGAACACATCCTGTAGGACCAATCCAATATTGCGACGCAGAGAGGCCAGTGTCACATCGCGCACATCATGTCCATCGATCAGCACGCGTCCATTCTTTGTATCATAGAAACGCGGCAAGAGATGCAGGATCGAACTCTTTCCACTTCCGGTCGGACCCAGGATAGCAATCGACTGGCCAGGTTTGGCATCAATATTCAAGTCATGGAGTACTTCAATACCATTACTGTAAGCAAATGACACATGCTCAAACTGCACATGGCCCATCACCTTATCCATTACTTGCGCCTGTGGGGCATCCGTAATCGTAGAGGGAGTATCCATCACGCTGAAGATGCGGCTACCGCCGGACAGGCCACGGACAAACCAGTTGATCATAAAGCCCAACGTGCGCACCGGCATACCCAGCAGCAGGATATAGTTCGTCACGGCCACCAGTGTTCCCAGGCTCATGCGATGGTTTGCCACATCGATACCACCAACCCAGACCACCAGTACCAACACAACGTTGAGAATCAGGACCATCAAAGGCTGGTTCCAGGCCGAAAGGCGCATGGCCTGCATATTCAATTCGCGCAGCTCGAGATTCTTACTGCCAAATTTCTCAATCTCGAAATCTTCACGCGCAAAAGACTTAACCACGCGCACGCCGGTCAGGCTTTCCTGCATAATCGTGCTCAGATCACCCACCCCGTTTTGGGCCGCCAGCATCAGCGGACGCAAATGCCGGATAGTATTACCTGCCAGCACCGCCATAATCGGAATAGAGATTAACGTAATCAGAGAAAGGGTTATATCTAAGCGAAACAATAAGACAAGTACAGGTACAAACGTGACAATCGCGGTCACGGCTCGAAAGAGACCCATAGGAAAAAAATTACGTACAGCTTCAATATCGGCAGTCATACGTGACATTAATTGACCCGTTTCCGAATCATCATGAAATGAAAAGCTTAATTCCTGTAAATGTTCATATAAGGAATTACGTAGATCATAAGCGACCAGAGACGAAATGGCCTGCGAGAGATAGCCCTGACCATACGCGAACAGGCCACGTAACGCACTGACCCCGAGAATTGCCAGAGCTGCCCACACTAAATCCTGAAAGCGTCCTGTCCGAATACCTACATCAACCACCCATTGTAGCAAGCCAGGAACAATCAAGGAAAAAGCCGTTGCCAGAATAATACAAAGAACGGTTAAGATTGTTTGCATACGATGAGGACGAAGAAGACCGAGAATGCGCAGATAGATGCGCCAGTTTTCCGTTGCTTGAGTCTGCTGAGAAGAAAATTGCTGTTCTACTTGTGTTACCTGCATTCCAGATTAATCCTTTCTTGACACGCTTTATCCCAAAACGTTGCACATACCCAACGCGTGCCGGGGCATTTCTGGTGATGCCCATAAAACAAAGATGACCTGGCCCACTGCCGATAGCATTCTGAAGTGCGATATTTTCCTCATGAGTAGGATTTCTGCCCGGGGCACGCTACTTCTGGCACGGAATAAAAAGAATGTGTTGCGCCAGAAACAATCAATGAACCCCTTTGGAAGAAAATTGCACCTAAAAATGAGCATAAAATTATCATCACATACAGCAATGGATGCGACAGGTTTAGATCACCTGCTTCAAGTCTAAAAGGAAATAGCTGACATCTGTTTGTCAGCCATTGCACCTCTTTTTTAGGCTTTTCGTGAATTGACGTTGTCGCTGTTGCTGCTTTCCGTAGCCACTTGTTTTTTATCCGGAAGTAGCACATAATAAAAGATATGCAAAAGACTGAACGTCTTGTAGCAATTACGTTGCTGCTACAGGCCCGTGGAAAAATGACAGCCAAACGCCTCTCCGATATCCTGAGTGTTTCAACGCGTACTATTTATCGCGATATCATCACGCTCTCATTGGCACATGTCCCGGTTTCAATGGAATATGGTCCGGGTGGAGGCTACTATTTACCAGCTGATTACCACCTGGAATCAGCTATCTTCACGCGTGAAGAAGCCATCTCACTCCTGCTGAGCACCGATGTCTCCGGCATATACAATCTTTTCGCCGGTGACAACGATCTGCAACGAGCACTCGTCAAATTGGAAGCCGTACTACCAGAAGAATATTTAATGGATGTGATGGCTGCACGCAAACATCTTCTCTTTGATACATCGGCATGGTGTAAAACATCCTCATCCCCCACGCATCTGGAAACGATTCGCGCCGCCGTCTTAGGAGCACACCAGCTCGATATCCTCTATCCCATCCTCAATTGCGTTGCCGCGCCGAGTGACATGGTTCACTGGTACAATATCGAACCTTATGGATTGGTCTTTAAGGGACTCAGTCGGCGGCATGTGCGCACCGGTCGCTGGTATCTGGTGGCAAATTGTCGGCATTGTCAGTCATTTCACACCTTCCGTGTCAATGACATCGAACAGATCTGTGTGAGAGATGAAATTGTTGAGGCACATCCAGACTTCAACTTGCATAGCTACTGGCGTGAGGCCCGCAAGCAACTGGAGAAACAGCATCCACCGATTGCTTTACGACTGCACGTCAATGCCAGCGCGCGCCACAGCTTGCTGCGTAGCGATATCACCATCCAGCAAGAACAAAAAGATGGAAGCGCAATTATACAGATAATCATGGAATCGCTTGACGATGCCATCGCCTACGTCCTCGCATCCGGGGCCGATGTCACCGTTCTAGATCCACCCGAGGTACGCGCCGCCGTAGCCGCCACCGCCCGGGCCATCACCGCCATGTATCACTGACAACAAACGCACCCATAGCAAGTATAGAAGAACTAATTATTTGGAGAATACCACAAATGCCGGAAAACGTTGGTGCGGCCCGACATCCACCTACTCCAACAAATGAATGGAAAGAGGGAGCATGGGGAACGCCGATGCATCAGTAGGAACCACCTTTCACGGGTGGAGGGGCAGTGCCATTGAGCCCCAAAGCCGCACCAGAGCAGGCGGGAAGGAGAGCCAGTGCGAGAGGGTCGTGGCCCTCCACCCATGAAGGGTGGTTCCTACTGATGGCTCCCCTCGCCTTCATTCCTCTTCATGAAGCGGTATGGTAGTGCACCCAAAAAAACGCTTGCAAGCACGCCAGGATCCGTACCCAGACTCCCTCAGCAGGCAGGGTGTATGGTTTTCCGTCATCGAGACCTGAGCGTGAGTGCCCTCATCGTACCTGTTCAGGTTGTCCGCAAAAAAGCTGAACAAGAAAAGCGATAAGCTGAGCAAGAAAGGACGAAAAAGGATGAG
>NZ_BIXY01000161.1 GCF_008326305.1 Dictyobacter arantiisoli | reverse complement strand
GTCTGCTGATCCGCTGGGAGAAGCGCCCGCGTTCCTATCAGACCTTGTTGTGCTTGGCTTGTGCGCTCATTTGCTTTCAACAATGTGATCGCGTTTCCTCCTTGTAGGTTTTCGGATAAGTTCTGAAGGGTGGCATCTACGGATGCATCGGCATTCCACATTCTCCTTATTGAAGCGGTATTGGGGTGCACTCCCTCTTCAGATGGCGGCTGCACCCCGGTGCTGTCAACAAAGGGTGCCTCCTTTTTCTCTGGGTTGTCTTCCTCTTTCCCTCATTTGTTGGAGTAGGTGGGCTTAAGCGGTATTGACCGCAAGGGTTCGGGCCTTCTTTATTTAGAATAGTGTCACGTTACAACTCTTTGAGTATACTATTGCATCGTTTGTGTGTGGTAAAACGTGGTAGAAGTGATAAGATCGCATTCTTGAAGAGAAAGAATTAGGGAGAGGAGCAGGTGGGACCGACGCGAGCTGTGGCGGGAAGTGACAGAGAGGTTCTGGAGGTGCGGTTATCCTGATCAAAGATGCTACCATTCAATTACAATAGAAAAAAATTAGCTCTCATCATCGCGGTTGCATTACTGGCTGTGATTATCATAGGTATACTTGTCTATAATAATAGTCGTAACGAGAGCGATGATGCTTTTGTGGCGGGAAATGGGACCGCCCACAGTGATGCGAATAATGGTTATCTTCAGCCGAAAAAGAAGAGCTTTTCGGTTGGAGATCATGCGGTGCTTGTTATTAAAGGACATGCCAGCGATGTCAGCGTGCATGCGGGAAAAGTGAGCAGTATTATCGTGGTCGCCCGCAGGCACAGTACGGATCAGGGACCAAATCCCAATGATACACGCATCCTGTATGATCAATCCACGGATGCACAGGGACACGATCATCTTACAATCTCAACCGATCCAGGTTTTCGCGATATTGATTATGATGTGACTGTTCCTGCATCTACGCAGGCCCAGGTTGAGGTGAATTCTGGCTCTGTCTCGATTGATGGTATCGGTGGCGCAACGGTTGATACCGGTAGTGGAAGCCTGGATCTTGAGGATATCAAGGGTCCTTTAAATGCCCATACCGATAGCGGCGATATTACGGTACGACAGGTGACAGGCGATAGTGTGATCAATGGTGCCAGTGGTTCGCTGCACATCACAGGAGTGACGGGACAGTTACAGGCCATGACCCAGAGCGGAGATGTTGTGGTGCAGAGCGCGACATTACGAGGTCAATCGGTTATGAAAACCAATAGTGGTTCTGTGCGCTTCCAGGGCTCGCTTAATCCGAATGGGTCCTATAAAATGACGACCAATAGCGGGGATATCAATCTGACATTACCGAATAATGCCGCCTTCCAGCTTGCCGCCAGCACTGGTTCCGGGACGGTTCATAATGAGTTTGGCGCGGATGCAGTTGGATCGAATCCACTGGCGCATATCACTGCCACCATCGGGAGTGGCTCGGTATCGGTGAATAAACAGCTATAATGGTCTCAAGTGCATTAAAGATATATGTTTAAAGGCCAGCGGTTGTCAGCTAGAGACTGACAACCGCTGGCCTTTATCTATTGATTGTCTGGCTGATTAGCGGTCTTTCTCTGTTCGGGATAGAGCGGCCTGGGCGGCGGCCAGACGCGCAACCGGGACACGGAATGGTGAACAGCTTACATAGTCGAGTCCAATCTCGTTACAGAACTCGATACTATCAGGATCTCCACCATGCTCGCCGCAGATGCCCAATTCGATGTCAGGATTGGCACGACGGCCCTTTTCAGCAGCCATGTGTACTAACTGACCGACACCATCGCGATCAAGGGTCTGGAAAGGATTGAAGGGCAAGATTTTGACTTTACTCTTTATACCCGGTACATCCAGCCCCTCGACGTATTTGAGCAAGAATTTGCCTTCGGCGTCGTCACGGCTATAGCCAAAGGTGGTCTGGGTCAGATCATTAGTGCCGAAGCTGAAGAAATCAGCTACAGGCGCGATTTGATCTGCGGTCAGAGCGGCGCGGGGGAGCTCGATCATGGTACCAAACTTATAGTCGATGGGTTTGCCGGCCTCTTGCGCGATCTGGGCGGCCGCAGCCTCTAACTGGCGACGAACCTCCTTTAGCTCGTTGACATGCCCGACCAATGGAATCATGATCTTCGGATGCAATTTCTTGCCTTCTTTTTCCAGCTCAGCGGCGGCACCCAGAATAGCACGCGTCTGCATGACGTTGATCTCAGGGAAGAGGAGACCCAGGCGGCAGCCACGCAAACCGAGCATTGGATTCATCTCGCGCATTGCTCCGACGGCTTCTAACAATGCCTGCTTCTCTGCCAGTTCGGTTTCATGACCACCCTGCGTTTCCAGACGAGTTACCTCGATCAGTAGCTCCTCGTAAGATGGCAGGAACTCGTGTAGCGGAGGATCGATCAGACGAATGACAACGGGATACCCCTCGTTGGTCTGAGGATCAACCATCGCCTCGAAGATGCCTTTGAAGTCGCTCTGCTGGAAGGGCAATAATTGAGCCAGTGCAGCTTCGCGTTCCTCTTTGGTCTTGGACAGGATCATCTTCTGCACAATGGGCAGGCGTTCCTGTTCCATAAACATATGCTCGGTGCGGCAGAGGCCGATACCCTGGGCACCAAAGGTAATGGCGCGCCTGGCATCACGTGGATAGTCGGCGTTAGCCCATACGCCCAGTCTGCGGAACTCGTCGGCCCAATGCAGCAGCTTTTGCAGATTGGTCTCTTTTTCAAAATCGGCATCGACCGTTTTGATGATACCAGCATAGACCTCACCGGTGGCACCGTCGATTGAGATATCGTCGCCCTCTTTGATGACAAAATCCGAACCAATTACGCGGAAAAGGTGTTGCTCTTCGCTGACACGGATACCTTCACAGCCAGCAACGCAGGGAAGACCCAGGCCACGCGCTACCACCGCGGCATGGCTGGTCGCGCCACCACGAGCCGTCAGGATCCCCTTTGCCACCAGCATCCCATGAACATCATCTGGACTTGTCTCTGGACGGACCAGGACAACTGGAGTCCCGGCTTTCCCCAATTCCTCTGCGCGGTCGGCATTGAAGATCGCCTTTCCATACGCAGCTCCTGGCGACGCATTCAATCCTTTCGCCAGCAAGCGCCCCTCCTGTTCGGCCTGCTTCTTCTCAGCATCGTCGAAGCGAGGCAGCAACAATTGATAGACCTGCGATGGTTCGACCCGTTTAATTGCCTCTTCAGGAGTGATCAGCCCCTCTTCAACCATATCGACGGCCACTTTGACGGCTGCGCCAGCGTTGCGTTTCGCTGAACGCGTCTGCAACATATACAGCTTGCCCTTCTCAACCGTAAACTCCAGATCCTGCATATCGCGATAGTGCTTTTCTAAACGCTCTGCAATCTCCTGGAACTGTTGATAGACATCTGGCAGGTCCTGGGCCAGCTTACTGATAGGAGATGGTGTGCGGATACCCGCCACGACATCCTCACCCTGTGCGTTGAGCAGATATTCGCCATACAGTCTCTTCTCACCATTAGCTGGATTGCGCGTAAAGGCGACTCCTGTGCCGCTGGTATCTCCCATATTTCCAAAGACCATGCTCTGGACGTTGACGCCCGTGCCCAACGTATGAGGGATCTTGTTGAAGTTTCGATAGTCGATGGCGCGTTTGTTATTCCAGGAAGAGAAAACCGCCTCAATGGCTTTGTGTAATTGCTGATAGACATCAGTGGGGAATGGCTCGCCGGAAGCGCGCTCGGCAATAGCTTTATATTCGGTGACAATTTTTTTGAGCGAGTCGGCGGGAATTTCGGCATCCGTCTTGGCTCCAGCCTGCTCACGATACTGTTCCAGTACCGCCTCAAAATCCTGTGGATTAGTATCCAGCACAATTTTACTAAACATCTGGATGAAGCGGCGATAGGCGTCATAGGCGAAGCGCTCATCTCCGGTCAAGGCCACCAGGCCCTGTACCGTCTCGTCATTAATACCCAGGTTAAGGACGGTATCCATCATACCGGGCATCGAAAATTTCGCGCCCGAACGGACCGACACCAGGAGAGGATTCTCCTTGTTGCCAAAGCCTTTGCCAGTTTGTTTTTCAATAACGGCCAGGGCAGCTTTTGTCTGCTCTAGCACACCATTGGGAAACTGCTGATGGTTGTCGTAGTAACCGTTACATGCTTCTGTCGTGATCGTAAAGCCTGGAGGGACGGGAAGACCTGCATTTGTCATCTCAGCCACGCCTGCGCCTTTGCCGCCGAGCAGTTCACGCATGCTGGCATTGCCTTCGCTGAAAAGGTAAACCCACTTACGAGGAGAGCGTTTTACCGCTTCTTCCAGTTCGGAATGGGTAATCTGCTGTGCCATGAAAAAATCCTCCAACTTGTGTGGTGGGTGAATAAACGAGTCGAGCGCTTTACCCTGAACAAATAGCTCTATTATGCGCCGAGCACGATGGAGCGGGCCCAGCGTAGGATAGTGCGAGCGCTCTTGATATAACTGTTAGCTTGCTCTGCATTGATCACTTCGTCGGCAACTTCGGGAGGAGTGTCGGCATAGAAGGTTTCTGGATGAAATGGAGTCAGTCGCTCCAGATCGTCGAGAATGGTGTCGGGTGCGCCAACCTGAGTTCCAAGTTCGCGCAAGTCGTGATTATAGGTGGTGCGACGGCCGAAGCGTAGAAGACTGATTGCTTGTACGGCTTTTTCTGCGGCTTGATTACAAAAATCAACGCAGGCAAAATGTCGTCCGAGACCTAATTCGACTGCAGCGGTGGCCATATCCTGTGAGGCCTCCGCGAAAAGCCCTAACGCACCCTGTAAATCACTACCTTGTAAATCACTGATAAGATGATTTGCCTGATCCTCGTCGTGAGATAGAGTTGCATGGCTATCTGCATCCTGGGTGGAGGGTGAATTCAAGTTCAGGCCATATAAAAGTTGTTGTTCGATATCGTCTTCTTTGCCTTCACCAGCCCACTCGTGGCTGCTATCCTGCATATGTGACATGTTAGTTTGATCCTTTAACGTACTTTGTAAGTTGCTTTCAATGCGTTGCATGCTGCTTAGCACTAATCAGCTATCCTGCACATAGTATTCCTAAGTGCCGTGCTGTGTCAATCCTTTTTGTGTGTAGATTATCTATCTTTCTAGTCTGTGACCACTTTGTTACATTCTGGCCTCTCCTCACAACTGTTTTTTTGAGATAATGTCATGTTATACCAATTACTTTGGAAAGATTTAGAAGCGGCGGCGATGCGTTCCACTTATCTGCCTAAAAAGATTAAAAGTTCTTCTTATCTATGAAAAATACCTTAGTGGAGCTATAGATATTTTTACCATAATAACAATTCATTATAGTGGGTACTTGTTCATTCAATCCCCTCCTTTTTAATATAATAGCCAGCCATTCTATGCATCTAATCTTTTTCACGATCCGTATAAAAAGCAGAGAAAATGAATTTTTCTATTATTATTTGAAAAATGACAACAGAAACAAAAAATCTTGTTTTTCTGATACATAAAAGAAGAGGATTGTGTATGATAATGATGAATCAAGCCGTTGCAGTCGGTGTTTTTTATGAACGCGCAGCGGCCGATAAAGCGTTAGAGGAACTGCGTACGGCTGGTTTCACCGATGAACAGGTGGGATTTGTGGCACGTGATCATAAATCTACCATTGGTGATGAACATGGCACCTCGGATGTGGTGCCTGCAGCGGCTGGCGCGGTAGGTGGTGGAGTACTCGGTGGTGTGCTCGGCGCCGTTTCATTGTTACTCATTCCTGGCTTAGGTCCCGCTATTGCCGGTGGTATGCTGGCAGTTACACTGGGTAGTGTGGCGCTGGGCGCAGTAGCTGGCGGTTTCGCCGGTTCACTGATCCACATGGGCGTTTCCGAAGAGGATGCCCATTATTATCAATCGCAACTGGATAGTGGGCGTACGATTGTGACCATTAAGAACTTATCCGAAAACCTACAAGGAGGAAACGCGATCACATTGTTGAAAGCAAATGAGCGCACAAGCCAAGCACAACAAGGTCTGATAGGAACGCGGGCGCTTCTCCCAGCGGATCAGCAGAC
>NZ_BIXY01000160.1 GCF_008326305.1 Dictyobacter arantiisoli | reverse complement strand
AATTGGTCACTGACTTCCCACGGTTTGGTTCGGGCCATCTTGGTTTCTCCTTTGCTTGGGGGATTCGTGTTCCTTTCCTTGTTCTTGATTCTATCATCTCCTTCCACGTTTTCGGATAAGTTCTGAAGGGTGGCTCCTACGGATGCATCGGCGTTCCCCATGCTCCCTCTTTCCATTCATTTGTTGGAGTAGGTGGACGTCGGGCCGCACTACCATTCCCTTCATGATTCTCCTTGCTTAAGCGCTATTGCCCCTAAAGGGTGGCCTCTAGGGGATGAACATGGAGCGTTTTTCGCGGGTGCAACGGCGCGCCTGGTGCCAGTTGAAGAGGTAGGCCAGCAGGAGATAGGCCAGCAGGAAGTTACGAAGCGAGGAGACAGCAAAGAAGCCAGCGGGTATTTTGATATGCTGCGAGTCGATGATTTGCGAGTAGAAAATGGCGTAGATAAGGGTGGTTAAGAGAGAGATGGTTCCCCAGATGATGAGCCAGAAGCGGTTAAAGGCTCCAGAATAGGCCAGAAGGGGGATAAGCCAGATGAGATATTGGGGACTGAAGACTTTGCCGGTGGTGATGAAGAGGAGGGTAAGGGCGATGACGGTCTGGGTCATATCCAATCGTCGTTGCCATTGGAGCCAGAAGATAGCAATCACTCCAAAGACAAAGAGGACGGTCATGAGCGGCGAGACGATACTACTGATACTGGTGTAGATGTTGACCGAGCCGTAGTCATAGACGATCTGCCAGGATAATCCTCCCAAATGCGCGACCCAGAACAGACTGGCGGCCAGCGATTCACTTTGTATGGGCCGTTTCAGGAAGTAATAGAGTTGGCTGACAACGGCATTTTGAAAATCGGCCAGCGCGAATAAAGCGGTCACGGCGATGATGATCGCGCTGAAAAGCAGGCCGTTGCGCCATTGCCAGCGAAAACAGCTCTGTAGCGTACGCCAGAGTTGTTGTGGTGTTCTGGAGATACGCCCATCCGTTGGACATTGCATACCCTGCTGACTCTGTTGCTCAGCGATAAAGAGGACCGGGGCCAGCAGGAGTGGATAGATTTTGAGCAGGACACCGAAGGCAAGGGCAATATAGGCGGTGGTCCAGCGACGTTTGCGGGCCGCGATAACGCTCAGTAAAGTAAGCACGGCAGGCAGCAAATCATAGCGCACCGTAACGAGCGCGCACCCTCCCACAACCATATAGAAAATATAGGTTTCCGCGCTCCCTTTCAGTCCTTCGCGGCGAATCACAAAGTAGGTGTAGAGAACAAGCGCCGCCATGATGAAGGCAAAAGTCGCTTGATACCACGTTAAAGGGAGGAAGAGCGGCAACGAAAAGACCGTCAGGGTCAGTGGTGGATATTCCTGTGGTAACATCTGAAAAGCACTATAGACCTGTTTTATGATCAAGAATTGACATTGGGTACTGGGTAAGAGATGCGTCGCCTGACTCCCTAACCAGAAGGTCAGAGCATAGCATTGATAACGAGCAGGGTCAGTGGTGGCCCAGATGCTTTGCGCGGCTCCGACCACAAATAAAAGGAATGCTATCAATGTAGCAAACCATGGATTTTGAAGCGTCTCTATGGAAAGTATTTGGTTGGTTGATAGTATTGATTTCTGCGTGTTTCCTCGCTTAATCTCTTTATGCAGCAAAGGAGTATACATCCTCTCATAATGTGTCATTGGCTGAGATTTTCGTGGTGTGCTCTAATCTCGAACAGCATACCACATCCGAGCTTGCTATACTCAAGACGTGTGAAGTGAAAGCCTAGTAACGATTCTCGATACGTATCTGCCAGAGACATGCTCCATCCCAACCAGGCTATATGATTTTTCACACAGAGCGTGTCAGTCTCCCGTGGTCTCCACGGTCTCTGTGCATGCGTTTTCGCACCTACTGCTCTGTCAAGCTTCATTTGAAACGCCGCCTTCGGCGGCAGTGGAGAGGGAAAAAATTGGGGGCACAGCCCCCAAGCCCCCAGTCAAGGGGCTGCCGCCCCATAGGTGCGAACGTAAGGCTTTACAAGCGGGATTGCAAAGGGCGGCCAGCCCTTTGCCGGGGTTTGGGGTGTCCCCAAATACCCCTTTTTCTTCTTTTCTTCGCCGCCGCGCGCGGCGGCGAGAGGGAGGTGAGAGATCGGGGCACAGCCCCGAACCCCAGGTTAAGGGTTGCACCCTTAACAATCCCGCTTACGTTCGCACCTATGGGGCTGCCGCCCCTTGCATCCCCGCTCTGGTCCCTTCAAATGAACTTTGTCAGAGCACTATGTTGGTAGGCATTAATGGGTAGTAATGGTCCAGACGGCCTGGGTATGAGCACCCTCGGGTATGATTGCGTCCTGCTCACTGCTCGGATCGACAGAAAGTGGCAGGACGATGCTGAAAATACTGCCCTGTCCGGGTACCGTCTGCACCTCAATATGTCCACCGTGGCGCTCCACAATCTTTTTCGCGATAAAGAGTCCCAATCCCAGCCCGGTGCGCGCGCCAGATTGTACCGCAACATTGGGCGCGCGATAAAACTGCTCAAAGATATGTGGGAGTTCCTCTTCAGGCATACCAATACCTACATCGTGGACGGACACGATCACCTCATAGCCGGATTGTTGGACTGTAATCGTAATCGGTGCGCCCGGCGATGAGAACTTACGCGCATTCGAGAGCAAATTGATCATAACCTGTGTGAAACGATTACGATCAATATCGGCCTCAAGCGGAGCACCAATAAGCTCACCATGGAGCGTCAGGATTGAGCGACTTGTATATTCATCCAATAACGTCCGGCAGAGTTCAACCAGATCGGTACGTTGCCGTTTGAGCACAAAGAGATTCGTCTCCATCAGGGAGATATCCAGCAGATCCTCGATCAACAACTCGGTACGCGCGATCGAACGCTCCATATCCACCAGTCCCTGATGGACCATCGTCGTGGCATCTCCGCGTTCAAGTTGTCGGCGCATCAACTGCGTCATTCCTTTGATATTCAAGAGTGGAGACTTCAGTTCCTGCGACACAATATTCAGGAATTTATCTTTGGTAGCATTGGCCGTGACCAGTTCACTCGTGCGCCGCTCAACCAGGCGTTCAAGCGTTTTAGCATGCAGAGCCAGCGCCAACTGCTGTTCCGTCACTTTCCGCCGCAACTGGCGAGTCTGCATTGCGCGTTGTAGCGAGTTCACAAACGCATCGCGATCAATTGGTTTAAGGATATAATCGTAGGCCCCGCCACGGATCGCCTTGATAGCCAATCCATGATCTCCATGGCCGGTAATCAACACCACTGGAGTATCAGGCCGAACCTCATGGATCAGTGTCAACAGTTCAATGCCATCCATACCCGGCATTTTAACATCGCTCACAATCGCATCATAGTCATGTTCTTTGATCAATGCCAACGCCTGCTGAGCCGACTCGGCCGTCTCAACCTGCACATCCTTCATACGCAAATCAACCACTTGCGGCAAAGCCTGCAAGAGAGAAGGATCATCATCGACAATCAAAATTGGTGAAACGTTGTTTTCTTCATCCATAGTACCAAGCCTATCCTAGCCGTTTTTATATAATACGAAAGACGGGATTAATTTGTTTCGTTAAATTTTCTCCTCAATAGATATATTCTTCCTTCTACCTCTTTTATCCGCCCCGATGCTTGCTTAAAATCAAAGGCACACGCTTGCCTGTCCCGGCGCAGTGCCATCCTAACTATTTTTCCTCTCATCAAAAGTACTGTTTTGCCAATGATTTAGACTCAACTACCCTGGTAGCGTTTAAATAGAGAGTGCAGAGAGAAAGAATAAAGCCCGACCGCAAAGGATCGGGTCTTCAGAAATGGATCATTAGCGACATGCGCATGGATGACAATGGCGGTGATGAAACCGTTTGTGGCAGGTGTGGCGATAATAAGTAAGGGGCGGGCGGTACCTGTAACCGAAACTGGATGAGGGAACGTTGCGTGGGATACCGAGCAGGGAGGCGAGGAGCTTGATGAGTGGTGTGGCGATGGGCGTGCCGAGTCCGGTGGTGGCATCCCAGCCTGGCGCGGCAGCATAGCCAGGGACGCGCAGCATCATACCCAGCAGAGCAAGGATGAAGTCGTTGTTACCAACGGTGATGTCGCGCAATACTCGATGATAGGTCGGCCCTTCAACGAGCTGATAGAGGATGGGATTAATGAAGCCAAGCCGTCTCCCGGCAAGCTGATTGCCGAGCGCGACCAGAGCGGCCCATTGAGGTGTGCCAGCACTGGTACCTCCGATAGGAACAATCAAGGTTTTGCCTTTAACGATAGTGACGACGACCGGGAAACCTACAGTGGGATCTGCATTATAGGCGACGTCCGGTATGCCACGCGTGGGACCAATCGTACGAGCAAAGTTCTTCTGATATCCAGGCCGCGCAAAGATACGGCTGAATCCTCCTCCGGTCGCTCCATATCTATTACTCCATACAGTCTCTTTGGATCCTCGTCCATTCATGAGGATGTCCAGTGTAGTTCCGCCAACACTGGTGACGAGCGGATCGCTGGCTGGATATTCAACGCCGGGAGCAATAGCGACAACTTTCTTGGGAGTGCCGATATAAATAGGTTCCACGACTCCCCGGTCACCCGATGAGGCGAAGACAGTGATACCACGAGCACGAGCCTGGACAAAGAGGGCATGTTCCTTTTCCACCGCCCCCTCCGGGGCACCCGTTTCGGGAAAACCAAAGCTCTGCGAGAGCACGCCGCCCCTGTTCTGCTGAATAGCGTACCGGGTGGCGTTATAGAGATCCCCATAGCTTTGAGTGCGACTGAGCACCAGATCAATCCTGGCGGCGGGCGCGATAGCGTGGGCCCATTCCACATCCAGATTGATCTCATCGGCGCTGATCACCTGCGCTGGATCTTTGGGATCAAAGGGCACCAAACCATTGGGCGCGTGGATCGTGAGGACGGGATCGGGTAATCCAAAGAGCTGATCAAAAAGATGCAGATCATGGCGAAGATTGGGACTTTGAAAGAAGTCGATAATGACGATTGTTTGTCCTTTGCCGGTAATACCAGCTTTGAGTAACGGGGCGATATGATATGCCTCCCGAATTTGAGCAGGCGAGTAACAGCGAGGGACCTTGACGCTAGACAGACAGGCGGGCCGTCCCAGAAGCGCCGGGATAGCATCTTTATAGTAAGGAATAGCATGCACCGACGATACAGGCTGCTGGAGATGTATCTTTACCGGGACCGGGGCGGAGGTAAGCGGTAGACCGTGCTGAACCAGCCCAGATGCTCTGGCAGGGATGCTCAAAAGGAGCAGTCCCGCCAGTAACCAACCGGCTGAAATGGATAGCATAACGACCAGCATCAGAAATGTGCGAACTGATTTTTTCACGATCTCTACCCCCAACAGTCCAATTCATCGTTATCACTCAGTGCTCGATAGATGCCCTACTGGCATCATGCCAGTGATCCTCTCGAGAAGTATAGATCGAACAATATATAATGACATCCACCGAAAGAACGATCTTTCAACAATGCCCGCAATACATCTCAAACTCCAATTTATGAAATAGTATGAAATATAGAAAAACGTAGGCGCGACACGCAGCGCCACCTACTCCAACAAATGAGGGGAAAGAGGAAGACAACCCAGAGAAAAAGGAGGCACCCTTTGTTGACAGCACCGGGGTGCAGCTGCCATCTGAAGAGGGAGTGCACCCCAATACCGCTTCAATAAGGAGAATGGGGAATGCCGATGCATCCGTAGATGCCACCCTTCACGGGTGGAGGGGAATGGCCATTGCGCCCCAAAGCTGCACCAGAGCAGGCGGGAAGGAGAGCCAGTGCGAGAGGGTCGTGGCCCTCCACCCGTGAAGGGTGGCATCTACGGATGGCTCCTCTCGCCTTCATTCCTCTTCATGAAGCGGTAGGGTAGTGCACCCAAAAAAACGCTTGCAAGCACGCCAGGATCCGTACCCAGACTCCGTCAGCAGGCAGGGTGTATGGTTTTCCGTCATCGAGACCTGAGCGTGAGTGCCCTCATCGTACCTGTTCAGGTTGTCCGCAAAAAAGCTGAACAAGAAAAGCGATAAGCTGAGCAAGAAAGGACGAAAAAGGATGAG
>NZ_BIXY01000159.1 GCF_008326305.1 Dictyobacter arantiisoli | reverse complement strand
GTGTGAGACCGAAGCGGGAGGGCTGATTCAAAGGTTCCCGTGCTCTGGCAACTGGCGATGAAGCAGGAACAACTGACCGCTCTGGCGTGTCTTGCACACGTTTGAGTATGAGAAAGGTAGCAGGGTGCAATGAGACAGCAGTCCTGTTAACCAGGGTATTCCTATGCTGCTGTAAGGCAGGGGATGCAGGGAGATGGCAGTCCCACCGCCGGGGTGTGGGTATTTCCCACCTTCTCTCTTCTCTCCTCCCCACTGCAGGCGGCATAAAAGAGCCTTGCGAGGCTGGTCTAGAATATTGCACAGAGCCTGCATAATTGGTATGATTATCTCATGCTATAGTGCAGGCTCTTTTTTCGCTTGCGGGCGCCCAATGCTACTGGGGCGTAAAGAAAGCCTGTGAGCAATGGACTGTTTTTCCCGGGGCATTAAAGGTGATATCGACGGTCGCGGCGGACATGCGGGGTTGTTGACCCTGTAAAGCCAGATAGAAGCTTACATATCCTCCCACATCGCTAACCGGTGCCTGGTCCAGTTTGGCATCTCCATAGGCAAAATGAACGGTAGCATGGGCCTGTGCTCCCTCGAGTGGCATCAGATTTTGTGTCAAACGGGCGTAGATAGTGATGCTACTATAGGGTCCGGGCGCGTTTGTAGAGGCCCAGGCGCCACAGAGATATTTCGGTATATCAGGGATGCCAGGGATAGTTTTTTGAAAAGCTTTGTTGACTGTGATTCTACTGATAGTTTTCCGCTCGTTAATAATCGGTCCACAGGCGGTAAGAAAGAGCAGAAGGATCAGCAGTCCTGATGAGCTTCTCATCTGTAAAATTTTTCTTTTCATCTTTTCTGTGTAGTGTCACTATCTCTCTTTTGTTAAGAGACATTGTTGGATTGATGGTGATGGTAGGCTGAGAGATGTGTTATGGTCGTTGATAAGCGCTATCATCTGCACAGCTATCTATAGTATAGCACAGGTAAAGTATTTTATAGGCTGTAAGTCAGGCTACTCTTTCTTCATAGGTATAAACGCATAGAAGTATGTGAATAAGGTATGCATGAGCGGCGATACTGGTTGGAAGTGCAATTTATGCTACCGTGTTGACACGACCCGTTACTGGTTACTTCTAATGAGCGAAAAATAAAGAATAGCCACTTATAGGTAAGAATGTGCTACCGTTGGCTTGCTGAATAAGTTAGACTGTGTTACACTGTGACTGGTTGTAGGATGCAGATGAACAATCGTTATGCAATGATCGATTAGAGGTGTTACTTCTGTGAATCACGAAATTGATAGACAATTCGAACTCTTAAGTCAATTGCTCGGGGATGGACCATTCGGGCGCAACAACTTTCAAACGGGACACGCTGAGCAAGGATATGAGTCGGCCATTTCTATTAATCAAGGTGCTGAACGCAAGGATGGCACACCACTGGATGCACCAACGGATGGATCTTCTGTAATCCAGACTCGGCCCGATGGCGGACGCGAGCAGCGAAAAGGAGCCCCAGAGGTGATTTTGGGGGCAACCAAAGAGACGGCGCAGATTATTGCTATGGCGCATGGTCTCTTACTGAGCACAGGTCGCGCTATCATCAGTCGTTTGCGCCCTGACTCTATCGCTCCTCTTCAGAAAGAGTTTCAAGCTTACACGGTTCGGACGCTTGAGGCGGCTCGTGCCATGGTCATTTATAGTCCTGATTATCAGCGAAAAAGTACCGGTGGACAGGTGGGAGTGATTAGCGCGGGCACATCCGATATCCCCATGGCGGAAGAGGCAAAGCTCATCGCGGAAGAGATGGGCTGTACGGTCACAACCATCTATGATGTAGGGGTTGCAGGATTACATCGCTTACTCGCCCCTTTACGTGATCTTCTCACAAGCGGGGTGGATGTGATTATCGTTGCCGCGGGTATGGATGGCGCTTTACCTT
Source organism: Dictyobacter arantiisoli (assembly GCF_008326305.1). Classification (GTDB taxonomy): domain Bacteria; phylum Chloroflexota; class Ktedonobacteria; order Ktedonobacterales; family Ktedonobacteraceae; genus Dictyobacter; species Dictyobacter arantiisoli. Next base: position 4,178 of record NZ_BIXY01000159.1, on the reverse strand, counting down.
CAGTGGTAGCAGGCTTATCTCCAGTTCCAGTTATCGGGTTACCAACGTCGATTGGCTACGGTCTTGGCGGCAATGGGGTTGCCGCATTGCTTTCGATGTTGCAAACGTGTGCGCCAGGTCTCTCCGTCGTCAATATCGATAATGGTGTTGGCGCAGGTATCACAGCGGCGCTGGTTGCCAATCGTGTGGCGCAGGCGCGTGAACATCAGTCGCAGTAGGGAAGCAGCGAGATGTTCTGAGTGTAGAATGTCTCACCGCTAATTCTGTTGGGTAAATGTGGGTACGAAGTTTAAGAGAGGCGGGACTTTCTATGGCAAACAATAAACGTGGGCCCGAACCAGGATCTCAAAAGGCCAAGCATGGTGGTCAGGCCGTACGCGAAAAGTATGGCCCGGAGTTCTATTCCAAGATTGGCAAGAAGGGTGGCGAGACGGTAAAGGAAAAACGTGGACCACAATTCTATGCCGAGATAGGGAAAAAGGGCGGCGAATCCACCAAGCGTCAGCAGGGTTCTGAGTTCTACTCACGGATCGGGAAGAAGGGCGGCGAGCGTGGCCGCACGACTTCGGATACTCAGGAATAAGGGCCGCGTGTCCCGGTTTCGGGGTGTTCCGGTCGTAGGCAGGATGTGATATTTCTGTTGGACGCTTAACCCGGGGCTGATCCCGATCATAACAAGACCGCGTCTCGTTCCTATAATCTCTAGATATGGGAAAATGAACGAAATGCGGTCTTGTTATTGTTTGTTTTGCGTATTGCATTGTATGGATTATGTTCTGCTTACTGTGTTTATACACCCCCCATGCTATCAGTCATAGCGCTTGATAAATGGCGGTGGATCAATGAGATCCTCCTGATCACTGGTTGGATGATAACGACGTGACACATCATTGAGTCCTCTTCCCCGTGGGCCGCGCTGTTGATTCAAGTTACGCTGCTGACGTGCCAGATTGGGATTTTCTGGTTCGCTGGCTGGCGGGTTATATGGCCGCAGTGCTGGTGGTATCTGGGCAGGTGGCGGCGTAGCGGGTTGTACTGGTTGAATATTGGGTGGTAGCGTGCGTGGTTGAGGCGCGGGTGTTGGATTCCCCATGCTTGCCCGGCCAGCCCCATAGCTTCCTCCTGTCGCTGATCTACTCCCCAGACCATTGTTAGATTGTGTGATACGTGGAGATGGAAATTGTTGTGAACGGAACGCATCGGCCCGTGCATTATGTAAATCTTCCATGCCCGCTGCGATGAGCGTTACATGGATTGTGTCAGTCAATGCGGGATCAATCACGGCTCCGAAAATGATATCTGCCGTATCATCGATGGCGTTTCCTATTCGTTCAGCGACTTCATTCACTTCAAATAAGGTCATATCCTCGCCGCCACTGATATTAAATAAGACGCGCTTAGCCCCTTTGATCGTAACATTGAGGAAGCCGCCGGCGATCGCTTCATCGGCTGCAATTTGAGCGCGCTCACGTCCCGTTCCCTGTCCAATGCTCATCAATGCTGTACCCGCTTCTAGCAGCACGCTGCGCACATCCGCAAAGTCCACATTGATCATGCCTGGTACATTGATGACTTCCGCGATACCCTGGACACCCTGGCGCAGGATATCGTCGGCTACTTTAAAAGCATCCGAGAGATTGCGGTCACGGGCGACGGTACTCAGCAGTCGATCATTAGGAACAGTAATCAGGGCATCGATTTCGGCGCTCAGATCAGCTAATCCTTGATCAGCGATCCGGCGGCGGCGCGAACCTTCAAAGGTAAAAGGAAGGGTAACAATGCCAACGGTGAGGGCTCCCAGCTTTTTCGAGATTGCGGCCACGATAGGGGCCGCCCCTGTGCCAGTGCCTCCACCCATACCCGCTGCGATAAAGACAAGATCAGCATCGCCCAGAGCTTCGCGGATCTCGGCGCTACTCTCGGTTGCGGCCCGCATGCCCACAGCTGCATTGCCACCCGCTCCCAATCCCTTGGTCTGATGTTGGCCCAGGCAGATGCGTTTGGGCGCTTCACAGAGCGCCAACACCTGTGCATCGGTATTCATGGCGATAAAACGCACACCACGAACACCAGCATCTATCATACGATTAATCGCATTCATACCGCCACCACCGACACCAACGACAACAATATCGACATGGTGAGGGGCTTCATCTGGCACTTCGGAATCAAATGAGTACTGCTGAGAAAAGGGTCCGCCGTTGGGATACTGCTCCTCATAGGCATCGGGTTGATTTCTGGCCCTGTCTATGCGCGGCCCCGAGCCCATGTTGCGTTTATAGGCATCATTTGACATTGGCTGCATGCACACCCTCATTTCCTCTGTTTGAAACGTCTGGTATGTATTCCATGGGGTTTCCGCCCTTCTTCTCTGTTTTTGTGGTGAGGCTGGTCAGGTAGAGGAGTGCCCTCATGCTACCGGGGTTGCTTGCCTCTCATATGAATAACGAACCATACTGGCAAAAGTGATATTTTCAGTACGAGAATTGCTAGAGATAAAAAAGAACCCTGATAGCGCCATTGGATTGGGTTGGGCAGAGCGTATGGCTACTATCAGAGTTGTGTAGAAAATTCTGCCCTTTACAGGGAACTAGAATTACCAGCTTTCGACGCTTTTTTCTCGCGTTGTGCTTCTTTTTTTTGTTTATTCGATTTCGGTGCGGCTTTTTGCACCTTTTTCTGTTCTTTGTTTGCCACGATGGGTACCCTCCTGATCTAAATGTTATCATCTATTGACTCGTCTGTTACATCTCTTTGTAAAGACGTGCCCAATAAGATATTCTTATTGTATCAAATCCAGCAGATGAGGTGATAGGGTGACAAACTTTAAGGATAATTGTACTGTTCTTGTAAGCTTTTCTCCTCGTAGGTAGCCAGCGCGTGTGTGATCATGCGAATGACACTGCCAATGTCCATCGGTTTACGGATTTGATAAATTCCGCGCAATTCGAGTTCTTTGACTGGCAGGGTCGCACTCATCATGATGGTGGGCACGCCTCTGGTCTCAGGATTATCCTGAAGGCGATCATAAAGTTCCAGGCCATTGAGTTTGGGCAAGCGATAGTCCAGCAGCATCAGGCAGGCCCGAATCTGGGATGCTTGTTCTAACGCTGTCTGACCATTATCGATGACCGTCGTATGGTATGGTGTCTCTTCTTCAATCAATTGTTGCAAAAACTGAGCAATATCAGCATCGTCTTCGACAATTAAAATGGTTGTGTTCCGTGGGCCTTGAGCCGCTGGTGGAATGACCTCTCGTGGCATGATGAACTCCTTTTCCGCATGCGATAGTTAAGATGCGAACATAAGCTATATTCTAATGTAACGGTTGTCGAGTAAAATTGGTGACGTGTGAAAGATGTATTTGCAAACAAATTTGAAACATCTTCCATGTTCATTTTACTCACTCTCTTACTATATCGCTGGCGGAAGCCCCGTCCATTTCGAGTGTTTTACGCCTGGCGTATACGCTTCCCGGGCAACAAGCACTGTTGTCGGAATCTCGTGATGGAACAAGGACTCAGTATGAAATGTATGAACAAAACCTTCCTGCGTGGCAGACAACAGGTGTTGACAAAGAGGGAAAGCTGTCTCATGTGCTGCCTGATCAAATATCAGATGTCCATCTGGATTTAATCCTGCGAAAACACAGAGGTGGCGCATGCAGCGATCCTTTCTTTGCGACAGTTACTGTGTATGCCTTACTATGAGTTTACAGAACAAACAGTATTTGTGACTCATAATGAATTGGTTGGACTATATTATTGATTTGACTACGTGATTAAAAATCATAGAGTATCCAAAAATCTCTTCTACAGTGATTTTTTCAAAACAGAGAGATGGGATAGTTCGACTACATATTGTACGTTATATTTATCCATTCTGAAAGGTCAGTTACTTCGATTGGTACAATTAGTTTGGCTCTGTTTTTGCGATTGGGAAATCGCAAACATGGTGTGAGTATAGCTATAAGGTTTTCAACAGGGCTTTCCAATTCTCCTAGAGGAGGTGAAAAAAAAGAGATTTCCTTGTAGAATACAAAAAACTTCAAAACCACAAAGGAAATCTCATATGGATTATACTACCTTGACGCTCAAGAGAGCATCCGTGACGAATGAAGAAAGCCTTTCGTTGCTCTCACTGTACGAAGCACTTCAGGCCCTCCCAGACCCACGACG
>NZ_BIXY01000158.1 GCF_008326305.1 Dictyobacter arantiisoli | reverse complement strand
GCGTCAATGCCGGGAGCCTCTGGGAGCAGGCGTACCTTTCCCCCGGTCACCAGCGGCACAAACAGGCTGGTCACCGTGAGATCAAAGCCCACCGAGGTATGCACAACGGAGTCGATCGCCTGCCGCTGTGCATAATGCTGCCGACTCCAGGCCACATAGTGACTCAATCCCCGGTGAGAGATCATCACCCCCTTGGGTTGCCCGGTCGAGCCAGAGGTATACATGATGTAGGCCAGCTGGTCCAGAGGGATGGCCGTGGTCAGATTGTCGTCAGCTTCCTGCCGCCAGCGTGCTGCTGCGCGATCCAGCAAGAGTAGACGGCTCGTCGCTGCGGGAAGGCCAGGAAGGCGATCCTGCAGCGAGGCATGAGAGAGCACGAGCGAGAGAGCAGCATCGTGGATGAGATACTGCAGGCGTTGCACGGGATAGCCCGGGTCCATGGGGAGATAGGTTCCCCCCGTTTTGAGAATGGCTAGCAGGGCGATGACCATGTCGGGACAGCGCTCCAGACAGACGCCGACGACCGCCTCTGGACCGATCCCTTGTTGCTGGAGGTGGTGCGCGAGCTGATTGGCCCGTCGATTGAGTTCTGCATAGGTGAGCAATTGCTCCTCGAAAACGAGGGCAATGGCGTCGGGAGTCAGTTGCACCTGTTGTTCAATGCGCTGATGGAGACACAGAGGTTGCGGATCAGCGTGTTGGGTCGCATTCCACTGGTTCAGCATGAGCGCATATTCGTCGGTCGTCAGCAGTGGCAACGCGCAAATGGGGGTCTGGGGATGCTGCAGCACCGCCTCCAATACGGTCTTCCAGTGACCAAGCAGCCGGTGGATTGTCTCGGCCTCAAAGAGCTCGGTACTATATTCCAGCGTGCCAGCCACACCCTGCTCGGTCTCATTGACAAAGAGAGTCAGATCAAACTTACTGACTGTATGGGTTACCTCCAACGGGCTCATTTGTACCCCAGACACCTCATACTGCTCGTGGGGGGTATTTTGTAAAACGAACATGACCTGAAAGAGCGGGGAGCGGCTCAGATCGCGCTCCCCTGAGATCGCCTCCACAACGTTCTCAAAGGGAAGATCTTGATGGGCATAGGCACTCAGACAGACCTCGCGTACACGTTGGAGTACCTGGACGAAGGTGGGGTTACCAGAGAGATCAGTACGCAGCACCAGCGTGTTGACGAAGAATCCGATAATCTCTTCGATTTCAGTGTGTTGACGATTGGCAATGGGTGTTCCGACACTGATATCGCTCTGTCCGCTATAGCGCATCAGTAACACCTGGAATGAAGCCAGGAGCAGCATAAATAGGGTCACATCGTGTTGTCGACTCAGATCATTTAAGCCTGCTGACATCGTTTCCGGCAACTGCCAGGCCAGAGCTGCACCTCGATAGCTTTGCCTGAGCGGACGAGGATGGTCCGTGGGCATATCGAGGGGGAGAACATCTGCGAGCTGTTTTTGCCAATAGGCCACCTGCGCATCTAATGCTTCATCCCGTAACCATTGCCGCTGCCAGAGAGCATAGTCCACATACTGCAGTGGCAATGGAGGGAGCGATGCTATGTGTCCGGTAGCGGTGAGCGAACGGTAGTGGGTGGTTAGCTCCCGGACCAGCACATCATTGGACCAACCATCGGTGATGATGTGATGCAGCGTCAACAAGAGCACATGTGCAGCGCGTTCCAGGCGCAGGATTGCAGTGCGCAGAAGTGGACCCTGAACCAGATCACAGGGACGCTGTGCTTCTTGTTCGGCCAAATGTCGTGCCTCCTGCTTCCGTTGCTGCGGAGCGAGCCCTTGCAGGTCTATCACCGGGAATCTGACCGTCCCAGTTGTATGAATGACCTGTAACGGTTGTCTATCTTGCTCGACAAAGGTTGTGCGCAGGCTTTCGTGTCTGGCGATTATTGCATGGAGACTTTGTTCGAAATGCTGAATATCTATGATCCCCTCGATGTGTAACGCGACAGGTGCAAGATAGGTCGTACTTCCTGGTTCAAACTGATCCAGGAACCAGAGGCGTTGTTGCGCGAAGGAGAGGGGAAGCTTCTGAGGACGTGGACCAGCCAGTAGCGGTGGCATAGGCAACGCTTCTTCCTGGCGTAAGAGTTGCTCGATGCGTTGAGTCAGGCCTACCACAGTTGGGTCCTCAAAGAGATAGCGTAAAGGTACCGCTACTTGCACACGTTGGCGTAGACGTGAGATCACTTGCGTAGCCAGCAACGAATAGCCGCCCCGCATAAAGAAATTATCGTGAATACTTATCTGCGATGGTGGCAAATGGAGCAGATCTGCCCAGATCGCACGAACCAATTCTTCCAGGGGAGTGCGTGGTTCAATTACCACGCCATCGTGAAGTATCTGTTGGTCTGGAGTAGGTAATGCCCGCCGATCCAGTTTGCCACTAGGCGTCAGAGGCAGAACATCCAGGAAAACCAGACTGGCTGGAACCATATAGTCAGGTACTTGCTGACCCAGCCACCGACGGAGTTCCTCCTGGCCTGGATACGTTTCCGGTCGTACGACAACATATGCTACCAGGGATTTTTCTTCCGCCGTATCCTCTCGGAGGACTACAACCGTCTCCTGTACCGCTGGATGTGTCTGCAATACAGTCTCAATCTCGCCTGGTTCAATGCGATAACCACGCAATTTTATTTGCTGATCCACGCGTCCCAGAAACTCAATTGAACCATCAGGACGGTAGCGCGCTAAATCTCCGGTACGATAGAGGCGCGTTCCTGGTTCCTGACTCCATACATGCGGAACAAAGCGTTCCGCCGTCAAATCTGGTTTGTGTATATATCCACGTGCGAGATTGATGCCTCCAATGTAGAGCTCTCCTGCCACTCTGATGGGTACCGATTGCAAGTTGCGATCTAATATGTAGATCTGTGTATTACTGATCGGGCGTCCAATTGGTGGGAATAGTGGCCAATGAGCAGGCTCACCATGCAGTTCATGAGCAGTGACCACATGGCTCTCGGTTGGTCCATAGTAGTTATGGAGCGTACAACCTGGCATGTGCTGTAGCCAGTTTACGATCGCAGGCGTCACTTGTAGCTGTTCACCTGCCGTGATGATTGTCTGTAATTGTACTCTGGATGGTTGAGATTGTTGGGTTGCCCATAGCGCCATATTTTGCAAGCCAGCGTAAGGAACATACCAACGTTCTATCTGTTCACGTTCCATTAAGGCCAGCAATGTTTCAGGATCGCGGCGCATTTCATCGCTACTGAGCTCGACAATCTTGCCACCCCGTTGCCAGGTCGTAAAGAGTTCTTCACAGGAGGCATCGAAGCTAATGGGAGCAAACTGCAAGACAACCGTATCTGGCTGCAACGGGCAGTCTTGCTCGTGCCAGTCAAAGAGATTGCGCAGTGCTTCGTGCGGCAATGCCACTCCTTTTGGTTGTCCGGTTGAGCCAGACGTATACATCACATAGGCCAGGTTTTCTGGAAGGCAGCCCACATGAAGATTATCGATTGATTGCTGCTTTAGTTCCTCAGGCGGCTGATCCAGGCAGAGGAGAGGTACCGATGCAGACAGAGGTTCTATCAATGCCCGGGCATGCGGCAGGAACGCCTGTTGAGTCAGTAAAAGAGCTGGATTAGCATCTTGCAACATAAAGGTCAAGCGCTGGAGGGGGTAAGAAGCATCGAATGGCACATAGGCACCGCCAGCCTTAAGAACACCCAGCAGGCCTATCAATAATTCAAGCGAGCGTGGCATGAATAGTCCCACCGGTTGATCCAGGCTTACTCCATGCAGGTGTAGATAATGTGCCAGTTGATTTGCTCTTGCATTGAGTTCTCGATAGGTCAGGTGTTGTTCTTCATAAACCAACGCGATAGTTTCAGGAGTGCGTTCAACTTGTTGCTCAAAGCTTTCGTGAAGCGTCAATGGTAGAACAGGGAGAGCAACTGTCTGATTCCACTGGATTAGCAATTGTTCGCGTTCATTCTGGGTCAAGAGGGGCATATCTTCTATGCCTTGAGTTGGATTCTCAACGATGGCCGCTAAGAGCACTTGCCAGTGACCGAGCAGACGTTGGATCGTCTCTGGCTCAAAGAGCTCAGTACTGTACTCTACAGTACCAGAGAAGCCTCGCTCCGTTTCTTCAACAAAGAGAGTCAGATCGAACTTGCTCTGTGTCTGCTGTACTTCCAGCGGATGCATATGGATACCCGCAACCTCACTTTGTCCACCGGGAGCGTTTTGTAAGACGAACATGACCTGGAAAAGTGAGGAACGACTGAGATCGCGTACCTGTTCTAACGACTCTACGAGGAGTTCAAAAGGGAGATCCTGGTGGGCATAGGCTCCCAGGCAAACCTCACGCACGCGTTGGAGTACCTGCTGAAAGGTGGGACTACCTGACAGGTCGGTGCGTAGTACCAGGGTGTTGACGAAGAAGCCCATCACGCCTTCAATCTCTTCATGCTGACGATTGGCAATCGGCGTTCCCACGCTGATATCACTCTGTCCACTGTAGCGCATCAGTAATACCTGGAATGAAGCCAGCAGTAGCATGAACAGCGTCACATCCTGTTGCCGACTCAACATCTGCAAATTCTCAGAGAGAGAGATCGGCAACTGCCACGTCAAGCTCGCACCTCGATAACTCTGTATGGCTGGACGGGGATGGTCAGTGGGTAGATCGAGAAGAGTCGCTGCTGACAACTGTGTACGCCAGTAGGCCATCTGGGCTTCCAGCACTTCCCCTTGCAACCACTGCCGTTGCCAGAGAGCATAATCGGCATAGTGGAACGGCAGCGGAGACAGCGATGATGGCTGTTCAGCGACAAATGAACGGTAGAGGTCAGTTAACTCGCGCACTAATATTCCATTGGACCAGCCATCGGTGATGATATGGTGCAGCGTGAGCAAGAGGATATGCTCTTCTCGTTCCAGGCGCAGGATGGATGTGCGGAGCAACGGTCCCTGTGTCAAGTCACAGGAGCGTTGTGCTTCTTGCTCGGCCAGGTAGTGTGCCTCCCGCTCTCGTCGCTCTGGATCGAGTCCCTGGAGGTCGATCAGGGGTAACCGGACCGGTCTGGTAGCATGGATGACCTGTAGCGGTTGTCCATCGTGCTCGGCGAACGTCGTGCGTAAGCTCTCATGGCGCTGGATGAGAGCGTGTAGACTCTCCTCCAGCCGCCAGATATCGATCGTTCCCTGCATACGTAATGCGCTGGGAACCAGATAGGCGGCACTCCCTGGTTCTAACTGATCCAAAAACCAGAGGCGCTGCTGGGCGAAGGAGAGTGGAAGTTGCAGGGGACGTGTCCCGGCCAGCAGTGGCGGCACCGAGAGCGTGTGCTCTTGCGTGAGACGTTGCTTGATTGTGTGCGCCAGGCCCGCGACGGTTGGGGTTTCAAACACGGTGCGCAGGGGGAGCTCAATGTTGAACATAGCGCGGAGCCGGGTCATCAATTGCGTCGCCAGGAGTGAATGACCACCGAGCGCAAAGAAATTGTCGTGTCGTCCTACCTGTTGCCGGCCCAACACCGCGCTCCACGTTCCCAGGACCAGTTCTTCCAGGGGGGTCTGGGCTCCCTCTCGTGTCTGACCTTCGGCCTCCGGTTGTTCTGCTGGTGCTGGCAGGGCATGTCGATCCACTTTGCCATTCAGGGTCAAAGGTAGCACGTCCAGACAAACCCAGGCTCCGGGGTGCATATAGGAGGGCAGGCGTCCTTGTAAGAAGGCGTGGATCTTGTCGATGATCAGCGACTGCTCGGGGTGTCCCACCAGATACGCCACCAGCTGTTTCCCGATGGGGGGATCATCTCGTACCACGACGACCGCCTCGCGAATAGCCGGATACGCCAGCAGGGCGGCTTCAATCTCTCCCAACTCGATGCGAAAGCCGCGCAGTTTGACCTGCTGATCGATCCGCCCCAGGTATTGCAGGGTGCCATCGGCCCGATACCACACCCGATCGCCCGTCCGATAGAGGCGGGCTCCCGGCTCGGTACTGAAAGGATGAGGAAGGAAGCGTTCCGCCGTCAGGTCGGGATGGGTATAGCCACGAGCCAGCGCGCTGCCCCCAATGTAGAGCTCGCCTGGAACGCCAATCGGGACGGGTTGGAACCAGGCATCCAGCACATACAACTGCGTATTCGCAATCGGACGACCGATCGGCACCGCTCCATGATCTGCATCCGAG
>NZ_BIXY01000157.1 GCF_008326305.1 Dictyobacter arantiisoli | reverse complement strand
GGAAACGAAGACATTCTTCTTTAGGATATATGAGTCCAGTTGATTACGAAAAACAAGAAAAAAAGACAGAGAATCATCTTTCTTGACAAATATCTTGTTTGTATGTTAATATATACGTATACGGAATACGTATATATACAGAGAAATGATCGTTCTTTTCTCTTATTTGATGCATTTCCACTGACTCATTCTTTCCGTTTGAGTCCCCTCCAAAAACGGGTCAATTCCAACATGACTTTTCGCGCGATGAAAAAGCTGATGACAATTTTCCGGGGTTTTCTCGATGATCTCCGCGATCTCCGCGAAGGAATAATCAAATACCTCATGCAGCAGGAAGACGGCGCGTTCCGGTGGCGTCAACGCTTCCAAGAGCACGAGAAAAGCCAGCGAAATGGTCTCTTGCTGCTCATAGGTTTCCTCTAGCGATTCACTCTCAGGCTGAGAAGTGAGGATAGGCTCAGGGAGCCAAACCCCAATATATTCTTCCCGTTGAGCGTGGGCGGATTTCAAATAGTTGAGGCTGAGATTGGTGACAATCGTGGTGAGATACGCTTTGGGCGATTGCACGGCGGCCCGATCTGCCTGTTGGTAGCGCAGGTAGGCATCCTGCACAATGTCTTCAGCTTGGCTGGCATAGCCAGTCATGCGGTAGGCGATGGAGAAGAGGAGGAGTTGATAGGTTTGAATTTGATCCATAGCGTTCTTCCGAAATTGCTCCGTAACATTGTCGGATTTCTCTTTATCATAATCCAGAGTGGGCATGTTCAGCAATTTTTTGGCCGTTTTCTGCGGGCTTCAGCCCCGAGCGTTGCTTCGCGGCGTTCTTTTGAACGGGTGCCTCGCGAGAAAATCAGGCAATTTTCTAGAGACGAAAAATTTACGTCACGCTGTTGTCACGTTTTCGTGGACTCACTTGTCTCCTTTCTGGAGGCGCTTATAAAGAGGTCTCTCGAAAAAGAGAAGCGAAATAAAAAGGAGCAATATGATGAACATTTTTGTAACAGGTGCAACCGGTGTACTCGGAACATCTCTTGTGCCTAAATTAGTTGAGGCAGGATACACGGTTTCGGCAATGAGCCGCACTGAGGAGAGTGATGAGCGCTTGCGACGTGCAGGGGCGCATCCGGTGCGGGTAAACCTCTTTGATGTTGAGGCACTCAAGCAGGTATTGGCTGGTCACGAGGTCATCTACCACCTGGCGACGAAAATCCCCTCCACGACGCAGATGGGGCGGAGTTCGGCCTGGCTGGAAAATGATCGTCTGCGTCGTGATGGCGCTCGCAACCTTGTCGAAGCCGCGCTGGCCGTGGGCACGGTCCAGACGATCATTTATCCCAGCTTCGATTTTCTCTATCCAAGCAGTGGTGATACCTGGTTGGATGCTCAAACGACTCCCGTCAAAACGGCGACCCTTTCCTCAACCGTCGAGGCGGAGGAGGCCGTGACACGCTTCGCAGAAAGCGACCCGACCAGGCAGCGCCGAGGGATCTCACTGCGGCTGGGCAGTTTTTACGGGCCGGAAGCGCCTTCAAGCTGGGAGACGTTGGACTACGCATGCAAAGGGATTGGTGCTTTTCCCGGTGCACGTGCTGGCTATCTCCCACAAATCTGGTTGCAGGATGCCATCAGTGCTCTGCTGCTTGCGTTGACGGAACCGGTGCCTTCCGGCGTCTATGACATTGTCGATGATGAGCCTGTGACGCGCGCGGAGATGTACACTATCCTTGCTCACGCTGTCGGTCGCAAACGTCTGCTGGTCCTGCCAGATCTGCTGATGCGCCTGATGACGGGGGCCAAGTATGCCGATATAAGCCGCAGTCTACGCATCTCCAATCGTTTGTTCAAAGCAGTCAGTAGCTGGCAACCCACTGTCCCCAATGCGCGAATAGGTTGGGATCTGATGGCACAGATGCAGAACAAGTAGGAGGAAGTTATGGTAGTCGAAGAACACAAGCAAAACGATGAAGTTGCAATTAAAAGGGTCGAAATAAGTTTCTTGTTTGATGGACTCATCTCTCTTTTTGTGGTCAGATATCCTCTTGACAGTGAAAGAGTTCCCTGTTACAGTAACAGCATTGGCATAGCCAAGTGAGTACCGTGAGTTCCACGGGATTTTAAGCTTGTGGACTGGGAAGCACTGACCACTCTGAAAGGAGCGGTGAAACTGCCCAGGATGAAGCAGGAACAAGACCTCAAATGGAGCCTGTCTCCATTTGTCTAAGTTCTTGAGAACGGTTATAGAGGATGGGTCGAGGCGGTTCGTAACAAGAATATCGAAGGCGTCATGTCTCTCTACGCGCCGGAGGTCGTGTCGTTCGACATCGTGCCCCCGCTGCAATACGTGGGAGCAGATGCATTCAGAAACATTTGGGAAGAAGTATTCTCGTTGTTCCAGGGTCCGATAGGCTATGAACTTCACGACCGCAGCATTACTGTGGGCGATGACGTTGCCTTCGCCCACAGCCTCAACCGCATAAGCGGAACCATGAACAGTGGGCAGAATACCGATCTCTGGCTGCGTTGGACTGCGTGCTTCCGTAAGATCAACGGCAAGTGGCTGATCGTGCATCATCAGAACTCGGTACCTGTCGATCTGCAGCATGGCAAAGCGGTGCTTGACCTCAAACCATAAGAAACTGGCTCGATCTTGGTGAATGCATCTCAGCAAGAAGAGAATGGCGCTTCATTCTCTGCGGAGAAAAAGAAGCGCCACCTCCAGATAAGCTCATCATTCACCAAAAGTGGGCTAGAACCGTTTTATTTGTCAGACAGCAAGAAATGAGATCCTTTTTGGGGGAGATTACCCCGTTTTTTTGCCCAATTCGAGTGCGTACCCCTTTGAACTTATCCGAAAACCAGAAAGGAAGAAAGATGATCACATTCGCCACGATCATGTCATTGCGGTTGGCCGCTTCCAACACCAGTGCCAACGGCAAGCCATGCTCTTCACACAACTGGCTGCGTTTGGTCCCTTTCTTGTTGCGATCTCCCGGATTCTTGGCGCTGGCCTCGCCTCCCAAAGGGTTTTTGATCTGTGTCCCATCCAGGCTTTGCCATTGCCAATCCAATTCCGCCAACTCATCATATTCCTGCAAGCCGGCTTGCCAGAGTCGCTCAAACACGCCCTGGTGTTCCCAGACAGAGGCAGATGCGGTCATACACCGTGCTTGCCCCGCCAATTGGGCGGGGCATTGCGTTCCAGGGAATGCCAGTGCGCACCAGGTAGACAATGGCGGCAAACAGCTTGCGATCATCGGCGGGGGTGTCCGCCTTAGCAATTGAGCTTGAGCATATTTCTCCGTAGCTCTCTTGTTTTGAAAAGGCAGAGGTATTTCAGTCCCTTGCCTACAAAAGACGAGCGTATTGAACGGTTCTGCGAAGCCGCTTCAATAAAATATGCATCTCATTGCGCAACCCGTGGGATTCAAGAATGGGGGAAAACTGCCTGCTTGCTATGAAAGTTCCATCTTGCTTTCCTTCCTCAACCGATGCTGATATATTCTGGACTATACCATTGGTATAGCCCTGGCTAACACGGCTGGAGATGAACAGCCACCCCTACCGCGTTCGCTTCCAAAGTGTAAAGGATCATGTTTTCGGTTTGAGAGAGGTGGCGGCGATGTCGTAGATGAATTGGTTCAGCCAAGTGGCAAATTGCTCGGGCGGGCTGGGCTGCTCTTGCTCTAACCACCAGATGATGGCACCACATCCAGCAGAGGTAATAACCTTGAGTCGTAAGTCGAGAGAAGGGGTGTCAGGCTGGCAGATGAATTCGGGGAAGACCTGATTGAAACAAGAGAAAAACCCCTTTTCGATCTTGTGGCGAAAGCGTTGCGTAAAGAGTGGATCGCCTTGCATGCCGAGCATCACACGGTAGAAGCCAGCAAACTGCTGGATGTGTTTGAGCAGGTCGATGAGACTTGATGACACTTCAGGGGGATTTGGGCCCGCTATCACCTGCTGGTCTTCGAATGACACATACATCTCATTGAGATATTGTTCAAGCAGGTCGTATTTATCCAGATAGTGACGATAAAACGTCGAACGCTTTACCATAGCACGCTCGGTAATATCGCGCACGGTGAGGGCCGCAAAGCCTTTTTCAGCAGTACATTCGAAAAAGGCCTGCTGGAGCATTTTGCGGGTGCGACGAACGCGTAGATCCTCAGTTATTTCTGGGTTGTGCATCACTTTCACTTTCTCTGTTGCATAGGCAACATTCTGCGTTTTTTTGTTGATTGACGCCTCATTGTAGCATCTGTTAGGCTTTTTATGCATCATTGCGTTGACTAAACAACGCAATGATGCAAGAAATTGAGGAAATTCCTCGAAGGTGAAGATAGAAGAAAAAGAAGGAACACTTTATGATTATGAATATTCTGGTTTATGGGGCAGGAGTCATTGGCAGCGTCTATGCCACACGGCTGCAAGAGGCTGGATACACGGTATCGCTGCTGGCGAGAGGCAAACGTGCGGTATCACTACGGGCGCAAGGTGTTGTACTTGAAAAGGCATCGACTGGGCAGCGTACGACAACACAGGTTTCTGTCGTTGAGCATCTGGCTCCGACGGATAGTTATGATGTCGTCATTGTGACCGTGCGACTGGACCAACTCACATCCATCTTGCCTGACCTTGCAGCCAATCACCAGATTCCCATAGTGCTGTTCATGCTCAGTAATCCTGCTGGAATGCAACGACTTGAGATGCTCGAAGCGCATCGCGTGGTGATTGGCTTTCCGTCGGTTAACGGGACACAGCAGGGGGACGTCATCCGCTATATGATCGCTCCTCGGCCAGCGTCGATGACATTGGGAGAGCCAGATGGGCGCGTGACACCACGCATTCGACAACTGGCGACCATCTTCAAGAAGGCAGGCTTCTCGGTTGGGCTAAATTCCGATATGCAAGCCTGGCTCAAAACGCACGCTCTTCTGGATTTAGGGGTTCTAGCGGCTGTCGTGATGACAAAAGGAACGAGTGCGCAGCTTGGACGGACACGGAAGAATGTTGTGATGATGGTAAAGGCCATCAATGAAGGGCTTCTAGCGCTGCAGGCGCAAGATATTCCCATCATGCCTTTCAGTATGAAGGTGCTTTTTCTTTGGATGCCTCGCTGGCTCGTAGTCATGCTTTTCCAATCGCTCTTGCAGACACCGACTGCGGCACCTGGTATTGATAATCAATTTGATAGTGATAATCATCTGAATACAGGTGTACTTAAAGAGAGGCATGAAATGGCCAGAGAGATGATGGCACAATTGCAGACATCGCCTCTTGCCACACCGACGCTGAGTCGTTTGATAGAGTTTTTGGAGATGCCGACTGAAGCAGGTAGGGTATGAAAAAGGGAGTGCTCAAGAATTCCTTAGCGTTGTTTTTCGTTCATGAACGAAAAACAACGCTAAGGAATTGAGATGAGAAAATGTGACTGATCAAGGTCTCTGGAGGGTTGCTGGAGTTCCTGAGATAAGAGTTTTATGTCGAAGAAACGAGAGGAGTGTAAGAAAGCCAGGCTAGATACATCTTTGGCAGACATAAATCATCGAGCGAGAAGTGGCGGTCAGAGGGTCTTGCAGCCAACTTCCGTAGCACGCGCGGATCTGAAACCCATTGTAGAAGAGCAAGGCTTCCATCTCCTGGGGAAAGACATAGCGCAAGGCCACGCGCAGCATCTTCTCATCTTGCTTCCCTCCAGGAAGGTGAAACGTGAGCAGGCGGGTGTAGTGTTGGATCTGGGTCATGGGATCGTAGTATTGCTGCTCAGTCACTACGAGATGCCCTCCATCAGGGGTCGCATACGTATCTCCTCCTGGATGGCGAACGTCCAGAAGATTACGCGGGGAGGGATTGCGTGTTTCAAAGAGAAAGCATCCCTCTGGAAGTAAATGCTCTCGGACGCGAGCCAACAGCGTTTCCTGGTCCACTCGCGTCAGAAAGAATTGCCACGCATTTTCCAGCATATATATGAAAGGAAACTGCTTCTGGAGATGGAACGTGCGCGCATCAGCCACTACCCAGTTAAGAGAGATGGCTTGCTGCTCTGCCTTCTGGCGCGCTCGCGCAATCATTTCTGGGGTAATATCCACACCTGTCACCTGATAGCCAAGCGCTGCCATGCGAAGGGCCATACGTCCCGTTCCACACGCCAGATCCAGCAGAGGTCCTCCTGTCGCTCGCGCCCACTGCTCAGTCAAGGGATAATCGTCATAATAGCCTTCGTCTTGCAGGTCATAGATCTGTGCATCTCGAAAATCTTCCAGATTATTATGATCAATCATCACGATCCCTTTCGCACACGTATGGTTTGTCTCCGAATTGACAAAGCTCAAGAGAAGTATACCAAATAGGGAGCGGTTTTCCCAGGCTATGAATCCTTCACCAGGGCTTTCCAATTCTAAAAAACGGAACAGTAGCCAGTGAGCAAGAGATCAAGAGCCTTGTCATACGATGCATCAAAATAGCGCATCTGTCGGGCAACATTGCACACGCCGACACGATCCAT
>NZ_BIXY01000156.1 GCF_008326305.1 Dictyobacter arantiisoli | reverse complement strand
GGTCCTGGCCCCCCTCTTCCTGAAGCACAGCGAGACTCATCTGCGGCTCTACCGCGTAGAGGAACTAACCGGCCTCCAACATCTCACGATGCTGGAAAGCCTGGAACTGGACCAATGTACCACTCTGCAGGATCTTTCTCCGCTGGCAGGCTTGAGCAAGCTCACAGTATTGCGCATGCCCAACAGCAAAAAGATCAGCGATCTCGCGCCGCTGGCCGCGCTAACGCAGTTAGAAGTACTTGATCTCAATTCCTGTGGCCGTATTACCAGCCTTGCGCCGCTCCGCGAACTGAGCAGGCTACACCAGATTATCCTGCACCATTGCTCCAATCTACGCGATCTCAGTGGACTGATAAACAAGCCAGCACTCACCGAACTCGAGCTCCATGGCCTCAATCACCTGCGCACTATCGCTCCCCTCAGCGGACTCCCTGGCCTCAAGCGGCTCATCATCTCATATGCTGACGCGCTGAGAGATATCAGCGGGCTGAGTGCACTGCAGGAGGTCGAATATCTCGAAATCCGCAACTGTGACAAACTTAGCGATATCACGCCGCTGGCACAGCTCAAGCGGGTCCGTGAGATCAACCTGCTCGCATGTCCCGCGCTTCAGGATCTTAATCCGCTGACAGGGATGGAAAGCATAGAGACAATTGAATCCACCTCTGGACATCTAGAGCATATTGGCCCCTGGAGCCAGTTGCAAAAGCTGCGTCATCTCAAGCTGCGCATCAACAATCGCCTGACCAATTTGCAAGAGCTTGGGCGCATCCCTTTACTCGAAGAACTTGAACTTGGCGGCTGTACACACCTTCAGAGCTTCAATGGGATCGAGCAGGCAACGAACCTGAAGAGGTTTGTCTATACTCAGGCAGTTGAGGATGGCGTAGCGCCCGAGGATCTCACCCCATTGCGTGGCCTACCTGAGTTGCAGGTACTGATGCTCATTGGAGTAAATTGTCCAAACTTGCGCGGATTGACAGATCTCCCCCGCCTGGAGGATCTGACGATTTCGGCAAATCACAGGCTTGCTAGCCTGGAAGGAATAAGCAATCTCCCTGCATTGCGTTCATTGCGACTGTTTGATTGCCCAATTGAGGATATCAGTGCGATCACCAGGCTTGACAGCCTGACATGCTTTGAGCTCACAAGGACAACACACGTCTGCGACCTGACGCCCCTGCTGGCCCTGTCCGAACTGGAAGAACTCAGCCTCACAATGAATGCTGGACGACAAAATCTCAACGGCTTGAAAGGACAGACGACACTACGCAAGCTTATCGTGCATGGATGCCACGAATTACAGGATGTCTCAGCCCTGGCCGGACTGCCTGCGCTCACAGAACTATCCCTCAGCCAGAATGAGCAACTCGATTGGAGCGGCGTCGCCAATCTGCCAAACCTGACAAGCTTACACCTGGTCGATACAACACTTACCAGTTTTCGCTCTTTACAGAACATCCTCATGCTCAAATCCATTACGATCGAGCACAGCAAGCAGCTTGTCAGCCTGCATGGTCTGGAAAATGCACAACGGCTAGAACAAATTCATTGCACATGGTGCGATAATTTACAGGATATCACTGCGCTTAGCACCCTCACCAGGCTGCATACCATCAAGCTATCGGGGATGCCACAGCTCACAAATATTACCCCTCTGAGCGGACTGCACAACCTGGAAACGCTCGATCTGAGCTCTAGTGGGGTCAGCGATCTCACCCCAGTAGAGCAGCTCACAAAACTGCGCGAGCTCAACCTGAAGAGCAGCCAGACCAATAGTCTATCCTCGCTGACACAGCTCTCGCAATTGAATGAACTCAACATCGCCAATATGTGTGCCTATCGGCATATTGAAGATCTCACGCCGTTACTGCACCTGCCCGCGCTCCACAAAATCAAAATCGGCGCTATCTATTTCTACAATCCCCTCCCCGGCCTCAAAGAACTACAGGCTCGGGTCGACCTCGAAATAGATACACGCCCCTAGAGCAGAGCAACAGACATACCGAGCAACGGAGATCGATGCACCAGAGAAAGATAGGACAGATGACACTCTCAAGGGATGCATATCCCGACTTATACTCAACAAAAAGAGGTTGGGTTACCCGCTGAAATTGTGCTGGTTTGACCACAGCAGGTGAATTCGCGTTGGCATTCTGTCTTTCAGGTCCAGATGTGTGTGTTGTTCTCCGTCGGCTCGCTCTGCCTGCTGCTGACCTGGATCTTCCTTTGCAAAACACACCCTTACAATGAGGAAACTTGAACCATCATCTTGCCTCGCTTCTCTCCGTGAAGCATACCGAGAAACGCCTCAATGATGTGCTCGAACCCCTGTATGATGGTTTGATCCAGGACCACACGCCCGGTTTGGATATGAGGGATCAGGAACGCTTCGAGTTCGCTTTGCAGGTCCGTGTAGTCGCGCACGTAGAAGCCTTCCAACCGAAGGTTCTTTTTCACGACCAACGAGAGATTGCGAGGAGCAGTGGAAGGTTGGGTGCTGTTATACTCGCCCACCAAGCCGCACCAGGCAATACGACCATGCTCGTGC
Source organism: Dictyobacter arantiisoli (assembly GCF_008326305.1). Classification (GTDB taxonomy): domain Bacteria; phylum Chloroflexota; class Ktedonobacteria; order Ktedonobacterales; family Ktedonobacteraceae; genus Dictyobacter; species Dictyobacter arantiisoli. The sequence goes on along the minus strand of NZ_BIXY01000156.1, from coordinate 3,957 downwards.
AACGCGCTGATTGCTGCCTCCAGATGCTCTCCACCCACGTTCTCGAAAGCCACATCAATGCCAAGAGGAGCCGCCTGAGCCAGGAGTTCGTGGATGAGCCCGTCGTGATAGTCAAAAGCGGCATCAAAGCCGAGGGTTTCGACCAAGTGGTTGACCTTGTCCGCGGAGCCGGTGCTGCCAATGACGCGTTTGGCTCCCAGCAGGCGGGCTATCTGTCCTGCTGCGTTGCCCACACCCCCAGAGGCCGCTGAGATAAAAATGGACTCCCCTGCTTGCAGGTGGGCAATCCGAGTCAGGCCAACATAGGCGGTGAGTCCCGTTCCCCCGAGAATGCTGAGGTAGGCGCTCAGAGGAACCTGTGGCATCTGTGGGAGGATTCGAACATCAGCAGCCTGAACCAACGCATGTGTGCGCCAGCCCTGGTAGTGGAAGACCACGTCGCCGATGGCCAACGCTGGGTCCTGTGAAGCCACCACCCGGCCAATAGAACGCCCCTCTAAAGGAGCATGAAGCGGCCAGCTTCCATCCATAGCTCGGCGCATATACGGATCAACTGAGAGATAGAGGTTCTCCACCAGGGCGGTGCCTGGGACAGGCGCGGGGAGTATCTCTTCGACGAATGCAAAATGTGCTGCGGTCGGCCATCCATCAGGTCGACGGACCTGATGGATGGCGAGGAGTGTCTCTGTCATCATTACTTCCTATAAGTGATTAAGAATCAGCACGGTGAAGTGCATCTTTTCAGTCTATCACATCGCTCTCCTCCTCGATTTCCAAAACACGGTCTGAGACAATTCGATTCCTGAAATCTGTGCAACTTTAGGGATCTCCCGCGCTACCTCTACCACTATGTGAAAGCGGCTGAACCACCAGAATAATTATACAGATTCCACCAGTTTAATTTTTGGATTTACACATGAGGATCATCAAAAGCGGCACCATCCGTTTCACATGTGCGATCCATGCACATCGGAGCATGGATCGCTCTCTGCTCATAAATGCATGACCACAAAAGCAGTCTGATACTACAAGTCCTACTACTTTTCCATTTTACTCTGCTTCTGCGAGAATAGAAGCCTGAGGGGAATGCTGAATGCGTTCCCTACGCTGAAATGAGAAAGGAATACGCGAACGCTTCTCTGTTCGCGCATCAATAGTATGGATTTCGCAACACTCATCCAACATGTATCTGATCCTCAGTGGCAGACAACGCTTCTCGCGACGCTGCCACAACTCTCACTGCAAGAAGGCGAGCACATCATTAAACAATTGCTCCAGGATGGAGATCAGAATGCCCAACAGCGCATCCGTCTACACATGCTGGCCGCCGCCTGTCTCGATATTCTGACGCCTACAACGCCTACCTCTACCAGCATCGTACCAGGCAGTCAAACCACACGATCCGTGCAAACACGCCTCAAGAAGTTGTTACCACCGAAAACGGTCAAAGCCGCCGATGAACTGGCCGCACAGGCGGGCAAACTGGCAATCAAGCCGCTGTCAGATCATCTGAATGTGGCAGCGGCCCACTGGGGATCGCAGCGCACCAATAGCCTGCGCGCTCTGGCCCGTATTCCCGATCAATCCGCGCTCCAGGCTCTGCACAGCTATCTACAAAATACCAGCACACTGCCCGCAATAGAAGAGGGATTAAAGCTTTGGAAGCTTGCCGCCGATCCAGACGGCTATGCGCAGCAGGTCCTGGCCCCCCTCTTCCTGAAGCACAGCGAGACTCATCTGCGGCTCTACCGCGTAGAGGAACTAACCGGCCTCCAACATCTCACGATGCTGGAAAGCCTGGAACTGGACCAATGTACCACCCTGCAGGATCTTTCTCCGCTGGCCGCGCTGACGCAGTTAGAAGTACTTGATCTCAATGCCTGTGGCCGTATTACCAGCCTTGCGCCGCTCCGCGAACTGAGCAGGCTACGCCAGATTATCCTGCCCGGTTGCTCCAATCTACGCGATCTCAGTGGACTGATAAACAAGCCAGCACTCACCGAACTCAATCTCCATGGCCTCAATCACCTACGCACTATCGCTCCCCTCAGCGGACTCCCTGGCCTCAAGCGGCTCATCATCTCATATGCTGACGCGCTGACAGATATCAGCGGGCTGAGTGCACTGCAGGAGGTCGAATATCTCGAAATCCGCAACTGTGGCAAACTTAGCGATATCACGCCACTGGCACAGCTCAAGCGGGTCCGTGAGATCAACCTGTTCGCATGTCCCGCGATTCAGGATCTTAATCCGCTGACAGAGATGGAAAGCATAGAGACAATTGAATCCAACACTGGACTTCCAGAGCATATTGGCCCCTGGAGCCAGTTGCAAAAGCTGCGTCATCTCAAGCTGCGCACCAACAATCGCCTGACCAATTTGCAAGAGCTTGGGCGCATCCCTTCACTCGAAGAACTTGAACTTGGCGGCTGTACACACCTTCAGAGCTTCAATGGGATCGAGCAGGCAACGAACCTGAAGAGGTTTGCCTTCTATACTCAGGCAGTTGAGGATTGCGTAACGCCAGAGGATCTCACCCCATTGCGTGGCCTACCTGAGTTGCAGGTACTGATGCTCATTGGAGTAAATTGTCCAAACTTGCGCGGATTGACAGATCTCCCCCGCCTGGAGAATCTGACGATACAGGCTGATCACAGGCTTGCCAGCCTGGAAGGAATAAGCAATCTCCCTGCATTGCGTTCATTGCGACTGTTTGATTGCCCAATTGAGGATATCAGTGCGATCACCAGGCTTGACAGCCTGACATGCTTTGAGCTCGCACTGACAACACACGTCTGCGACCTGACGCCCCTGCTGGCCCTGTCCAAACTGGAAGAACTCAGCCTCATAAGGAATGCTGGACGACAAAATCTCAACGGCTTGAAAGGACAGACGACACTACGCAAGCTTATCGTGCATGGATGCCACGAATTACAGGATGTCTCAGCCCTGGCCGGACTGCCTGCGCTCACAGAACTATCCCTCAGCCAGAATGAGCAACTCGATTGGAGCGGCGTCGCCAATCTGCCGAACCTGACAAGCTTACACCTGGTCCATACAACACCTACCAGTTTTCGCTCTTTACAGAACGTCCCCATGCTCAAATCCATTACGATCGAGCACAGCAAGCAGCTTGTCAGCCTGCATGGTCTGGAAAATGCACAACGGCTAGAACAAATTCTTTGCACATGGTGCGATAATTTACAGGATATCACTGCGCTTAGCACCCTCACCAGGCTGCATACCATCAAGCTATCGGGGATGTTACAGCTCACAAATATTACCCCTCTGAGCGGACTGCACAACCTGGAAACGCTCGATCTGAGCTATAGTGGGGTCAGCGATCTCACCCCAGTAGAGCAGCTCACAAAACTGCGCAAGCTCGCCCTGAATAGCAGCCAGACCAATAGTCTATCCCCGCTGACACAGCTCTCGCTATTGAATGAACTCAACATCACCAATATGTGTGCCTACATATATATTCAAGATCTCACGCCGTTACTGCACCTGCCCGCGCTCCACAAAATCAAAATCGGCGCTATCTATCTCAACAAACCCCTCCCCGGCCTCAAAGAACTACAGGCTCGGGTCGACCTCGAAATAGATACAAGCCGCTAGAGCAGAGCAACAGACATACCGAGCAACGGAGATCGATAGGATCATCAAAAGCGGCACCATCCGTTTCACATGTGCGATCCATGCACATCGGAGCATGGATCGCTCTCTGCTCATAAATGCATGACCACAAAAGCAGTCTGATACTATAGGTCCTACTACTTTTCCATTTTACTCTGCTTCTGCGAGAATAGAAGCCTGAGGGGAATGCCGGATGCATTCCCTACGCTGAAATGAGAAAGGAATACGCGAACGCTTCTCTGTTCGCGCATCAATAGTATGGATTTCGCAACACTCATCCAACATGTATCTGATCCTCAGTGGCAGACAACGCTTCTCGCG
>NZ_BIXY01000155.1 GCF_008326305.1 Dictyobacter arantiisoli | reverse complement strand
AAACATGGAACGGAGTGTGTCAATGACAATTGACTGCAGTATTGAGGAGCCGTGTGAGGCGACAAGTCTCACGCACGGTTTTGAAGCCGAGCGGAGAGGGCGACCTCTTCGCTTAGGCAGCGCACTTTTTGAGCGCTTGAAAACAACAGGATTGCCAGTGGAGTGCGGATCAGGCGGCTTGACAAAATACAACCGAACCGTGAGAGAACTGCCCAAAGCTCACTGGCTCGATGCAGCCTGCGTGGCGAAAAGCACACCTGATGTCTTAGACAGCAAGAAGGTAAAACCCCTCTTGATCAAGGCAACGGGACACGGCAATCGTCAGATACGCTTACCTGACAAATATGGTTTTCCGCGCACCTCTGCGAAGGGGGCAAAGAAGGTCAAAGGCTTCCAGACCGGGGACGTGGTCAAGGCGATTGTGCCCACGGGCAAGAAGGTCGGCACCTATACCGGACGCGTGGCGGTGCGCAGTTCAGGTTCCTTCAATATCACTACCACCATCGGAACGATCCAGGGAATATCGTATCGTCATTGCCAGATGCTTCATCACAGCGATGGCTATAGCTATCCACAAGGAGGCGCACTTCCTCCCCATGCCTGAAGGCAGGGGTATCCGTGCGATTGAAAAAGATGAATGAGTCACCACAAGCCAACCGTCCAATGCGAGCTGATGCCCAGCGCAACTACGCTAGCCTGCTGAACGCGGCGCGAGTCGCCATCTCGGAGCGCGGCGCTGATATCGTCCTGGAGGACGTTGCCAGGTCGGCTGGGGTTGGAATCGGAACGCTGTACCGTCACTTCCCCACGCGTCAGGATCTCCTTGAAGCAGTGTTCCTGGATGAGGCCAATGAATTGAGAGCGCATGCTGAAGAGCTCGCAAACGCTCCGATTCCTTTCGACGCCTTGATGAGCTGGCTTCGTCTCCAGATGGACTTTGCGGCTCGAGGGAGGAGCATGGGAGCAGCCATCATGGCAGCCAAGCACGTTCCGGGAACGAGAATCTATGACGCGAACAAAGCGATGCACCAGGCGGGAGAAGTCCTGTTGCTCCGGGCCCAGGCCGCAGAACAAATCCGAACGGATGTCCATATTATTGACGTGCTACGACTCGTCTACGGAATTGTCATGGTGAACGAACATGCGTCCGACCCTGATGGGGTCAACCGCATGCTTGATCTCGTCATCGCCGGAATCAGAACAAAGCCGAGTGGGGACTGAAAGATGGTGTGTCACCTCTCGGCTAGGAGCCGATCCTATCAGCGCGCTATCCACCCATACATGGTCCCCAGCATCGAGAAGAACGGTGCGACTTGCCTGAATCCTGCCTCGTGCAGGAGTTCCTGTACACTGTCCGCCGTCGCCACCTGTGGTTGGGACATCTGCTCCGTGAGTTGAGCAACGATGCCCGCCATTTGCTCCTTCGGCATACCCATCAACTCGCCATGGTATTGCCAGGCACCAAGGAAATCTGCCCTCAGTGTCGGATTCGTCACACCAAATTTCGTCTCGTCTCCACGCACCGGGCTGATGAGATACAATGGCGCCCCCGGCTGCAAGCGGTCCCTGATGTTGCGCAATAGTTCCAATTTCGCGGCATCAGGGAGAAAGTGAAGCACATAGAGACAGGTGGCGGCGTCGAACCGCATGTCGGGCGCCAGTTGGTCAAACCCTATAAGGAGTTCCTGAGGAACTTTCTGCGCCTCTGTTCGTGCTGGTTCTCTTACTAATGCCTGATCAGGCTGTATATAACGATAGTCCCCAGGCTGTACATAACGATAGTCATTAGGCTGTACAAGAGGATATCTGTCAGGTTGCGCATAATGATAGTCATCAGGCTGCGCATAAGTATCGCTTTCAGGTCGCACATCGACAACGGTTACGTCCCGCCCATTAATGCGTCGTACCTGTTCTCTTCGATATAGCTGCTGCGCTAGTTCCGTAGAGGTTCTGCTATCTGTTCTGCTACGAACCATTACAGGTTTACCTCCCCTATGTTCAACTGTATATGTATATTCTCTTGGCATATCGTATTTCTCTCAGTTCTTCTTAACACATTTATCCTATATTTGCCCTTCTAATGCCACCATCATAAATAATTGTTGACGAATGTATAATGTGTGCGTGCAACAATGCCGCCTCTAGCACGGATCACTAACCACGTCACCTTCATCGCGATCTCTCCCTATCCCTACCTCTATGACTTCGGCTCTCCCTTGAGCATCTTCATCAGATATTCCGTAACCTTATCTTTTCGCCGCAACGCTTGACGCAAGGTCTTATTCTCTTGTTGTGGAGTCACTCTCGTTTTTCATCATTGCTTATGCGGCTACTCTAGCAGATTCTTCTTCTTTCCGCAACTGCATAGCCCTACTGAATAGTTACGATCTAAGCGGCTGGCGTAATGCTGGGTTACCAAACAAACTGTCAAGGCGTAATGAAGAGAGGACTGTAGAGTAGATCTTTAGTTCAATCTTTCTGAGAATTGCTGTCAGTGCGTTTTAGCTTGAAATGCTTCTATAATAATGCTCGTACCAGATGCTGGTGAATAGTTGCTGTGGATCGTGCCGGGCTTTGAGGGCAAAGAGTGTCTTTATGGTTGGATACATGCTGGTGAGTTGGGCGGGAGTATAGTAGCCGCCATAACACAGATAATATCTGGCCTGGATCGAGATTAAGTAGTCGATGAGTTCGCGGGTGAAGTTCTGGAGGGTTGGAATGTCGGGACTGTTTTGTCTGATTTTGTAGTAGACGACAAAGCCGTACATGTCTTGTTGGGCGTAAGAGACCAGGGCGCTGGTGTCTTGCTTGACTCTTCTTATAGTTACATTCAACAAATCGATCTGGTATTTTTTGAGTAGTTGCTTATAGGTGGCAAGAAAGGCGTTGCTGCGCTCGATGGGCACAAAGTATTCTTGCAGTATATCTGTGGAGTGGGGATCGGGATTTTGCAGGAAGCGTACAGGGACCGCCATGGCAGTATTTCTACTTATCGATGCAGGTTCGACCAGCGGCGAGACATATTTCTCCATTTCCCAGCGGAAGTATTTCCCGAAGTTGCTGGCTCTGGATGCCTGGAAGACGACTTTGCGCAGCCAGATACTATTCTCTCCATCCAGTTCATCGCCGGGTTGCTGCGCGGAACTGGTTTCTGTATAGGTGAAGATCAGGCTTTCGGTGAGGAAGTGTTCGGCATCGACGGAGAGATGCGCTTCCAGTAAGCGGTTGGCGGGATTCTTGCTCAGGATTTCGAGGTTGTCGATAACTGCATGGGTCGGGACTGACTTCAGGGAAAAGGCGAAGTATGTGTTTTGCGTCGTCTGTAAGTTGATCTCGGTGATGATGCCAAATAGGCCGAAGCCTCCGATGGCGGCTGTGAAGAGCTCTTGATTCTGCGTTCTGTCACAGAATACCTCCTGACCGTCCGCGCCTAGCAGCTTGATAAAATTGACGCTTTCAATCAAGGAGCCGTAGCGAGGATCTTTTCCGTGGGCATTCACGCTCAGTGAGCCACCTACGGAAAAGATATTGGAGTCCTGCATGACCATGACGGCCCGACCATGCGGCGAAAGGACTTCCTGTATCTGTTCCCAGGTCGCTCCTGGTCCGACCGTGACCGTCTGATTGTCCATGTTGTAGTGCACGCTATCCAGATGCGTCATATCCAGATGCAGCGTGTTTAATCCCAGAGCCTGTCCGCCCATACTATGCCTGATGCCGGAGAGCGAGATTTTTCGCTGGCCCGCTTGCGCATCCTTAACGGCTTTGATCACCTCGGCCAGCGTCTCTGGCCTACGGATTTCCGCCACGCGACTACTGTTCAGATGGCTGGCATCGGTCAGTTGTAACTGTTCGGGGGCTGCCAGTGTCAGTTTATGCGACTCCTGGCGCACCAGATCTGTCAGCAACCATTGCCTGGAGGGATCATCCCAGAGATACGCTTTGATGAAGATGCCGCCGAGCGCCACAGCAAGGCTTGTTCTGGTGAGCAATCCTAAGAATGAGCGTCGTTGCCGCTGCACTGGTGGTACCGCCTGCCGCGTATCCCTTTGAACTCGGCGCGTCAGGTAGATTACGCCACCGTTCAGAAGTAGCAGCAGTATAATCGCGCCAGTCAGGATGAGAGATGGCGGCAACGCCAGCGCCCCGATGCCCAGCAACAGATAGGCAAGACCAGACAGGGTGGCGAGTACCAGCGCGAGAGATAGAAGCGTGCTTGCCCACTGCCTGCTCATCAGGAGCGCGAGTATGCCCAGCAATACCGCCAGTGGTAGCCAGGCATAGCCATCGAGCCAACTCAGGCCACGAAAGAAATCAAAGAAGATCCAGGTCAGCAGCAGGCAGAGCGAGCCGACGGAGAACAACACACACATCTGGACCTGAAAGACAGCATGCCAACGCGAAGCAGTTCGAAATGATGACATCAGGAAATCCCTTTCACCTGCTGTGGTCAAACCAGCACAATTTCAGCAGGTAACCCAACCTCTTTTTGTTGAGTATAAGTCGGGATATGCATCCCTTGAGAGTGTCATCTGTCCTATCTTTCTATGGTGCATCGATCTCCGTTGCTCGGTATGTCTGTTGCTCTGCTCTAGCGGCGTGTATCTATTTCGAGGTCGACCCGAGCCTGTAGTTCTTTGATGCTGGGGAGGGGATTGTTGAGATAGCTAGCGTCGATTTTGATTTTGTGGAGCGCGGGCAGGTGCAGTAACGGCGTGAGATCTTGAATATTCATGTAGCTACACATAAGGTTGAGCTCGCGCAGTTTTGTGAGCTGCTCTACTGGGGTGAGATCGCTGACCCCACTAGAGCTCAGATCGAGCGTTTCCAGGTTGTGCAGTCCACTCAGAGGGGTAATATTTGTGAGCTGTGACATCCCCGATAGCTTGATGGTATGCAGCCTGGTGAGGGTGCTAAGCGCAGTGATATCCTGTAAATTATCGCACCATGTGCAAAGAATTTGTTCTAGCCGTTGTGCATTTTCCAGACCATGCAGGCTGACAAGCTGCTTGCTGAACTCGATCGTAATGGATTTGAGCATGGGGACGTTCTGTAAAGAGCGAAAACTGGTAAGTGTTGTAAAGGCCAGGTGTAAGTTTGTCAGGTTCGGCAGATTGGTGACGCCGCTCCAATCGAGTTGCTCATTCTCTCTGAGGGATAGTTCTGTGAGCGCAGGCAGTCCGTCCAGGGCTGAGACATCCTGTAATTCGTGGCATTCATGCACGATAAGCTTGCGTAGTGTCGTCTGTCCTTGCAAGCCGTTGAGATTTTGTCGTCCAGCATTCCTTGTGAGGCTGAGTTCTTCCAGTTCGGACAGGGCCAGCAGGGGCGTCAGGTCGCAGACTTGTGTTGTCCTTGCGAGCGCAATGCATGTCAGGCTGTCAAGCCTGGTGATCGCACTGATATCCTCAATTGGGCAATCAAATAGTTCCAATGAACGCAATGCAGGGAGATTGCTTATTCCTTCCAGGCTGGCAAGCCTGTGATTTGCCGAAATCGTCAGATTCTCCAGGCGGGGGAGATTGCTTATTCCTTCCAGGCTAGCAAGCCTGCGATTTGCCGAAATCGTCAGATTCTCCAGGTGGGGGAGATCTGTCAATCCGCGCAAGTTTGGACAATTTACTCCACTGAGTATCAGTACCTGCAACTCAGGTAGGCCACGCAATGGGGTGAGATCCTCGGGCGTTACGCCATCCTCAACTGCCTGAGTATAGAAGACAAACCTCTTCAGGTTCGTTGCCTGCTCGATCCCATTGAAGCTCTGAAGGTGTGTACAGCCGCCAAGTTCAAGTTCTTCGAGTAAAGGGATGCGCCCAAGCTCTTGCAAATTGGTCAGGCGATTGTTGATGCGCAGCTTGAGATGACGCAGCTTTTGCAACTGGCTCCAGGGGCCAATATGCTCTAGATGTCCAGAGGTGGATTCAATTGTCTCTATGTTTTCCATCCCTGTCAGCGGATTAAGATCCTGAAGCGCGGGACATGCGAGCAGGTTGATCCCACGGACCCGCTTGAGCTGTGCCAGTGGCGTGATATCGCTAAGTTTGTCACAGTTGCGGATTTCGAGATATTCGACCTCCTGCAGTGCACTCAGCCCGCTGATATCTCTCAGCGCGCCAGCATATGAGATGATGAGCCGCTTGAGGCCAGGGAGTCCGCTGAGGGGAGCGATAGTGCGTAGGTGATTGAGGCCATGGAGATTGAGTTCGGTGAGTGCTGGCTTGTTTATCAGTCCACTGAGATCGCGTAGATTGGAGCAACCGTGCAGGATAATCTGGTGTAGCCTGCTCAGTTCGCGGAGCGGCGCAAGGCTGGTAATACGGTCACAGGAATTGAGATCAAGTACTTCTAACTGCGTTAGCGCGGCCAGCGGCGCGAGATCGCTGATCTTTTTGCTGTCGGGCATGCGCAATACTGTGAGCTTGCTCAAGCCTGCCAGCGGAGAAAGATCCTGCAGGGTGGTACATTGGTCCAGTTCCAGGCTTTCCAGCATCGTGAGATGTTGGAGGCCGGTTAGTTCCTCTACGCGGTAGAGCCGCAGATGAGTCTCGCTGTGCTTCAGGAAGAGGGGGGCCAGGACC
>NZ_BIXY01000154.1 GCF_008326305.1 Dictyobacter arantiisoli | reverse complement strand
GTCGACCGTGAGCGATACTTGAATATGCATAAGAGTTTCCTTTCTGTGGGTTGGATGGGTTTTTTATATCCTACCACAACTGGAAACTCTCTTTTTTCTCGACCCAGGGTTTTGGGTGGAACCCACCAAAAGCGGTCATAAAAAGCCCTAATTTACCCAAACTCGGAGAAACAGCTGAAGGAGAGGAAGCAGGAAACTGAACACAAGATATTTCTCGAAAATCCTTTTTCTTCATCAAAAGCTCTTTCTCGTCTATCATGGCTCAAAATAATGGAATGGTTGGCAACAATATCTGTATCGCTATAAACGTTTTTTGTGGCGATACTCCTATCAATATGTCGAGAAGGGTATTTTCCTTCTGTAATACATTTCTCTTCTCCGACTCTACAAATTAGGAGTACCTCCGCTTTTTTCTTTACCTGTATTGCTTGTTTTTCCGACTTCGGTGACAGGAAGCGGAACTACCCCTTCAGTTGGCACGTGCATCTCCGCCTTCGTGAGTGGTGGCCATGCCGAGTTCGCCGTAGCCAATGCCAGTGCGGTTATTCCCATTCCTGATACGCTTGACTTCGCTCCAGCCGCAGCTTTCCCATTGCAAAGGATTAGCGCCTACCAGATCTTGCGCGAATCAGCCCGCTTACAGGCAGGCGAAACAGTACTGGTGACAGCTTACGTAGCGCTACCTCTAGAATGAGATATAATTGAGCTATACTGAAACCATCGAGGCAAAGCACAACGCCAATTCATCGGAACAGGGAAACAAGAGTCGGGAAGAAAGAAATCATCGTGCAGAAAAAAAACAGAAAACAGAAACTCCTATTAATTGCATATTACACGTTTAGAGTTCAGCGCAAAGGCAATACTACTCATGGCTATCGGCCTATCCTGTTTCAGAACGTTCCTGCTCCAGACACGAAGAGGGTCATGCAATGAGGAAACATTCTGAACCAGTCGAAGGTAGTCTTAAAGTATGGCGACCATGGCAGTTTAAGCAGCTTGAATTATTTCAGGGCATTGCCTTCTCTACTCCTCTCCTACAGCATTTTACGCCAACGTATACGATCGCCTCTATGCAGTCAGGAACCGTACACTTGAAATATCGCAATGCTTGTATCAATAGGAAGGTTGTCGATGGGACATTTCTTATCATCGAACCTGGAGAAACCTGGATCTGCCAGCCTAAAGACGTTATCTTTCATCACCTCTCGATTGATCCTGACTGGCTACAACGGAACGCCGCAGAGTTGTTCCAACAGGATAAATCCTTGCTCCATTTTCCCAGCCAGATCCTCTTCGATCCAGCGCTGAGTAAGGCTTTATGCGATATCTCCGCCAAGTCGCTTGCTCCAGCTTCTCGCCTGCAACAAGACGAAATGCTTCTACACTTGCTTACTCGATTACTGCTTTCTCATGTCCAGGATATCAACGCATCTCAAGAAACACGTTGGGAACATCCCGCTATCGAGCGTGCGAAAGAATATTTGCAGGCCCACTATGCAGAGGAGATTGCGCTACAAGATCTGGCTAATGTGACACACCTGAGTCCATTTTATCTCGCCCGAACTTTCCGCCAGGTCGTTGGTCTGCCTCCTCACGCTTATCAAACTCGACTTCGATTGGCACATGCCAAAACACTACTGGCGCAGGGATGTGCAGTCAGCTACGTGGCGAACGAAACTGGCTTTTTTGACCAATCTCACTTCGCACAGCAATTTAAACGCAACTTTTTGGTAACCCCTAAAAGTTACCGCAAAACCGCAAGATTTTCCTAGTTTATCCCCCATATATGGACGTATTATGTCTACGTCAAGACCAAAGCAAAGATGAAAGGCTCCAATGACCGATGGTCTCCATCAGGTATGAGCCAGAGTCCTTATCATGCAACAATAACCAAAGCGAGGTGAAAACATGTCTCTCGATATTTCTCGTATGTTTATTCGGGCTTCTGAAGGAGATTCCACCTTTCTGGCTAGAGGCGAATTTTTGACGTGGAAAGCCACAGGAGAAACCACCGATGGCAAATATGACCAGGTAGAGGTGGTAACATTACCCGGCTCTGGACCGGCAGAGCATACTCATACCCAGGATGAATTGTTCTACTTCCTGGCAGGAAACTATAAGATGAAGCTCGGCGATCAAGTATTCACCGCTTCTGCGGGGGATTTCGTACGCATTCCAGCCGGAGTATCACATGCCTGGCTCTGTATTGGCAAAAACGCCGGAAAAGTTCTACTCACCTATATTCCAGGGGGCTTACGTGGATTTTTTGAAGAGGCCCGCGAACTCTATCTGACACCGGATTTAGCGCTGGGATTAGCCATTGCTGAAAAGTATGGAATGGTTGTAACTGGTCCCCCACTCACCGAGGAAGAATAGCAATTCCACTTGTATAGTAAAAATTAAGATAAAAAGGGAAACGAGGTATGACTAGGATTCGTGCAAAAATCTATCAGCGCGTGCAGATGTCCTGAAATATGGCTCATGACTCTCTTCAGGAAGTGTCATAAAAGCAGTTTTATCATATATTTCATGCATTTCTCATTCATGCCTTTGTTTCTTCTGCCATCGCCTCGAATGACCTGTGAAGCGGTTCTAGAGGCTTATGATCGATTTTTGCACGAATCCTAGCCATACCTCAACTTCGCTCAAGTCGCGGTGACAATGCTGGCACCAGGTGACGGAAGGTACCATCACGATTTCATCGGCGAGAGCGCTCATCTCAAGCGTCTGACCCTGGTGACTTGGTTGTCCTCCAGCCTTCTTCCCGCTGCGTGTGCGCAAACTGGAAGATTTGCGTTGCCTGGAAAAATGGTCAGAAGAAGGGGGCAGCGAACTGTTGTGACTGTCTTTGGCGATCTATTCTTGCAATCGCTTGACCTGTTCACTCAGTTGGCTGCTGATTTCTTGCAACACAGGGATTTGCTTGACCTGTTCAAGCAGTTCTGTCACTTCCGGGTAGTCGTTGCAACACAATAAGGGCAGTTCATCAGCCAACACTCCTTGTTCAATTCTCTGTTTAGAGGATGAGTATAACAGATGCGAGGCTGCTTTGCCAGGATGGTGTTTGAGTTCTGACAGAACCCATTTTCAGTTGTCCTTACGGAGATGAAGAAGGCACTAAAGGCACTATCTGAATGCGTTCCAGTAGTGACCATATTTGGTCTACTATCTCCGTCGTGGAAGAGGGCATCGAATGAGTAATCCACCACTCTAGCCAGTTCGCTGCCATGTCACCCGCTGCTTGAATTTTAGAATGGGCAACGAATCAGGTTGACACGCCTGGGCTTTCTGCGCGCTGCGTAGGAAGTGGTAATTGGGCTGAATGTTCGACACGATTTCCAAACTGTCACATATTTCGTAATAGTATATCAGGGTCTCGCGCCAGAGATGATGAGCGCATCTAGACATAGACTCCACACTCTGTTAGATTCCTGGAGGAGGTGTAGAGTGAAAAAGAAGCTCCAACGGATTGTCGTGCAAGGCCAAACCTCCCTCTGGAAGTTTACTCCAGACTATGTGGCAACTGGCGATCCAACCAACCCCTGGCAGTGCCAGGATCGTTTTACTGCCTGTCTGTCCCAAACGAAAGCCAGCCCTCTGCACATCTCTTTTCTGATCTGAGAAGATCCCATGATCGGGGGGCCGGGCCACTGCGAACGAGGATATCGCTTGATCTTGACAACATCGGGTCACCGTTATGGTATAAATGACAGAGCAAACCATGGTAGCGAGGATACGACAGTTTCATCCAGAGCTTGACTTGGCATATGTCTTGATCTAGCAGTTTGTCCAGTGTGAATTGTGTGACAGGCAAAGAGTGAGTCCGGTCATAGTGGAGCGATGAGCTATCCTGAAGCTATCTCAGGCGAAATCCTCTCTTGCCAGAGAGAGCAAGGAGGAATCATGCCTACGCGTTGAAACAGACAAGAGCGCGACGCACGAAGAAAGGAATGACCATGAAACTCTTGCGCGAAAAGGAACAGCGACGGCTCTCAGGTGAACACGCTGCATCTAAGACTCAGATCAATGGCCGTGCTGGCACCATTCATGAGCACTGGCGTTTCTTGACCCAGGACGTTCTTGTCTCAGGAAAGAAGAAGGAGGAAAGCGTTCATGAGACCTCTCGAAACGAGAACAGGGGGTGAGGCGGTCAAAGGCAGCGTCACGGTGTGGCGACCCTGGCAGCTCAAAGAGCTCGAACTTTTCCAGAAAGTTGCCATCTCTGCCCTTGAGAACCAGCGTTTTACTCAGGAGTACCTGATTGTCTGCGGGCAGTCAGGGACAATAGAGTTCCAGCATCGAAACACTCGTCTCAGTGGCCAGCTCATCGATGGGATATTCGTTGTGCTCGAGCCTGGAGAAACCTGGACCTGCCAGACCAAAGACGTCACTTCCTATCATCTCTCTATTGATCCGGCCTGGCTGCAACAGTTCGCCACAGAGATGCTCCAAAGGGAGAAGGGCTTGCCTCATTTTCCCAACCGTCCCCTCTTTGATCCGCCTTTGAGCCAGGCCATGAGTGATCTCGCTGCCAGGTCGCAGGCTCCGGCATCTCGTCTGCAACAGGAGGAGACGCTGTTGCACCTGTTGGCTCCGTTGCTGCTTTCCCATTCCCAAGACGCAGGAACCCTGCCTCAACTGGGCAAGGAATATCCAGCCGTCAAGCGCACAAAGGAGTATCTGCAAGCGCACTACGCCCAGGAGGTGGCGTTGCAAGAACTAGCCGGGGTGGTCAACATGAGTCCCTTTCATCTGGCTCGGGTCTTCCGCCAGGTGGTCGGCCTGCCTCCCCATGCCTATCAGACCCAGCTGCGCCTGGTGCATTCCAGAACGTTGCTGGCACAAGGGTACG
Source organism: Dictyobacter arantiisoli (assembly GCF_008326305.1). Lineage (GTDB taxonomy): Bacteria > Chloroflexota > Ktedonobacteria > Ktedonobacterales > Ktedonobacteraceae > Dictyobacter > Dictyobacter arantiisoli. The sequence goes on along the minus strand of NZ_BIXY01000154.1, from coordinate 2,028 downwards.
ACGTGGGTACTGTGGCCCAGGAAACCGGCTTTGCTGATCAATCGCACTTCACCCGGCAGTTTAAGCGGTACTACCTGATGCCCCCAGGGAGCTACCGCAAAACCGCAAGATTGTTCTAGTCGGCCTCACCTTTCGTGAGCTATCATAGAGCTATCCAGAGCAGGAAGCATTTAGTCAAGAGGAGCATGCAACGACGCTCTTCTCCTCCTCACGTTGCAGGAGGAACAAGCAAGGGATGTTTACTGAGATGATACAGAAGCGAGGTGAAATATGTCTATTGATACTTCCAATCTCCTTTTGCGGGCTAATGAAGGAGAGTCCACTTTTCAGGCCAGTGGAGAATTTCTGACGTGGAAAGCAACAGCGGAAACCACTGGGGGCAAATATGATCAGGTGGAACTGGTGACATTACCCCAGGCAGGACCACCAGAGCATACCCATACCCAGGACGAGCTGTTCTATTTTCTGGAGGGAACCTACCGGATGAGGCTCGGCACACAGGTGTTTACCCTTTCTGCGGGGGATTTCGTGCGGGTTCCAGCCGGAGTCCCGCATACCTGGCGTTGTCTTGGCAAAAACGCCGGAAAAATCCTGCTCACCTATGTGCCAGGTGGCTTGCGCGGATTTTTTGAAGAGGTCCGTCCATTCTACTTAGCGCCAGAGCTGGATATCCCAAAGGTGATGGCTCTTGGAGCAAAGTATGGGGTGGTGGTGACCGGCCCTCCACTTGCCGAGGGAGAGTAACCAGATAACGAGAGGTGGAGCGCCAACCACGAGGTACCGTATCATTTGAAGAAAACCCTACGCTAAGGCTTAGCGTAGGGTTTTCTTCAAATGATACGGTACCTCGAATATATCCTCAGAGTCATGGAGAGCCAATTGCCATACGCCGAACTCTGCAGCTTGGATCATTCAAAATAACTATCGTTTAAGGGAGTCCCTTATGCTCAGCAGGCCAGCAAATCGCTTCTCCAGCCTGCTCTAGAGGCAGCACAAAACGATTTCTTATCGTTCCACTTATCCCCATCCCATCGGCACAAAATCCACAATTATATGGTACGACTGAGTGCGCCCAAAGTGGCCCATGATAGTCCGTGGCAAGGAACGCCACCTCACTCAGGCAAGGTGAGTAAAGCAGCTTCTTACCTTTGACCGAAAGAGTCAGGGGGACAGTAGCATGAAGTCAAAAGCCTGTTGAAGCCCTAGCACTGAGGGCCAGAGGGCAGGCAGCAAGGCTGTCTACGGTGAAAGCTGAATTGCTTGAACCCCAGTCATGGCGGACAATACCTGTTCTGTGGGATGGTGTCATTGCCCACATCTGACGGTATGAATGAAAGATACAGTCGCATTCATACAGCCTGCATCAGAGCCAACCTTCAAGGAGAAGGGAATGACGAACGGGGCACCTACGGATAGACCGACGATCATGGGTAACTTGGGAATCGCCTAAACGCTGCAAAGCGCAAGGTGACGGAGGAGTCATAGTACCCAAATACTCTCCGTAATGGGAGAGGCACGGGGAAGGACTCTACACAGAGCATGCTTCATTCAAAGGAGGTTGGCTTGGATGAGCCAGAAGACCATCGCGCGACTGGAGCGCCTACAACAACTGAATAGCAATCGACAGTGGATCAACCACGATCTGTATCGACTGATGTATCAGGAAGATCTGTACATCATCGCCTACGAGCGGATCAAATCCAAACCCGGCCTCAAAAATGGTCAATGATCCCACATTTTGCAGGATAAAATACCTGAGATATGCGGATGATTGGCTCATCGGCCTGTGCGGAAGCCGCGCCATAGCAGAAGAGGTCAAAGAACTGGTGAAAACCTTCCTCCATGACCATCTCAAGCTCACCCTCAGCGAAGAGAAAACGCGCATCACCCATGCACAAACCGAAAAGGCATTCTTTCTGGGAACCATTCTGACTATTGGTAATGGCGGGGAAGCCAAAGTCGTGCTGCAAAAGACCAGCAAGGGCAAAACGATTCAACGAAGAAGCACAGGATGGGCGACCATCCTGA
>NZ_BIXY01000153.1 GCF_008326305.1 Dictyobacter arantiisoli | reverse complement strand
CGATGGTCACGTGCAGGCGCTCACCTTAAATTGCCGCGCGCCTGCAGCTGGGGCCTTGCTTCACGCATTGCGGTCACTCCTTGCACCATTGCATCTGGCTCTTAATTTGGACCAAACTTAGGCGTGCGCGCCTGTGCCCTTTATATTGTATGTTGCTGTAAATGTGCATAGCACATTTACAGCAACATACAATATAAAGGGGTTTGAGCACCATCGGTGCGAAAACTCATGCGCCAGGATGGCGAAGACCATGGGAATCAAACACTTTGTAAAGAGCACCTGGTTGCCAACACTGAGATAGTCATATTCTGTATTGGCACAGTCTATGTGGTATACTACAGCAAAAAGATATTCTTTCTATGTACATGTATAAATGCAAATGGGTATCATGTATAATCAACAGGCGCTTCCATCATTTCTGTCACCAGTAGTTCTATGCTTCCTGTTGAATTGAACCAGACTGGAGAGCAACCTATGCGCTGTCCCTATTGTGGAGGACTCAATCCCGATACCAGCCAATACTGTGTCCGCTGTGGACGCAATTTTACATCGCAACCAACGGCAAACGCCCAGCAGCCCGTCAATCAACCACAGCCAACGGCCTATCAGCCGGTAGGACCACGGCCTTATCCGCCAGTCCAACCTGCTCGCCCTGTCTCCCAACCAGTAGGAAATCGGCCTTATCCGCCAGTCCAACCTGCGCAACCTGCCAGACCAGTTACACCACCGATAGCACGGCCCGCAGTGGCTCCTAAACCGCCACAGGCTTCACCGCGACCAGTTCCACCTGCTACAGGTCCAACGGCAGCCAGACGTCCCAATCGGCACTATAACGAGCCACTAACTGGTTTGCCACCAATACCAGCCGCGCCAGAGCCGCCTGCTCCTTTCCCTCCTCGTACCTTCGCGCAACTCAAGCAATTGAAAGAGGGGGCACTGGATTATACGGTGCTCAATGATGAAGGTGGCTATGGCAAGAAGAAGATTATTCGGATTGCGTTTCGGCGTTGCGCTCCCTGGCAACAGGTGGCAACCCTGTTAAAAGCGTTGGATGCCTACGACAACAATAAATTTGATACACTTACCATCCAGGGTGTATATAATCAAGAACAGAGCACCTACGCTTTTACTAATGGACAGCTGATATTTGATCGTAACGTCCGTCTGGGAAGTCAGACCCAACAACGCTTTCAAATTGAAACCGATGATGGTTTCTCCACCGAAGCGTTACGCATCGTATTGGCCGAATAACTGGCACAGGATCTGGAACAATAGTATATGCAAGCAGTTGAACTCATTTGTAAGAAAAGGGATGGGGGAACATTCAGCACAGAGGAAATAAACTGGCTGATTGAGCAGTATACGCAGGGAACCATTCCCGATTATCAGATGGCCTCTTTATTGATGGCCATCTACTGGCGTGGCATGGATGCTCGCGAAACCAGTGATCTGACACTTGCGATGGCCCGCTCAGGAGAACAATTACATGTCAACACAGTAATTTCTCCTGTGATCGATAAACATAGTACCGGCGGGGTTGGAGATAAGGTTACTCTGGCGGTCGCTCCACTGGTGGCAGCCTGCGGTGTCGCCGTTGGCAAGATGACCGGGCGGGGATTAGGACATACTGGCGGGACGGTCGATAAACTTGAATCGGTCGATGGTTTTACGATTGAGCTATCACGAGAAGATTTTATGCGCATCTTGCGCGAACATCAGATTGTCCTGGCAGGGCAGTCCAATGATCTGGCACCCGCTGACGGCAAGCTCTATGCCTTACGCGATGTCACAGGCACCATCGAGAGTATTCCCCTGATCGCCTCCAGCATCATGAGCAAAAAGCTGGCGATAGGTGCCTCCCATCTATTGCTGGATGTAAAATTCGGTTCCGGTGCCTTTATGAAGAACATTGAGCAGGCACGCCTGCTGGCACAGGCTATGGTTGCCATCGGACAGGCCGCTGGAGTACATACCGTCGCGGCCATCACATCGATGGAGCAACCCCTGGGCAGAGCTATTGGCAATGCCCTGGAACTACGTGAAGCCATCGATATCCTGCGCGGTCAGGGTCCCGAGGATGTCTCTGAGCTCTGCTATCACGAGGCGGCTGAGATACTGGTCATGACGCAAAAAGCAGCAACACTGGCAGAAGCAGAACAACTTGTAGCACAAACCATCCAATCGGGAGCCGCCCTCAAAAAGCTTGCCGAAGTGATTGCTGCCCAGCAGGGTAATGCGCAACAGATCCTACAACCGGAACTCCTGCCTGTCGCTCCGGTACGCAGCATGCTGCCAGCACCCCGGAGTGGCTATATCGCAGCCATCAATGCCGAGGGACTGGGACTTGCCAGCATGAGTCTCGGTGCGGGACGCTTCAAAAAAGGTGATCCAGTCGATCATCGCACAGGACTGGTCTTGCAGGCTAAGGTTGGAAATCACATTCAGGCTGGAGATCCCCTGATCGAAATCCATGCCCGCGATGAGCAAGAAGCCCAACAGATCCAATCCGCCCTGCTCGCCTGCTATCAATGGAGCGATCATCCTATCAAGATACACCCCCTCATCTGTGACATAATTCGTCCCTGAGAAGAGTTAACACAGGTAGCCTGCCATGTATTCGCAGGTCAGGCTACCTGTGACATATACTGTATCTGACAATGAGTTCATATTGAACAATTACAGAACCTCACAACAAAAAAAGAGCCAGTCAAATGACTGGCTCTTTTTCAATGGTAGCGCATACGGGATTCGAACCCGTGATCTCCGCCTTGAGAGGGCGATGTCCTGGACCGCTAGACGAATGCGCCTTATACTATTGCCAACAGGGGCGGCAGCAAGTGCTCCTGTCCCTTCAGCTCACGTATTATGCCATGAACTGCCCCAGCTTGTCAAGAGGTTATTCACAGAGATAAAGACGTTCATCTGATCAATGCATCCCTTCTGCTCATTAGCGCTGCGCACTATTGCAATTCAGCAGCACACATTGGATGCAGTCGAGCAAGTTGGAGCAGCCACATTGTAGACCCTGGCTGAGGAGTTGTTTGACATTGCTCGCTCGCTGCAGCAATAGCTCTACCTGAACAAGCTTTTGCTGCGCGATATTTTGCCACTGCTCTGAAAGCTGTGCATCTTCATTGTGGCTCTGTAAGAGTTGTTGGATCTCTGTCAGCGAAAATCCCAACTTCTGTGTGACCTGAATAAAGGCCAGACGCTCCAGAATCGTCTCATCATAGCGTCGCTGTCCGCTGACCCGGCGCGGCTCAGGTAAGACATTAATGCTTTCATAGTAACGTATCGTCGACGGTCGTATACCGGCTTGCTGTGCAATCTGGCTAATGGTTAATTCAGACATCAAAACCGCTCCATTCCCTCTTGACTTCAAGTCAACTTTAACCTGTACACTCATTTTAGACCTTTGAGGAGATGATCAGCAAGTAGCAAGACAGAATAAATACATTTGGACAAACATGCATCGCGAAAGGAAGCAAACAATGTCAACAATCCACAATTTACCATCCCAGAGTAATGTGATGAACATTGGTGATCAGAATTTTAAGGATCAGGTTTTAAACTCAACTCTGCCAGTAATCATAAAGTTCACGGCCCAATGGTGTCCTCATTGTCATGCTCTGGCACCCGCCTATCAACAGCTCAGCGTAGAATATCAGGACAAACTACGCTTTGTCCAATTAGACGTCGATGAAAATCCACAGGTCCCGACCACCTATCGTATCCAGGGCATGCCAACCTTGCTCATCTTTAAAGATGGCAAAGAGTGTGGGCGTATTGTGGGACCTGGACCACAGGCCAATAGCCTGAAACAACGTATTGATCAAGTATTAGTCGAGAATGGCTGCGACTAATACTTGAATCATCTCTTCACTACTCACCACACCAGCTCATTTTGACACCCGGAGATGAGCATTCAGTAGAAGGAGTCTACATTGCAAAGATGTGGACTCCTTCTGTGTTTCAAATGAGGATCAATAGAGTTCCAGGCAGGGATACCCTACTTGACTCTGGCTTCCAGGGCGCTTAATTGTTCACGCAATTTGCGGTTGTCTTCACGCATCTCTTCAAGATCGCTACGCAATTGTTTTAACTGCGCATCGCCTTTGTCTTCAGTGCTCAGGGTTTGCGCCGCGACCAGATAGTTGCGCTGGACACCCGAATCCAGTTCGGTCTCAGCAAGATTTTGTAAGACCGCGATGGCACGCTTTTCACCAAATTCAGAGAGAGCCATAGCAGCGAGCGAACGTGCTGGCCCCCAGGTGTCATGTTCAACCGTGTTGATCAGAGCTGTCACGGCACGCTCACGGGCTGCTTCACTATACAGGTTGCGCTGCGATCCAACAACCTGCAAGCCCGCCAGAGCGGCCCTTCTGAGCGTTGGATGGTTGTGCGTATCACCTGCATAACGCGCCATGAGATCAATAACGCTTTCGTCACCGGTGAAGCCTAAGCCACGGAAAATGCCGCGCTGTACATAGTTCGTCCAGCTGGGACGATCCAGCAATGGCTGCAGGGAGGCAACCACGCCTTCAGTACGCGTCTGACCTAAGGCTTCCGCGGCACTGGCTTCAACCAGATAACTCACGTCACCCTTTGATAACAGGACACGCAGAGCCTCCGAGGAAAGCTGCGCCAGTTCTGCCTGTTGGGGCGCCTGATAGTGCCCCAATGCGAGTGCAATAGTACTGCGTACCTTGGATGATTTCTGGGGATCAAGCTCTTGCAACGCTTTGATCAAAGCAACTTGAGCCTTCGCATTCCCAATCTCACTCAGGGCGCGTGCAGCGGCGGAACGTACGCCACGGAAAGGATCGTTATTCAGCGCATTTACCAGCGCATTCAAGCTTTCCTCTTCACCGGATTTAGCAAGTTCCTGCGCAGCCTCGATGCGACCCAGAATGTCGGGATCATGGGCCAGTTGATAGCGCAGCATACGGGCAGGGCGCTCAAAACGTAGGGTCTTCAGCAACCAGCCATCAGGATCGATCCGCACCATGACTGGCTCACGCTCCAGAGGAAGATAGAAACTCTGCTCAACCTGACCATCTTCACCCAGTTGTACCTGCATCGAAACGGTGTGTGTCTGTGTAATTTGCTCACGTTGTGCCTCTTCATCAGAGGTGGGAATGGTAAAGGCAATATCCAGTGGCATATAGAAGCAAGCGGTAAGCTCATCTACCTTCTGCGTCTGTTTAATCTTTACCTTTGCCAGTTTGCGCTCATTATCCCAGGTATAGTTGACCTCTAATTCGGGATGACCACCACCATGGACCCATTGCTGGAAGAAGCGTTCCAGGCTACGCCCAGTCACCTCTTCCAGGGTGCGCATCAGATCAGCAGTCACCACCTGTTTGGTGCGATAGGTTTCCAGATAAGCTTTAAGGCCACGACGGAAGTTGATATCACCCAGATAATGGCGCAGCATATGTAGAACCCAGGCGCCCTTGTTATACAGATGGCGGTCAAACAACTCAAAGCCACGATCATGATAGACATAATACACAATCGGACGACGATATTGACGATCCTCAGCCAGATAACCTAGTTTTTCCTGCAATAATGTATATTTAAACTCATCATCACCGTGATCGTGCTGTCCCCATAACAATTCAAAATAGGTGGCAAAACCCTCATTCAGCCAACCATTTGACCAATCCCGGCAAGTCACCAGATCCCCAAACCACTGGTGAGCCAGTTCATGGGCCACAACGGATTCCAATTCGATATCCAATGAGGCACGCTTGTCGGGCAACAAGGCAAAGCTATGAGTAGTGGCGCTGGTATGTTCCATTGCGCCTGTATAGATCTCAACCACGGTCTGTGCATATTTGTCGTATGGATACTCAACACCCAGATATTCTTCATAGAACTGAATCATCTTCGGTGTCTTACCCATCAGAAGAGGAGCATCCTCTTTACGGTCTTTGCGCACATAGTAATGAACGGGCTTCCCTTTATAGGTATCCTCGATCACTGCGAAATCCCCCACTACCAGTGAGACCAGATAAGCAGCATGAGGCACATCGTGACGCCAGTGATGAGTTTTGGTTGCGCCATTATCAGTCACCCCAAGCAGGTTGCCATTCGATACCGTGATAAACTGCGCTGGCACGGTGACGATGATCTCCGTCGTCGCACGGTCATCGGGACTATCATGGCATGGGAACCAGTGGCTATGATAACGGGGCTGCCCAAACGTCCAGGCATGGATCGGACGAGTAGGATCTTCAGGGGCGGGTTTCATAAAGTGTATGCCGGTACGTGGCTTCGCATGATAGGTTACCGCAACCGTAAATTCTTCCCCATGCTTATAGGGGCGATCCAAAATAATGATCAGCTTCTGGTTGGTCGTCGAATAATTCAGCTTCGTCCCATTCGCCAGCGCTACCTGCTCGATATGCAATTCCTCAGCATCCAGAGACACTGTGGTTACTTCTTCATACAGGGCTGAAAAAGTTGTATAGGCAGTGCCACTGATGGTCTCCTGCTCAAAATCAAGCGTGATATCTAGCTTGACATGGCGAACATCCGCAGGTCGATCCGGGGCAAACTTCAATTGATCGCCAGGAAACTCAAATGAGCGCGACTTTGGCGATGGTAAGGCATGCAACTCATTGAACATCAATAAGCTATAGCCATTGCCTAATTCCAGCGCTTGCGCACGTGTACAATTACTAGCCACAAAGTTACTCCCTCTACTACAAAACAAATGTGTCAAACCTCTCTGATCATATCACCTGGAGGTCAAACTACGTACATGGTAATTCAATGGTATACCTATGTTCAAGGGGCAGACTCTTCCTGCCAGGCCTTCAACCAAATATGGAACGCCAATCCATCCGTAGACGACACCCTTCACGGGCAATACCGTTCAAATAGTCCATGCTCCTGCGGAGCACCCGGAACGATGAAAAGGAGGTAAAATAGGAGGTGAACCAGCGCCAAGATTCACAGATCGAGATGTTATCTAGTGGAACAAACCTGGGTTCAAAT
>NZ_BIXY01000152.1 GCF_008326305.1 Dictyobacter arantiisoli | reverse complement strand
AGTTTTCGCACCTGCGGTGCTCAAAACTGTTTTTAGTGTGTGGTGCAGAAAAGGTGCTATGCACCTTTTCTGCACCACACACTAAAAAGGGCGCAGGCGCGCACGCGCCTGCCAGCAGGTGAGCAGCAAGATCCCGCTGGTATTGGGAATCAAACACTTTGTCAGGAAGAAGAGCCGAGTACGCTATAATTATTGATGGTTTACGATGGTGCCAACCAATTTGCTATCTGCCACGCTGCTGACCTGCTCGGGACGATAGGCATTGAAGGATTGTGTGCCGGCTGGAGCTACTTTGGCGCGTGGACCCGGTTGAGAGGTCGGCCAGGTCGGCCACTGGGGCTGTGTGGTCGCGACACTGCTGTTTTTCTGAGGAATAACGACACTTTTATTCTGAGCAACTGGCGTCTGTTTGGTAGTCGCTTTGACTCCTTTGACAGAAACCTGGGAAGCTTTGTTTTTCTTTTGATCCCGAACCATAATGACTCCTTTGATATCTTCAAAATATTGATTGGTTAGTTGGTAAGCGAGAGAGGAGAAGACCATGAGCCGATACGTGTGCATACGCCTATACGCGTCGCCTGCTGCCTGCCATCGACACATACAGTCCTGGTTCCCTATGTTCCCGACCATAATACGACTTGTTCCAGCAGGTGGACAAGTAACTCTTATTCAATATTGTACACCTTCACGGCCAGAGATGCGACCGCAACGAAAAAAAGGCCGTGAAAGTACCACCTTCAACATTGAGCGCACACTGAAGGATTGAAATACATAAACCAGTTACAGCACTTAGACATGCGGTTACTATTGATGTTCCTACTTACGTAAAAAGGTGCTGGCATGCTTTATATAAAAATCGGCATGCTCGTGTTGTAACCAATGCAGAGGTGAAAGCAATACAGCGGGAATTTTCAAGGCAACAGCTCGTTGGAGGGACGCCAGAGCTTCATCCTCATGTGCCAGGCTGGCACTGATCATTCCTTTCCAAAAGTAAGCATCCCATTTTTCAGCATTGAGAGTCAGGGCATATTCCAGTTCTTGCAAGGCAAGGGTATGCTGCTGGCGTAAGAAATAAGCCACGCCACGGCATAAATAGGCCGCATAATCGGCGGGCTCTTCAGCCGCGATACGCTCCAGCACATCAGGCATGGACTCATCGGGTTCCTGCAAACAAATATTCACCCATTGAGCCATCCAACCATGATCCGCATGGGACGTATCCAGATGCCAGCTATGCAAACAATCCTCTCTGGCACGCCAGAGATTACGGAGATATAAATAGGCCTCGCCACGATTATTATAGGCACAGGCAAAATCTGGTTGCAGATCAATGACACGATTAAAATCCTCAACCGCATCCAATGGCTGCTCCAGATACAAATACATCGTGCCACGACCAAACAAAGCCATAGCATCAGAGGGATCATAGACAAGCGCGGTCGTATAATCCTGGACGGCTGCCTGGTACTGTTTATTGCGACAGTAAAGACCGGCACGATCATGATAGATAGCAATAAATGTAGGATCCAGGGAGAGCGCGTGGGTATAATCATTGATGGATTGCTGCGGCGCGACGAGATTTTCATAGACCAGGCCGCGATTATAATACACGGTTGCCAGCATCTCATCGATCTCCAATGCCTGATTAAAATCCGCCAGTGCCTCATCATAACGTTCGAGCAAGCGATAAGCCTCCCCACGGTTATTGTAGGTAAAGGCCATGCGGGGCTGCAGAGATAACGCCTTCTGATAATGTTCTAAAGAGTGCTCCGGCCTCCCACTATCAGTATAGGCCGCGCCAAGGCGATTAAGGAGAATCACATCATCAGGCTTGAAATAAAGGGCCTGATAAAAATCCGTAATTGCCTCATCATAGCGTTTCAAAGCTGCAAACGCCTGCCCGCGATTCCCATAGGCGCCCAGACGACCCGCGACACGCTCATCCAGCCCGATAGCACGATTGAGATTGAGTAAGGCCTGCTCATATTCCTCCATTATGACATATACTACAGAGCGTCCGACCAGGGATTGCACGTCAAGCTGAATATTCTGTTCATTGAGTGCCAGGGCAGTACTGAAATCATGGATTGCCCGTCGATTATCGCACAATAAATAATATGTAATGCCACGCTGATAATATGCCAGCGCATACGTCGGCAGCAGCGTCAGGACTTGCTGAAGGTCAACGAGAGCTTGCTGATAATCACTGAGGCTGCGATACACCAGAGCCCGATTATAGTAAGAAGATGCCTCCTGAGGCTGAATGAGAATAGCCTGACTGAACTCAGCGAGCGCGCGTTGATATTCCCCTGAAACAGCATAGTCAGCACCACGCTTGTTGTATTCTGAAACGTCACCGGAGTTCATCACATCTGTCTCCTTTTATCTAATTATTGCGTATTCACCTGTGGCTGCTCTGTATATATACTAATAATGACGCACAGAGGGTGTATTTCTATCATTGAATTTTCAGAAACGATGGGTATACGCTTGCAGTGATAAGGGCAGAACAAAGCATGAACATGAACACAAAGCTCCGCATAAGAAGGAATTACAGCTGCTGGCAATTCCTTCTTTATCAACAAGAAGATACAGAGTAGTGAGAGGATATTTTTACAACTCTACTAAATAGTAGATGATGATTCACAGGTTGTCAATGTTTTCACGCAGCAATCTGGCAAGCTCTGACGCTTTCTTCTTTAAGGCTTGATAAAAAAGTAGAGGGTCATGGCAAAGCCAATGATGATCACAAATAGCCGAACCCACTTTTGATCGATTTTACGAGCGTAATAAGCGCCACCATAACCACCAATAATGGCTCCTACAATCATCAGAAGGGTCTGGGGCCAGTAGACTGCGCCAGCGATAATAAAAGTAACGACCGCGACCCCATTGATACAAGAGGCAAGCAGTGTTTTTAACGCATTCATGGAATGGATATTATCCAATCCCATCAGGGCAAGCGTAGCGAGCATTAAAATGCCAATACCACCACCAAAATAGCCCCCATAGACAGCAATGATAAGCTGTGCAATAGAGATCCATACCAGTTGCGCGATGGTGATAGAGGATTTCTCAAGGTGGCGTGCCTTTAACTTTTTCGATACAAAGCCACTGCCAGCAAATAAGAGCGTCGCAGTTAACAGCAGATATGGCAATAAGAATTCAAAAATGGAGGCTGGCGTCTTTAATAAGAGAATAGCACCCAGCAAACCTCCGATGAGGCTTGTGACTGTCATCACGACCAGCAAACGCCGATCCAGAGTGGATAATTCACGTCGATAGGCGCCAACGCTGGCAACGGAACCGGGCCAGAGAGCAACTGTACTGGTAGCATTGGCCGCAATGGGAGGGACGCGCGTAAAGATCAAGGCGGGAAAGGTGAAGAAACTTCCACCACCAGCTACGGAGTTGAGCGTTCCGCCCACTATCGCGACCAGCAACAGAAGGATGATGTTTGGGAAAGACATGGATACCTCTTTGAACAATAAACCATGACAGAGATTGATGGTATAAAAAAAGTATATCATTCCGACTCGGAGAACGTCATTTTGCCACTCAATACAAAAGTATATCTTGTCAATAGAAAATATTACAAAAAATGCAAGGAGCTCATCTTAATATCAAGGCTGTACTTTATTTGATTGTAAAATCATTTTCTCGTTGTTAAATATATACTTATGTTATTGCTATCCCTGGCCAGTATGCCCATCCTCATTCTTGCCGGTTTCTTGTTCCTTGTATTAGTGCAGATCAAACCCAATACTCACTTGCTACGTGATCTGGGTAATAGCATCGTATTGTATGGCTCCAAAGCAGCTTAATCCAAGCCTTCTCGTGTTTTGGCACATATACTCGCCACATTTCCTTTTTTGACAAATTCAATGCCGCAGTAGCGAAGATATGTGTCAAACCACACTTCTCTATCTTGCTTACAAAGTGTTTGATTCGCATGGTCTTCGTCATCCTGGAGCATGAGTTTTCGCACCAATGGTGCTCAAACCTCTTTTTAGTGTATGTTGCTGTAAATGTGCTATGCACATTTACAGCAACATACACTAAAAAGAGCGCAGGCGCGTCGGCGCCTGCCAGCAGGTCAGCAGCAAGATCCCGCTGGTAGAGGGCATCAAACACTTTGTTAGCTCGACTTTGTACAATTTCAGGCTTTTGAGCCTGAGAAAAAGGGGGAGTGCGACGCATTTTCGAGCTCACGTTTTCAAAGTTGTACAAAGTCGAGCTTAGAGTGTTCCGCAGACGATATTGCCGCCGAGGATGGTAGCGTGGACACCATTTTCGGTCATGTCTGCTTGCGCGACACGCAGTAGATCATCGCGTAGCACAACGGCGTCACCCAGTTTGCCAACGGTGAGGGAGCCTTTGCGTTGCTCTTCAGCACCGGCATAAGCGGCACCCAGGGTATAACCTGCCAGAGCACTGACGATGGAGAGCGCCTGATCGGGCATCCAGGGTGGACGACGCGTGGCGGGATCTCGACGGATGGTGGCGGCGTAGAGAATGGCGAGTGGATCGTAGGTTTCTACGGGTGCGTCAGAGCCAAGGGCCAGCGGGATACCCATCTCGTGCATGGTGCGATAGGCATAGGCACGGCGGTAACGCTTGCCCCAATAGCGTTCGGCGATATCGCGATCCGCTACGGCGTGGAAAGGTTGAATCGAGGCGATTACGCCCAGGCGGCGCATGCGCTCAAGATCCTCTGGCGCGATCAGTTGGACATGTTCCAGGCGATAGCGAACATTCTTTAGTGGAATGGATAGATCATGCTGCGCGGCCTGGGTGCGTTGTGCGTATTCAATCGAATTCAATGCCACACGTGCGGCGCGATCCCCAATAGCATGAATAGCGATCATTAAATCCTGCTCGGTCGCGGAGCGCACGGTATCCATCATCTCCTGTTCGGGCAGGGCCAGGATGCCACGATTGCCTGGATTATTCTCGAAGCCATCCAGCATCGCTGCGGTCTGCGATCCCAGCGTGCCGTCGGCAAAGATCTTGATACCCGCTACACGTAGGAGATCATTCTCAGCGTTGCGGATGCCCAGGGAAGGTAGTTGAGATAGCATCTGGCGTGGCAGGATCATTTGTACACGTACACCCAATTTGCCTTCATCGCGCAACTGACGGAAAAGGTCCAGCGACAATTCCCCTTCGATATCATGGATCGTGGTAATACCACGGTGCTGCAACCGCGTCAGTTCTTGCTCGAGCAATTGTCGACTGACATACGGATCAGGCGGCGTAATGACGTCAAAAACGAGGCTGGTGGCTGCTGGTTCCTGTAAAACGCCAGTTGGCTCGCCAGTACTGGTGCGTAAAATTGCCCCCATGGCAGGATCCGGCGTTTGAGCACTGATGCCAGCCAATGCCAATGCTTTTGAATTGACCCACAACAAATGTCCATCCTTGCTTGACAGGGCGACAGGATGCATGGGCGCGGCTGCATCCAGTGAAGCCTTAGAAGGAAAACGCTGGCCCGGCCACGTATTGCGATCCCAATGGCCGCCCTGTATCCAGTGGCCCACTGGCGTCCGAGCAGCATGCGCCCGGACCAGTTCCGCCACCTCATCCTCGCTATGGCAGGTCGCCGCATCGACACGTTGCGAACGGTATGCCGTCTCTAATACATGGATGTGGGCATCAATAAATCCTGGCACCACTGTGCGCCCATGTAGATCGATGCGTTCCTGATACTGTCCGCCAACACGGCGTACCTCATCATTGGAACCGACAGCCAGAATACGGCCAGTCTGTGTATCAATTGCTATAGCCTGTGCATGGGGTACCTGCACATCCATGGTATAAATGTTTCCATTCAGATAAGCTATCGTGCTCATAAAAAATCACTTTCTTCCACCTGGATAGGCCCGACTAGTGCCGGGCCTATCCCACCACTTTTCCTGTTTGTCTGTTTGTTATTCCTGTAAAAAGCGGGCAATCTCGTTGGCCAGTACACGCGGGCGTTGTAACTGGATATCATGTATCGTATCAGGCATCCAGAGAACAGAGCAGCGCTGGATGGCCCGCGCGACCTGCGCAACCATCTCACCTTTCGCCGCCGCAAACTCAGCGGCTAGCTCAAGTCGATCTGGCAATGCCGCACCGGGCAATGGCTTCGCCGCCGCTGGTACCAACAAGACGGGACAAGTCAATTTTCCATAATATGACAAAGCTCGATCCTCCCACAATGAGGCACGAATCATTGACTGATGTTCAGGCAACAGGCGCTCTTGTAACTGACCATCTGGCAACTCACGCACATAGGTCAGCAGAATCTCCTCAACCTCCGGCGACCAAAAAGCATCCATTTCTGATCGCCAGGTCTGTAGATAGCTCTCACGTGATGGATAGATTTCAGCCGTTGCTTCCTCGCCCACAAAGCGCTCACGCGTCATTCCCGGCCAATGACGTGGCTCTACATGTGGACAATCGACCAGAATAAGATGGCTCACCAATGCGGGATGTCGAGCCGCCAACAGCAACGCAACTCGTGCCCCCCAACCATGACCAACCACCGCTACCTGTCCCAGGCCTAATTTCGCCATACCACTAATGACATCTTCCGCCATTGTCAGTAAATCATAATGCTGCGACGGTTGATCGCTCAGGCCATGACCACGCAAATCAAAGGCCAGCAGATAGTGCTGATGATAGAGATACGAGGCGGTTAAACGCCAGCTATCAGCAGTCGCGCCCAGGCTGTGCAACAAAACGACAGGGATATCATCCGTAGCAGTATCAAACTGCGCAGGCAATGTTTGCCGCATATATTCAGGATCCCACTCTAAATAGTGAAGACGTACATCGTCCGCATCGACAAAGGAGCTGTGAGGTTCGCGCATATAAAGTACCTCTTTCTCAATATATCTTCTTAGGACTGTTTAGAAATCAGATAGACGCTGACGATAATAAACAAACCTCCAATAATGGTATAGGTGCTGAGCGTCTCGTGGAGCAGCAGGACACCCAATAGAACTTATCCGAAAACGTGGAAGGAGATGATAGAATCAAGAACAAGGAAAGGAACACGAATCCCCCAAGCAAAGGAGAAACCAAGATGGCCCGAACCAAACCGTGGGAAGTCAGTGACCAATT
>NZ_BIXY01000151.1 GCF_008326305.1 Dictyobacter arantiisoli | reverse complement strand
GGAAAGAAGCTAAAAGAAACCATCGTACCATTATATCGACTTCGTTGGGCCTTGAGCCGGCTCTGGATTGAGCATCATCCATTCTTTTCTCTTGCTTTTTCTACCACCCCGAATTGTTCGAACCGATGTTCGAACAATTCGGGGTGACCCGTGTTAACTGAGCAACCTCTTTGATCTTATGCTAGAGGTCTATAGTATTTTGCGTTTCTATCTCTACATAGAGATTTTGTGGTGCTTGCAACAGCTCTTTCTCTCTAGGCTTAGCAAAGCTTTCCCTATCTCCTACAAAGAACAAACGTTGCTTCGCCCGCGAGGCACTCACATAGAGCTTTTTACCCCATACTTTCTCAACACCAAGCACAAACACTGTTGCAAACTCTTGACTCTTTGCATAGGTAATCGTCGCTAAAATCAACTCCGTATGTTGTTGATGCTGATTCAAAAAGCTGCCAGAGCTCTTGATTGTATCTAATGTCTGTTGAATGGTACGGCTTGAGAACTTGTTCAGCACAATTCTAACTTGTTCCAATTTATCTTCTTGCTTCCCTAAAAGAGTAATGGGGCCATCACTCAATGCTTGCAATTCTTGCTGCAAAGTGCCCATAGTATCAGCAGGCCTATGCTTATTAATAATATTTGTAACTATTCAGGTCATCTAGAAGAGACTAGAAAGCGGGGGAAACAGGATGGCCAGCCAATTCCAAAGCCGTCAGCACATGGGCTCCTTGCTTGTGAAGGGTGGAGATGTAGCCACGAATACGGCAGAATGCTTCAGCACCCAAGGAACTGCGAAAACAGCCAGAAACCTTTTGCTGCACTTTGACCATACGAATATCCCGCTCTGCACGGCTATTATCAAAAGGCACGGCGAAATTCTCCAAGAACAACAGGACGGCATCCTGATGCTTGCTGAGCCGGTCGAGCAGATTGCGTGCGGTACTCTGTTTCCGTCGCCCTCGCTTGATCGCTTCCTCTTTGGGTGGGGGATCGAGGGGATTGGCCTGCTCCCCTGCTTGCAACACGGCGTGATACCGGGCTTTCCAATCAGCCAGTTCGCTGGGGTGCAACTGCCTCAAGCCGTGCTGCTGTGCCTCTTTGACTGCCTCGTTCATCGCCAAGAGAAGCCTTTTCATCTCACCGGCCCAAGCTTGGTGCTGCTCTTCGAACACGAAGGTCAGTTCACGGAGGTGATGGACATTGCAGAGTGCATGCTCACACGCATATTTCCAGTAGGTGGCCCAGCCATCATGCACGCTGACCCCGCGAAATCCGTTGAGGATGCCAATCGCATCCACGGCCTCAGCACCGCGTTTAGGATGAACCGCATAATGGGTCAACGCAGCGGTGGCCGCGACATGCATCCAGTGCCGTTTGCCCATCACGTAGAGTCCCGTTTCATCCTGGTGCATCACCTTCGCTTGCCGCAGATGGTCTTTGATTTGGACTTCGATCGGCTGCAAGTTGGCAGCACAGCGATCCACCAATGCTTTGAGCGTACCCACCGTCATTGCAGGGCCCATGAGATCCTGGAGGGTTTCGCATGCTCGTTCATAGGGCAAGAGTTGCTGCTGCACCAGGTAGACCGCCACGGCCCCCAAGGCCGGTCCGTACTGCACGGGAGCACGCACATCCTCAGGAAAGGTCGTGGCGGTGATCCGTTGGCAGCGTGGACAGCACTTCTGCTCGGTCTGGTGTTCAATGACCACGAGTCGTTTGGGAGGAAGATCGATCACTTGTCGACGTTCTTCCTGCACACACGCCATCCTTCGCAGGTCGTACCGACAATGCTCGCACTGCTGCACTTGGTAGCGAATGGTTTGATCAGGGTGCTTACTCAGAGACAGCGTGTTCCCATCGTGACCTGGCTGCCCTCCTGCTTTCTTCTCGCTTTTCTTGCGCAAGCTTTTCGGCTGGCGTTGGAAACGATCGGAGGAGGGCGGCAAGTGGCTATTGTGGCTATCTTTCGAGAGACGTGCTTGCAACGCTTGCACTTGCTTCAGCAATTCCGTCATCTGCTGTTGCATCTGACTCAATTGTTCATCTCGTATTGCCAGCAGTTCTCTCAACGCTTTATTTTCTTGTCGCAGGGAGATCAACTCTTCTTCTGGTGTCATGCCCTTACTTTACCCGATTTCTCTGTTTTCGACAAGCCCTTTTCTAGATGACCTGAATAGTTACTAATATTTAAGTGCAACTGCAATTGATATCTCTGAATGGGATCATTTGTAACCTGTGTAAGCAATTTTTCTGATGAAATGGTTTCAAACAGTGAAAGACCTTCATCACCAGCAAGCTGCATGATTTTACTGATTTGAGCTTTATCGAAATAAGGAACAATGTTATAGCGTAATAAGCGTTCAGTCTCCTCATCCAGTTGTTTATCAAGAATCAAGCGCGGGTAGACTAGCAAGTTCAGAACATAATGCAATTGATAGAGATAGCTATCTTTACCCATCAAGGCAAAAGCTACCTGCTTATCATATAAATACTGTTGTACTTCATAGAAAACATCATTGGTACTACAGATAAGCGCAATACTCTCTCGTTCAGAGCTAGAAAACTGCTTTATCTGATAGAGAATCTCATCCAACATATCTAGTGTATGATTGGTCTGAGAGTAAAGATAGGCAGGTTTAGGCCCATGCTTATCCATTGCAGAAGTGAAAGAAAGCTTCGACTGACCTTTTATGGTACTTCTCAAAAAGGAGGTCATATTCAGGATCTCCTGTGTAGAACGGAAATTATCTGTGAGTTGATGCCTCTGCCCAACGACTCCTTGATCAGTATTCAAAAAGCTATCGATCACCACTCCGCTCAAACTATTTTCCCAAATTGTTTTTCCTGTATCCTATCAAAACCAACATCCTGTACAAAGTCCCCAAAAGCCATAATGTTTTGTCGATCTTTACATACTATTCGTAAAAGGGCAGCTTTGGCAATTGTAAAATCTTGAAACTCATCAATGATAATATGTTCAAAATAGCGCTGGTAGGCACGTTGAATATCGGGATTGTTGCGCAGAATTGCAAGCGCAAAAACGATCTGGTCGTCAAAGGTATATTCATTGTGCAGCGCCATCACCTCACAAAATTTCACATAAATCGCATAAAGCTCGCCTATGGTACATCCACCCAGCGCATCTTTAATGATCTCTTTTAGTTCTTCAGCTGTTGGCGGATTACTAGGAAAAATGCCATGCTGGCGAAAACGATGGATAATCGCCACACAATGGTCCTCTAGAGCAGCATCACGACGATACGCTGGTGCAAATTGTGGTACATCCAAATCCGTTGACCACTTCCATGCCCCTGTCTCAATGAAAGCGTTAATATCACTACCACCAAGCCCTCTTAATGCCTCATGAACATATTCATATTCTTTACTTTCTATTTTCTGATCTGTTAAAGCACTGGAAGGTTGAGCATAGTAGGGTGTCCCATCTGGCTTACACAATAAATCATGATATTGCTTGAATATTTTCTCGCCAAAAGCATTGATTGTGGTGCTTATCGCTGCCGACCCCTCACTTTCCAGATCCTTGAGAGCATGAGCAATATGCGTCTCGGCACTCCTATAATGTGTTGTAACCAGGATATGATCAATGGGAGCACCACGGTTAACAAGATGCTTAATATGTTCCGCTAGAGTAGTTGTCTTACCACAACCCGCTGGTCCTTCAATAAAATGGACACCAGATTCTAGCTGGACAATCGTCTGCTGCTTCCTGGTGAGATCTGAACGAATAGCGTGCTGCACATGTTCCCGGATTGGTTTCGTCCCTCGAAAATATCGAGCAAACTGCTGGGCATAAAAATCCTTCTCAAGGTTCGTAGCAGCATGATCCGTCGTGCTCATTACATAATCACTCATCAGCTTGCGCTTATGCTTGGCATATATCTCTTGCAGGCGCAGGGATTGCAACTTGATATCAAGCTGCTCATCAGCAACTGGAGATTGTAATAAAGTAACATGTAATGCCTGACCTAAAGCTGGATCGCTGGTATACTTAATCAGTCCAAGCGTCTCTAAGAGCAATAACTGCTGATGGATTTTCCTGCGCTCAGCAAAATCGCAGCTATCATCCATCGCAAATAGATCGATTACATGCATATCATGACAATTTGTAGGATCATCCATAAGAGACGCGAGCAGTTGAACTGCCTCCTGCAACTGCAAAATAATCTTTTGAATGATTTCACTAATCAGCTTCTCAGGATCTCTGCCGAGCCAGAGTTGTAACTGATACTGCTCAATCTGGTTAAAACGGGTTGCTCGTTGAAAACGTTCAAACAGACGCAACGGCTCGGCAGCCCCAAGAGAGAGTTGAAAGAAGAACGTCATAAGTTGTTTAAATGGAACGGAACTAAAACCCATCTCCGACATTTTTAAACGCAGGTTGACAGTCAGGATCGCATTCCTTTTCAAAGCATCCAGGCGAGGAGCTTTATTGATCGCTGCTAACAACTTGTATGTCTCTGTGTTTAACAATTTTAACTTATCTTCCAGCTGTCTTATGGGGAAATTTAATTGAAACTGTCCACTACCTGCATACGCAATAATTCTTCTTTTAGCCAGGTTTTTCATTTCTTGCTCTACAAACATGAGTGGTTTATGCAAGCTATCTACAATTTCATAAGCAGAAATGTTGGTGAAATGCTTTGTCGAAAGGAGATAGGGTCCCTCTTGCTGAAAGAGTTGTAGCAAGAGCCATGATGGCGAACTTTCAGGGAGTTCAGCTTGTTGCGCAAGGTAGTCATGCTCAAATTTCACTTGCCACATATTCTGGACCATAGCCCCGCGTTCCAGCACAGGTCTATGCGTAACCTTATCAGTGGTATGATATTCCAGATAATATAACAGCGTTTTCACCTGTTCCTGATCCACCCCGGCACGCAAAGCAAGCTCGTGTTCATTCACTATGAGATGCTGTTCTGTCGCAGCCAACTGTACCCGCGATACACTCTTTTCATACTGTGACGGTAGAACAGAATGATCCTCATGTCTTTTATGGATCTCACAGATTGCTTTATACACATCACTGACTTCATAGTCAGTAAAACTATTCTTACTACTCAGAAAGCGCTGCTTTTCTAAATCAGTTGGATGAAAAAGCAGAATACATTCCGCTTGTACATTGCCTTCCCTAAAAAAAGCATCGCGTCCAGCACGGCCAGCTTCCTGATAATAGGCCTCAGGGGTCGCAGGCGTATGAAAGTGAATTACAAAACCCAACCTTCGAACATCAATACCCATCCCGAAGGCATTCGTGGACACAATCAGATCCAGACCGTCTTCGGCGTCGCTCGTAAATCTCTGTAAAATCTCATCGCGTTCCACCGCATCCATACCAGCATGATAAGCATGCACACGTAAGCCGTTAATTTTTTTGCTGAGATACTCAGCAACCTCCTCCGTCGTCTTTCGATATGCGCAATAGATCAATCCCCGTTGGCGCTTGCCTAACGCTTGTGACCAGCGCGGATAGAGATTAGGAAGCCCGCTTGATTGCTGTGTGCCATTTTGCAACAGACTCAACAGTTTCTTTTTCTTAAGCTCTGTTACCTGCTGATCTACAACATAACCCATTACCTGCGGAACATCTTTTCCACAAGCCGGACACTTTTTCATACCTTGATAATATGTATAAGATTGGTTGCAATGAAGACATTTTTTCTCATACGCGATATACTCAAAATGAAAGGCAAGTTCATCGCGTATCGATGAAGACATAACGATCTCATCTTCGCGTATTCTGAGTCCTAACTTATCGATAATATCGTATACAGTACTGGCCTGATCAGAAAGTTCTCCATTATTGGCATCTTTGTACCCCTTACGAGCAGTAGCCGTCAGTGCCAGGATAGGAAAATCTCGCTGCTGGTCGGAACATAATACTTTTTCGATCCACTTCTTCAGAGCAAAATAATCGGTTCGAAAATCATGCCCCCACTGGCTCAAACAATGCGCCTCATCAACAGCGATCAAGCCAATGTCACGATGCCTAAGAACCTCACGCAACTTTTGTGAAAAAATCTGTTCAGGTGCTAGATAGATAATTGAATACACACCTTTTTTTATGCCATCTAGATGCTCCTGACGCACCTCAGATGATAAAGTCGAGTTCAGTAAAATCGCAGAGAAAATACCTTTCTCGTTAAGCTGTTCCACCTGATTACTCATCAAAGCAATCAGTGGAGAGAAAACCAACGTCACTTTGGGTACTGCCTCTTCAGCCAGCACAATAGCCGGAAGCTGGAAACACAGTGATTTACCACCTCCGGTCGCGGCAATGACCAATTGATCTTTTTCAGGATGTGTAAGTACGGTACGCACAATCTCCTTTTGAGTTACCACATGAGATCGCTCATCAGCGGGCTCAAACTTTCTGAATGCATCCGCATCCCAGATCGTACGCAAAATCAAATGGAGATCAGCATCTGCAATATCTACCTGCGTATTGAAACCACGTTTCGCCAATATTTCCTTCAGCGTATACATAATATCCCGGGGGATTTTTTTATCATTAATTTGCTGCAAGACCTCTACCACTGCATCTTCACCAAGGACTGCCAACTCTTCATCGCGATAGACTTTTGATAGGAGGCTGCCATCGCAGATAATCTGCTCCTTCGAGTGAGATGAAAGGCGCATTTTAAGTTCAAGCAGAGCCTGAGGAAGGAGATAGGCATTAAACTGCCCACGTTTAGGATAGCGATGAGCAAAAACACGCATCTGAGCATTCACAAGAGGATCTCGACTATTTAAGAAACGCAATGGGCCACTGATCTCCAGATCAACAGGACGATCAAGAGCGGTCTGCCTTACATAGGGTGAAGCAAAAACTAACACACGTCGCTTGGGATCATCCAGGCGTTGATTTATTTTCGTTATACTCCATTTGAGCTGTGGAGCAAGCAATTGCCGCTCATCCTTGTAATCTGTTTTTTGAAATGTCTCAATCAACGCATCTACAATTACCCTATTATTCAACGTCACCAACAGTGAACGATCTTGCCCCTTGGCTTTGGAAGCAATCAAGGTCCCAACCTGCAACATCCATTTTCTACGCTGCAAAAATCCTGCCGGTGGCATTACATCTGGATGTTGTTTACGCTATGAATCACCCTACCCTACCCACCTCCAAAAGTTAATGAGTCATGCTGCCCACTCATGGATTTTCAAGCAGGCTGTGTTTGCATAAGGTGTTAAGCTGTTACTGACCATTACC
>NZ_BIXY01000150.1 GCF_008326305.1 Dictyobacter arantiisoli | reverse complement strand
TCCTATGCTCTCCAGGATCTCTGTGCATGAGTTTTCGCACCAATGGTGCTCAAAAAGATTTTTATTGTGTGATGTAGAAAAGGTTCTTCGAACCTTTTCTACATCACACAATAAAAAGGGCGCTGGAGCGCAAGCGCCTGCCAGCGAGTCAGCAGCAAGATCCCGCTGGTGATGGGAATCAAACACTTTGTTAAAGCTGTTGCCGGTACTGATAATAGTCTATACTATGCGCATAGCATAGGGTGCCTGTTTCATATTGTTCCATTGTAACGTCCGCGATGTTTTGTGTTGTTCCTGATCGACGCCAACATTGCAACTTTCAGAGTTTCGCCCACGCAATACATATTCTCATCTGAACGTATAAGCACAGCTAGAATAACATCCCTGCTCTTCCCTTTGAGTAAGCTTGCTTCGACTTGCTCTCTTCTTGTTCCTGAGACTGACGTTATGCTATAATCTGACGAGGAAAGCAGTCCCATGAAGATATTCGTATATCAACGCCGAGCGTGCTAGCCGCACAGCAAAAACGCAATTATGTTTCCCACGAGTATTGGTCTATTATTTACCAGGGAAATTATAGGGAAATAGAACGTACTGTTGATGGTCCTTAATGCCATCAACATTGTCTCCCCTGTTCCGGGTGCTAGCATACCTCCCCACCTGGTAGAGTGCCCGGTACCCAGGAAAGGACATTGTAAGATGATTGATCCCGATAGCGAATTGGAAGCTCGATATCGTTCGGTGACAGTGACACCGGACTGGTATCAAACAAATATTCCTTGTCAGGTTGGTTGCCCAGCCCATACGGACGTTTCAACCTATATTGGTTTAATTTCACAAGCCCGTTTTGATGAGGCGTATTTACTGAATCGTAGAGCAAATGTGGTGCCTGGTGTGCTTGGTCGCACCTGTGCCCGTCCCTGTGAGCCCGTGTGCCGTCGTAACAAGGTAGATGGCAAACCCATTTCTATCTGTTGGCTCAAGCGTGCAGCTTCTGATCATCGTGAGTATCGCCATCATGCCGAGTGCCCGCCAGTGACGAAGGATAAAAAGGTCGCCATTGTTGGAGCGGGTTCGGCTGGTATGGCGTGTGCCCGTGATTTGCGTGAGATGGGGTATCCCGTTACCATTTATGAGCAATATCCGACCGCAGGTGGCGTGATGGTCAATGGTATTCCTGTCTGGCGTCTTCCTCGTTATGTGACGACGGAAGAGTGCGATGAATATATGGCGGACATTGGCGTTGAGATCAAGTACAACACCCGTGTTGGCCGCGATATTCAGGTTGCCGATCTGTTGCAACAATATGATGCAGTCTATCTGGCCGCCGGCTGTTACGTGCCAAATGCATTGACTGGTCCCGATAATAAAGTGATCAAAGGCGCTGACTATAAAGGTGTCATCGATGGTATTCGCTTGTTGGAGAAGACCAATTATGGCGAACCAGCCTTTATCGGCAAAAAAGTTGCCGTATTGGGTTCCGGCTTTACCGCCATGGACTGCAGTCGTACCGCGATCCGTTTTGGGGCTGAAAAGGTCTACATTATGTATCGCCGTTCGAAAGAAGAGGCCGGTTCAGACGAATATGAGATGGATGAGGCCTCTTTCGAAAAGGTAGAGTTCAACTATCTGGTTTCTCAGCTTGAAGTGACCAGTAAGGATGGTGTGCATGTCAGTGGTATGCGCTTCATCCATAATAAGTTGGGCGATCCTGATGCCAGCGGTCGTCGTCGTCCTATTCCTATTGCTGGTACCGAATTTGAAATTGAAGTCGATACTGTCGTGCCAGCCTTTGGTCAGTATAGCGATGTTTCCTGGTTACCGGCGGAAGAATTAGGCCTTGAAGTCAACAAATGGGGTGTCCCGCTCCTGGACATCGATACCTGGATGACGAATCATCCTGGTCTCTTTGCCGGTGGCGATTTCTCCCAGGGTGCGCGTAACTTGATCTCAGCAATTGGAGATGGCCGCGATGCCGCCTCCTCAATCAATCGTTACCTGGGTGGCGTTGACAAACCAGCCGAGGCAGCCGAAGAGATAGAGTTGCCCGACTATCGCCGTGGTATGGTGGATAATTATGAGTCCATTCCACATCAGATGTTGCCATCGTTACCATTAAAGGATCGCTATAGCCATACCCGTGAAACAGAGACTGGCTATACACCGGAGCAAGCGGTCATTCAAGCACGCCGTTGTTTACAGTGCCAGTTAAATATTATGATTGATCCCTCAATCTGTATTCTTTGTTCTGGCTGTGTAGACATCTGTCCGTATGATTGTATCAGCATGGAGGGTCTCTCACGCGTCGTGAAGGAAGATCCTTTGCATGAGGATGCCGGTCGTTGGGAAGGTGGAGCGGATATGATCATTGATGAAGAGAAGTGTATCCGTTGTGGCCTGTGCATTGTGCGCTGTCCTACAGACGCGATTTCAATGGTACAGTTTGAGGTTGCCAGCCCTAATTCACGCTGGACCGTTTCTAAGATTCCCGTCATTAACGTCAATTAACTCCATTTAGTCTGAAAAGTACAGGAAGTCATCCACGATTTCCTGTACTTTTTGCGTTGCTTTATATAGAGCTTTGTTTATGTGTAAAACCTCTACAATTTTGTGCTTTGATTTTCAGGCTAGTACCAGGCAAACGAAAAGTAACGCATTGTGAGTGTGATTCGAGAAATGAATCGTGATTCATAATGACTGTCCGATGACAAAATAGCCATTTTGTCGTCCCATGCCCTGGTTTATTTGCCTATCAATTCATCTTATATATGGGCCTTTTGCCTACTATGATCCAATGACATATCGGAATAGGTACTTGACATTTCCTCTTATATTGCGCAAAATTGAAAAAAAGCCCGATTCTTGAGAGATATATGTCTATCCATGACGTATATTTAACAATGGATGAGGCGAATGTACCACCGGTCAAGGTATATCCTTTCCCCCCTCTTTGGAGTTGTGATGCTGTCGTACTACGAGCAGGTGCCAGCAACTACCTTTGTTGAAAGGATATGCCCAGGTCTGCAAGGAGCGATGATGGTGCGACATGAATGGTCTGATGAGGATCTAGCCCAAAGGCTGCAGGAGCGAAACCCGGAGGCGCTGGAGACTCTAATATCCAGGTATTCTCGTGAAGTTTTTTATTTTATTCGGTTAGTACTTGATAATGTAGGTGTGGCACAGGATGCAGAGGAATGTGTGAACGATTTATTTGTCGCTGTATGGCAAGAAATCGATACCTTTGATGTCGTTCGTGGCACCCTGCGTACCTGGCTTACGATGCGCGCAAAATATATTGCGCTGGATCGTCGCCGTCAATTATCTCGTCGTCAGGTACATAACGTTCAATCTGCTGATGAAATTCGACAATGGAGTTCATCAGATGGCAGTGGAAGTCGTAAATCTTCTGGCTATGATTTTGAGGCGCGTGCTACCTTGCCTCCTCATCCAGAAGCGAGTATGGAAAATTTGCTAGAGCAAAGTGAGAGGCGTGAAGAATTGCGCCTTGCCCTGGCGACGTTGCCCGAACTTGACCGCTTTCTCATCTATCATCGCTATTTTAAATTTGCTAGCACTGAGGAACTGGCGGCAAAAACGGGCTTAACTCGTCATGCCGTCGACACACGACTCTGGCGAGCGCGCAAAAGCTTACGCGAAGCGCTCAAGGAGCATTCCCATGAGTATGAGCGAATTTGAGGACCATCTATTAGAAGAAAAAAAAGAGCTATTCTGCCTTCCAAATATGGAAGGTATCTTTCCTGATGATTTTTCTGTGGATGAGGTGGAGTTTGCTTGTGAGTTAGATTCCTTATTTGCCCTCGAACAAGAAGAACTTCCCCCGTTGTTTGTGCAAACTTTGATCGAGTCTAATGATTCTCGTTTCGAAACTGTTGAGCATGGATTTGAGCTGAAGACGCAAGCTCAGGTGTTTCGACGTCTTCACTTAACTCAGGATCTTGTTCGTCCTCATCCTATCCTTGTAAGTAGATCTTTATTTGGACACTTGCCTGTTACTT
Source organism: Dictyobacter arantiisoli (assembly GCF_008326305.1). Lineage (GTDB taxonomy): Bacteria > Chloroflexota > Ktedonobacteria > Ktedonobacterales > Ktedonobacteraceae > Dictyobacter > Dictyobacter arantiisoli. The sequence goes on along the minus strand of NZ_BIXY01000150.1, from coordinate 3,419 downwards.
CACGCCCTTTACTGGCTGTTTGTACTTCCTGCGTATTGTTTTTAATGGTGACCATTTTTGCTACGGCACCAGCTTTCGCTTCCGGCTTAACCTATCTTTTGGCTGGTGCGCATAGTGGTGTTTTACTGGTAGATAAAGCTCCATTTATTGCTTCACACGCCCATCATGTCACTCCTAAACAAATCAAGCCGGTGACGAACTCTACCCCTCAACAGATCAGTATGGCCGAAGCGCAACAGCGTTTGCACTTTCCCCTATCTGTCCCTGCGTATGTTCCGACACGCTACAATCAGACCAATTTCTACCTTTATGATGGCGATAATTCCTGGGCTGATGGGTCGATTATGGTCGTTGAGTACACCTATGCGTTGCCAGGTCTGGCGCCAAAGCATATTACGATATGTGAGTTCAAGCCAGATCAGACCGTGTATCTGGTCGTGAAGAATGAAGCGGCAAAGCGTATTATGGTTAATAATCAAGAAAACTCAGCCATTTTTGTGGAAGGTCATTGGACCCAGTCAGGGGATTCCAGTCCTACCTGGGTGTATAACGATCGCAGCGAAATTGTCTATGAAACCAATGGCGTGGTGTTTTGGATTGTTGGCGATCCCAGTGATGGTATTGATACGACAGAATTGACAGCAGTTGCCAATTCTTTGCATGTCTTGAGTACACAGGGTCCTGATCATATCGGTGGACACATTGATAGTGTGACGCAAACGGATCAGGATACTCCTCATTTATTTGCTAATGATGTCATTTACCTGAGTAATCCTGATAATTCTAATGGACCTGCATTTAAAGTTGTTGGCACTCAGCCTGATCAACCACAGGCACGTACTGGATTGTTCAACAATCAAATCCCCTATTCAAGTTAATGATTGCCTGCAAGGATAGCATAAATGTCCTTGTAGGCTCACTTCGGCCTCCAAATTGAAGCAAACCTACTCGCTCATCCGTATAGTATACGAGAATGATGCGTTGATTTTCTGGGGCATCCTGTTTGGCAAGGCAATATATATTTTCCCTGGTAGAATTGTTTTGCACTATTTCTCATGAAATAGACGCGAGGTTTTTACCTTCTGTTACGTTTAATAAACCGGGGTGGATGTATTTCTCAACAGAGGGGGCGCCAATTGCAAGATAGCCATTGTTGTGTCACTAGACAACATGCTGCATCATCTGGTATGCTATCTCATGTAGATAGGTATTGTATATACAGGATATGCAATGGTTATCTTCTCTTGCAACGCCGCTGGAGAAGCTAGTAATAAGACCTCGAAGGAGAGGATAATGAAAGTAGCAACAAAAGTGAGAATGACTAAAACTCATGGTATTCCCAAGCTACGTTTGTGGCGTCAAAGAAAAGGTTTGAGTCTGGGTCAACTGGCAGATTTATCTGGTCTGCGCCGTGATACTATCACTCACCTTGAAACTGGACGTGAAGAGGCTCAGCCATATCATGTGCGTATTTTGGCGCGTGTGTTAGGGGTCCCTACTTTAGAGCTTGTTTCCTAAAGAACATCGGTTTGGGCGAACTTGGACGGCAGGGCATCGCTAAGGTGCCCTTCCGGTCATTCTTTTTCTTTTTATATGGAAGTGTCCGTTTTGACTTTGTGATAGCATAAAGTTAAGACGGACACTTTTTTGAGGATCAGGTTTCTTTGTAAGTATGTTCTGTGCTATTCTGTGCTATAAAGAACCAGCGGGTTAGTTAGCAGACATGGGGAGGTGCCTTGATGCAATCTTCGATGACGCATGGGCAGGCATCAGTAATAGAGCAGGTGTTTCAAACGACGTGTTGTATTGTTGGGGGGGGACCATGTGGAGCAATGCTGGCTTTATTATTGGCCCGCCAGGGGATCTCTGTGACGTTATTAGAGGCACATACCGACTTTGATCGTGCTTTCCGTGGTGATACCCTTCATCCATCCGTACTGCACATCCTGGATGAGATCGGGTTGTCTGAGCGGGTGTTACAGTTGCATCATAGTCGGATTCGCCAGTTGGGCTTTCAAACACCAGCGGGTAAGACCCTGACTATGGTTGATTTCGACGCGCTATCCCATGATCGTTATGGTTTTATCGCGATAGTCCCACAGGCGGCATTTTTAGATTTTATTGTTGCGGAAGCGAAAAAATATGCACATTTTCAACTTGTGATGGGGGCGCAGGTGGATGAGTTGCTTGAGGTCGATGGTCAGGTTGCAGGGGTGCGCTATCGTGGTCTGGAGGGGCGGTGTGAGGTGCGTGCAGTCTTGACTGTAGGGGCGGATGGTCGTTTCTCGCGCCTGCGCAAGCTGGCTGGCTTTAAACCAATACGAACATCACCTCCCATGGATGTGCTCTGGTTGCGTTTAAGCCGTCGCGCTGGCGATCCCGCTATGGCTTTTGGACGCTTTGCTCCACAAAGGATTGTTGCGGTGATTAATCGCGATGATTACTGGCAGATTGGCTGTGTCATTCCAAAAGGACACTATCAGCAGGTACGGGCTGCGGGTATTGAGCATTTTCGTGACTCACTGGCTGGTATTATTCCTGAATTGGCGGATCGCCTGGATGGGTTGCAAAACTGGCAACAGGTCTCAGTACTCTCTGTTGAGTCAGATCGTTTACCACGCTGGTATCGACCAGGATTACTCTTAATTGGCGATGCTGCCCATGTGATGTCTCCAGTGGGGGGGGTTGGGATCAATTATGCGATTCAGGATGCGGTTGTCGCTTCTAATGTGTTGGGTGGCAAGTTAAAATATGGCGTTGCACAACTTCAGGATCTGGCGCGGGTACAGCGACAGCGGCAATTTCCTACACGCTTTATTCAACTTTTTCAAGCCATATTGCAAAAGAATGTTTTGTCTGTCGCCTTAAACCGACAACAGCGTGAGGCACCTCTATTCATGCGTATTATGGCTCATATTCCAATGGCCAACCGCATCGCGGCTCATGTGATTGGTTATGGTATTAAGCGTGTCCATGTTAAGGCGTTATAGCATCTTCATTCTTCTAATATGGCAAATTGAATTTTTATAAATCAATACTCGTGTAATGAAGTACTATGAATGTAAAGCATGAGGCGTGGATTTTATAGCGAAATCATAACGAACTATAGGCGAAGAATGTAGAAGATAGAAAAGGAAACCGGCTATGGAGAAAAAAGCTGCCAGTAAAATAACCTCCAGGTTGCCAGCATTCTGTTGTTCCGTTTTCTTTTGAAATCTCAGCCTTGTATGATATGCTACAGATAGGCATGAAATGTCTCTGGCCCCCCGCTGGGAGTGGGAGGCTAACACACTCTTTGAGAGTGTCAGCCTCCCGTGGCCTCCACGGTCTCTGTGCATGAGTTTTCGCACCTGCGGTGCTCAAACATCTTTTTAGTGTGTAGTGCAGGAAAGGTGCTGTGCACCTTTCCTGCACTACAC
>NZ_BIXY01000149.1 GCF_008326305.1 Dictyobacter arantiisoli | reverse complement strand
AAGAATGCACCACAAGCACTTGCAGCTCTGAACGGAGGGATCTTAGCTCTCATGGATTGGCTTGCTGTTCGTAACGTTGCTTCACAAATGCGGCATTTTTGTGCTCACCCCCAAGAAGCAATTGAATTGCTTCTTGGGAAGCTTTCGCGGTAAAATGGGTACACCAAAAAGCCCTGCCCGAAGCTGAAAACAGGTTGACAAGGCGGGCCCGTTGTGTTAAAGTAGCGATGTTACGCGCCCATAGCTCAGTGGATTAGAGCATCGGTCTTCGGAACCGAGTGTCGGGGGTTCGAATCCCTCTGGGCGCATTACTCCCAACCCGCTCCCATGGCGGGTTTTTTCGTGTATTGTTTGCTCATTTTTTCCTCCCATCGAATGCTTGACATCAACGCTGACAGCAACAGATTTTTTGTGTTATTTTGTACCTGTTCCTGGTGTTGTCGCAGAAAACAGCGTGTTTAGCCGTGTGACCGCTTGCTCCTGCAAGGATGGCAGGACATGTGAATAGGTATCCAGGGTCATGCTGATGTTGCTATGTCCCAGGAGTTCCTGGACAATTTTTGGATGCACATCCATCGAAAGAAGCAGTGTTGCTGCACTGTGCCGCAGATCGTGAAAACGGATGTCAGGAACATCAGCTTTTTTGAGGAGCGGTTTAAATGATCGTCGCATCAAATTGCCAGCCTCCACTGGCCTTCCTATCTGATTGCAGAACACCCATCCCTGATCTTCCCAAGCTGGTCCTGCGCTGAGTCGTAGCTCATACTGATGCGCCCGATGACGTTTAAGGGCCTCAATGGCAAGATCCGCGAGATAAATGCTACGCCTGCTCCTGGGTGTTTTGGGTTCATTGGTGATAAAGCCCAGTTTGCCAACACGAGCGATGGTGCGCCTGACCTGGAGTTTGCCTCCATCAAGAGAGATATCCTCCCATTTTAAGCCTAGCAATTCACCCTGGCGCATGCCGGTTGTCAGGGCCAGGACATAGACTGCTTCAAATGGATCTTCCCGTGCTATTTGCAGAAGCTTTTGTGCTTGCTCAACGTTGAGGACCTGCATTTCATGTCGGGGCACTCGTGGCGCATCAACCGCATCACAGACATTGTGTGTAATCAGACTCCAGCGGAGCGCATCATGAAACGCTCGGTGAAGGACCCGATGAATATGTTTGATGGTCTGAGGGGCATATCCCTCTTTCCGTTTCTCGTTGTATAACCGTTGGAGATGCTGTGGCATCAGTTTCTGTAGCTTCACTTTCCCGATCGCTGGTATGATGTGATTCTCTATCAGTCCTCGATAGCGAATGTAGGTGCGTTCACGCAAACGTGGTTGTGCCGTATCCTCAAGCCAGGTTCGGAGAAAGAGCTCTATAGTTTGATCTTCTCCTGTAAGCAATAGCCCCTGATCTTTCAGGTTATTCGTTTCTCTGGCTGCTTTAATCGCCTCCTTTTGTGTTTTGAAGTACAGATATTTGCGTTTGCCCTGTTCTATGGTGATGGTGGCGACCCATCGTCCATCTTTGCGTTGGTAGACGGTTCCTTCACCGTTTGCTCGTTTACCCATAGTTCGTATTCCTCTCTTAGATCTATGTGGCTGTTGTGCTGCGGTAAGTCTGAAGCTGGAGATAGGTTCATCGCATGACTCTGTGTGATTGAGCTTTGTTTCTCCAGCTTTGCTCCGTCTACCAGGTCTATTACGAGCGCTCTTTCTATGATACACGATGGTCTCGCTGTATACCAGTCTTTCACGATTTTTTTCTTATGGAACGGGTATTGAAGAGTACTCTAGATTGGCGAGATGGAGATTGATGAGACAATTTATAAGCGCTGTTCTAGGTCGTGGATATAAATGTATTGCCTCTGCTCTTTGTTCGGCTCATCAAAGGCGGGGTCTTCGTTCTGAAATTTATTCAATGCCTTGGTGAACATTGATTTGATACTCGGATCCACATAGTAATGAGCATTTGTGAAGAAACGTATTAGCTCCAGAAAGATCTTCTTCCAGGTAGCGTAGGACTTCTCTGAAAGTTCCACCTCAATAGCACTGGTTATGGTTGGTGTCTCTGGCTCGTCTTTCAGATGGTACTGGAGCAAGGCATCTGGCAGATGGTTCCCCCGATATTCATGTGGAAGCCAGAGATCTGGATCTTGTCTCTGTTGGGCTTTCAATCGGTCTCGGGTGACATGGTACTGGCGCTCACTTTCCCATTGAAAGCCAGGACAAGATCCATAGGTTTCTTCAATCATGATCCGGGTTTCATTGATCCAGAAAAGATGCTCCAGGTCCGAGTGGCGTGGATCAATGAAACGTAAAGAAAGATTGCAATGGTAGAGGCCCTTTCTTGTCAGGCTAATCCAACCAGGAGTGTCATAATGGATCTTCTGATAGGTTGCCAGACCCAGTATCTTCCAGCGTTCAATGATTTCGCGAGTGCGTGATTCTGAGAGAACGTCTGGATCCTGTGATTGGGACTCAGGATGGCGCGCGAGCAGGCCCTGTAACTGATCAAAACGGTAGGCTGTTTGCTCGCCGATCAGACGAAGTACATCTTCATCACGTGAGGTAAGCTGTGGATGCCCTTTGTCTGAACGCGTTTTGCGTACTGGTTTATCTTTGTGTGGTATTGGTTCTTTCATGGTGTGGTCCTTTCTCCCGATGTGTCTGTCATCGAGATCGTGAATGCTGTGTCTATGGTTGGTAGAAAGTTCAATAATCGTTAACCGGTAAGAGAATGGAAGGGGTCAGGTGCCTCCCTACTGGGTTATGCCCTCGGCGTACCTTGTTTCAGGTGTTGATGGACTGGTACATCTCTGCGATGGAGCGTGTATCCTCCCGTTTTGTGTGTCGGGGAGAAAACCGGGGGATAGTTATCCCTGTACGCGGACCTGCATGGTGTCGTGCGCTTAGAGTGGTTCTTCTTCTTGATCCTCCTGCTCTGAATCTTCAATGCCTGGTTCTGCCTGCGGGATGGCATTCGTTTCACTGGCTGATGGGGTCTGCTGATGTGTACGTAGCCATTCTGTACAGAATGACCGGTGCATATGAGCCCGCTCTGCAAGTATTCGTCCTGAAATCTTGTGATGGCCTTGCGCTCTGAGTTCCTGATAGGCAAGTGTCAGACGTTCCTCTCGACTCTTCTGCACAGTGTCTGGATCCGTTGGATCTGGCTCTATGACGTGATGGCGCTGCCGGGTAGAAATTGGATCTGGCTCTTGCTGGATTTGTCCTGGTTGCTCTACAGACGGATCTGGTGTCACTGTCGAGTGGTGCTGTGGCGCCAGTACTGGATCTGGTGCCATCGATGGCTCACTGAGATGTTCCTGGTGAGGTGGATCTGATACCGGCGGAGTTGTTTGACCGGGCGTTCGATCCATCGTCGTGGCTCCGCTCTGCGCCCTTGTCTGATCCAGTTGGTGAGGTGGTGAGGCTCCACCAATAGATGCCCGATCAGCTTGCGCCGTATCTGGCTCCATGGTGATGTGGGTACGCAGTGCCCCATCTGATCGTGCCAGTACCTGCACGAGCAGCGCCACATCTTCAATCGTAAAGTGAGGAGATCCAGTACCTTGTGAACGTTCTTGCAGTTGTGTTTCTTGGTTTCGTTGATGGGATTCTCCTGGCTCATCTTTTGATGGATGTGTCTCTAATTCTGAGGCTGCGAAGTCTTTGAAGGATACGTCCCGCAGGCGGCTCATCAACACAAAACCAACGACGGCGATTGAGCGCAAGCTGCTCAGCATTTCGACATTGAGTCCCATCAATGACACCGCGTGATTTATTGGTACATGCATAGCGTGGCTGAAAATGTCAATGTTTGTGAGCGTGCCCGCAACCAGTGCCAGAAGAGCGGTGAGCAGACTGTAGAGTATGCACTTGACCCAATCTCGTTGTTTCACACACAACAAGACGTGATAAAAGGAGATGGCCAGGCTGGAATCTATCGCAAGCGCTTGCGCCCAGGCCCATGCCTGTGATGCTGCTGTCGTGGTTCCTAGAATGGCTCCATCTGTGAGAAAGTTGGCGCTACTGACAACCAGTCCGGCTGCCAGCAGAAGCTCTGAGGTCTTGGCAATAAAGTTGGTGATGAAACGTAAAAGCGTGTCATACCATGCTAATGAGACAAATGCATCAAGGCGTGGATGTTGGTGTTGTGTCATGCCTCTTCCCTTTCGTGTGTTTCACTTTCCGTTTCTGCCAGGGTCCATTGGGCAGTTGTTGTATGAAACGTGAGCGAAAGCATTTGTTCCTGGATGTCTCGTCCCGTGATGAACAAGGTTGCCTCGTCCCGTTCTCGTTCACGTTTGAGCAAGAGGATTTCATCCATCGCTCCGGTTAATCCTGTTGATCCAGTAATCTGGTCGAGAATATCCTGCCCTGATGATTTGCGTAAATGATGGATGACCAGCATCGAGAGATGATGCGTATCGGCGAGCTGTTTGAGTGGAGCCAGGGCTGCATAGTCCATCTCATATTGCGTCCGTGCTCGTGGCGGTGTCATTGGGGCCAGTTTGGCCCACGTGTCAATGATGACGAGACCCAGTTTAGGATGTGCTTGTGTGTACGCTTCAAGCTCAGCCAGACCTGCTGGATCTAAGCGTGTGTGTTGTACCGCAAATTCTAGTCGGGTAGGCATGGTCTCCATCGTTGCAAGCAACTGCTTTGCGCGCGCCTGTAAGCGTTGGGGTGTATCTTCCAGGGCCAGGTACAAGACATCGCTCTGGTTTGCTGTATAGGACCCAAACAGCGTTCCTCCTGACGCAACGGCAATCGCCAATTGAAGTGCGAACCAGCTTTTCCCTTGTTTTGGCTTGCCGACCAGCAAAAGTAGCCCCTCTGAAATCAAGTTGGGAACGATCCAATGAAGCGGGGAGAATGGGGACTGGAGCAATTGCTGAAGCGAAAATGGTGCTGTGAGGTCTTGCTCTGATAAGGGTACTGGAGTCGTCTCGGGTACCGATGGTTGAAACAGTGGCAGTGCATGATCGAGTGCCTGCTGAAAAACGGTTTTAAACGCTTTCCAATCACGTTTATGTAACTCATTTGGATCTTTTGCATCGGGCAGTGTGACGACCGAGGCCGCGCCATTCCAATCCCATGACTGTAACAACTCGGCAATGGCATCAACAAACTGTTGACCCGCTTTGTCTGGTTCTTGCATGATGTAGAGTTTGGTAATTCCCCTGAGGTAGGAAGATGCCAGTGTTGTCTTGACCATCTCTGACCCGGGAATTCCAAGTGCATGGTAACCGTGATACAGCAAGGTGAGACGATCCGTCTCGCCTTCGACAAGAATGAGGTATTCCTCTTCTCGGGCTTTCTCCAACTGTTCTAATCCATAGGGAATGATCTCTCCAGGGTCCTTTGTCCACCAGGAACCCTCTTTGGCAACCAATGAGCTCCGGATACGATGGCGCAACGCAAGCGTACCATCCTCTTTATAGTAGGGAATACGCAAACCTCGGCCCGGTTCCTCGACGATACCCTGGTTGATAAGAAATCGCCAATGGAGCATTTTATCCTGGGAAAAGTCCAGAAGCGTGATTCCCGGGCGTGGTTGCCGTTTGGATGTCGATAAAGAAGACGTTGGGAAGAGATCTGACATCGTGAGACCCACTGTCTCGAGAACATTCTCAATCGGGCAACCTGCATGGCAATTGAGTAACACTTTATCTTCTTTGCCAAGAGCAATGCTCAAGCTAGGATGGCGATCATTGTGAGCAGGACAGCAGGCTATCCAGCCGCGTGATGATTTCCGAACATGATTCAGGTGCGAGAGCACATTCTGAAGATGGGGGTAATCTTCATTTACATATGGTTCCATAGCGTCAATCCTTTCCCTGAAAGAAACAATCTATGTAGCATGTCTGCATGACAGGACATACGTCTCTCGCCATGCAGACGAGCAAGTATTACACGTGATGAATGTCTTGTTCTTGATCCTTTAACCAGGTGTCCAGGGTCTCCTTGTGGATGCGCACTAAACGTCCCAAATTAATCGTAGGCAAGCCACTATATATGAGCTTGTAAACTTGACCCCTAGAGATGTCGAGGTAGGCTGCCACCTGCGGTATCGTGAGCAGAGTCGATGCTGGGGTTGAGCCTGATGGTTCTTGCATTGGTTGCCTTCTTCTTTCTTTATTGCCACTATTCATTGGGCTGTGATGGCGTCGTAAGTGTGCAATTTGCTATTCCCTGGAGGATATGGAGAATGCGTGCTGCACGTTCTACGGGCGTGTAAGAGGCGTCCCGTGAAAAAGGTGCACCGAGCTGATTATAGAAGGCCGTTGGGATCGGAAACGCGCCTCCTGGCTCGTCTATGGTCGGAAGGACATTGGTTCCGTGGTATGCAAAGTACAAATCTAAAATGGACTCTCCAATCAGCACTGGAATAGGAAGCTGGAAACGTAGTGCAGTCACTTCTAATTGCATTTGGATCAATACAAAATCATAGGCAAGAATGTACTTCCCCGAAATTGCTTTCGTGAGATCATCCCAGATTTGTGGCAGAGGAAGTGATGGTGTTGTTGGTGATGTGGGAGCATCCCAGGCTGGAAGAGCCCCTTTTTGAATGCCCGTCGGGAGAAAATCTTGATCAAAAAGAATGGCTCCATCATTCTGCACGACGGTTACTCGTTTAAGTTCAGGCTCTTGCTTATCAGGCTGCACATCCTCAGTAACAACAATTGAAGGCGAGAGTGCCAGCACGTTTTGGGCGCGTGTCACATCACGAATATCTGGAACATAAGGAAGCCGCTCGACACGTTGTTGTAGTTCATAGAGCATTGGTGCAACCTTTCCATACATGTCCATCTCCAAAGCAAAGGCATGGAGCTTGTTTAACACATGCGAAATTTTCGCATATGTGATATTCCATTTTGCGATGAGATCATAACCGGTAACGGGACCATCCTGCGTTTCAAGCTTCTTCAATTCACGGTCGATCGTGACTACCTCGCGATTGAATGTGTCCATTGGTAAGTTACTCATGCGTTTTCTCCTTGTTGTAGTAAGCTGTTGATGTATCACAGCACTATCATGCATAAAGCAAGTATCTTTTGCAGCTGTTTATAGTTCTCTAGACTATGTAGTTACCCACGGGATGCGCAACGAGATGATAACAACAAGCGAGTAGCATAAGTACAAACGGATAAAAGAGGGAAAAATCCTTGCCAAACCAGGCAAATATATGTCTCCTTAGAAGAAGAAAATGATCCAATCCTACTTCTCAGGAGAATACAGGTAGTATGACACATCCATCCGTCCATCTCCAGAGCGCATCAGAAGATCGGCCCTCCGTTCCCAACTGGTTTGGCGAGGTCGCCATTGTGGCGCAGGTCTTGACCTCATCAGGCGTCCTCAAGCTCATTGAGGAGCAGGTTCGTTTTGCGCGTGCGCGCTTCGGGACCTATGAGCTCATTGATGTTGTTGCCGTCCTTCTCGGCTACGCTGTGAGTGCAGAACCCACCCTACTCGCGTTTTACGAGCGGCTGCTGCCGTTTGCATCGGCCTTTATGGCCCTCTTTGGTCGCAGCAAGCTGCCCCATCGCTCCACCTTGAGTCGATATCTTGCT
>NZ_BIXY01000148.1 GCF_008326305.1 Dictyobacter arantiisoli | reverse complement strand
CAGGAAAGGTGCTGTGCACCTTTCCTGCACTACACACTAAAAAGATGTTTGAGCACCGCAGGTGCGAAAACGCATGCACAGAGACCGTGGAGACCACGGGAGGCTGACACACTCATACAAAGTGTTTGCTTCCCAATACCATCGGATTTTTGTGGCTCACCCACAGGTGGGCGCTGACGCGCCCACGCCTTTTTTAGTGTGTGGTGCAGAATAGGTGCTTCGCACCTATTCTGCACCACACACTAAAACCCTTTTGAGCACCGCAGGTGCGAAAACTCATGCACAGAGATCGTAGTGAGCATGGGAATCAAACACTCTAAAAAAGCACAAGCACATGAGCGCCTGCCTACAGGCAAGGACGAGAATCCAAACATGAGGATTAATGATTATGATAGCAGTCTCAGCTTAAAGAAAGATTAATAGTGGGAAAGGTACTACTGGGATTTACAAAACAGTGTGCTTATAATCTTCTCGCCAGTAAGCATTTGGATTAGTATAATCGATAATCACAGGCAACAATGCGCCCTTAGCAGGCAAATTACTATCGCGTACCCGGCGCGTATACTCATAGACTTGCTCGGTTTCAGGTGATGTCCAATACAATATCACAAGAAACTCGTTGCCGCTCAAGAAGAAACGCCGCCAGCGCGAATTATGGATTTCGCGGAAATCCGTTACGGTCGCCATCACCTCGGTGCCATAGCGCCTGAACCAACGCTCTTCCTTGCCCTGAACAAACGTATCAGTAAAAATAAAGCAGAAGCCAATCACGAGCGCAGCGGGAAGGATAAATTTCCAGGGTAATGTCCCACTCAGAATCAGCGAGCCCCAGGACGTTTTCATGGCAATAAAACCACTTATTAACACCAACACAAGCAAGCCAACGATGCTTAGATACAGCCTAAAAATCCAGCGTTGCAGTGTGTAGAGCAGATGAATTATCGAATTTTCCCGTCGCTTCGCATCGATTTGTTCATTGAAGTGTTGCTGCATAGGTATTTAAATTTCACTTTCTCAAAAACGTCGAGACACCACATGTCACGAACCAGATACGGCAGGTAACATCCAGGAGAGAAGCCTCGCAAGCGTCCATACTCGATTCTATTATAATATTTTTGGGTTACAGAATAATAGTCTGACCATAAACAAAAAAAACTCAAACTGGAACGTTTTTTTGCAGAAGAGTTTTTCCTCAACAAGCAGCGTAAAAGAATTACAATGCATGTCGACTTTCATCCAACCATTTTTATCATTTACAAATTACTTTCTTTCAAACGCACGTAGCCTGATTGTATGATTCTTGTCTCACTTTTCACAATTGAAACGTATACATATGCGAAAGCATAAATTGCCTGACTTCGTGAAGAACAATCAAATTTCGTGTGCCATTGCCGCTAATGTTCATAAGGTCAGTAATGCAAACACTATAACAATAGATCGTTTCTTACGAAATATTTCCTATTTCTATAGATAGATCTTTACAAATGTGTTTTCTTGTACTACAATATAAACACAAAAACAACATACTTTATTCATTGGCAGAACATTTTTTTACTAATTCTGTTATTGAATAACGCGCCGTAGCGTACGGTATGCAATTAACAAAAAACATAAGGAGAAAAAACCAGATGAGCGAGCTATTAACAGTATCAGAAGTTGCGGACATCCTGCGGGTAGATGATACGACTGTCCGACGTTGGGTAAAACAGGGAGCATTAGAGGCAATCATTTTGCCACACGTCAATGAGCGTCAGGCCTATCGTATTAAACGCGAAACCTTAAATAAGCTATTGACTGGTACCACGGAGGGTGAATTAACTCCTGCATAAGTATAAAAGGTACGTATGTATGGTCATCAGTTTATAAAGTAAACGGATCAATTTCCTGGCGGATGTCTAAAAAGACATCCGCTTTTTCGTATTAATAGCAAAACCAACTACGTTTGGCGAAAACACGGGGAAAGAAAAACATGTTAACCAATTGGATTTGCGTCACCTGTGGTACTCAGTTCACTGCCAGTCCCACCCCACCTGAATTTTGCCCTATTTGTACCGATCAACGACAATATGTGGCGCCAGGAGGACAAATCTGGACAACGCTGGCAAAAATGCACGCCCAGGGGATGCGCAATGAACTACAACACTATGATTCCCAATTGATTGGTATCGGTACACAACCCAAATTTGCCATTGGACAGCGAGCACTGTTCCTACGTACCGGGCAAGGAAATATTCTCTGGGATTGTATTACACTGCTCGATGATCGCACAAAAGCCTTTCTGAACGAGTCAGGTGGTATCCAGGCGATAGCCATCTCACATCCTCATTTCTATAGCAGCATGATTGAGTGGGCAAGATACTTTCATGCACCGATCTATCTCCATACAGCAGATCGGAACTGGGTCATGCGCCCAGATGACCAGATTACTTTCTGGTCAGGTGAGACACAGCGCTTATTGGATACAGTCACCTTGCTCCGACTGGGAGGACACTTTCCTGGCAGTACAGTGCTTCATTGGTCGCAGGGAACGCAAGGAAAAGGCATCCTACTCACTGGCGATACAATACAGGTCGTCGCAGACCATCAATGGGTCAGCTTCATGTACAGTTATCCTAATAACATTCCTCTACCTGCGCACGAGATACAGCGCATACGAGATGCCGTTGCGCCCTATCAGTTTTCCATGCTCTATGGAGGATGGGCTGATTCTGTCGTTCAGGAACAGGCTGATAGCGTCGTCAAGAAATCTGCAAACCGCTATATAGAGGCATTAACAGGCGCTTTTATCCAATAAAACAATCAGACACACGATGCAAAAACAGAAGAGCTATGATAGGAAGCCCCGCTCTATCTCCCCCTTCTGTCTATCTCATTAAAATTTTTCACAGGTATTGTTACCAGATAACAGGCAACCTTACGTAAGCTCAACAGCGTTGAAGGGTTTGTACAAAGAGAGAAATCGAGCCAAAGCGATCCCCAGGCCTTTTCGCTAAAGCAGTTGCCAGGACAGCATCCACAGATTTCGATAACTTGGGATTCAGGGAAGATGGTGGTTGCGCTAATCTGGTTGTATGCAGAATCTTCATGATATGCTCAGACGCCCCCTGAAATGGTGGACGCCCCGTCAACAGCTCGTATACGATAGCCGCAAAGCCATATTGATCAGAGGCGGGATAGACGGTGTACTCCCAGCGTTCGGGAGCTACATATGGCAAGCCTTCAGGCAGCTTCGAAAAAAAAGAACCGTCTTGAACGACCGAGAAATCGGATAATGCGACTTCCAACTTGTTGATACGCTTGGCTTGATTCAATACAAGAATATTTGTCAGCTTAAAATTTTGATACGTCACCTGATAATTATGGGCAAATTGTAAGGCATCCGCGAGCTGAAGAATAATCGGTAAGGCATCTTTTAGCGCAAAGGTGCCATTGCCCCCATTGCGCCGCAACCAACTCGCCAGAGATCCCTCAGCACAAAAAGGCATGTTTTTATAGATGAAGTTATTACCACTGATATATGATTTACCGCAATTTGAGACTGGTAAAATATGAGGGTGCTGCAGCGGACCTAATAACTCGGCCTCTTGCTGAAAGACGGTCACCTCTTCGAGAGATTCCTTCATCATTTCAAAGGGCACAATATCTACCTGAATCGCTTTGAGCGCGCTCTCTTGCTCACGTAAACGATCGTAGGTGCGATACACCTCACTATACGAGCTGCTACCCAGACGGGCCCGAATCTGGTAACGTCCCAGACTTTGTCCATCCAGATATACCTTCTTTTTAACGGGCTCCGTTTTATCGGCTACCGGCTCTTTTTTCACCTCCGGCGCAACCCGAGCTGCATCATCCCATGGAATACGGTTAGATGGTCCAGTAGATGCAGTTGTACTCGGCTCTACCGTCGGTGCTACATAGGGCACTGAAAAATCCACGGGAGCAGGTGGAAAACGAGAAAGAGGGCCATTTGCCAGAGGTCCACTATTGGTGGATGACGTAGCTGCTTCATAGATATCGTTCGATGAAGCCCAGTTAGGACTACTTGCCCCACGTGACGCCGGGTCCTGATTACTTGTGGGCGCCAGAGGCCGTGTCATATGCTGGGATGGCAGAGAGAACAAAGGTTGAGATGGCTGCGTTGCCTGAGGTAATGGCATATATGGATTTTGTTGGGATGGCTGCGTTGCCTGAGGTAATGGCGTATATGGGTTTTGTTGGGGTGGCTGGGGTGCAAAAAAGGATTGTTGAGTGCTATGCAAACGCACCAGAAGGGGTTCCCAATCAAAGCGTTGCACTAGTTGTTGCACTAAACGCTGTATAAATAAACGATTGGAAACCTCTTCTTGTCCCAGTATAATTGCCAGTGGTAGAAAGCTCCCTTGCAGAAATGACGTAAATGCATCCAATTCATTAGATACAATTACAGATCGGTATCCGACAGCGGTAAGGAGGCCACCAACATATTGGGCACGCTCCTGATAGCCATCAACGATCAGGACTGTAAGAGCGTTACGAACCGTCATCTCCTTTGATGTTTTTGTCGCCAGGGGCTGTCTTAGCCTTTGTTGTAGAAGCTTGAGCAAGGAATTCAATACTTGATCAGGCTGGTCAAAAGAAAATGAAATTTCATGCATTACAGTATTTGCCATAGATATATCCTATTGCATACCTTCAGAAGGTACCTAGTGCTGTAGCCAACAACACGGTCGATCTAAGATGACATACCCCTTGATATCTTATATAACGAACAACCACTCATCCTTAACGCGAAAAAGTCGTTGCGTGTAAGATGCGTATCCTATTCCAGAGTTATCAGATACATCATAACACAGAGTGAAGAAATTTCTTAAACAAAACTCTTTTCTCTACACTCTCTGTATAAAGTTTTTTCCCTGGTATTAATGAAAGAACCTCTTTATGTTTAACAAAGTGTTTGATTCCCACTCCCATCGGGTTTTTGTGGCTCACCCACAGGTGGGCGCGCCAGGATGGCGAAGACCATGGGAAGCAAACACTTTGATAGAGAAATGGGAATGACCAGCGAATTTTTTCGGGATTTACATAAGACAATACTATCTTCAATGATACTACAGTTAACAAGTGTATTCAAGGGATACAATGATGTCTTTTTGACCATCTATTACAATAAAATAGTATGTATACTGTCAGAATCCCTCTTGCCTGTACCGGAACAAACATGATAGGATGAAATAAACACAGTAGTGAACCAGGAAATGCATTTCGGACATACCACAACCCAGTTCCGGTGCAAACCAGCAACGCCGCATGTACATAATGAGTGAAGCTGAAGCTCATCAGAGTAAACGGCAACGATCAAAACGCATAGTATTAAAGGATTGCTGAATGGGCATATGTAGCGATATCCTTCAACAGGTGACCTACCCAGGGGTCGTCAAGGCGATGGAAGAAAATCTCATTGAATTTATTCTATTTTGTAGCTGTATTCCTGGAGCGGAGGCATACAAAAACGTTGATCACATCGCAGCCATTACCGGCATTCTTCAGCCATCGTTAAATGTTGTTATGTCTGCACACATAGATGAGCAGCAGATCAAAACACGCATTCATGAGATCATGCAACCGTTTAAAGAACGCGCTATACCCATGCTCTGGTATCTCTTTCCGGATGCCAGGCCAACCAGCCTGCCAATGTATCTTGATCAACATGGTCTGATAAATAATGGGGCAGAGCCAGGAATGGCGCTGGATTTATCCTTGCTTCCATCTACACTCACGGATATCCCAGTTCCTGAACATTTCAATATTGAAGAGGTGGCAAGCTCGAATGCACTACAAGAATGGATTCATGTCTCGTCTATCGCCTTTGGAGGTGAACCGGTCGCATTTGACTCCGAGTATGGAAGATTTGAACAATGCCTGGGCTGGGGCCAGGATCGCCCCTACCGCCGCTTTCTGGGCCGCCTGAATGGGAAAGCTATCGCAACCTCCTCACTCTTTCTGGGTGCTGGCGTGGCTGGACTTTTTTCAGTCGGGACGTTGCCAGAAGCACAACGGCAAGGGATCGGGACTGCGATCTCTATCGCGCCGTTGTTACTGGCACGCGAGGCGGGATACAATATCGGCGTACTACAGGCATCTGAAGCCGGGTACAAAGTCTATACAAAAATCGGCTTTCGCGAATGCTGTCGCATTCAAACCTACCTCTGGGCGCCCGCTTAATAAAGCGAGCTTGTAATGCAGAGAGAAACACTATCAATTCGCAGGGAATAAACCAGTATGGCATATGCAGTGGAACTGATATTTTACAGGAATACAGGAAAGGATTACTAAAGTATACTTACCTATGACAAAAAAAAATAAAGATGTAAAAATTTTAACTTGCCGTGTAGTGCTCTTTGATCTCGATGGAGTTCTTGTTGATTCGATAGCCAATGTCGAGCGCCACTGGAGCGAATGGGCCAGGCGTCATCAACTGGATGTTACCCATGTGCTCAGTCACATCCATGGTCGACGCACCATCGATTCGATTCCTGAATTAGCTCCTGCGTTACCCGCAGAGCTTGAGGCACGCTATCTCAATGACATGCAAACGTTAGATACCAGAGACGTTGTGGCAATGCCAGGGGCAAAAGAATTGCTCAATCAACTCGCTCCTGAACAGTGGGCAATTGTGACATCTGGCCCGGCCACTCTGGCGCGAGCACGTCTACGCGCCGCCAAGCTTCCATTGCCCCGCTTCCTCATCTCTGGCAATGATGTCACAAAAGGCAAACCGCATCCAGAAGGCTATCTTAAAGGCGCGGCAATGATGAATGCCGATGCTGAAGATTGTCTGATTATCGAGGATACCATACCGGGCGTTGAAGCGGCCCATGCTGCGCATATTCCCAGCATTGCGGTAGGAGCAACCTATCCACACACGGAACCGGGTAAAGCTGATCTTTGGATTCCATCGCTCGCCCTGCTCCATGTCGTCGATAGTGAAGAAGATGAGATTGCGTTAGCCGTCTCTGAATAAGCCTGACAAGCAAGCATGGGAGTCCGACACACTCTAACAAAGCGTTTGTTTCCCATCACCATCGGGATCTTGCTGCTCACCTGCTGGCAGGCGCCTGCGCGCCTGCGCCCTTTTTATTATGTGATGTAGAAAAGGTTCTTCGAACCTTTTCTACATCACATAATAAAAATCTGTTTGAGCACCATTGGTGCGAAAACTCATGCGCCAGGATGGCGAAGAGCATGGGAAACAAACACTTTGTAACAAAGTGTTTGATTCCCACTCTCATCGGGATCTTGCTGCTCACTTGCTGGCAGGCGCCTGCGCGCCTGCGCCCTTTTTAGTGTGTGGTGCAGAAAAGGTGCATAGCACCTTTTCTGCACCACACACTAAAAACAGTTTTGAGCACCGCAGGTGCGAAAACTCATGCACCAGGATGGCGAAGAGCATGGGAATCAAACACTGTCTAAGATAGTGTTTGATTCCCATCACGATGGGTATGCAGGCGCGAGCTTGGTCAAGAGGCGATGGCAGGAGGCGATTCTGATAAACGCCTCCGAACTTTCGGGCAAGCCCTCGTGATCGCGAGAGAGCCG
>NZ_BIXY01000147.1 GCF_008326305.1 Dictyobacter arantiisoli | reverse complement strand
GTCGACCGTGAGCGATACTTGAATATGCATAAGAGTTTCCTTTCTGTGGGTTGGATGGGTTTTTTATATCCTACCACAACTGGAAACTCTCTTTTTTCTCGACCCAGGGTTTTGGGTGGAACCAACATCGTGCTTGGGGATATTCCAGAGCCTTGGAGAGAGATGTTCGTACGATGGACGGAGCACGGGCCTGCACTGCGCTTCGTGCCCACGTCCTCCGTTCAGGGAGTGTCAGGGGCACGGACCAAATTGTGGTGAATTCTCCTTATTTAATGGATAGATACTGTGAAGTTGCTCTATAAAAGCAGGTTGTTTGTTAGGATGGAATAAATTGAGGCGCTCTTTGCTTACTAAATGTAGAGAGATGTATGAATATAGAAGCTCTGAGGCTATGGAATTATTGGAGGCTTAATGGCTGTTGGTGTTACGGATAAGCGTCGTGAAGCATTTATTCTGGTGCTTTTATGTCTGGCCCAGATTATGGTGGTGCTCGATTTTTCAATTGTGAATATCGCCTTGCCGTCGGTACAAAAGGATTTAGGGCTCTCCACCCAGAATCTACAATGGATTGTGAGTGCGTATTCGCTGACCTTTGGTGGTTTTCTGATGCTGGGTGGTCGGATGGGAGATCTCTATGGCCGGCGTAAGCTGTTTATGATCGGATTATTTCTGTTCTCGCTGGCTTCGTTTGCCGGGGGGCTGGCTATTTCTGGTGTCTGGTTGATTGTTTCACGTGCCGTGCAAGGACTTGGGGCTGCGTTGATTGCTCCAACCTCGCTCTCGTTGATTACGACAAACTTCGCGGAAGGGCCGGAGCGCAATAAGGCCTTTGGCTTGATGGGAGCGATGGCCTCGCTTGGCTTTGCCATTGGAGCCATTCTCGGTGGTCTTCTCACTGCCGGTCCGGGCTGGCGCTGGGTGATGTTTGTGAATGTGCCGTTGGGATTGATTGCTTTGATTCTGGGACCTTTGTTGCTGGCTGAGAGCCGTGTGCATTCTGAGCAGCGGCGTCTGGATGTGCTGGGGGCGGTCCTTGTTACTGCGGGATTGGTGATCCTGGTCTATGCGCTGGCACGCGGCAATGATCTGGGCTGGACCTCGTTGTCCACGCTGGGATTGCTGCTGGCGGCAGTGATCTTGCTGGTCACATTTGTCCTGCTTGAGGCACACTCAAGTTCTCCTTTGATCCGCCTGAGCCTGTTTCGACTGCCAACCGTCACCGGAGCCAATCTGGTCAACTTTATTGCGCCCGGCGTGTTTGGTGCCCTTGTTTTCATCCTGACCCTGTATATGCAGAAAGTGCTTGGCTATTCAGCCATCCAGACCGGACTGGCCTTTTTGCCGCTGGCCTGTGTGATCCTGATCTTCTCGAACGCCTCCTCACGGCTTATCACGCGTGTTGGGGCCAAACCACTGCTGCTGATAGGACTTATTCTGACGATCATCGGACTACTCCTCTTTCTGGGACTATCCGCGACCGGTAGTTATGTCGGCACGCTGCTGCCGGGCATGCTCGTAGTTGGATTGGGCATGGGTATCGCCTTTGCGACCGTCGTCATCGTCGCCACAACCGGCGTCAGCGACGATGGGTCTCTTCAATACCACCATGCAGGTCGGCTCCGGCCTGATCCTGGCGATTGCCACCGCCATAGCCGCTGCGCAGACGGCTGGACTGATGCAAAGTGGTAGGGAGGCCAGAAGCGCATTGACAGGAGGCTTTGTGGCGGCCATCATCGCCTGTGCCATCTTTGACGCACTTGCCGTGCTGGTAACCATCTTCTTCGTCCGTGGAAGCGAGCGTCAATCTCCGATAGCCATCCCCGAAAGCGTGAAGGACCTGCAACCAACCCGCCCATAATGCTAGCGGGAAGAGATCATCATCAATGAAGCAAGCGATCAGGATTGGGTCGGGAAATATTCTCGATCTTCTTCGGTGATATAGATATCCACAGCGATATCGATCTGGCCGAGTATCTCGGCCATCAGCGGCCCCACGGCGCTCCATGACAGCCTGCCCCCAATCCTGCCCCCAACCGGGGAAAGGCAATGCTTGTGATCTCAAGCTCTTTGTAATAGGCGACAAAATATTGAAGACCTTGCTCAAGATAGGCGATTTTGGAGTCGCCGCGCCAATGATCTTTCGTGGGGAAATTGAGTATCCAGGGTGTGCTGACCGTATACAGAGTTGGCTGACCGATACGCAATTTCCCCTCCTGACAATCCTGTTGATAAGACGTGAACATCTCTGGAAATCTTTGTTTGAATGCCAGAGCCAACCCCTTGCCCATATGGCCCCGACAATTGACCGGATTCACAATCACCTGTGCCCTGGATGTGAAGATATCTCCCGTATAATACGTTATATTTGCCATAAAACTCCTGCATTAAACATCGTAAATGCGAATATTGCTGACGTATCAGCGTTTTTCGGTACCTTAATGCTGGATCGTTTGTTCGATCAGGGCATCTGCGCCTGCGATGTTTTTGATGAGGTTCTGAGGAATGGCGTAGCGGGCGCTGAGATAGGTGGGATTAGTGGAACTCACCCAGACTTGATCGTGTTCGTCCTGCCAGATCAGGAGCTTGAGGGGCAGGTCAAGGGCGATTAGCGGAGAGGTGATCATTAATGGTGTGCCTGCTTTGGGACTGCCGAAGATCAGGACGTGGGTTTCGCGCATCTCCAGGCCGGCGCGTCTGGCCTCTGCGCTATGATCGATATGTGCAAAGAGCGTCAAACTATGTCCCGGTATGCTCTGCTTGAACAGCTCTAACGTCTTCTGTATCGAATGTGGACTGCGCCTGCTCACGATCCCCTCGGCTGTCGGTAGCCCATCAATCTTCTCTGAAGTACTCATATTTCGCTGTCTCCTGTTCTATCTAATGGTAACCTTAACCTTGTACTTGATTTCATTGTCATTGTAGCATGTTCATCTTTTTTTGTTGTTCAGATAAAACTGTAACACCATGGATGTCAGGTTTTCCTCTGAGAAACCTGACATCCATGGCGATTGTCTCTGTTCTGAACAGGATTAGAATTGAACCCAGCCGATCAGTACGAACATTTCGGGACTCTGGGTTGTGGCAAAAGTTGTGATCGTTCCTCCATTGGTTGATCCAAATGCAAGCGTTTGCTGCTGCTTGTTATCTGTGTCCAGAGTAAATTCTTGCCCATCCTGGCTAAATGGCTGTGGAACATAGGATACATTATTGGCTGCTTGCTCTGTTATTATATGTACTAAGTTTGTACCATCTGTATTCATTGTCCAGAGGCCATTTTTGTCAGTGTTCGGAGCAGGATTTTGAATGACGAACCAGACCATGGTATTTGTAATAAAGCCAGCGCTGGTAATATTATGGGTTGGCGCATCATTGAAGATTTGTTCATCTCCACCTGCTATGGGGCGCAGGCTGAGGTTACTCGGCCCAGTTGGGATAACTGGCACTTGCATTCCGTTTGTGGGAACTGGCGTCATATAGTTATCAAACAATAGCTGACTGCCATCCGGGCTTACCGAAAAATCATGACAGTGGGTATCTGTTTTCCATGGCACCTGTAATTGGGCATCCGTGGTGAGTGGGATACTCTGGAGGTTACTTCCTTGCTGACTGACATCTTTGCTCACATCGTTCAAGAGAGCCAGGCTATAGTTGTTACAGGTAACACCCCCTGAATTCCATGCGTAACGCACATAGATACCAGTATTGCCGACCCAACCAATCACTTGCAAAGCTGAAACATCCTTTGCGTTTGGAGCCTCCAGGATCTCTCGCACGTTGCCGTTGGTCAGATCGATTGAGGTTAAATGTGCTGCAACATGATATTTTGCTGTGGTTTGAAGGATAAGATAGTGCTGATTGGGGGACCAGGATGCAACGCCAACAGATGGATCGGAAGTACAATAGAGTGTTTGTAATTCTTGACCATCGGATCGCATCAGGTAAAGCCTATAATTGCCATCTTGTATTGCCATGAATACGACCCATTGTCCCTCAGCCGACGTTAATGCCGGGCCGATGTCCAGTACCCCGGATGATGGATTGGCTGTAAAAATGGTTGTTGTGATGCCGGTGGTGACATCATAGCGTTTTATTTGCCCTGTGTCTGTAGCTGTGGCTGATTGTTCACGGTAAAGGATGCCGCGATGGCTAGTTGCTGTAAGCGGGGTCATGATAGCAGCGCGGGCTGTCCCGCTGGTGGGACAACTGGTCTGCGTGGCAGGTAGTTGTGCTGATACAGGGGTAGCTGTTTTTGAGGGTGATGTTACTGTTGGGGTTCTCTGCTGCTGGATAGCACTGTGGGTAGGGACTGCCGTTGGAATGATCTCTGGATGCGATCCAGTCATATGAGGGTAAATATTTAAGAAAACCACCAGCAGGCCGATGAAGAGCCCAATGATGAGTATGGCTACTAAGGCTTCAAGCCAGGGCCTTCTGACCCTTGGAGTGGACGCTCTTTGCATAGGAATAATCCTTTTCTGATCGTTTTGTTTTTTGATGTGAGGTTGGATTGGGAGCATGTTAGATGCGTCTGCCGATTGCTCTGCACTGGCAGCATGGCGCTGTTGTAGTCGTTGCAGCACGCGATCAATTGAGGCCTGATCTGCTTGCCTGTCAGGCGTATATGTGGATAAGGCGTGTAAATCCTGGACGAGCCGCTTGTCGGATTGAGGAAAGGAAGATGCTCCAGTATCATCTACTTGAAAGAGTGTGTCAAGCTGTTCTTCGATTGTGCCTGCTGCAAACTCCTCATGATGATCTGTCATAGGTTTGTTCCCTCCTTATAAATGGCTCGCAAGTGCTTGAGTGTGCGTGAGAGGAGTGCGCGAACGGAGCTTTCACGCAGTCCCAGAATGATGGCGATATCGGCACAACGCAGTTCATTGGTAAAGCGTAGATGCAGTACCTCCTGTTGTTGGTCAGATAACTGCTGGACTGTACTTCTCAATTGGGCGAACTCTTCTTGCCGTAAGGCACGCTGTTCAGGAGTGAGGGAGTCATCCTCAAAAAGATCTTCCATGACCTGATCCAGGGCCACATAGTGCCATCGAGCCTGATGGCGATAGCGATCAATGGTCTTGTTGCGGGCCACCCGAAACAACCAGGCACGTTGCTGCTGTTCACTCAGAATCGTGAAGTCCTTTTTTTCCAGAGCAGCAACAAACACTTCTAGTAAGAGATCCTCAGCGTCCTCGCGTGCTGTATTGTATAAGCGCAAATAGGTGAAAAGATCAGTCGCATAAAGGGTATAGAGTTTTTGTATAATCTGTGCATACTCGATAGAATCTAGCACGTATTTTATTTCCTCCCTCGACGGAAGCATATTTTAAGCTCTTCATAAGTAAGTCGTTCGAGTTATCAAAAAGCTGCAAATATATGGATGAGATTTGTGTTCTCTTTTTTCCTCTAGAAGTGAGATCCAACCTCCTCACATGCTGAGCGTAATTCCAATAGTGTAGCATGAATTTTTGCTCAATTATTTGGTGTCTATAAAGGGTTAGTGCGTATGTCAGAATATGTGACACGTGGCTTGATGCTGCAGCGTTTGGTTGATGTGGCGCGAACGGATCAACGTATTGTTGGACTGGTGGATTATGGTTCTAGCAGCTATCGACGGGCTGATGAGTGGTCGGATATCGATGTGGCGCTCTTTGTGCGTGATGCGGATTTTGAGGCATTTAATCGTGCCTGGAAGGAGTGGGCGGCACAGTTTGGCGAACTCTTACTGGCCTATCGCGGAGGTATCGGGCATCCCTGGACGGTTTATGCTGCACAGCCTGTTCCACTGCGGGTCGACTTCAACTTTTATCCTGAAGCAGAAATCGGGCAGATCCTGACGTGGCCGAATAGCCCATCTGACAGTGCGGCGATGATCTGTTATGAGGGAAGCGGTGGGCGTTTAACGGAAACGGTTCAACAGATTGTGGGGCGTTCGTTGCGCTTGCCTTCAGAAGATATCGCTTCCATGTTTGAGCAGGTCGCTGGCGATTTCTGGTACTATGTGCTCTATATGTTTAGCAAGTGGAAGCGCGATCAGGTATGGCTTGCACGCCAGACCTTTCATGGCGAAGTGATGCAGAATTTGCTGGCGCTGCTGCGTCTTGAGGCGAATGCGCTGGATGAGTGGCGCAGTACCTCGGCAGCCTGGAGGATTGAGCAGATGCTCTCACCAGAGCGACTCCAACAACTCGATGCCTGTATCCCCGCATCAGGAGCAGCATCTCTCAAACAAAGCCTCGTGGCGGCGGCAAATATGGGTTATGAGGCATGCGAACATATTGCCCATCAATATTGCTGGACCTGGCCCTGGCGTGTTGCTGAGCATACACTACAGGTCATCTCTGCATAGATGCAGGGTGTTGTTGACTTGCTTCTACATATCCCATGAGATATTTCTAATCTCTGCATTGGAATAGCATAATATGTATTTCTTATCTATCTGATATATATTACGGTGAGAAGTAATTTTGTGCTTGAAAAGCATTGAAAAAGTGGTATGCTATTGGGGGTAGTGAATTGGCATCGCTGCATATGGCGCTTGAAGGTGCTAACTATAAGGATCATTGTGTGTGTTTGCGGCAGCGGTGCGTTAGTGAGTCTAAGAAAGAGGATACGATGGAAGTATTTGATGCTGTTCGTACTGTGCTGGCGGTCCGCCAGTTTCAGGATAAGCCGATCCCGGATGCTATTGTGCATCGCATCGTTGAGGCGGGGCATGTGAGCGCCAGTAGTATGAATGGTCAGCCGTGGCATTTTCTCGTGATCCAGAATAAGGATACCTTGCGTCAACTGGCTCCGCTTGCCCGTACAGGTCCTTACATCGCTCAGGCTCCTCTAGCGATTGTGGTGGGCCTGGAAAAGAGCCCCTATGGCATTGCTGATGCCAGCCGCGCCATTCAATCCATGGTCCTGACGGCGTGGGAAGAGGGCATCGGCTCCAACTGGGTCGGCTTTGACAATCTGACCCAGATTCATCCGCTGCTCGGCATTCCCGACGATATCGAGGTGCTGGCGATCCTGCCCTTTGGTTATCCCGTGGCAAATATTGGCAAGGGTGCCAAGAAGCGCAAGCCTCTGGCAGAGATCGCCCATCGCGAACGCTGGGATCAGCCGTTTGAGTAAAGGCTGAAATCGCATTGTTCAGGCTTGACTTTCTGCTCACTGTTGGCGCTATAATGCAGTGTACAGTACTGGGCAGAAAGGATATTTCATGGATGATCTTTCGATAGCGGCGGCTCATCGAGCTGAGCAGATTCTTACAGAAGTCTTTGGCGGTCCGATTGGATGCTACGACCAGCCGCTTGATTGATTTCGAGGGTGCCCCAATATGGTTCACATACCTGCAATGATGATGGAGAAGGGTAGGTGCGTGCCAGGGCCGCAGCCGAGGTGCGCTTTCCTCTTCCTCGTACGATACACGCACCCGTAGGCTCAGATCCCATCAGCACCTACTCCAACAAATGGGGGTGAAGCAAGAGCTCCCTGCCTGTATGGTTTTCCGTCATCGAGACCCGGCCCTGTTTTCCCTCATCGTATCTGCAGAGGTGGGTGAGAAGGAGCCTGTCTTTCTGCGATATACTACCACGAAAAGGAGGGTGATG
>NZ_BIXY01000146.1 GCF_008326305.1 Dictyobacter arantiisoli | reverse complement strand
AATTGGTCACTGACTTCCCACGGTTTGGTTCGGGCCATCTTGGTTTCTCCTTTGCTTGGGGGATTCGTGTTCCTTTCCTTGTTCTTGATTCTATCATCTCCTTCCACGTTTTCGGATAAGTTCTCACGGGTGGAGACGCGCTCAAATCTCGCCTCGGGACGCGTCAATGAACATTGAAGGTTGAGATGGCAGCCAGGTGCAAGAGGATCGGTTCTCTCCACCCATGAAGGGTGGTTGCTACTGAATAGATGAGCCCTGAATACATGGGTAATTTGCCATTCCCGAAATAAAGATGTTACAATGGGCTTGTCCCAGCGGATGAGACCAGCACGGACATTCTATTACTCGCAGTCACCCGGATGTCACTCATTCAAACATCCGGGCAACCAGCCAGGACCAGAGGAACGTGACACTACACCAAATAGAAGTACGGGCAACCGCTGAGCGTTATGATGTCCACGCTCACCAGATTGCTCATGAAATACAACAGTTACCATCAAAACATCTTCCATCACTGGCGGATCAGACCGCCACACCCTCTCTACCTCTTGTTAATACATCTCAACTTTACCGTATCACTGGAGACCTGAGTAATGAACAGATACAGCAGTTGCTCGCAGAGCTTCTGGTTAATCCTGTCATACAACAGGCAACGGTTACAACGGATGCACAGAATGACGCGAATACAGCAACAGGCCATACTGTTGATGTGTTTTTTCATGCTGGCGTAACTGATACGCTGGCAGAAAGCGTTATCTCAAGCGCGCAAATGATAGGGATTTCCGGGTTGGACCATGTCGAAACCGGCCACCGTACGATCTTAAATCCTCGCTTCAGTGAAAGCGAGGCTCATTATATCGCCAAAGCCGTTCTATTTAATCCTGTTATCCAGCACTATACGTTATCTACAACACAGGAACAGCAGGTGCGCTCGCAAGAGTTGCCCAAACTGACCCCGGTCGAGGCAAGCAGCGATACAGATAGTATCGATAATGCTAATCCGGCTGTACGCACTATTTTTATTTCTACGATGACCGATGAGCAATTGCTTGAAGTCAGCCGCGCTGGACTCCTCTCTCTCAATCTGGCAGAGATGCGTACCATTCAGCAACATTATCGCGAGGCGCAGCGCGAACCAACCGATGTTGAGCTAGAAACCCTGGCACAGACATGGTCGGAGCATTGTTCGCATAAAACCTTTAAGGCCACCGTGGAGTATCGCGAAGTCGATCACAATGGCAATACCGTCAAGGAAGAGACGATCTCCAGCCTCTTCAAGCAGTATATTGTGAGCGCGACCGATCAGGTCAAGCAGGACTGGCTTGTCTCGGTCTTTAGCGATAATGCGGGTATTGTTCGTCTGACAGAGACACAGGATGTGGCCTTTAAAGTGGAGACCCATAATCATCCATCAGCGATTGAGCCTTTTGGTGGCGCAAATACCGGTGTCGGCGGAGTTATCCGTGACGTTGTCGGGGTCTCAGCGCAGCCAATTGCCAATACTGATATTCTCTGCTTCGGTCCACTTGATACGCCTGCCGATGATCTACCTGCCGGTGTCCTGGCGCCGCGCCGTATCGCCAGTGGTGTCGTCAGCGGCATTCGCGATTATGGCAATAAGATGGGTATTCCCACCGTCAATGGTGCGATTCTCTATCATCCAGGCTATACCTACAATCCGCTGGTCTTCTGCGGTTGTCTGGGTATTCTGCCCCACGGCAGTCATCCCAGAAACGTTGAGCCCGGCGATCTGATCGTCTCGCTCGGTGGACGTACGGGACGCGACGGTGTGCACGGTGCGACCTTCTCTTCAGGCGAGATGAGCCTGGAGATTAATACCCAGGCCGGAACGGCGGTCCAGATTGGCGCGCCGATCACAGAGAAAAAAGTCACCGATGTGATCATCCAGGCTCGTGATCGTCACCTCTATCATGCCATCACCGACTGTGGCGCGGGCGGCTTTTCTTCCGCGATTGGTGAGATGGGAGAGGAGACGGGAGCGCGTGTGGAACTGAGCAAAGCTCCCCTCAAATATCAAGGACTGGCCCCCTGGGAAATCTGGCTTTCAGAGGCGCAGGAACGTATGATCCTGGCGGTTCCACCAGCTCATCTGAATGAGTTGCTGGAGATCTGTGAGATTGAAGAGGTTGAGGCCAGCATTCTGGGTACCTTTACCGGCGATCATCGCTTGACCCTGACCTATGATGGACAGGTAGTGGCCGATATGGATATGGAGTTTCTCCACCACGGCATTCCAGCCAAGACGCTACCGGCTATCTGGCAACGTCCCGCGACCAGTAAAGGCAACAAGGCACCAACCAGCCTGGAGACGGATATTCAAAGTTCGCTGGCTCCAACCTTACTGGCCCTGCTCCGTCACCCCTCTATCGCTTCCAAAGAAGAGG
Organism: Dictyobacter arantiisoli; assembly: GCF_008326305.1. Lineage (GTDB taxonomy): Bacteria > Chloroflexota > Ktedonobacteria > Ktedonobacterales > Ktedonobacteraceae > Dictyobacter > Dictyobacter arantiisoli. The sequence goes on along the minus strand of NZ_BIXY01000146.1, from coordinate 5,547 downwards.
TGGTGCGGCGCTATGATCACGAAGTACAGGGCGGAACGGTTCGCAAGCCTCTGGTCGGACGTTCAGGCAATGGTCCTGGCGACGCGGCAGTGATCCAACCGCTGATTGAGGATGATCCTACCTCGAAGGCCGGAGTGGTACTCTCGAATGGTGTCAATCCACTTTATGGGAAGATCGATACCTATCATATGGCTATCAACGCTGTGGATGAGGCATTGCGCAATCTGACCGCTGTGGGTGGGGATGTCGCACGGACCGCTATTCTGGACAACTTCTGCTGGGGCAATCCAACCGATCCCGAACAATTGGGAATGCTGGTACGCGCCGTCAAAGGCTGTCATGATGCAGCGGTTGGTTTCGGTACACCCTTTATCTCTGGTAAAGATAGCCTGAATAATGAATATCGCACCGAAGGGCGCCGCCTGCCGGTTATTCCAACCCTGGTGATTTCAGCGCTCAGCGTGATTCCAGATGTCACGCCAACCATTGATATGGCCTTGAAGACACCGGGCAACCTGCTCTATCTGATCGGTGGTACCCGCAACGAGATGGCTGGCTCGCATTATGGTGAGGTTGTCGCAACCGATTCAGTGGCGCAACTCTTCCCCCAGACCTCGGTGCCGCAGGTCAGGATCGCACATGCATTCCAGACCATGAAGACGCTGGGTGAGGCGATCCGTCAGGGATTGGTACGCTCGTGCCATGATCTCTCTGAGGGCGGTCTGGCTGTGGCGGCTGCCGAAATGTCGCTGGCAGGTCTATATGGAGCCACAATTAATATCAATCGCTTCAGCATCCAGGATGGGGCGGCGTTGAGCACGGCAGCGACAACGGTCGCCAAACTCTTCAGCGAATCCGCTACGCGCTTCCTGGTTGAGGTTACCCCCGAACAATTAGGTGCCTTTGAGAAGTATCTGAACGCGAATAAAGTAGAGGAATTCTACCGTATTGGCAGTGTTACTAACACGTCGCGCCTCGTCTTCCAGAATGGAGATGAAGAAGAATTGTTCAGTCTGGGTATTGACGAACTACAAACATCCTGGAAGGGAGGACAGGCATAATGGGCGCATTGCGTGCATTGGTTTTACGTGCGCCAGGCATTAACTGTGATCGCGAAGCGGCACAGGCCTGTCGTCTGGTTGGTTTTGAGACCGATCTGGTCCATATCAATCAACTGCTGAAAACACCGGAAGAGCTGTTAAACTATCATTTCCTTGTGCTTCCAGGCGGCTTCTCCTATGGGGATGACCTGGGATCAGGCACGATTCTGGCGAAGAAGATCCAACTTCATTTGAAAGATCAGTTGGATCGTTTTATCGCCGAGGGCCGTCCGGTGCTGGGCATCTGCAATGGCTTCCAGATATTAGTACGGCTGGGCTTCTTGCCGGGCAGCCTGCCGAATACTCCGGTGCAGGCCACCCTGACAGAGAATGAGGCCGCGCAGTTTGAATGCCGCTGGGTCACGCTGACAGCCCAGCCGAGCAACTGTCTCTTCACGAAAGGGATTGAGCGCCCGCTTGAGATTCCTGTCGCTCACGGTGAAGGCCAGTTTGTCTATGCAGGCGATATCGAAAGCTTACAGGCAAAGGGCCTGGTTCCACTGGTCTATAGCAGCCGAAACGAGCAGTCCAATCTGCCAGTAAGCTATCCCGACAATCCTAACGGTTCAGTCGGCAACGTGGCGGGCGTCTGTAACGTTCAGGGCAATGTTTTTGGCTTGATGCCGCATCCTGAGCGCTATTTGAATGCCCTACAGCATCCTTTGCGCAGGGGACATGCTGGGGATCAGGGAGACGGACTCTTGATCTTCCAGAACGCCTATCGCTATGCGCAGGCTACCACAGGTCAGAATGGTGAGATAGCCAACAAGCAGAATGACACAGCCACTCACTCATATGCGGCAAGCGGCGTCGATGTTGAGGCCGGTGAGCAGGCAGTCCGTCTGATGAAAGAGGCGGTCCGGGTCGCGCAGGGTCCCAATGTCATGGCGGGTGTGGGTGCATTCGCCGGTGTCTTTCGTGCCAGAGCCTTGCAGAAGATGAACCGGCCCGCGCTGGTCGCATCGACTGATGGGGTCGGCACCAAAACGCTCCTTGCCACCCAGGCTGCTCGCTACGATACGATTGGCTATGATATCGTCAATCATTCTGTCAACGATCTGCTGGCGCAGGGCGCGCAACCTCTCTTCTTCATGGATTATCTGGCCGTCAATAAGTTGAATCCTACACAGGCCGCTACCATCGTGCAGGGCGTCGCCAATGCCTGTAAAGAGGCCGGTTGCGCACTGCTAGGCGGTGAGACCGCTGAAATGCCTGATATTTATGTCGAAGGAGCCTTCGATCTCGCAGGCACAATTGTAGGGGCCGTCGAAGAAGAGGATGCGCAGAATGGAACGACCATCGAAGATGGTGATCTCATCCTGGGCCTCCCCTCCAATGGATTGCATACCAATGGCTACTCCCTGGCCCGTCGGGTCTTTGCATCCTATCCATTGGATACTGTTTTTCCAGAACTGGGTGAATCATTGGCCGATGCCTTGCTGCGGCCCCACCGCAGCTATCTCCAGGAGATAACTCTGTTACGTGCCTATCTGGCTGATCGTGGACGCTACATCAAAGGGATCGCCCACATCACCGGCGGTGGATTTAAAGGGAATATCAGCCGTATTTTACCTGCTGGCACACAGGCTATTATCGATACCCAGACCTGGACTGTTCCTCCACTCTTTCAACTCATTACCCGATTGGGGAATGTTGAGAAAGAAGAACTCTACCGTACCTTCAATATGGGTATTGGCATGATCATTGTTCTGGGACCCAAGGCGGCCCTCGAAGCCCGCAGCCGTCTACCAGAAATAGTGACTATTGGCAAGATCACGCGTGGAGAAGGTGTCATTCTAGAGTGAGTGTTTTAGCACAAGCAGCCGTAGTACCGAGGGGGAACTTTTCTACTCAAGGAAGAGTCCCTCTTCGACGCATGTTTTTGATTGGAACAGGTCAGGGTTTCAAGAAAGGATATTCCATCCATGACCAACAATAATGTTCTCTTTGGCCCCCTTCTGACCGAAGGTAAAACCAAAAAGATCTATGCCTATCCTGGCGATGACTCCCTGGTCTATCTGGCAGGCAAGGATCAGATTACGGCGGGCGATGGTGCTCGACACAATGAGATTGCGGGCAAATCACGTTTAAGCACTATCACGACCGCCAACGTTTTCCGCTTACTGAATGAGGGGCAGGTCGCCACCCATTTTGTACGTCAGATCGATGACACGGTTCTACTGGTGAAGAAATGCGACATGTTGCCTATCGAACATGTCCAGCGACGTATCGCGACCGGCTCCTATCTAAAGCGCCATCCCGAAGTGAGTGAGGGCACGCGCTTTGATCCGGTCTTGATCGAAACGTTCTTGAAGGATGATGCTCGCCATGATCCACAGATCTGGTCTGAAGACATCATCAAACTTGGCCTTGCAACCGAACAGGAGATCGCGTGGATGGCACAGGAAGGCCGTCGGGTCTTTGATGTGCTGGAACGCGCCTGGAATAGTGCCAATGTTACCTTAGTTGACCTCAAAATCGAGTTCGGCCGTGATCCAGAGGGAAAATTGCTGGTCGCGGACGTGATCGACAATGATAGCTGGCGTCTCTGGCCTGAAGGTGACAAAACACGTATGCTCGACAAGCAGGTGTATCGCAATCTCCAGGAAGTTACACCAGAGGCATTGCAAGGGATCGCTGACCTGTATACACTGGTCGCGGATTTAACCGGGAAGCTTACGGTTAAATAAGATCGACCACTTCCTTTTTTAGTTTATTTGCTTAAATACACCTAAAAGCAGAATATGAGGAGCCGAGTATGGAGCGACTACACGACGCTTGCGGAATAGTAGGGATCTATATGCCACAGGGCGACGATAGTCTCGACGTGCGGCGTTACATTACCCTGGCATTAACAGCCTTACAACACCGTGGGCAAGAGAGCGCTGGTATGGCCGTCTATGACGAGAACGGTCAGGTGGTCCATCGGGTTGGAATGGGAAAAGTACGCGAAGTATTTCAGGACTCAGGCACGAGTCTGCCAGAAACAAATTGTGGCATCGGGCATGTCCGTTATTCAACCACTGGCTCAAGCTGCGTGGAGAATGCCGGACCATTCGTGGTCGGGGAACGCGATAGTGAATACGATACCATCGCTCTGGCCCACAACGGCAATATCGTGAATGGTGATGCGTTGCGTCAGCTCTTTCCCAACACGGTATTGCGCTCAACTACTGAAAGCGAAATTGTCGCTCTCATGTTGCTTTATGCGCAGGGCAAAACGCTGCGCGAACGCATGATACAGGTTTTTCCAGCTCTGCGCGGCTCCTATAGCCTGGTAATGCTGGCCGAAGGCAAGCTCTTTGCGATGCGCGATCCCTGGGGTATGCGCCCACTGTGTATCGGTCGCATCGGAAGTAGCTGGATCGCGGCCTCAGAGTCCTGTGCCCTTGATCGCATGGGCGCAACCTATGTACGAGAAGTTGAGCCGGGTGAATTTATCACCTTTGATGAAGATGGCATGCACTCGGAATTGCTGGTGAAGGCGCAAAAGACCTCACTCTGCGTCTTTGAACATATCTATTTTTCAGACGCTACCAGTCGTCTGAATGATGCCTATATCTACGATGTCCGCGAAGCGCTGGGTCGCGAACTCGCCCGTGAGCATCCCGTTGATGCTGATCTGATTGTTCCGGTGCCGGACTCATCTATTCCTGCCGCGCTGGGCTATGCCGCTGAGTCAGGCATCAAATATAGTCAGGCCATTATCAAGAATCGCTATAGTGATCGCACATTTATCAAACCTGATCAGCGCCTGCGCCAGCTTGAGGTTGATCTGAAGTTTAACTTCGTGCAGCCGAAAGTGGAGGGTGCGCGTCTGGTGATCGTTGACGATTCTATCGTACGTGGCAATACCATGAAACGTCTGGTCTCGGCACTGCGCAATCGGGGCGTCAAAGAGATCCATCTGCGCTCCAGTGCACCTCCATTGCGCCATCCCTGCTACTTCGGCATCGATATCCCGCAAGAAGATGAGCTGATCGCCGCTGGCCGTACTGTCCAGGAGATTGCCGATTATATTGGTGTTGATAGTCTGGGTTATGTCAGCATGGCTGGTCTGGGACGGGCTATCCAGACCGCCGAGACACCCGAGCGGCATCCAGACGATGAAACCGCGCTCAAATTCTTGAATAAAGAGTTTTGTTATGGCTGTATGGAGACCCAGGGCTGGCCTTTTGATCCCCTTGCGGGCGCCAAACATACCGTTCAACCAGCGACCTTTTTCCCACGCGATACCGCAGTAAAAGGTTTCTAATCAAAGATAAATATGAGTCATCCCGGATTTTTGGGAAACATTTCTAGCACCTAAACGATGCTAAAAACCGAATTGTTTCTAAGTCCGGCGGAAGAACACTTCCAAGTACGGGATGGGCATCATCCCAAAGGCGGCTGATCGCCCACCGTACGCGGTAAAGCGGTGCCAGAGTTTCTCGGCACCGCTTCCCTG
>NZ_BIXY01000145.1 GCF_008326305.1 Dictyobacter arantiisoli | reverse complement strand
GTCTGCTGATCCGCTGGGAGAAGCGCCCGCGTTCCTATCAGACCTTGTTGTGCTTGGCTTGTGCGCTCATTTGCTTTCAACAATGTGATCGCGTTTCCTCCTTGTAGGTTTTCGGATAAGTTCTGGTGGGCCCCAGAAAATGAATATTGTCAATGAATTTGGCTTATACTCCCTCATACTTACCAGCCGTAAACCAGAGGCGAAAGCATTTAAACGGTGGATTACTCATGAGGTGCTGCCAGCTATCCGTCAAACAGGCAAGTATTCCACTCCCCAGGACTCAACGACAGCGCACGAGCTGGGGGATATTCTCGCTGATCCTGAACGACTCTCCAAGTTTATTCACCACCTGCAAGGCATCCGCGACACTCTGTACCCCGGAACGCGTAAACTGATCACAAGAAAGCTTTAAGAATACTCCCCTTGCAAGGGGATAGAGAGGAGATACCCACGATGGCTGCTAACCCTCATCGCCAACATATGACCGTTGCGGAATATCTGGCACTTGATCAGAGTAATCCAGACGCAAAATATGAATACATTGATGGCATCGCGTACAATGTGCGCGATCCTCAGGCGCTGGCAGGTGGAACCCTCGCACACGCACGCATCACACTCAATCTTGCGATCTGCATTGATCGTCTTCTTGCTGACAGCTCCTGCCAGGTCTTCACATCAGACGTGCGTGTCCAACTTTCTGCAACACGCTATGTCTATCCAGATCTCACCATCAGTTGTGAGCCTGCCGACTGGCAAGCAGACACGATCTATGATCCTCGCGTGATTATTGAAGTGTTGTCTCCTTCGACAGAAGCGTATGACCGCGGCAAAAAGTTTGCTTTCTATCAGCTGGTGACCAGTCTGCAAGAATATGTATTGATCAGCACACAACAGCAGGCGATTGAAGTCTTCACCCGTGAAGGGAGCACCTGGCATTATCAGCTCTATCGAGTTGGCGAGTCTGCACAATTACACAGCCTGGCCATCTCGCTCACTCTGGCTGATGTCTATTCCCGTGTGCCAACGGATGAAGAACAACCATAGTGCCCTGGCAAGAGAGAACAAAAAAACACCCATTTACTGTGCATGGAGGACCAATTTACGGCAAACTTGATACCAATTTAGCATCAAACTATTGCTAATTGATAACCTGTAGTTATCAATTACAGTGATTTTGCGAGAGTTATGAGACACACTGTCTCATAACTGCTCTGAACCGCCAAAAATGTGAATTTTGGAGCTAATTATTCTCGACAATACTTGCTACTTTCCGACAATAATGGACACTTTCTGATAATAATCGTAACTTTCGGATAGCATGCAAAATTGTGCTTTACAGGCAAAAAGAAAAGCTCTAGAATGTTCACAGAGAAGGATAGAGAGATAATGAATCTGTTTGTTGGATTTCTTGCCCGTCTGCTCTGAGCCTGATGACAGCATGAGCGGACAAATTACAAGAGGATAAATAGAACGCGAAGATCTGCCTGAAACAGCCTGTAGTATCGATGCAGAGGCGTTACAAACATGGAAAAAGTACCGCTCTACATTAAGAGACATGGCTAGAAAATTTCCTCACAAAGACTTCAGAGGCAGCTACAACCGACTTACAGAGATGGCGCTGCGCATGGCCATTCTCATGGCATCATTAGAGAATAACAACAAAATAACAATCAAGCATTGGGCAAGGGCTCAAGAGTTGGCTGAATTGCTCCGCAAAAATCTTCATAGGCTCTATGATCAGGTCAATGGGGGAGAGGCAAAAAATAGCCTTGAACTAGAAATCATGAAAGTCATCAAAGAACACTTTGATAGAAAACAATTCACGGCGCGAAACCTGCAAGACGCGAACTCGAAGCTCAAAAAAGAACAAATTGGAACGGTTAACAAAATCCTAAAAGACCTCCAGGTCGGCGGGCGTTTGACGAGCACACCACCACCAGAAGGACAGGAAACAAGCAAGTCACCGTGGTATCGACGTTAACTCCGTTGGAATGGATGGAATGGCGTTGGAATGGTTTTTATTCCAACGCTCAGCCCGCCTGTAGTGCGGCGCGAGGGCTATAAAAAAGCCCGTTGGAATGGATGGAATGAAAACAGAACAAAAAATATCATATTTCCCCTGCAAGGGTAAGAGAGTAGAGATATCAATTACACTCTCTCATACACATGAAAACAAATTCAATATAACAATTTGTTATATTGAATTTGTTGATATGTATGTGCATACAACCCCTTGCAAGGTAAATATGTATAAAAACCATTCCATCCATTCCAACGGACAAAAAAGTACATATAAAGCGGCTTGTAGAGCGTCTTTAGCGTTGGAATATTTTTCATTCCATCTCATTCCATCCATTCCAACGGACACACACAACCCTTGCAAGGGAGAAGTGAGAGTAGTCATCATGCTGCACATTCAGCATCTTGAGTTGATAGCAGAGATTGAATGTCTGCTACGGTTTACAGGTTCATCTGAGGATTTCTATTGGATGGGTGATTGCTTACGCGGCGAGGGTTATCAGTACGCGCACTGGGACCCTGAGGCATTGACAGGCCGCGGCGCGTGGCAACTCGATTTGAGTGTCCTACAAATGTATAGCGAACACTTTGACAATTATGCGTTTTGCATGCAGCGAGCAACAAATAAATTTTAAGAGCCATATCTCATGGCCTGGCAAGTGATTATTGAATTTGAGGTTTGTCAGTAACAAACCTCCACCATACACCCCTTGCAAGGGGAGAAAGAAGACCATCATGAATATCACGAAAGCACAAAAAGACCAGTTGCTACAGGAGCTGCTTACTATTCAGCGCGAAGAGTTGAATATCACCATAGCAGAGTGGAAGGCCAGAGGCATGAACCGCGCCCGCTTGCGTCAGGCAGAGCGGACATACTGGCAAAAAGCACAGGCAGATACGCGCCGCCTGGTCGCGTCCTGGTGTGAGGAGCCTGCACAATGAGTAGAGCGGCTGGGACCAGAGCAAGCCACGAAGGGCCAGCGATGGGATTAAAAGACATGCAGCGCGCCTGCTTTATCTGCAATGGATCAGTGTATGCGATGGTCGATTGCGCTGACGATATCTTTAAAACGTTTATCTCTCAGATCACGCCAGGGCACATGATGAAACCAGACGTGCAGGCGCTGCTTCATCAGCGTACGCTTGACGAGATGGACCGCTGGTTTATTCTGGTCACACTGGGCAAAAAAACAACATCTTTTTCTTGCTATCAGGATCGACAATCAGCAGAAATCGCGTTGAGAGCCTCAAGAGAGGCGTTGCAGAAAAAGAAGAGCCAACTACACGTACAGAAGAGTGACAAACCGTCTAAGCACATTCGTAGCGCGAAATTGGTACATGCATGAGGATGACAGGTTGACGATACTTCCCCCTTGCAAGGGGAAATAAAAAGAAAGCTCTGTATATTTCGGTACAGAGCTTTCTGTGTCTCCAGGCAGAGCGGCTACTTTATACGTTCACCATCATTCCACCTTGCCCTCTTATCTGTTTCACGGCCCTGGTCATGACTTTATTGGTGATTTCCTGTCCATCCAGATAGATGTGGTTATGGACATGAATTTCCCTATCACCTCCACCATTCATCATGGCGGCTGTCTGAGATGCACTGATCACGGACGCGCCTGATGTGCCACCGTATACGAGCTCCGCGCCTGCTTCACCCGCAATCGCAACCTGCCCAGGTGGGACAACGCCACCCCTTGCAAGGAGTTGAAGTGATACGACACGTCAACACCTGTCAGGGCATTGCTTGTGCTTCTTATTGCGTTCAGGTATGATGTACGTATGTACGTACATCCTTTCTAGAAGAAAAAAAGAACTGATGAACACACTCCCAGAAACATCAAACGAGAAATCCATAGAAGCATTCAAACGCTATGCTGAGATGGGATCAGCTCGCAGTTTGCGGAAATTAGCGGATGAAACAGGTATTCGCCTCTCGCTGCTTGGCCAATGGTCCAGTGAGCAAAAATGGCTTGATCGCCTTGCAGAACACGACCAGGGCACGCTACGAACAGCAATCCGAAAGCAACCCTTTGAGAACCTGGCAGACTTTGAACGTGAGCAGGCACGCCTTAGAACACATATTGAAGAGCAGCGTCAACGCTGTACAAACGTACAATGGCAGCTTGCATCAAAACTTTCTGCCCAGCGCTTAATGGCGAAAGAGCGTCTGCCTCTCCGTATCGCTACCAATACAGCACAGGAAGCTGTCCGTACCGCACAAGAAGCCTTAAGCCGACATATCAATACCGCCACAGAGAGCATGTATGCTGATACGCTCTATGAGGCAGAACTGCAACTGAAGACGGCTCAATCTGAGCTTACAGCGTTCGACAAACAGCATGAAGATATCAATCCTGAGCACCTGCAACTGGAGAGGGACGCGATCCGTGAGCTAGAGCAATCGATAACGCAGGAAACAGAACAGCTCAGAACGCTTTCCGCTGAAGCAGAACAGGCCATAGAACAGCAGTTGAACGTATCAGTGCAACGTATTCTCACGGCCTACCATGACCTTTACACAGCCTTCGAACGTGAAGGCCCAACAATGACCCGGCTGCGAACACATAACCCTTTCTTGTTCCATTGCCTGATGCCTGAGCTGACCATTGATATGGATCAGTTGTGGAGTTTGCTGTGTCCACATATTGACCATCCTGAAGATTTCCGCCCCTTTTTGAAAGAGCGGCAAACCGTGATGCGTTCCTACCTGGCCAGGCTGGCCCCACACGAAAGTGCAGAGTAAATAAACATGGCAAGTACATTCACAACACACTACAAACGTTGCCTGCCACGGCTTGAGGCACGCGAGAAACGGCAGAAAACACAGCGTATCGCGCTGCATGCAGACCAGCTGACAACCCTGGTAGCACAGCTTGACCCACAGGAACGCAAACAGCTTGATGCAGATCTTGCCGTGTTCCTGCATGAGCATGCAGCGGCCGAACATGTCGCCTTTTATAACCAGATGGTTGCCGAACACCAGAACGCATTCAGGGCACAAGTGCAAGCTGCCAGGGACGCACGGACCTACTGAAAAGAAAATAGGTATGAGCGGTCGGGATCTGATCAAAGAGGAAATAGAGCGGCGCAAGCGTGAGCGAGCTGAGCGCAAGCGGCTATGGAAGCAGAACATGATACGCTCTGGGCAGGCAGTGACAGAGGAGAAAAAACAAAATGCGGCAGATGGCGGCAGATAGCGGTAAAGATGGTTTGACCACGATACAAGAGCGGTTCCTGGTTGCGCTTCTCCAACATGCAAAGATCAAGGATGCAGCTGCATCCGTTCATATTGCCGAGCGTACAGCACGTTCTTATATGAGTCTGCCTGCATTCAAAGCGGCATATGACCAGGCCAAACAAGATTTATTATCTGAAGCCATGGAACGTATCCAGATCGAAACAGCCAAGTCTGTCAAGGTGATCGCTGATATGCGTGATGATCCTGAATGCCCACACCCGACCAGGCTGAAAGCAGCGCATATCTTTGCCGCGCGTCTGACTGACGTAAAACCAGTCCAGTCAGATCAACCCTTGCAAGGGGATGCAGGATTGATTGAAAGAAACCTTCTTCCCTACCTGACCAATGAGGAGCTGACACAGTTGGATCAGCTTATGCATATGGCAAAAGCGCGTAAGCAGGAGGCAGACGCGAAAGCAGAAGCGACCCAAGTAGCGCGTCAATAGCCCAATAGCACAAAAGAACACCCCTGCACTGTGGATCTCATCCCTTGCAAGGGTGTTCTTTTTTGATGAGCGTTGCCAATGATGGATCAGTCAAGTTGTACCCCATCATTAGCAATCTTTTGCGATGCTGCATAGAAATTATCCCTGTCTAAAAAAGCTTGCTCCATCGTTAGCCACTTCACTGGCTGTCATATATTTAAGCGCCATAGCAGGGGATGACCAGCCACCAATCTGTTGCAATGTGTTAGAGTCGGTCCCCTTTGCTGCTTCACTGGTGATCAGATAGTGCCTCAGGTCATGGGGCGAGAGATCGTCAACACCAATAGCTCTACCCAACTCTCCCACACGCTTATTGACGCCACTGGTGTTCATATGCCGTTCCTGACCCGTCTCTCTCTCTTTGTGCCCTGGAAAGAGATAAACACCTTTGACTGTTGGCAAATAAAGCAGGAGTGCAGTCAGGCAGTCAGGGGTAAGACGATGTTTCTGTGTGATATCCACTTTCTCACGATAGAAGGTGATCATGCCTTCTCGCATATTCACGTCGCTCACCTTGAGCATGGCCAACTCACTACAGCGCAACCCCAGATCAAGAAAGAGACACATCATTACGGCGTCCTTCGCTCGCTTCTGTCTTTTGAGCAGGGCGGCATGCCCTGGACTGATGATAGATAGAGAATGGAAAGCACCGCGGCAAACAGTAAGCCCCAACGTGCGTATGCCCAGAAATTGCCGATCTCTTGCGCATGCTGCATAATTGCCCAGATGGTGACAATGGCGATAATGAGCGAGCCTGACAGATAGGCCAATGTTTTATTTTTCATCGCACACCTCTCTTGCAGATAGCAGCGCGCCCAACACGATACAGGATGTACCCGAGAATGCAGAGAAGTAGCAGCTTTGTGAAGCTGTCTGAACTGGAATAGAGCGACGCGATATGTGCTATGCCCTCTCCAATCACAGTCATGGTCAAATTGAGGATGTAAACCACTGCCATGATTGCTGCAAGCACAAGCGCGATACTGGCCAGCAGGCCAATAGAGTAGATGATAAAAAAGCACAGTTGGAAGTTGGGCGTAAATTGGCTCTTGCCCTGTTTCATATGAGGTATGTACATGTTGCCTAGCTCCTATGCGTTCACTAGGCTTGTGGACTGCCTTTATCACACCAATCTGTGATATTATGAGGTCAGCCAATCACAAGCGCGGTTTGTGTGTTGATCAGGTCCTGGACAGTGTTGCAAGCGCTGTTCAGGATCGCTCAGACACCCTTGCAAGGGGTGTTACTCCAGGTTATCCCCCACCGAATACCGCCCTCGCCACGCAAACTTCTGTAAGTAGTTTTCAGTCACCTTTACACTCGTATGACCGAGAATAAGTGAAAGCTCATGAATATCATTGTTGGCACTTTTAAACTGATGTGCGAACGTGTGACGAAATCGATGTGCAAAGCAGTCTGCTATATGTGCTCTCTCCCCTAATCGTGTGACCAGAGCCTCCAGGCCGCGCACGGTTAACGGCTCAAATGAGCGTGTGAGAAATACATAAGGCGAGTCAGATCCTTTGCGATAACGCATATACTTGCGTAGATATGAGCGTGATTTCTGGCCTATGGTGATATCACGCTCTTTACTTTTTTTAGCGAAAAGATATTCTTGAATAGCAGATTGAATTGTGGATATAAAAAACCGCTCCTTTGCACTAACCGCTACATTATAGCGTTGGCAGGAGCGTAAACTGAGGATTGAAGGGGGCTGAGATGTGAGGGTGTTTAGCAAACCGCCGCACTAGGCCACTATGCGACCTCTCCGTGCGGTACTGACCAAAATCCTTATCCAGAACCTCGTCCAGGAACCATTTGACAGTCCGTTTGCCGAACTGCTTCAACGACAAGATAATAACATAACCGCAACAGGCTGTCAACACCTTTTTTACGAGTTTCAACACGTTGCTAAAAATCAAACCAAAACACGTTGCTAAAAATCAAACCAACCGAGTCAAGATATGAAACCAACTGCGAGGAGGGATTTGATACATCTATCTCTCCCTCTCTGCCCCCGCAAAGATGTGCCCCTGGTCGCTCTTTTGTATTTCCGCTCGAAACGGCTGAATAGGATTGATTGTATTTCATGCAACACATGGACATATTTGGCTCTTGTAATTTAAGCGGTATTTAGGTAAAATAATATATATAAATTGGTTCTTACAAAGAAGGAGGATAAGGTTGCTTTTGCAGTAAGCAGATTAATGAATGGTAGGAATGAAAAGAAAGGGCAAAGTTGGACACGGGCAAAACGTTGGACAACCTGCCCCTTGTAAAAAAAGTAGGGTAGTGCGGTGCGGTGGAGGTGCCTTTTGGGAAGCACCTGTCTGTAGTCTGTAATTAGCATAACACATGGACAATTCTGTGTAAACAGTAACGCTATTGGGATCAGGGCTTTCCAATTCTAAAAAACGGAACAGTAGCCAGTGAGCAAGAGATCAAGAGCCTTGTCATACGATGCATCAAAATAGCGCATCTGTCGGGCAACATTGCACACGCCGACACGATCCAT
>NZ_BIXY01000144.1 GCF_008326305.1 Dictyobacter arantiisoli | reverse complement strand
AAACCAAAGCATCAAAACATCACCTTGAAGAACACCACCTTTGCCGACTTCCTGCAACCCATTCCTCGTCGGTCTCTACAGAATTCATCTCCTCCGCTTCTCGCTATTTAAGCGGTATTGCCCGTGAAGGGTGGTTCCTACTACTACGGATGGCTCCTCTCGCCTTCATTCCTCTTCATGAAGCGGTATGGTCGTGCACCAAAAAAACGCTTGCAAGCACGCCAGGATCCGTACCCAGACTCCGTCAGCAGGCAGGGAGTTCTTGCTTCACCTCCATTTGTTGGAGTAGGTGCAGAATGACTACGTCTTCGACCGTTGCCTGGTCTCAAATTGCAGAAAAGGCTAAGAGGACGACCTTGTAAAGTCCATTATCCCTCTTTGAGCCATACGCGTAGTGGCCCAAGAGTGGTAAATCCAATCTGCAATGCCATCGTGAGGCTTTCATCCTGTTCGTATCCAACAATCGGAAGTGAGGGGTAGTGGGTAGCTATCAGGCTGAGCATTCCTTCCCAATACCGTTCTTCTTCTTGGCTTGGGGCAAAAACATTGGAGAGACCAATTACTTCCGTCGTCCTATTGGCAATCGCTCCCGCAACAATCTGTTTTTTTTTATAGGCCGCTATGATGCAGATGTCAGCGTTGTGTAAGAGTGCAGGAAGAAAGAGGTGATTGAGAGGCGAAGCTGTTTGGGACCATGCTTCTTCCCATCGAAGAAGCTCTTTCTCTGATGTGAGTTGTTTCCACTGGAGATCAGCCGTTCTTTGATGAGAAAGATCTACTGGTGCTTGCCGAAAAATCCACTCCGCTTGAAAAAGCTCATGAAATCCAAACGGGGTGAGATCCAAGACTGCAAAGCTATCCTTCACGGAAATGGGGTAATCTTTCTTCATGGTAAGAAACTTGGCGACAGCATCCTGATGAAGGGTGAGGGGAGTTGCTGGCGAAAGCGTCACCAGGTTGGGGTAGTACATGGGCGTTTGATGCTGACTTATCCAGAAGGCTTCGTGAAACTCTCCCTTGACGTTGTGAGATCGGCAGACGGTATCGCACCAGATGGCATTGTTATATGCGGCTAATCGTACAAAATGATTGCTTGTATCCATTCTTCCTCTTTATTTTCTCCTTTTTCAAATATCTAACAGTCATATGCTCCTGGAGGGCTCCCTCACTCTGCCATATGTTTCTGTGGCGCGAGACCCTTTCCGTGTAGCCCCTTAGCCTTGAATAAAGACCAGCAGATCCTCGTTGAGGCACTCCTTGTGAGTAAGGAACATGCCATGACTCCCGCCAGGGTAGATTTTCAGTTCACTATCTGCAATGCCCTCGGCCATTCTGTGTCCACACAGCTTCACATGTACAGTGGTGTCACCAGGCAGGCATTTTTCACGTGCTAATATCGCTTCCCGTTGCCAGAGTTTTGATAGCGTCTTAGCCTGCTGCTGTACTACGCTCGAAGAATTCCATAGCCTCTTCTGCGCTCGGGATCTTGAGTATATTCTCTTCCGCGAAATCTTGCGCTTGTGGATAGCCGCTCGTTCGCACAATGGCAGCAGCAGCCTCCAGATCGTAGGAAGTCATATGAAACTCAATTCCATCTGACCCAAGCAAGAGCCAATATGCACCTGGGCGATCAGCATAAGGCATGCCAACGCTTCCCGCGTTGATTACACGAACATTGCCTACTTGTAACTCAAATTGCATATGGGTATGTCCGCATATGACAACCTGTTGTTCAACACCACGAAAAAGCATATGGAGCCGTTCCTGTGGAGTGAGTGGAGTAAAGATCACCTCATCGCTGTGTGGTGTGGCATGGCAGAAGAGTACCTCACCAAGAGGCTCAAAAGAAAATGAGACATGTTCTGGAAGATGTGCCAGAACATCTCGCTGGTCTGGTTGTAAGCGTTGAGCCACCCATTGCGTAACCTCGCCCGCATCCTTAGACAGATTCAGTGAGGAGAGTTGACCATCGAAAGCAGTAACCACTTCGCGCTCAGCGTTGCCACGAAGCGCAACGACAGGTAGATCAAGTTGGCAGAGATATTCCAGCGTTTGATTTGGAAAAGGGCCGGAGACAATATCGCCTCCAAGAACAATTGTATCTGGCTGAATACGTTCGAGATCCTTGAGTACTGCCTTGAGTGCTGGTAGGTTTCCATGAATATCATACAATGCTGCAATTTTCATAACGGATGGCACCTTTCTCATTCTACGATGTGGCGTTTCCATAGTATAATAGCTCTAAGTCTTGGAGTAAAGATATATTCTATGCTATTAGCATTGATACGTGGCTAGGTGAAAATATTTCTGCTTGCACATACTTATGTGTCTTGATTGACGTTTAGATAAATAGGGCTTTTCTTAAGAGAACGGTACACTTGAGATGGAAAGGAAAAAGATGATACAGAGGGCTAGATGGACCTCAGACGACCGCAGGTTCGTCCTTTTTCGCGTCTTTTTTTCCTTTTTTGACCACCTCATAGCGTGTGGCTTTCTTGGGATGAAACCCTTTGGCCCGCCCAGACGATTTTCCACGTGGTTGGCACACACGAGCCGGGGTGCCAACCTGTCCCAAAATCAAGGGCATCACTCGGCGCACTTGCCGGGGAGTGACGGTTGCCTTTGGTCGTTCCCAGGCTCGATACTGTGCCTGTCCCAGATCACAGGCCAGGCGCAGCTGATTCATCACGATGCCCACCACCGTACTCCACAGCTCAAATTGCGCTGGCGTATGGACGCGCACCGTACTCCACAGCAGATCCTGCTTCAGATAGCGATAGCCATGCTCATGCGAAAACCGATGACCGTAGAGTGGCGCAATGTCTGGCAACGCCAGCCTGGCACTCAAGAGCACGAACCAGCTGTGGAGTGGGGTGCGGGCGTATGGACCCGCACCATTTGAGCTCTGGAGTACGGTGGTGGGCATCATGATGAATCAATTGTGTCTGGCGCGAGACCTGGGACAGGCGCAGTACCGAGCGTGGGAACGTCCCAAAGGACGCGTGACTCCACTTTTTCCTTTTCATCGGTGTAGGTAACAATGTGAAGTGCTCCCTATTTCGTTGGTGTGAGCTATAGAGCCAACCTAATTCTTGCGGGAAACCTTCGATGAATCACGTTTTCACCCGCAAGGATAGAGACCCAATAAATGATAAAATGTCACAAGCGTCCTGTTGCATCGTATCCTTTCACTTTACTCTTTCGACTGAAAAAATTTGAAATAGCGAAGCATAAAAAGACAACTTACTGCGGCCACTAAAAGCACGACTAGAGCGAGCATAAAAACAAAGCTTCTAGTACTTATATTATTGTCAGGCAGCGAATCATGCCAGCCTATGAGTAAAAAAAACAAAGCCAGGAAAAAGGTTGTGTTTCCCATTTGTATAAATGGTTGTTTATACCATTTATAGTTAGGAAGCCTCAATCTAGTTTTTTGATATTCTCTTATATCTGTAAAAAAACTGGTAACGCAGGCAATAACAAAAACAACGATAATGGTGGTATTAGCGAATGACATAGATTTCTCCTTACCATGAATTTGATAATATTAAAGTTCATTCTCAAAAGTAGATCACGCAATTTTTGCACCTTGTGGCAATGGGCCAAAAGGAGACACCCAAAGAAATCCATGAAGTGGATAAAGAAGAAATACTTCGCGTCCATCGAAGGGCAAAACTGGGTTTTTCACGGAGAAATTCTTGGACAGAAAGGGGCCATTCAACCCATTCAACTGTTCAAGGCAAAAAGTATCGCCATTGAGCGACATACAAAAATCCAGAGTGAAGCCAATCCATATGATCCCAAATGGGAGACGTACTTTGAAAAACGTCTCGCTGTGAAAATGGTACACAACCTGAAAGGGAAACGGCAATTACTCCATCTCTGGAAACAACAAGGTGGCCTCTGCCCGCTCTGCACCCAGAAAATCACCAAATTGACAGGATGGCATAGTCATCATATCGTCTGGCGAAGTAAAGGTGGCAGAGATGAGGCCGATAACCGTGTGCTCCTGCATCCCGATTGTCATGAACAACTTCACCGCCAAGGATTAACCGTCTCGAAACCGCGTCCCTTGCGGGGCGTTAGAAAGGCTTGAGCGATATGCAGAGAAACTTGCTCGTATCGTTCTTAGAGGGCTTGGAGGCGGTAACGCCTCCTGGCTACTCGGCGGACATTCGGAAAAGGGCAGCAATGTACCTCGCTGGGTGTCTACCCTACGACCTCTTCATTTCTCTATACCATTTAAAGCAGAAAAGAAAGATGCGTATACAGACATAAAGGAACCAGAGAAACAACCAGAGCCCGGTCCACAACGGAAAATAAGAAGAAAGGCTTCCTACAAGGCACAACAACGGAAATATTTCTAGAAAAAAAAGGCGAATGAATTCTTTTCCGCGCCTTAGTTGAACGCGCTTTTTCCCATCCTGTTCTTGTGGTTTGGAAGAGTCCTGCATGCGTGAAACGTATAAGACACCTAACAATATCGAGGCGCTCGCCATACCTAACGGAACAAAAAGGGGGGTAACGTTAAACACTATTCTCATTTCCCTTCACATAGGAAAGGATAGTACATGCTCATGATACTACCCTTTCCTCAATTCAATTAACCAAAGCTAATGCTTATGTTGAGATAACCGTTCCATTGAGACCAGCCACAAGCAGGTGCAATGGTATTGTTATAGTAAAACAATATTGCATCGTAAGAAATCCCCGCTGCTACTAAAGCCCCTCCAACAAGAACAATCCATCCTAAAGGTCCAATAGAAGTTAGTGCTGCTACTGCAGCCCCTATAGCAGCCGCATTGCTTCCTCCATAAAGCGCTCCCAATCCACCTGCTAAAACAATACCTGATATTGCTCCTATACACTGTCCACTAATGGTGAATTTCCCACTGGGATCAACCTCATTGACCGGATTGTTATCCGCATAGACATATGGGTTGGCTTTCAACATCTCTTGTAAGCTGCCACCGATTGGTGTTGCCTGTGTCCAGCGACCAAATTGTGGATCATAGTAACGAATGCCAAACTTGGTCAGGCCGGTGGTACTATCATAGTAGCCGCCAGCATATTGCCAGGGATTGCTGAGGGTGCCACTCTGCGAGGAGATACCACCAAAGGGATCATAGTCATAGTGCTTCACCTGGTTACCTGCACTATCGGTCATGCCCACGATGGAGCCTCGCCCATCAAAGAGATAGTAGGAGACTTTGCCATCCGGGGTGCGTTCACTATTGAGCATGCCACAGCTACAGCGGACATACTCGTAATTGGTTCCTCCGATGTTTTTCACTGCTCAGGCCCAGATTGGTGTAAAAACTGGTTGCATCTGTATTGTTTACGTATTTTGCCTGAAATGAGCAGCATTGCCTATTTATAATCATTAAATCACTACCAGCTAGCCAGGGAAGCGAGCAACTGGTCGCCCACCTGCAAGAACTGGCAGAAATCTCCGCCAAAGACAGCCCCGAATGGGAAGATCAGCTCTTGATCGGCCTGGCCTGTCATTCCGCCCTGCGACGGGGACGCGAACTCAGCACAGGCGAGCAACGCACCCTACTCAAAGCCCTCTCCAATGGCAGCGTCCCCGCCGTATGCCCACACGGTAGCCCATCCTCCTGCACTACAGCCGCAACTTTCTGATCAACAAATTCGACTGGTAGCACCTCGCCAGCATCTGACTGGTTAATGTTCTCCCCAACCATCAGGGGTATTTGTTTCTGCTAGTTTATCTTGAATGTAGAGTTGCTAATAGTCAGCGAACAAATTGAGGTTGTATGAGATATATGTTTCCATTTCTGACATAAACAGATCTCCTCTTGCAAGGCAATGACATTCACATTCACCCGCCTTTGAGACCACATACCTATCAGCGTATGGAAGTCGACCTCCCCGTGTTCGGTAAAATGGGTTCACTCCAAACACACAAGTTAAATTGCTCTGGTTGAATGAGTATCAATCAATTTTTTTTACGCATCTTATAACGTATGAAACTTAAGGAATAAGATAGTAGAATTATGAGCCCTAAGAGTATTAATATAAATGTATTGTTGTATATTTTTACCCAAAAAATCAAAATGAGTAATAGAATGAGTGCTATAAGCGCTGTTATAAATGAAATAACTGCACAGATGAATGAAAAGCTTCTTAACATGTTTCTTTCTCCCTGGGAAACGCATAAATAATTTATCTGTTTATGCTATTTCCTGTTTTTATGTATTCTTGTTTGCTTGTGAAACTTGAGCATCTTTTGACCAAGATAGGATTGTGAAGAGAAATAAAAGCTCTATTTATATTAGAAGATAAAGCTTTTACCTCTCCAGAGTGGATTATAGTTATTATATTTCGTTTTTCTCTAAAAACGAAATATAATAACTATAATCCACAATCTTTTTTAGCAGTAGGAACACCTTCAATGACCCCAATAATTCCAATAATGCTAGACGTTACAGCTAAACCAATGAATAGGGAAGCCGCAAGGCCTGCAATTGCAACATCCCCTGGCCCAGTAGCTGCTGCAAGAGGTATTCCTACTGCTCCCCCAGCCCCTGAACTACCTAGAAATGAAAATAGACCAGTCACAGCTGAAGTTATGCCACCAAGACCAACTAAATCGACCAAGCAGGCATCAGTTAAACTAAATGCTCCATTCGGATCGACTTCATTCACCGGATTATTATCCGCATACACATACGGGTTAGCCTTGAGTGCCTCCTGCAAGCTGCCGCCGATGGGTGTCCAGCTGTATTGTGTATCCACATCGTGAGGCAACTTGTATCAGCACATTGTGGACGAAGGAGAAGGAACCGCAACCGTTTGATATCTCCGTTCTTGCAGAGAAGGCAAACGAGCCTGCGCACGGGCTTCTATTCCACGATGTGCTGGCATCCACCAGCTGATGATGCGCGTTCTCCATACAACAACAAAAAGGGTAGTAGGAACTTCAATCCTGAAAAAAATACTTATATCTTGGCATCTGGCTTATGTACACGGGTGAGATATATGCCATAGCATATTAGCAGCACATCAATAATGGCGAGAATAAGAAAAACGAAAGAACCTGTCCTGTTATTTGGAAGAATGGCCATCAAGATAGCGACTCTTACAAACATCAGCAGTGCTGCAACAATGAGACCTATTGCAATTATAACTTGAGAACGTTGATACCCTTTTGTGGTTCTTTCTCCTTCTAAGGGATTTTTTCTCGAAGACTTACGGATAAGGTATGTTATGCAAAATATACATAATATGAATACAAGAGCACAAAACAAAAAAACAACTAATAAAGACACTGGGATTTTTTCTAGAGCCGCGAGAGTGAAGATGAAACGAAACATAAGAGAAATGGCCCCTTTCTGATAATCCTTCTCGTATTTCTACGAATACTTTTTATTGAACAGTGAGTAAATTGAGCAAGTACTGCAAATTTGATCTTCCTTCTCTGTGTTTCTTAGAGACTGTTTGGAAACGGTGAAACGGCAATTTCTCGGCTCAGCCCGATGGCATTTGTATTGAGAGAAGGATCTGTTTCGAGAGGAATGCATCAAATTTTTGATTGATGTGATGCATTTTGCCCCTTTTGCAATGAATTATTCTTTTCAAAGGGTTCATTTTCAAGTGACCGGAAGGTGGATACAATGGCTTCTAAACAGTCTCTTAGATGTTATATCATCGGTTCGCGTATGATACATCATCTATACAATAGATGTACCTATTGATAATGCGCTACTATACACAATTGATTGTTGGTCAATAACAATATACCTTTTTGTTATTGACCAACAATCATTCAAATAGACCGAAGCTTGATCATCAATAGCATAAGCAAAAAAACTCTTGGATGAAGCCCTCTGTAAACTGGTTTCTCAAGTGAGACACTAAATCATATGACATCTTCTTCTCTTTCTTTGAGATTCTCGTTGCATGCTAATATTTCGTTTCTTTGGGAGGTACACTAATAAATAAGTGTACCTCCTCGTCCTACTGTAATTTGTGTGTAGCAATCCTATCACTGCCATGAGACTTAAGTGAACACAATCAGTGATCCCTATGGGTTCCATGTGATAGTAGACCAGTTGATAGTAATAGTCCCGAGCTCCTTGCAATCACTTGTTCTAGCTTCTGCAATTAGGAAAGCTACCATAGCAGCATAGCTCACTACTATAATTCCAATACCTATAACTATTGGCGTAGCAATTATGCCACCAAGTATTCCACCGACGCCTGCAAGAGTTATTCCTGTTAAGTTAAGTAGGCAGTTGATCCCATCCCTTCCACTCGGATCAACTTCATTCACCGGATTATTATCCGCATACACATACGGGTTGGCCTTCAGCGCCTCCTGTAAGCTGCCGCCGATGGGTGTTGCCTGGGTCCAGCGACCAAATTGTGGATCGTAGTAGCGAATGCCAAATTTGGTCAGGCCGGTGGTGCTATCATAGTAGCCACCAGCATATTGCCAGGGATTGCTGACGGTGCCACTCTGCGAGGAGATGCCACCAAAGGGATCATAGTCATAGTGCTCTACCTGGTTGCCAGCACTATCGGTCATGCCCACAATGGAGCCTCGC
>NZ_BIXY01000143.1 GCF_008326305.1 Dictyobacter arantiisoli | reverse complement strand
CTACCACCATAGATCCTTCCTCTAGTCATGAGGTCAAGCCCCTCGTTCCTCATCTCCGCTTGGAAAGTCCTGGCCGTGATGGGAAACCAAGCACCATCTACACGGCTAAAACGAATCAATGGAGTGATGCGGCGCGAAAGCTTCATGCCATACGAGCTGCTGCTGGGAAAGCTCCACTGAAGCCAGGCTGGAATGAAGTATCGCAGAAGCGCCGTGAGATAGGGGGATCTATTTCTTTACAAGACGCATATAGACAAGGAACTAATATAAGACACCTACAAAATGTTTCAGCGAATGCTCTAGAAAACCGTCAGAAAAAAGAAGAGAAGCAGAAAGAGAAGAGAAGAAAGAGAATAAGAGAAGGAACATCCTTCTCCCAAGTTCAAGATGAATAGCAGGCTGATCATCTCCCAATAGCGTGGAGGGCTCAAAGGTGGAAAATGGGCTCATGTCAGCGTCTCAGCCGCAACATCACAGGACTATACAGCGCGATTGAAAGCTCTTGACATAACCTGTAAATTCCAACATTCAATTATCCTGGTAAGCAAGCGATTCCAGAGTGGTTTGCCCACCAGGATAAATGTTGTAAAAGGACCAGTTTAATGTTGGGATTTACACTCCAGACGCCCATGCCCTTTGTTGCAGCTGCTGGCAGTCCGCCAATCGAGGCAATCACGAGCACGAGGAGGATCGTGAAAAAAGAGCGAGATGTCTTCATAGAGCGTTGGTTGATTCTGCTTAATTATCAACAGATACTCACCTCCTGAGGCGATGACTTCCTGACAAAAACTCCGCTGCGTGTAGAGCGCATCGGCACTGATGATACGTCCTTGAAGCAAGGTGGGAGTGAGAAAAGACGTCATATGTGTCAATTCATTCGCTTTCTCCGCAACCATCTCTTCCTTGAGGACAATACCTGTCTGTGCATCATATAAATTCATATGATGCCTGTTCTTTCTTCTTTAGGACTTCTGGGAGGGGAAGGGAAAATTAAATAGCCCTGTCATGGTGAGGTCACCCCTTGACACCTGCTCCCGTCTCTCGTAGCTCCTGCGGGGCGAGCTTTGTGGACGACTCCACCGTAGAACGGTGGCCGCTACTTTGGTTCTCCCCGTCCCTTTTCATTTGTTAAAGATCATGCGGCGGCGAGAGGGAGGGAAGAGATCGGGGCACAGCCCCGAACCCCAGGTTAAGGGTTGCACCCTTAACAATCCCGCTGCCCTTTGCGCCTATGGGGGTGGCTATGCGTTAGCCATCAATGCCAGGTCCCAGGGTATAGGTTGTGTCAAAAGAGGAGCGATAGAAGTCAACTGCCAGATCTGCGTTGACAGTTGTTTCATTCTGCACCCGTGGCGCGAAGAGTTCGATGCCGCTGTTGGGGCCGTTATTGATAATACCAACCAGGATATAGTTGGCGGGGTTGGTGACCCAGTACGGTCCCTGACTGCCCTGATCAGGGTTGCTTTCGAACTGCTTCAACTGTGGACCCGCCCCGGCTGAGACCAGTATGCCATGGATACTCATATCTGGCGTGATGCCGAAGTCCGCATCCAGGCCAAAGCTCGCCAGGATCAATACACTGCCCGCTGGAAAGGCGCGCAAGTCTCGCGCAATCTCCTCATACATATTGCGATATCCAACGACAGGCTCGGCTGTGGTCGGTATGCCATAGTAGCGGTTCAGCAGGATGCCTTCGGGCTTGATGAGATTTTTGTTCTCCAGCACCACGACTTGATAGCCCATCGGACTGCTCGGAGCATCGACCGGCAAGAGTTGTTTGCCCAACGTAATGACCGGAGGGGCCGGATTAGCTGGTGTGTAGGATACTTGCGAGCGTGTCTGAATCTCAAGGCGCGGGCGCAAGACACTGGCGTAGCGTTGCCATGCCTCATAGACCGCCGTGCTTTTGGTGCCACAGAACTGCCAGATCCCTTTTAAGCTAAAGTCAGTGACGGAAGGATGGGCCTCAACGCTGCTGGACCAGTTTTGCAGTTTGGCGAGAATTGACGTGCTGGGATTCCAGGGATCAACGTCCTGCACATCCTGGATGGCGGTTAAGCTTCCACCGTTGGCTTTAATGACCGTATGGTTGCGGGCACTTTTGGAATAGTTTTGCCAGGCGACGCTCGCCTTTGTGTTCGCGCTCAGGCTGCCGGTCTCAAAGAGGGCTTCATATTGCGCCTGAAACAGCGCCTCCACCGATTGTTTGCTCAGCGTCTCACTCTGGCTGATGGCGATATACAGCTCGACGGAGCCGCCCAGCACGATTTTATCGGTATAGTAGACTCCGAAGTCCTCAAAAAAGCGACTAAAGGTTGAGAGATTGTCATCGGTCACCTGATCAGGGAGTTGTGTGACGCGCTCGGCGAATTCTCCTTTCACATAGGGCAGGTAATCAAGCAATTGCAACACGGCGACCGGATAATGGATAATGGTGTAGGCATACATATATTGGGAATTGGCGGAAAACTCGCCAGCATAGTCGGCCTGCATCTCACCGCTGAACGCGCCTGCGGATGCGCTCACTCCCAGGTGGGCTGCAATATTATTCTGGAAGCCTTCACGCGAAAGAAAGACGCCACTTTCAGCGTAGCCCTGCGTATTTTGGATCGCCTCGATGCCCGTTGGCACCAGGTAATCCTTCCCGATCAGGGTAAACGTGTAGGTATCGGCATCGGTGAAATCCAGCAACGGCGTGATCAAGCCATCGGTTAAATCGCGTGGCCCAAAGATGTTGAAGCCCTGACCGACAAAACCCACCTGTGAGAGGACCGGGGTACCACTATCAGTATTGGCATCAGTATAGCTGGCTTCACCAGCATCGATGAGGTCATTGTCATTGTTGATTGCATCGCTATTATCAGTAGTGTTGGTCGTATCGGTATCCTGCAAAGGATTCTGGTCTGAGAAAAGCATCGGTATACTCCTTTAGTTGCTTTGATTTTCCAATAAAACATGGGTAAAAGCAGGGCGCAGGGGCAGCAGTCCCTGACGGAGCGCGAGGTGTCCTCGCAACTCCCCTCTTCCACCACCCGGAAGGATGGAGATGACAATTAGAGGACACAGGTTACGGGACAATGATCCGAGACGCTATAGATTTGTTGAAAGGTAAAGGGCTTGAGTGGTGTGGTGCAAATCGCAATACTATTCTTGAGTGTTGCATTATTGCGGAGACTGTTTCCTACCAGCACTTTGTCGTAACGAGAATCGCTGATCAGGAAATCGCTCCAGTCAGTGACGGAGGTCAGGGAAGGATTGCGAAACACAGTGCCACGGTCGGGACCTTTTGAGGCATATTCTGACCTTGAAACACTGACATCGACATTAAAATCGCCAACAAACAAATCCAGGCCGGGAATAGTTTTTAAGACGCCCCAGGCAGCAGCTATCAGGATAGATTTGTCCGAAGTGCTGGGCGGCGCATGCCAGACGCCGATCTGGTAGTTCTTCCGGCCGATTTTAACCGAGGCTATAGCTGGCTTACGCAAACTACTATCCCAGGATTTGGCGGGAGGAATTGCCAGTGCTGCTACCCCGGTAACATTGACCGTGCCCTTTTTCCAGAAGATCAGCGTACTGTCAGTTTCATTCCCCAGTGCTGGATTGATGATATAGTTACTATCCCATTTGGCAGCCCCAAGGTCCTGTACGACGCTATCGGCCAGGGCACCAGCGGCCAGCGAGGAAGCTGGACCCTCAAGAATGAAGACCAGATCCGCGATTGCGAATACTTGCAGGATGATGTTCCGTCTGGTTTGACTATTCCAGGTGTTCAGGGAGAACTGTTTGATGTTCCATGAGACGATGCGTACCAATCTGTGTAACCTCCTTTTCGCATTGCTGTTTCGACGTCACCCAGGTTTGTGGGGACAGTTCAAGTATGCCGCAGTCGCGCATCGAAAAGAAGATCATCTACTAGTCATCTACTAGTCTTGTTTTTTGTGCTTCATTGATTTCGAGTTCGCGCTGGGCTAGCGCACTCGTGCGTTGATCGTTGACCGCATGGAAGGTTGTGAGAGCCTCGTTGAGCAAGCGCCGCGCCTCATCCCACTTTCCCTGTTGGCGAGATACTATCCCCAGTTCGTATTGTGCCATTGCCTCCTCACGTCGATCATGCAGTTCATGCAGGGTTGTCAGGGCCTCGTGTAGCAGTTGAGAGGCTCGTGCGGGATCATCCTGAGCGCGTGCCAGTGCGCCCAGTTCACGCAGTGCAATAGCCTCCTGACGCCGGTCTTTCAGTTCTTGAAAGAGTGCGTAAGCCTCCTCTAGTAGCTGGCTGGCCTGTTCTAAATGTTCTTGCTCGCGTGCATGGATACCTAGCTCACCCAGCGTCAGCGCGATGGTATGCTGATCGCCAATCTCGCGTAGCATACGCAGTGATTCCTGGAGTGTGCGTTCCGCCTGCTCAGGCTGTCCCTGTTCCCACTGCAACGATCCTATCCCATGGAGAACCTGGGCGCTACTGCGTCGATCCCCCAAATGTTCAAAGATATCCAATGCCTCCTGATAGAGCTGGTGGGCCCGTTGGAGATTTCCCTCATGGATCGCGACAATGCGGCTCAAGTTGCCCAGGCTCGTTGCGACCCCGCGCTGATCGCCTACCTGCCGGAAAAGCAGCACGGCCTTTTCATAGCATTGACGCGCCTGCTCAGGCTGCCCCTGATGCCGTGCCAGAATGCCCAGGCCATTGAGCGTGCGCGCGATTTCACGCTGATTGCCGAGCTGCTGAAAGGCGGCCAGAGCCTCTTCGGTGAACTGGCTGGCCTGCTCGGGTTGTCCCTGTTCACGGGCCAGGATGCCCAGATTCCGCAAGGTCGCGCCTATGCGATACTGATCTCCAAGCTGATGGGCAATAGTGTGTGCTTGCTGGAAGAACTGCTGTGCCTGCTCAGGTTGTCCTTGCTGTCGTGCCAGCGTCCCCAGTTCCATCAATATCTCGGCCACCAGCCCATCCAGCTGATCCTGTTGTGCCAGAAGGAGTGCTTGCTGCCAATGAGCTGAGGCCGATGCATAGTCTGCGCGCTGCTCAGCAATTTTTCCAAAGTTCAGCCACGCCGTAGCCTGGCTCTCCACATCTTCCAGCGCCTGGGCGGCATCCAGAAAACGTTGCAGATGAGTTGCGGCGACCGTATAGAGTCCACGTATAATTAATAAGGGGGCGAAGGCGCGCACGCCTTGCAGCAAAGCAGGCAGCATCTGCTGCTCAAACGCAATCTCCAGGGCCGCCAGTATATTGTTGTACTCGTGGCTGATAGCTCCATCGTCGTTGACCTGCGTTTCCACATATGCCACGTAATAGTGTACGAAGCGATCAGTGACCTGGCTATCCGTCAACTGTGTGCGCGCATAGTCCGCGATAGTCTGGTGGAGCGTGTAACGTGCGGGACCGCTACTCTCCAGCAGCCCGGCGTCCATCAGCTCATCAAGCGCCTCCACTGGCAGGGCGTTGATGCGTATGGCGGCCTCTTCGGAAAATGTATTCGGTTTGGGGGGGAAGATCGCCAGGGCGCGCAAGGCCGTCCGAGCACGCTCGCTGATCTGTCGATCACTCATGCCGATCACCGCTTGTAGCGAGAGCGGCGTGCTGGTTGAAAGATTGGGATGGGCACCGATCAACGCCTGGGGCTCGCTCAGTTGCAGACGCTCATCGACGTGTCGCAAGCGTTCCAGGGCTGCTCGTAAGCGGCGCGGCTGTCCACCGTAGGTCTGCACGCGCAAATAGTTGCCGAGCAGCGTCAGGGCCAGTGGAAGTCCTCCCACGATTGCCGTCAGTGCCTGCACCTCCTCTGGTTCAGCCTGCACCGCCTCAGGAGCCAGGCGCATCAGCAGCAGGCGAGCATCGCTATCCGCCAGCTCACGGACAACAACGGCTTTTTCAGGCGCAAAGCGCTGCGCAATCTCCGGGAAACGCGTAGTGACAAGATGCGTACAATGCATCCCTCCTACCTGCAGGGCCAGAGCATGCTTGAACTCCCAGGCATCATCGATAATAAGGAGCATATGCCTCTGCCCGATGGTGGCATGGATACACTCGGCCCAGGCTTCAGGATAGTTTCGCCGCAGCGGATCGGGAAGCGTACTGTTCAAGACCAGCGCCCAGTGGTTCAACTGTCCCATTAAATCCGTTTCATAGCCGAGCCCGGCCCAGAGTATGCCATCGCTAAAATGTGCCCGGACCTCCTCATCATATGCCAGAGTGGTTGCCAGAGCCGTTTTGCCGACTCCCGGTAAACCATTAAGCGCAAGGTGTGACACCGGCTTTCCCGCACCTGTGAAGAGCTGTTGTTTGAGCTGGCGGAGCACTTCATCGCGCCCCACCAGACTCTTCTCATTCGCCGGTGCAGGTGGGATGGCTGGATCAAACAGCGCTTTGGGCGTGGCTGGACCATCCTCCTCTGGTTGGACAGTTGCCTGAGCCTGAGCCTGATCAGGGACTTCAGACTGTTTCGGCATGAACAATCCAAGCTCGGATAGATCCGAATCAAAGAGAGTGGAGAGCTGCTGGCGAAAATGGGGACTTGGAAGCGTGGCCCCACGTTCCCAGCGACTGACAGTGAATGCATCTGTGCCCACTTCTTGCGCGACATATTTTTGTGACCAGCCTCGACGCTCACGGGCTAGCTTGAGCTGCATATTGGGCGTAACTTTCGTTATCTCTTTCATCATTGAATTCCTTACATCACTTAGAGATGTGTATTGTAATCGTTGAAAAGGCTGGAACGGCATGGTCTGTATATGATTATCTATTATGTTAGACGCTGAAGAAAGGGAAAATTTTCTGATTCAGAAAGATTCAAAGATTCAAGGCACTCAATTTTATGCTATGCTACAGGCGTGCATTGTCCTTTTCTTTATAAATAGTCGCTTCCTTGCTTCTCTGGGCGCGAAGCTGGTCGGATTGGATGCTGTTTGAGCGAACCACATGCAGGAGCCTGTTTATGAAGGCGGATGCACATTTGCTGTGGGATCTGCTCTCCTATGGGGGAGGATCAGGGTTTTCCAAAAGATAAAGAAAGATTATAACGTATGATATCGCTGGTTGAGGGGGCCGCTCAGGTGGCCCCGCTGGTCCACGGCTTAATTGTGGCCCAGATTGTTTTTATTTTGATTGTGCTGATTTCAGCAATTGTGGCGATCTATGCGGATCTCAAGGTGTTGCGCAAGCGGCGTGCCAGCGGCCTGCCGGGACACTGGTATACTCGTCCCACGCTTCTCTTTTGTGTTGGTGTCACGCTGGCGATGGTTGCAATATTTATCGACTCGGCCACCACCACGCATTTCTTTCCCAACAACTCATTCTGGAATCTACTCGACATTCTTCTGCTATTACTGGTCCTGCTCTCCATTCTCAGTGGCTTTATTTTTGCATTCCGCAATTCCAGAAAAAAAGATAAATGAGAAGGTACTTGTTAAATTGTATTTCCATATTTGAGCGTAAAGCATGGTTCAAACAGGTGTGACAGTTGTGAACGATGGAATTATCCAAAAATAAATCCTGAAGCCGCTCAGGAGGCCCTCTCAAGATTTATTTTTCACAGTGTGGATTGTTCAAAGTTGTCACATTGATCTGAGCTCATTTTGAACCATGCCTAAACAAAAGAATAGCAATGAATAAGTATGGAAAATTGAGGAATGAAAATGTTTTATATTGCACTTTTGCGTGGGATTAACGTGGGTGGGCACGTAGTGAAGATGGAGCGGTTGCGAGAGCTTTTTACTGAACTGGGATTTACAGGAGTTCGGACATATATTCAAAGTGGGAATGTGTTCTTTGAGACTGGACCAGCAAGCGAGCAGCTGGATCGTGCGACGTTGATCCAGTTGATTGAGGAGCATCTGTACGGGGCGCTGGGCTATCAGGTTCCGGTATTCTTGCGTACGATCGCTGAGTTTGAGCGGATGCTGGCACTTGAGCCATTTAAGGCGTTGCAGGTGACGGCTGATATGCGCCTGTGTATCGTGTTCACGAAAGAGATCATCCCTGATACGCTTGCGTTGCCGTTTCGTTCGCCTAAGAATGACATGGAGATCGTCGCGGCCACAGACCACGAAGCCTTTGTCGTCTGGTACATCATCAATGGTCGCCCGCCTGTTGCCCAGGGATTCAAAATATTGGGGGACAAGACAACAACACGCTTCATCCACACCGCAGCCAAAATCCTCGAAGCAGCGAAAAAAGGCCAGCCAAGCCCGACAACCGATTGAAGTATTACAGAAAAGGCCCAGAAAGCCCTCCGTTTTGAAACGGGGGATGAATGGGCGTTCCTTTGTGGGAGGGATAGTGGGGCAGGCTCATCTCGCATCGCACCCACCTCTCTGAGAGTGCTCTTTCCTCCTCTCCAGAACGTTCGCAGTTCGAGTGGGTTCCCTTTCATCAATCAGGTCCTGTCTTCTTGACCGGTATGAACAGGAGATGCTAAGATAGTATCAGAAGAGAGACGAAGAGATGTGAACCAGAGGAGTGGCGGATGTTGACGTACGAATATAAACTGCAAGGGAATCGGGCACAGTATGCCGCCATTGAAGAAGCTCTCCGCGTCACGCAATTCATTCGCAACAAGTGTCTTCGTCTCTGGATGGATGAAAAAAGGATCGCGAAGAATGACCTGCAGG
>NZ_BIXY01000142.1 GCF_008326305.1 Dictyobacter arantiisoli | reverse complement strand
GGTATTGGTATAGGTGTAGGAAACGGTCGGGCTCGTGAGCGTATCGCCCGGCGCGGCCATTGCGGTTAACCGCCCCAACCCATCATACTGAAAGGTCGTGGTTTGTCCATTGGCGTCTTTGGTCGCCATCAGCCACTGCCCATAGCCGCCGGCCGCCGTACTACTGTAGCTCGCCGTCACCGCCTGCTTTTTGGCATTGGTGGCTGTGGTCAGATGGGTCGCAAACCCATCATAGGTGGCACAGGCGGTATAACCGCTCGTACAGCCTTGATGACTATCGGCATCCAGCGTCGCCACCGGAGTCCCAGAGGCATTATAGCTCGTCTGATTGGCGATCAGCGATCCCGGTGCCGCGCAGCCATTGTTAGGATCACTATAGCCGGTATGATCCTCCGTGCGCGTCACATCGGGCAAGGAGTACTAATACAAGTTGGTTGCACAATCTCTTAAAAAGGCAATAAATCATGTGTTAAATAGAGCAGTTGCTCTTTTGAGAGGAAGGAATGTTTCTCCAACCCTGGAAAACCTCCCCACTTTAGAATGCATAGCCGTAAGTAATTGACAAATGTCGTGTTATGTGGTTCTCCATCAAAAATGGTGTCTATGGCTTTACACGGAAGTATAATATCGTAGGTGCCACCACCACTATATCCATACTTATGATAACAATCCCCTGAGAGGAGTAAACGGGGATCTTCTTTCCAACTCTCTTCTGATACTGTGATTTGCATAAGTGCGATGTCCAAAGGGCAAATACAAAAAGGATCTAATTCCTATGCATCCTCAGCCTTCATGGATGAGAATGCACCAACAAAGTTAACATATCCCACTTCTTCATAGAAGAATCGGAGCGAGAGAGGCAATGATCCAGAAAGTTGCTCTAATAATGCAACTTGTTCTTGCACATCACTCTTAGGTGGCTGAAATAAAGGGAATGTCTTTTCATACACTTCTTTTTCATGCTCGGTAGTAAAGTGTCTAGCCAGCCCTTTACTATACACAAAGCCGATATTCGGAAGACGTTGCATGATTCTTTCAGTATTTATGCGAACTCTTTGCATAATGGATCGCATGATAGCCGATGCATCCTCATAAAGAGAGGGTTTGTAAATCTGGTCTTGCAGCGCCAACAAGTCATCATACACTTCTTGATAATATCCTTGCTGATATTGTTCATAGAAATGAAGCATTTCTTTCTCCTAACATTGAATTGATGTTTAGATAAACAGGACCTTTCTGAACTCCTCAAAAAAGTTCAGTTAGGGCTGTCTTTGGCTCCCTCTCGTTGCACCCCAAAGACGCGCACCTGCACGTCACGGGCCTGGCGAACATGCAACTGACTCCATCGATTGACCGTGACGATCTTTCCTTTCTTGTCGTAGCTCATCAAGCTTGCCTCGACTCCCCCCACCGTGTCGGGACGACTGCCTTGAAAGAGCGGACCATCCAACGGAGGACGTCCTTTCGTGCTCGTACGCACCGCAGGACGGTAGAGCTTGCGATTGCGTTTGAGCCGGATCAGCACCTGACAACCCAACGTTTTGCATGCCCGCAGAAAATCGGCGGTGGCATACCAACGATCTGCCAGAATGATAATCGGGTGTTTGATCAAAGGCACCAACGCCTGCAATTGGGCAATAGCTACTTCAATGGCGGTTTGTGCCGTCTCAATACGACGTTGATCCAAGATGCCCACCCAACTACTGGTCACTTCTGGCAAGAGCATCACCGTCGAATACTGCCATCCCACGCTGATGGGTTTGGCAGCCCGTGGCAAGTTCGAGACAGGAATGATGCCTCGATCCCTGCTTGTTTCGGCTTCGGGACGCGCAATGCTGCTGGCATCCACGCTGATACAGACGGTTTGGCTTTCTGGGATCCTGGCAAGCAGAGCCTTCACCCAGATCTGCCGCAACGCGACGTCATTGATCTTGCCATTGGAAAGGGCTTGATAGAGACTCGACCATTCTCGTTCAAAGAACGACGAATACGACAGTTCTGGCAAACTACGGGCCTGAGATTCACACCGCAAGGCGTCACACAGATTGAACAAAGCATCCGCTCCTCGTTCAAAACTGTCGTAGACCTGCTGACGAACTTGCTTCAATGTGTTAAAGTTCAATGCGTAATGTCCTTTTTCTTGTTTTGTTTTGTTGAAAGTACATTACGCTTTTAGGTATCCTTTGGCAACCAGGGGGTACCTTTTTTCCTGGTTTATCTAAACATCAATTTTAAGATAGAGACGTTATTTCAGTGGAAGAACCAATTTCAGGCCCATCACATACTTCCCCAATTTGGTAAAGACCATATATCATTCCCAATTGTTGGATCGTAAGACAGATAATGAACTATCTCATTACTTTCTGGAGTTACAACAACTTTTTTCTGAAGGATTCTACCTATGCCATGAATAAAATCAAGTAAATGCTTGAAACGATTTTCATCAGTAATAATACGAGGGTCCAGATCAAACTCAATTTGCTCAAATGTAAAAAAATAGCAATGAAGATTTAGTAGCCCTTTATCAACACACAGGAAAACAGAATGATTTGATGCTACATCAAAGACTTCTTCAACGCGAGAAGGCAACACATGATGTTCATGGTTTACAAAGAAAATGAAATCATGCTTCGTTTCCCTTTGAAGGTAGTCTATTACCTTTTGCCAATCGTGTTTATCTGTTTCAAACACATATATATCTAGTAATGTATCTGCTATATTTTTATTAAAATCTTCCTTAAAAGCTTGAAATAAAGAATAATCCATTATTTCTACCTCGAATTTTTTACTCAATGAATCTAAGTATAATCACACAATGACTGCGAGATATTTGCTGGTCAGATACGCAAACTATTCTGTAAAAGTAATATGATTTACTTAGGCAAGGTTCAAACGGATGTGACAGTTGTGAACGATGGAATCACCCCAAAATAAATCCTGAAGCCGCTCAGGAGGCCATCTCAGGATTTATTTTTCACAATGTGGATTGTTCAAAGTTGTCACATTGATCTGAGCTCATTTTGAACCATGCCTTAGCTACATTTTACAACGCTCATCCATCATTCAGTGGAACTCTACCAAGCCTCCTGAGAAATCAAATAGGCGAATTTCTCAGGAGGCTGCTGCTAAAATGTTAAATGTCTCCCAATGTTACTTAGAACGGAAACCCATGAAAAAAAGATCAGGTAAAGAATAACGAACACCGCGCCCATCTGGAATATAGCCATCAAGAACGTACTTCTTATCAGAGGAATAATAATTTTGCGTCCATTGAAGGTCTGGATGAGTCAATATATCATCCAAAGTATATTGACCCATCTGATTCCTCAATGCAGGCTTTCCCGGATCAGTCCCAAATTGGCTTCCATCTACTCTAGAAACATGTTTCTGAAATGCTCTTCCTGCTCTTGTCATACCTCCTTTATCCGGAGCATTCCCTGCATCCGATAGCGTCTGAGGATCTATACACGCTGGAGTCTCATTATGAACAACCCATTGCCCAGCTCCAACAGCATAGGTATGATCTTGGGTGACCTCCAGATTATACATCGTCTGGGTACCAGGAACACTCTTCCATCCTGTTACCACACCAGCGCGCCCACTTGCTTCAACCACATGCATACCAAGCTTCAATTGCGCAACTGAAAGGAAACCTTTCTCCACCGTGAGGAAGGGATGTTTCTGATTGGTATGCAGGGTTTCACTGATCTCATGCGCAGGCTTGCCTTTGCTTGCCTCGATCTTGGTGGTCAGGGTCAGATCTACCAGATCATTGTCGTGGTTGATCCAGACATGTTTGATGGGTTCAAGCTCTGTTTGCTTCTTGGCTCCGTTATAGGCCCACACTACGTTTCCTGGTTTGAGGACGCCTATCGGCATTTCCCCAGTAGAGGTGAATACGAGTGTCGCTGCAGTAAAACTACAGGTAAAAGCATCAATTCCTGCTCCTATCTTACTAAGCGTTCCTGGTATAGCTTCATCATCAGTAACTTCAGTCTCCGGGTTGAATATATCCGCTGCAACGATTCCTTCAAAAGCTAACATGGCAAGAGATGGAAGTAGTGAGTCTTTCTCATCCTGACAAAGTTGGTCACAAACGGGAGGTTTATATGACATTATCTGTTTTACTGGCATCGGGGTTCCCCCCGTGTTAGGTCCAGGTCCACAGTCATAAACACACCCTTGATTTACTGGTGGTGATGGCTGCTGTGCTGGCGGCTGCTGTGCTGGCGGCTGCTGTGCTGGCGGTGATGATGGCTGTCCCGGTGTTCCGGGACCAGGCACACCTACACATCCACTATCGTCCTCAGCGAAACATTGCCCGTGACCAGTTGGATCAGTGGCTGTTTCGGGATTTCCTTTGACATAGGCATAGGCATCCAGACCAGCCCCGTTGGTTTCGACACTATCGGCACTGATGAAACGTCCACTCACGGGATCATAATACCGCGCGCCGTAGTACAGCAAGCCGGTGATACTATCAAAGCGCTGCCCGGTAAAGCTATAGCTGGTTGGGATCGATCCATCGCTATAGCGTATCCCTCCAAAAGGTGAGAATAACTGTACAGCCTGGACCGATCCATCGGCATACAGCGACAGACTCACGCTACCAAGGAAGTCAGGGACCAGATAGGAGAGGATGCCATCTTTGCGCATCGCCACTGTCTGTCCACCCACTGCGTAATATTTCGTCGTCGAGATTCCCCAGCTTTGTGAGGCAACGCAGCGATGTCGAGTATAACCTTACTCAAGCGGGATACTGAATGCCTTTTTCTATACTTCGTTTTTTCTCATCAGTATCTGACTTCAAAACACCTCTGATATCACTTTCTGGATGGAATGGTATAAAGCGGTTCATATCACGATGAAATTGCAACCATATTCTACCGCACTGTTCGCATTCATACATAGTATGACCAAAAACTGCAATAAGCCCCCCAAACATCATTGCGATACTATCCTCAAGGCTAAAAGATTCTTGAACAACGTCTTCGCCATGTGTTTTCTTAAAAAAATCTTGAATATCTCCCTCGTTAAGAGCTATTTGTAAATCTTGCAGATAACTATAAAATCTTTCAAAAGAAATATTCGTGTCTGCATCTAAAAAAAAAGAGGCTTTATATGGCAAATAATCCTCTTGGTCTATAATGACATAACCACAACGACATAGAAACTTGGACATTGGCTCACTCCTCATAACAATTTTTACAATAATTCTGTGAATAATATCTCCACAGAATTATTGTAAAAATATTTACTATAGAATTCTCAAGAATTCTCACATCAGATCATTTAGGATCGTAAATGATGATGTCTTTTATTGTAGAAGGATCTTTTCCCCAACTTCGAAGCAAACCTGATACACGGCCATTAATATTATCCAAATCGCTAGCAGTAAGCTTAGAGTTTTGTAAATTGATAACAATTCCCCTAGCTTGGCTATATTTCCCAGCAACAGCACTAATAACTTGGCTTGCTTTGTTTGTATTAGGAGAAAAAACATCGTATGTTGTATTATTTACTAATAAATCAGATGTGCCTCCATCAGTAGATCTTGCACCCACTGGATCTCTTAAAACGACATTGGCATCAGGTTTAATAGATGCAACATATTTAGCAGCATTAATCTCATCGGCGGATGCTTGAGCTGCATCGATGGTTAAATTCCCGCCACATCCAAGATTATGAACAATCCATTGGCCTTCACCAACAGCATAGGTGTGATCCTGCGTGACCTCCAGATTATACATCACCTGCGTGCTAGGTACACTCTTCCACGCAGTCACGACACCGACACGCCCACCTGCTTCCATAATGTGCATCCCAAGCTTCAATTGGGCAACTGGAAGGAAACCTTTCTCGACTGTGAGGAAGGGATGTTTCTTGTTTGTATGCAGTATCTCATTGGTCTGATGCGCAGGCTTGCCTTTGGCTGCTTCCGTCTTGGTACTGAGGGTGAGATCAACGAGATCATTGTCATGATTGATCCAGACGTGGCGGATGACCTCTAATTCCATCTTCTTAGAAGTGGTATTATAAGCCCAGACCTTTTCCCCAGGCTTGAGGGCTCCAATCTGCAACTCTCCCATGCTGGTGGCAACCAGAGTATTAGCACGGAAACTTAAACCTCCACCACAATCAGCATCAGCCAGTGCACGTTCCCAAGCTTCTTGATCTAGCTCATACAATTCAGGATCAGCGATTAAAGTTTCTGGCTGAAGGAAATTCAGCAGTAGCATTCCTACATTAGCGAGTAAAAGCCAGCAATCCAAGTTACAATGCTGGTGATGAACCGCATTCTGTGAGGCAGGATATCCACTCTTTCCACCCGTTGGGGTTGTAGACGTGGTGCCACAAGTTGCGTCGAATACACACGTTCCGACATTCCCACCATTCCCACCGTTCCCACCATTCCCACCATTCCCACCGTTCCCACCATTCCCACCATTCCCACCATTCCCACCATTCCCACCATTCCCACCATTCCCACCATTCCCATTGTTTCCATTGCTCCCCGCAGGAACACTTCCTCCTCCTTCTTCGCCGCCATACATTACTTTATGACCCGTTGGATCAGTGGCTGTTTCGGGATTACCTTTGACATAGGCATAGGCATCCAGACCCGCGCCATTGGTTTCGACACTATCGGCACTCGTAAAACGACCACTCACAGGATCATAATACCGCGCGCCGTAGTACAGCAATCCTGTAATACTATCAAAACGCTGTCCAGTGAAGTTATAGCTGGTCGGGATCGATCCATCGCTATAGCGCGTCCCTCCAAAGGGGGAGAATAACTGCACGGCTTGCACGGAACCATCGGCATAGAGCGAGAGGCTCATGCTGCCCAGGAAGTCAGGGACGAGATAGGAGAGGATGCCATCTTTGCGCATCGCCACTTTCTGTCCACCGGTACTGTAGTATTTGGTAGTCGAAGTTCCCCCGGCGTTGATAGCGACCTCAGTGAAACTATCGAAGGTGATGGTATCGGTCGGGTTGTTACCTCCTGTACTCGCGCGTTGCAGCACGCGCTGGCCGGCATTGTCATAGAGAAATTGATCGCTGGGCGTGGAGCCGCCGGGCGATGTCCAGGAGGACAAACGTCCTTCGTTGTCATAACCCATCAATGCGCCACTTTGTGAGGCATCGCAGGCATAGGTTGAGCCCACGGTGGTATCGGTGTTGCGACAGGTCATGTTGCCCATGGCGTCATAACTGGCATACTGATTGGGGACAGTGCTCAGCGTGTTCGCCCCATGGACGGGTGTCGTGCCATAGGTTTCGGTGCCTGCCGGGCCTTTTGTCAGGCGATCTAGAGCATCATAGCTGAATGTTTGCTGATACGGTGCGATGGTGGTGCCATTGGGATTCAAGCCACAATGATCTCCTCCACTCGGGGTTCCGGTATCTCCGGCCCACACCAGACGGTTGAGTGCGTCATAACAGAAGGATTGGGAGTCGGTCTGACTGCCTCCTGATACCGTGGGAAGCGTGGTGCTCAGGTTCAGCGTATTGCCGACGTTGTCATAGGTTTTCGTCTGGCTCCAGAAGGTCGTGCCATTGCGGGTGGCACTGCTGGTCACCGGACGCTGGATGCCATCATAGCTCACACTGGTCGAGAAAACGGCGCTGGGCTGTGCTGTTTTCGCGGCCGAGCCACCGATGGCTAATCCTGCCACCTGTCCAGTGTTGGTGTAAGAGACCTGGCCAACCAGGAAGCTGACGGGATCGGTACTGGTGGCATCCCAAAAGTAGGAGGAGCGCAGGTAGCTATTGCCATCATACTGGGTGGTCAACGCTTCGCCATCGGGATAGACCAGCGTAGTTTGCTGCCCCATATCGTTGTAGGAGGCATGCACCGTTTGCGTCGTGGTCGTGCCATCCGCCGTAACCGTCAAACCGCTCTGGTCGGCCTGTCCCCGCTGATTGTAGCCACTACAGCGGGATCCATTGCCGGCGGTGGCACTGAAGGTTTCCGCCGTCTCTTTGCCAATCGGATCGGAGGCGTAGGAACCACTGGGTGCGGCACAGGTCGTGGGGAAGGTCACGCCAGGATTGCTGCTGTTGTCATAACTGTCGTAGAAGAAGGTTGCGTAGGCGGTGCTGCTACAGGGTGAGACCGCGGCGGACGTCGTGCCTTTACAGAGCGCTCGGTTGAGCACATCATAGCTGACGTAGGTACTCTGCCCACGCGGATCTTGCTGACTGAGCACATTGCCAACACGATCATAGTTGTACTTCCAGGCCGTATCTGCGCTACTGCGACAACCAGCCAGCAAGGGGGTCGCACTACACGAACCAGAGTCCGCGTCGTTGAGCCCCGTTTTGCGGCCCACCCCATCGTAGCTGGCCTTTTGATAGGCCACGATGTTTGAGGCGGCATCAAAGGTGTTGGTGGAGACCAGATTGCCCACCGTGTCGCGGTTATATTGAATGGTGCGCACCGTACTATAGGGACTGCCTGATGCGCCCGTGCCGCTAAAGAGTTGATCATAGCGATGTCGTCCTAAGGCATCACTATAGCTGATCTGCTGATGCTGATAGGCATCCAGCGTGATCGTTCGCTCAAAGGGCGTGGAAGTATCGCGCGAAAAACTGGCCAATCCATTACCGAGTTGATAGGAAACGGTGGTCGATAACACAATCGTTGAGGCATCTTGATAGGTGACCGATCCCAACGAACGT
>NZ_BIXY01000141.1 GCF_008326305.1 Dictyobacter arantiisoli | reverse complement strand
GAGTGTGACAGCTTGCTGCTTGAATTCCTTGGTATAGATCGGTTGAGATTTGCCCATTGAACCCTCCTGATATGAGTATAGCAGATTTCTCTTCTCCGACCCTCCAAATTCGGGGGAATTCCAACTCGAACATGATCATCAAAATTGAGTCAGAGCCGTAATCCGGTCCGTTCCTCCTCAAGGGCCGTATTCGTCGCGGAACTGTTCGGAGTGGTCATCTAAGCACAGCTGGAACGGTAAAGTTCCGTTCTCTGTATCCCTCTTCGTTTTTTTGCAACACAATCCTTGCATCGTATTTTATCTCTGCTATACTTAGCCTTGTTGGGATGTTGGGAAAGCGGGGGAAGAAAAAACAGAGAAGCAGGTTACCATGCCCAAATCACCCACCTATAGGCTCATCTGGTCTGCTGAGCGCAATGCCTATGAACTTCATACCCCTGATCACTCTCACCAGCGTTTTGTGCCAGAAGACGAAGCATCATGGTTGGCCTGGCTCGCGACATGCACCTCCTTTTCCTTCCAGGGTCACGCTGGTCGCCTCAATGTTTACAAAGAGTTGCGCTCACGAGGCGCAGGGTACTGGTATGCCTATCACTCTACTGGGCGGCGCGTCGCCAAGCGCTATCTTGGGCGCACGGCCACGTTGACGCTGAGGCGTTTAGAAGAGGCTGCGCAGTCTCTGACGAATGAGAACCCAGCTTCCCTGATGATATCCACCCTCACAGAAAAGGATGGTGTCTTCCAGGCAACCACGGCACGCCTCCCAGAGGAGGGTAAGGAGAAGGGGGACCTGCCATCTACCTTGCCTTCGTCGCAGATGGAGCAACTCGACCTCAAACTCCGCCTGCCACGCTTACCAACTTCCTTGATTGAGCGCACGCATTTATACGCGCTCCTGGATGCTGGATTTGCCCGCAAACTTACCCTCATCTCAGCTCCTGCAGGCTTTGGCAAAACGACCCTCGTGCGCGCCTGGATCACCAGGCGCAGGGATTCCTGGCTGCTCTCTCGTCCTGCCTCTGAGCGTACCAACCAGGATCATCTGCTCGTGGCCTGGGTCACCCTGGATGACGGGGACAATGAGCCTCTACGTTTTTGGGGTGCTATCCTGGCAGCCTGCCAGACCTTCTCTCCACACGAAGAGACAGGGGCACGCGCGTTGTTGGAAACTGCGCAATACCAGACGATGCTCGCTACATTTCTCCAGTACCTCTCTCGCCTGCCCACCCATTGTATCCTGGTCCTGGAAGATTATCATGTGATTCGTTCACCGCTTCTTCACGAGATGCTCGCCTCACTGCTGGCCCGCGTGCCTGACACCCTGCATGTGATCCTGATCACGAGAGTTGATCCTCCCTTGCCTCTGGCACGATTACGTGCCAACGGAGAACTGCAAGAAGTACGGGATGCCGACTTGCGTTTCGCGCTCACGGAGGCGCAAGCCTTCCTACAGCAGATGCTCCCCTTCCCTCTTGACACGGCAGTGAGCGAGCGCATGTACCTCCAGACCGAAGGCTGGGTGACGGGACTGCGTTTGCTCGCGCTGGCCTTACAAGGGTATAGATCACAGCAGGAGAGCGAGCCGCTGCTGGCCAGCTTCAGTGGCACCCTTCGCTACATTTTGGTGTATCTCGTCGAGGAGGTGCTCGCTGTCCAGCCTGACGCCCTCCAACTCTTTCTGCTGCAAACGAGTGGCCTCAACCGTTTGACGGCCTCGCTGTGCGATGCGGTCACCGACAGGGACGATAGCGATCTCCTGCTCGAACAGGTGGAACGGGCCAATCTCTTTCTCCAACCCCTCGATGAGAGCCAGCAGTGGTATCGCTATCACGCACTCTGGGCGCGGGCACTGCAACGAGAAGCCCACCGTCGCCTGGGAGCAACCACCTTGCACACACTCAACCGCAAAGCGAGTTCCTGGTATGAGCAGCAGGGACTGCTCCCGGACGCGATTGAAGCGGCTTTTGCAAGTGAGGATTTTCCCCGTGTGGCCATGCTCATCGAACGTTTGCTTCTTCCAAAGAGCTTTCACAATCCATATCACCTGTTGCGAAGGCTTCTGGAGCGGGTGCCAAAGGATGTGTTAGATGCGCATCCTGAACTCAGGTTTGCCTATGCAGAATCCCGCATTTTCACTTCTGATCGACGCGATCCCTCCAACAAAAAGGTGACTGAACAGGCACTGCGGATTGCGGAACAGGGATTTCGTGTCCAGAGGGATGACCAGAAGTTGGCCCAGGTGCTCTCACTCAGAGCGACTCTTGCCTTCTTTCAAAACGATCTGCTTACCGCGTTTGCTCTGGCCCATCAGATGCTGCTAGTGCAGCCAGAAGGCGAGCTGCATTGGCGTGGGAGTAGTCTGGTGGTACTCGGGATTGAAGCGCTGCTCGCCGGGAAGATGGAGGAGGCCTGGCAACGCATGATGGAGGCGCGTGTCGCCTATGAAGCTGATCAATCTTTCCCTGGCCTCCTGGCGACGGCGTTCGTCCTGGGAGAGATCAGCATGGAACAGGGAGAGCTGCATCAAGCTGACCTGTACTATCAGCAGGCACTCGCAGGTTCAGAACCGGGAAAAGAGGAACTCTTCCAGCATCAACTCACCACCGTGACCGGAGCCCAGGAAACCTTCTTCAAATGCCAGACCCTGTTCGGGTTGGCTCAGCTTGCCTATGAACGGAACGAGTTGGATGCAGCGGAGCAGTGGCTCTCCCAGGTCCGAGTCCTGGGTGCCCCCCTGGTGGAAGAGATGCACTTCCTCACCGCTGGGACGCTGTTGCAGGCATACATCCTCCACGCACGTGGGCAGAGCGCCCAGGCGCAGAAACTGCTGAGTCAGATAGCCGTGCAGGCACGCTCGCCGCAGTTTCTCCGTGAGGTCCGCGCCTGCGTAGCCCAGATCGCGCTGGCCACAGGGGATCTGACGAAAGCCTGCGAGTGGTCCAGGACCATTGAGCACGCTGAGACTCCTCTTGCCCTGCTCAGACAGGAAGAAGAGGCCCTGCTGCTTGCTCGCTTGCGGATCGCACAAGCCCGGAGTGAGGAAGCCTTGCGCATCCTGGCACCCTGGAAAACGCAGGCCGAAACGCAGCAACGTCTGCGCTCGACGCTGGAAATCTTGCTCCTTGAGGCACTCGCCCACTTTGCCCAGGCCCGCCTGCCTGAGGCAAAGCAGGCCCTCCTGCCGATGTTAACAAGGACGCAAGGGAAAGGATATCAACGCCTCTTTCTAAATGAAGGCCGGGCGATGGAAACACTGCTGAAAACATTGGTGCCGGAACTACGAGAGGCCCCCCTGCTTTCCTCTGTACGCACCCTTCTGCACGCCTTTGCCCAGGAATATGGGACAGAGGACACCTCGCCTTCCAGGAAAGACAGCTTGCTGCTTGAGCCGCTCAGCCCCCAGGAGCAACGCGTGCTGCATTTGCTCGTTGCTGGACAAACCTACGGCGAAATCGCCCAGGAACTGGTCGTCTCCCTCAATACCATTAAGACCCAGATCAGTAGTGTGTATCGCAAGCTGGGAGCGAACCGCCGCGCAGAAGCCATCGCCCGTGCCCAGCGTTTGCATTTGCTCTAACCCCTCGTACCTCCCTGTTGGGATTATCCAGCCATTG
Organism: Dictyobacter arantiisoli; assembly: GCF_008326305.1. Classification (GTDB taxonomy): domain Bacteria; phylum Chloroflexota; class Ktedonobacteria; order Ktedonobacterales; family Ktedonobacteraceae; genus Dictyobacter; species Dictyobacter arantiisoli. Next base: position 5,238 of record NZ_BIXY01000141.1, on the reverse strand, counting down.
CGCAACCACCTGATTTCCCCAACTCCAGCCACCGACAATCACCCGCGCAATCACGAGAAGAGGTGAAGTCAGCGTCCCCGCTTCCCGGCTATACTGCTTTGCGTGAGGGAGCAAAAACACCTCTCTCTAGAGCAGGAGGGCATCTATGCAGGTGCAGATCCGCGTGAAGAGCTATCTCAACCCTGACTGGCAGGAGTGGCTCGAGGGGTTGGCGGTAGTCCATGAGCCATCAGGAACCACCTTGCTGTGTGGGTGGCTTCAGGACCAGGCTGCGTTGTATGGAATACTTCTCACTATTCATGATTTTGGGTTGACCTTGCTTTCGCTTGAGACAAGCGAATCATCCCAACGTACGAAAGGGAAAGAGCATATTATGATAAGCGCGGCATTTCCTTACGAGAAAAAACGGAAAACCGCCCTGGGGCTTGAGATGGCCTATGTAGAAGAGGGACAGGGTGATCCCATTGTCTTTCTCCACGGCAATCCCACCTCTTCCTACGTCTGGCGTAACATTCTGCCCTATGTGCAGGGCTTTGGTCGCATCATCGCCCCGGATCTCATCGGGATGGGCGATTCGCAGAAGCTGCCTGAGAGCGGACCACACTCCTATACCTTCGTCGAGCATCGCCGTCACCTTGATGCGCTGCTCGAAGCGCTGGGCGTCAGTGCCCAGGTCGTCCTCGTGGGACACGACTGGGGTGCAGCCCTGGCGTTTGATTGGGCACGTCGCCATCCAGAGGCTGTGCGCGGCATTGTCTATATGGAAGCGGTCATGGGAACCTCCTCGTGGAGTGAGATGCCGGAGATCGCCCGCTCGCGCTTTCAGGCCCTGCGTTCTGCACAGGGTGAGCAGTTGGTACTGGAACAGAACTCGTTCATCGAGTTCAACCTGCCCAAGACCATTCTGCGCACCTTAACAGACGAGGAAATGAACCAGTATCGTCGCCCGTTTGCAGAGGCCGGTGAAGCGCGTCGCCCGAACCTCTCCTGGGCACGTCAACTCCCGATCGAGGGCGAACCAGCCGATGTTACCGAGATCGTCACTGCCTCTGGGAAGTTTCTTGCTCAGAGTCCCATGCCAAAATTGCTCATCCAGGCCGTTCCAGGGACACAAGACCCCCAGAAGGTCGTGTTCAATCACACATGGCCGGCGCAAACCAAAGTGAGCGTGCGCGGATACCATACCCCGCAGGAGGACTCTCCTGACGAGATTGGGCAGGCCATTGCAAGCTGGTTACAATCTCTGAAATAGTTTCCAAGACGAGGGCCTTCACAGGAGACGTGAGAGCATTCGTCCAGCCGTATCTGAAGGAAACGGTGGAAAATTGCTCCCTTCGATGGATACAGACATATTCTTCTGCTTACATAAAAGGAGATAGGGACATGAAACCAGTTACACCATATCCAGCTTTTATTGGCTCAGATCCGAAACAAAGTGAATCAAGTGAAAGATGGGGGAATGAAATAAAAAGACCATTTAAAGTGGAATCATCGGAATATCCTTTCACGGACCGTTGGCTGCCTTATCGTGACGGATACATTCATTACCTTGACGAAGGAGCAGGACCGTTGGTCCTGCTCCTTCACGGGAATCCCACGTGGTCTTATCTCTATCGGAATGTCATCAAGGAGCTGCGCAATGACTGTCGTCTGATCGCTTTGGATTACCCTGGATTTGGGATGTCAAAAGCGCCTTCCCACTATGGTTTTACGCCACAAGAGCAATCGGATGCGGTCCAGGACTTCATCCGCCGCCTGGACCTGAAGGATTTTGTTTTAGTCGTCCAGGATTGGGGAGGACCAATTGGAGTACATTACGCGGTTCGGCACCGGGAAAACCTGCGCGGCATCGTCGTGATGAACACCTGGGCTTGGCCCACTACGCTCCTTCCAATGAAGCTGTTTTCTTTGGCGATGGGGGGATGGCCTATCGGATACTGGCTTCAAACACAGCGAAACTTCTTCGCCAAAAACATTGTTCCGTATGGGATTCACCATGCTGAAAACATCACGAAAAGCTTGAGAAAGGCTTACACTGATCCGTTCCCAACGCCAAAATCAAGGATACCAACCTGGGTTTTCCCCAGACAGATTCGCAAGGCACGATCATGGTTCAAGGAAATTGAATCGAGACTACCGGTGCTCTCTAATGTACCTGCGCAAATTCTCTGGGGGACAAAAGATAGCGACGGTTTCCCTCTCGAAGAGATGAAAAAATGGCAGAGATACCTCAAGCTGAACGAAAGTGAAGCCCTGGATGATGCCTCGCATTATGTGCAGGAGGATCGACCAGATCGCGTCGCAGCCGCTATTCGCAGAGTTCTTGAAAGAACTTCGCGAAATTGAGAGCGATCAGATGAAACAAACCACGTTTCCCCCAATGGGAACTTACATCGTATCACCATCTATGGAATAGAGGAGAAAGCAATGAAAACGATTCTTTGGGCCACCTTAACCGCTAATGGGAACTACGCACGCAATGCCAGCCCCGAGCACCCTCCCAAACAGGAAGCGTTCAGTGATTTCTTGGATCAGGTGAAAGCGGCAGGGAATTTCATCGTCGGACGTCGAACGTTCGAGAGCTTTCAGGCGGGTGGAGAGAGTCCTTTTGGCGATGTCGACATCGTCGTGATCTCGAAGAGCGTCAAAGACATTCCTGGTATCAAGGTTGTGGCATCGCCGCAAGCGGCCCTCGCGTACCTGCAAGAAAAAGGCCATACAACCGCCCTTCTTTCGGGCGGCGCGGATCTGCACAATGCCTTTTTACAACAGGGGCTTGTTGACGAGATACTATTCCCAATCGCACCTGTATTGGAGGGAAAGGGATACAACATCTTGCTCAACCAGGACCACTATCAATACAAGGATATCCAGTTGTTGGATTTCAAGTCCCTTGGTGGTGGCGTCGTTCGGTTACACTACGCAATTGGTCGTGAATAAAGCCGCTTGAGAAGAATGCCTGATTCATAGGCTCTTTACTGTACGTCCTTACGTATGCACCTTCGCCCTGACCACTCACTGAAGATCAGCGCTGATCTTCAGTGAGTGGTCAGGGCGAAGGATTGACACTGAAGACGTATTAATCCCCATGTGATATGGTATGCGATTGGAGAAACAATGGACACAAACGCATCGGAGCAGCAACACAACCAGAAGTCTGAACTGACCTCTCCCGCGAAGGCATTCGATCAGCCTTTTTTGGCAAGCAAGGAGCCATCGACCAGGGTTCGGGTGGGCCATGTGCTTCTCCTGGGGACAATGACGGCAATTGGGCCGCTGTCCAGTGATATGTACCTGCCCTCACTCCCAACGATCAGCCACGAACTGGGCGCAACAATGTCGCAGACCCAGATCACCTTGACCGCAAGTCTCTTCGGCGTGGCGCTGGGCCAGCTGCTGATCGGACCGATCAGTGATGCTCGCGGGCGGCGCGGACCTCTACTCGTCGGAATGATCCTCTATGTACTTACATCCCTGTTATGCCTCGTCGCTCCTTCGATTGGTCTCCTTATCGCGCTACGTTTCGCCCAGGGGGCCGCCGCCGCAGCGGGAGTCGTGATTTCGCTTGCCATCGCTCGCGATCTCTATGGAGGTCGCACCCTGGCCCGCTGCATTTCTCTGCTGATGATGGTGAACTACTTTGCCCCGATGATCGCGCCTGTGCTTGGCAGTCTGTTACTCAGCTTTACCTCCTGGCGAGGTGTCTTTGTGACGCTCGCTCTCATCGGTACAGTGATTGTGCTTGTGGTCGCATTCGGACTCAGCGAGACACTGCAACCAGCGCAGCGCCAGAGCGGAGGCGTCTCTGCCTCGCTTGCGGATTTCCGCCATTTGCTCTTCGATGGTCGTTTCGTCGGTCTTGCCCTCTCTCTAGGTTTTACGTTCGCCGCCATTTTCGTGTACATTTCAAGCGCCCCCTTCATCTTAGAAAACGTCTATGGCCTTGCGCCTCAAAGCTCTGGCGTCGTGTTCGGGATCAATGCCCTGGGGGTTCCCATCATGGCTCAGGTCAACGCAAGGCTTGTCGGTCGAGCATCACCGCAAAAGCTACTGATAGGGGGAACGGCGGTTCTTGCCATTGGGAGTCTAGCCTTGATTGGTGCAGTCCTCACGGGAGTTGGCCTCATTGGAGTGCTACCGTCATTCTTTGTCCTTATCTCCAGTGTGGGCCTTATCGCACCTAATGCGATGGCGCTCGCATTGGGCAATGTCAGAGCTGCTGGAAGTGCATCGGCCATCCTGGGCGTGTTGCAGATCATCATTGGCGTGGTCGCAGCGCCACTGGTTGGCCTTGGTGGAAGTGAGACTGCCGTTCCCATGGCGCTGACCATTGCTGTGTTCGGCATCACAACCTTGGCGACGGTGGTCATGGTATGCCGTCCTGGAAAGATCGATACAAAGGCACAGTAGATCGCCACTTTCCTCGACATCACTGGATCATGACGAGTGGAATCTGAAGCATGATAGACCAAATCCGTTGAAGTACAGTCCAAAGGAGTAGATAAAACAGTCGACCACCAGTGGAAACAGGTATGAGAACAAACCAGGTCGGGTTGGGTCTGTATCCAACGGTAGCGCTCGGCTTGAACCCCACGGGTTGCGCAACGAGAATCATAACTGAACAATAAAGGGTGGGCACACGCACGGAAACGGTGTCTCGCTTCCGCGAGAATACGTCAAGAGATCTCTTTCGAGACAAGGAGGTGTACATTTGGGCAATCTGTGAGCGAAATTCGGATAAGTCAGTGAGTGGGCTTCTGGCTCGACAAAGGAGCCAACCAACCACAAATGTATCAACATCTACTCACGGATTGCCCAATTTACAGCTTGGGGGAAAAGGCTTGCCAGAAAGACCATAAAATCGCCAGCTCATTGAGCTTGATTAGAGCGTTTGTTCTTCTCTTTTTTGACACATATCTTTGCCCAAACTCGAATTTGGCTCATAAACTTGCCCGAAAAAGTTGCAGAGAGAAAAACCCAAAATTTCCCTCACACCTTGAGATTTCATGCCTAATTTGGGCGGGCAATTACGTCAATGTGGCGAGAAAATGCGTCACCGCCTTGTTTTTGGCTTAAGAATTGGATATCATTGTGTTCTTTCTCTGGAACAATTTCTATAATGCCCCTAGAAATTCAGACAGAAAAAAGTTGGCTCGTAAGATAAAATTGATTCATGGAAAAGCAAAAAAGAAAACAACACACGGCAGAATTTAAGGCAAAAGTAGTAAAGGAGATTTT
>NZ_BIXY01000140.1 GCF_008326305.1 Dictyobacter arantiisoli | reverse complement strand
TGCTGTTCCTCCTCGAGAGTCCAATCAGAAAACATCTTGTTCTCTCAAATATGGAGCAGCATCGATCATTTTGCAAGCGCATCTGTTGTTACAAGCCCTCTCTATTTTGGACCAAACTTAGGCGCACGCGCCTGCCAGCCAGTTCCTCCACGATCTCTGTGCATGAGTTTTCGCACCTACGGTGCACAAAAAACCGATGGAAGTAGGAATCAAACACTTTGTATGACTTTTTACTAAAAAATTGCATAAAAGGTTTTGTATGTACTTCTAGGAAATAGAAATATACTTGATGTGAACTGTACAAAATGAGTCGGGTATAGAGTGTGTAGGACGCATAAGGAACTCTGGATTGATGTGTTGTGGCGGGAAGCGCTCATTTGTATAGCATTTTTCTATAGTGATAAAGGGGTTGAGTGATGCATCAATCTATCTGTTTCAGAAGGAGAATGGGCGCGCTTCTGCAAAGAAGATCTCTATTTCACGCCTGCATACTCTTTTTGATTGTGCAAACTAGTTTTATCTCTCTCTCGTTCAATTTTGTCCACGCTACACATTCACATGTCGCGGTTGTGGCTCCCTATACGATTACTGGCACGATCTACGATGATTATAATCAGAATGGGATACTTGATGCGCGGGAACCGGGCATTAGTGGTGTGACTGTGACCGCTTATGATAGCAATAATGCCAATGCAGGCTCAACAGTTTCGCTCGCGGATGGATCATACTCATTAGCGATTGGAAGTGGCACCGGGCCGGTCAGGGTGCAATTTACTGGTTTTGGTCCTGGCGCTGCAACGACAGAACTTGCCTCTTTTTATCCCTCTCGTCATGGAACGGATAATCCGACGTCCGTAACTTTTGTTGACGGGAGCAATGCAACCAACACGCTTAACTTTGGTCTGGAAAATCCCAGTGATTACTGCCAGCACAATCCTACCATAGCAACAAACTGCTATGTACAGGGTGATCAGGCCAATGCGCAATCCCATGTCCTGGTGAGCTTTCCCTATAATACAACAGGAGCGCATCATCCTCTCATCATGGCGACCGCGCCCGAGGTAGGTTCAACCTGGGGATTAGCCTATCGACGCAGTACTGATACGCTGTTCGCTGCCTCTTACTTCAAGCGCCATGCTGGTTTTAAACCGGGCGGTGATCCTGGTGCAATTTATGTAGTCGATGGGGCAAGTTCGGGCTCTCCCAGAGTTCAGGCTACTCCGTTGGTGACATTGCCCGCCGGCAAGAATTTGCATGATGCCAGCAATTATTTGACTGATCTATCTGCTTTCAATCAGGTCGGCAAAGTTTCTCTTGGCGGTATGGCTCTTTCACAGGATGAGTCGACGCTCTATGTTATGAATCTTTTTGATCAGAGTCTGTATGCGGTTCCCCTTGGAGCAGCATCGGCTGCACCCGTGGCCCAGACCCCTACCGCTTACGCTGTGCCTGTCCCTGCTGATTGCCAGGCGACTGGCGATTTCCGCCCCTTTGCGGTATCGCAATATCATGGTTCGATCTATGTGGGCGCGGTCTGCTCTGCTGAATCAACCGTCCCTGCTAATGGTAGCTCGTTGGGCGATTACTCTAAATTGCAGGCCTATCTGTTTCGCTTTATACCAGGGAGGGGCTTTCAGAAGCAGCCCATTTTTCATTTCCCACTGAATTATCCTCGCTACTGTACCAATGACTCTACGTACTCAAAATGTACTGCCAGTGGCGTGAATAATTTGAATGTCGGCCAGCCCGCCATGTGGAATCCCTGGCATCCTGGCTACGTTTCTTACAACGATCATTTAAGCAACACTAACAACACGCGTGTGTATCCACAGCCAATGTTTACAGAAATTGCCTTCGATAATGGCAATCTGCTTATTGGTTTACGGGATCGTTTTGGGGATCAAATGGGTTATCAGACTCCTGAACCTGGCAATAGCAGCAATCTGGTGAGTGCTGCGACGGCTGGTGATATTCTGCGCGCCTGCTTGCGGCAACCTGGTAATCTGGCGAGAGGATGGACGCTAGAAGGGAATGCGAGTTGTGGAGGCGTAACGACAGCTGGTGCAGGCAATGCCCAGAGATCTGGTGGTGCGTATCCCTATCAGGACAACCACCTCAATATACATGATGGCGGCAGTTTTGGTAGTCTGCTACAGGTGCCGGGTCTGGCAGATGTTATCTCGACGCAGGTCAATCCCCTTTCGCGTAGCAGCATCGCTTTTTCGGGTGGTGTGCGTACCTATGATAATACGCTCGGCACTGCTGTAAACAATTATCAGATTTACGAGCGTTCCACTCCAGGAGTTTTTGGGAAGGCGAATGGTCTGGGAGCGCTGGTGGCTTTCTGCGCGTCCGCGCCAATTGAGATTGGCAATCGTGTCTGGGGGGATCTGAATAACAATGGTATACAGGATGCCAATGAGCCGCCAATTGCTGGGGTGACGATAGATCTCTATGATGCGACGGGCACCAATCTGATCGCGACGACGACCACTGCGGCTGATGGCACTTACTACTTTACGATTCAATCTTATACCAGTTATGTCATTAAGCTGGATAAGGCCAGCGATTATGTTATGGGAGGACCCCTGGCTGGCCTGGGATTGACTGTAGCTAATCAGGATCAGAACCATTTGATCGATTCAAAGGCTACTGTACCGAATTCAGCACAAATGATCGGTAGCGGAAACTATCCACAAATGGCGGTTTTACCCCATGCTCCAGGCCAAAACGATCATACTTTTGACGCTGGCTTTACGCTATTGCCGGACCTGAATATCCCCAATGTAACTCACGACCACAACTTTGACCGTAATTACCATAACCATAACCACAATCATCATCATAACCACAGCCATAGTGGTAATGATAACAGCAACTTCGGCGACAACAATTTCAATGATAGTAGCTTGAGTGACAATAGTGACAACAATTTCAATGATAGTAGCTTGAGTGACAATGGTGACAACAACTTCAGCAATAGCTGTGACGGTTGTGGAGGTGGAAGTTGTGATGGTTGTGGAGGTGGAAGTTGTGACGGTTGTGGAGGTGGAACTTGTGATAGTTGTGGAGGCGGAACTTGTGGAGGTGGAAGTTGTGATAGCGGATTTAGCTATAGTGATGGCTTGGGGGATGGTGGAACTCCTGGTTTGCCCCCGGCAGGTGCCAATCCGCTACTGGCAGTCAGGCTTCACTAACGACGTACTCACGCCTTTTTTTCTTCTGTGGCGCAGAAATTTGTGCCCAGAAGAAAAAAAGTACCATGCTTTTTGTGGCACGACCGCATGGTTACAGGCCATAGTACCGTTTGCGTAACGAGGTGAAAGGATCGCATATGGAACCTTTGTGGATGCGCCAACCTGTTAAGATATCCTCTTCCAGACGCAGAACAGTTTGTGCTTTGGTTGTGCTTCTAGTGCTGTTTGGAGCGCTTATGGGTTGGGGCGTGAAAAATATGTTGAGTGCCATGGAGATAATGAACCATATGGTTCATCCACAGATTATCTTCACCCCGGTGGCTGAGCAAAAGACTGTGCATGCTCATACCCATGATACCTCTGACCAGATATCGACCGACTTTGATCGCACTTCCGCGCAGTTAACGTTAGCCTCCACTGCGGTTGCTCCAGCGTCAAAAGCAAAGATCGGGAGTAGGAAACCAACCCCGACAGTAAATCCTGCTTTATTGGCCTTGCATACCGATACTGGATCACGTTTACAAATCCCCGCGCTTGGTATAGATGCCCCAATTGAAACGGTAGGCATCCGACCCGATGGTCGTATGGATGTTCCCTTATTACATGCCTGGGATGGTGTGGGTTGGTATGAAAATGGAGTCCGCCCTGGTTCCATCGGGAGTGCCGTCATTGATGGATATCGCAACCGCGCGGACGGTACCCCTGCCATTTTTGGCAGCCTTGGCAAACTTCATAATGGGGATTTGATCCTGGTTGTCAATGCTGATGGTAGCGAACTCCATTTTTATGTAAACTCACTTCAAACATACCTGCCCAATGCTGCCCCACGCGCACAAATTTTTGGTGCTGCTGATGGAGCCTACCTCAACCTGATCAATTGCGACCAGGACCAGCATCCTGCTGCCCCACAAACCAAACAACTTCTTGTCGTACACGCGCAACTCCACTAAAATATAAGGAAGCACTGTCCCCCATTCCTGAGAATGGAAGCGGGATTGTTAAGGGTGCAACCCTTAAGCTTTTCAAGCGGGATTGCAAAGGGCGGCGAGCCCTTTGCCGGGGTTTGGGGTGCCCTCAAAATACCCCTTTTTCTTCTTTTCTTCGCCGCCGCACGCAGCGCGTACAGAAGTGCGCAGACGCGCACGAAATTGCTACATTTAAAACCTTAGCACTCTTTGAGTGATTATTGAGGTGAAGAAAACATTTCTTGAGACAACCTTGACACTTTTGGGTGTATGGTAATGGCAGCTAATGTGACACAGTGGCACATCTCAACCATCACATGAGAGGTGAGCTTATGAATGCAATCGAGCAAATTCCTCAAGTACAAACTTCATTGAGAAGTAAGTGGCAATATTATCTTTTAGATGCCTTGATAGCCGCGCTTGGTTCGCTATTTATCACCGGCATTATTTACTACTGGCATCTGTATCCCCTGGTAAAGGACGTAGTCATTGTACAGTTACTCTGGGTTATCATTCTTGCCACAATGTGTAGCCGTTATGCGGCGATCATTGGGACCATTGTGACCTTTCTTTCCTTTGACTATTTACTGGTCCCACCATTGTATACTCTGAGGATCGTTGATCCTGTACAATGGGTGAACCTTGGCCTGTTTTTGATCATTGCTTTGTTTACCAGTCAGCTAGCGGGCTCTATTCGCCATAATGCAGAAGTAGCGCGTAAAAACCAGCAAGAGCTACGCATCCTGTATGAAGTGATGCGTGTCTGTGCCGCAACGGATGATCTGGAGGAGCAATTAGATATTATTGCCCTATCGACAGTTCGTGTATTCTCATCGCTAGGTGTGAGGCAATGTGCCATTTTTACGCCGGATCAGGATAATACGTTCAAAGTGAGAGCAGATGCTCCTATTCACATCAATGAATTTGAGCCTACCATGTGTGAATTGCAGGCTGTGCAGGCCGCCTTTACACACAACACACGCGTAGTGGTTGCTGATGAGAAGGTTCCTCATTCGCTCTTGTATCTGATCCCACTTAAGATTGGCTCTCATGTATCTTGTGTGTTGTCACTCCATATCCATGATGGCGTTGCATGGTTGGCGAATGAAGACAAATTGCAGGCTGAGTTGGAGAAAGACTCAGAAGAAGCTCAGTTTTTCTGGACCTTTATTGATCAAGTTCGCTCTATTCTCGAACGTTCTTTCTTGCATCAACAATTAGCTGCCTGACAAAGCAGGGCTTTCCCGTTCTCTTGATTGGAAGAGAGAAGGTGTGGAACGTTCCACGCCTCGGCAGGGCAACTGCTGCGCCGGCCCCTTTGGAAAGCTCTGCTGACATAGTGTAAGGGCGTGCGAGCGCCCTTACCACCCTTTGCTTGCCTTTTTTAAAAGGCCTGACGTTCTTGTTCCCCTCCCACTGACTACGTATCCCCACAAGAACGTTGGCGTTGCCCCATCCCCTCTTGTGCCAGGCCCTGGTCACCTGATCTCAATCAACAACTAGACGCGCTGGTACTTTGTTGATCCCTCCCAACCCTTCCATCTTTGACTGTTATCCTTCCGTTCTTGCCCGCGCCCCTACCATCCCAGCACCAGCAGCCTGCAAGAACGTCCTCCCTACCATCTTAACCGCTCTTATGTGATCCTACACTTCCAACCCCACCTGTATTAAGAACGGGAGAACCCTGTGCTTCATCCACTTCTATCACCTATCCCAATCACCCGAGGCTCGTTTACCCCTTGCCCACAGTTGTAACTATACCATGATCGCATGACTATACCATGAATTGATATGCGTTTATCATGAATAAAAGTTCATAATGCGAGCAATGATTCGGACATTTCACATTACGAAATTTTCATCTTTTTCCAATCTTGCTCAAACCGGGTAAGTGCGCTCTCAGTTTCGGGATCAGTCACCATATTGAGCAGACAGGCGGGTGGCACTGTCAGATCATGGGCGCCACTCAACAGGGCGGCGTCTGCTTCGGCTGAGGATTTGATGCTGGCGGCGAGAATGCGCGTGGGATGATTGGTGAGTGCACGTGCCATCTGTGCGATTCTTTCGCTGGGATCTACACCACTGCGTCGTAGACGGTTATAATAAGGGATAATATAGTCTGCCCCGACCATGGCGGCTGCGTATGCCTGGGAAACTGTCGTGACGGCGGTAAATGCGATATGATATCCTTCTCTCTTGAGGCGTTGGGCCAGGCGCATGCCTGCCTGGGTCATGGGGATTTTTGGTATGACGCGTGTAGGATCAGCCCCCAGAAACGCGATAGTTTGTTGATATGCCTCTTCTTCACTGGCTAACGATGGCTGCATGAAAATAGTACCAGATACGCGCTCCAGAAGCTGTGTGAGGACCTGCGATGGCGTCAGTTGTTGTCCACGTTGCTGGGCATCTAAGAGCAAGGATGGATTGGTGGTGATGCCTGCCAGCGGTATCGTTTGGGCTGTAGCTGTGATATCATCGAGATACGCACTATCAATATAGAGGGCCATAATGATGCTCCAATCTCATTTGTTAACTGATTTTGTACAATTTGAAGCTATGGATCAGGTGCTGGTTCTCAATTCAGCGGCTGATCCTTTCGTATCCCATGCCAGAGAACACCTGCGCTCCGGTATGTTGTATCTGGCTGAAGATAATGTGGCTAACCTTGCGACGTCGCTGCGCGGTTCGTCCGCACCTGCTCAATTGCATAGTATCGCGTTTCATGACTATATTCTACATCAACAGCATGCGCCTGGCACGATGGATGTCGCGGTCATGAACCTGCTGTATCAGCCGGGGAATGTCTGGATGTTCTATGGTTTAAGCGTGGCTGCCTTTGCGCTGAAGCGCGGTGGCCGTCTCTATGTAGCGGGCGCGAAGGATCGGGGTATTTTGACGATTGCCAAACGTATGCAGGCGCTCTTTGGCAATGTAGAGACTCTGACTATTAGCAAAGGGCAGCGTGTGCTTTGTTCGCAGAAGCGACAGGACTTTTCTCTTCAGGATCTTCCAGTGACCTCCCTTGAGGTATTTGCCGCCCATAAATTGGATGAAGGCACGCATCTCCTGCTGGAGGCTTTACTGATACGCGAACAGGATAATGCGCTTGACCTTGGCTGTGGAGCAGGCTTTATCGGTTTACATATCGCTCGCCAGGCAGTGCAAGGACAGGTAACACTGGTTGATGCCAGCCTTACAGCCGTCGCTGCCGCGCAAGAGGCCACGCTACAGGCTGGCCTGAATAATGTACAGGTCTTGCCGAGTAATGGGGCTCAGGCAGTTCTTCAGCAACGCTTCGATCTTGTGGCTACCAATCCGCCTTTTCATCAAGGAGGTATACAAACCCTTGAAATCGCAGAACGCTTCATCCGCGAAGCTGCCCAGATTCTCCTTCCTGATGGGCGCTTCTATCTGGTCGCCAACCGCTTTCTCAAATATGAACCCACGCTCCAGCGTTGCTTCCGCAATCTCCAGGAATGTGCAGGCAACTCACGCTATAAAGTACTCTACGCCACCCATCCTATTTTATAGAATCTCTCTAGCAGGGGATCTTTTGGCTCGCTAATCTTTTTGAGTGCCATTGGCGCAAAAACTCACATCTGGAAATCAGAGAAAAAATGTACCCTGTTTGAGGGGGGCGAAACAGGGCAAAATGGAAAATAATGCGGTACAATGTGATTGATCCGTACAATCTCATCCCAGGCAACGCAGAAAATCTGCAATTTAAACCTGATAAGGAGCATCATTTTGTCTATCTCCTCGCGTCTATCTTCCGTGTCTCCATCCCGTCATACTTTTTCCTGGTTATTGCTCATTGTCGCCAATGTGGCCTGGGCTACCAGTTATGTAGCGGCAAAATATGCTCTGCAAACGATGTCTCTTCCTATGATGCTCGCTTTTCGTATGTGCATTTCCGGCCTCGTTCTCTTGCCCTTTTTAGTGGCAAAACGGCGTTCTTTTCATCTGACCTGGCGTGACATTCCTCAACTGGCGCTTCTCTCTTTTATCGGCTTTGTCGTAAACAAACTGTTCGAATTTGGTGGTCTTTCCTTAACGACCGCTTCGGATGTTGCTTTATTGATTACTGGCGAGTCAATTTTTACGGCTTTGCTATCCTGGATTGTCTTGCGGGAGCGTGTGACGCGTGCCTCAGTGCTGGCTCTCCTGCTCGGGTTTATCGGCGTCTATTTGATTGTTGAGCGTAGTGTGATCCCCAATATTCCTGCTGATGGTGGCATCTGGCGTATTATTGGCGATTTGCTGGTCATTGGTGCGCTTCTGATCGAGGCAATGTATACAGTTCGTGGTAAATCCCTTCTGCGTAAGCATTCTCCCCTGTTGATTACTTCAGCCTCGATTGTGGGGAGTATGTTTGTCTGGTTACCAGTAGCTGGCTGGGGTGTCTTTGCGGCTGGTTGGTCAATGCCGGGCTGGCTTTCCTGGGTCAGTGTGATCTGGTTAGCTGTTATCTGTACCGCCGTAGCCTATCTCTTCTGGTTTCAGGGCCTGACCAGGGTAAATGCGTCAAAAGCTGCTTCTACCCTGTTTATTCAGCCGCTACTAGGACCCTTATGAACTTATCCGAAAACCTACAAGGAGGAAACGCGATCACATTGTTGAAAGCAAATGAGCGCACAAGCCAAGCACAACAAGGTCTGATAGGAACGCGGGCGCTTCTCCCAGCGGATCAGCAGAC
>NZ_BIXY01000139.1 GCF_008326305.1 Dictyobacter arantiisoli | reverse complement strand
AATGATCGAACGATGATCAAACAACTTTTTTCTTCATTAGGTATGAGCCTTCTTCATGCCTTTGGCAAGCTCTTCACTTCCCTTCAGTGTCACTAATTTGGACAAAACTTAGGTATTTAAGCGATATTGCCCGTGAAGGATGGTTGTTACTGTTCACTTAGCGATCGATCATCTTTTCCATCTGTGCGGGATAGCGAGCCCCTTGGTTTGATGTGTTCTGGTCGGCTATCCAACTGACTCCACCTCGCTTCACCATCGGTAGCTGGTTTGAATCCAAATTTGGTGGCGATCACCACCTTCCCACGGAAAGGCGAGAGGGCTTCGCCGACGAGCTCTTCATTGACGAGCGGACCGTACACTTCAGCGGTATCAAAGAAAGTAACATCGCGTTCGACGGCTGACCGAATCAATGAAATCATCGCTTGCTTGTCTGCTGGTGGACCGTAGGAATAGCTCATTCCCATGCAGCCAAGCCCGATAGCCGAGACCTCCAGGTGACTGTTTCCAAGTGTGCGTTTTTGCATTTGCTGTGCCTCCTGTTTTCGCGTAAAAATCCGCAACGTTCTTCCTGCAAGATCAGCCCTGATACTGTTCGTCGCTAACCTTTTCCATCCAGTCAGCATTCTTGCCATCGAGCATTTCCTGGAGGGCAATGTGTGTCATGGCTGTGGTTGGCGCGGCACCATGCCAGTGTTTCTCCCCCGGCGCGAACCAGATCACATCTCCAGGTCGAATCTCTTCAATCGGGCCGCCCCAGCGTTGGACCCGGCCACTGCCAACTGTGACAATGAGGGTCTGGCCCAGCGGATGGCTATGCCATGCAGTTCTAGCCCCTGGCTCAAAGGTGACACTGGCTCCTCCCACACGGGCCGGATCAGGGGCCTGGAAGAGCGGGTCAATGCGTACTACGCCAGTAAAATACTCGGTTGGTCCTTTGCCGGACGGTTGTGAACCATTTCTTTTGATGTCCATATGCTGTATTCCTCCACGTCGGCTAACACCTCAGTGCAGGATTGTCTCTTCTTGAAGAATAATCCAGCGTACCTGCAAATGTAGAGGTGTGTGTTCTTTGTCCTAAGGCTATTATAGACGCCTTCACAGACAGGGTGGTAGAATAATGGAAAATGATTAGCAAATCCTGCAAATACGCTCCTCACGCTATCTGCTTACTACTGTCGATCTGCCTCGCGTCAGTCAGGTTCCTGAAGCCTCCAAGAGCGGCCCTATCTCGCAATACGCCTGGAACTCGCGCCTACCCTCGTTGGTTCGGTCATGGTTGAAGTCTCCCGCTCCTTACCTGGCGAGCGTGTCGAAGCGAGGGCCATTGATGTCAGCCCGTTGGATGGTAATTTGCTCGATGCCTTCGTGCGTCTCGTCAGGCTCCTGGATGCCCCTGCCGACGCGCAGGTCTTGATGCCGTTGATTATCATCTATTGGCTCCTGATGGGAGCGCAAGGTGCTCAGCTCCGTCATCTGGCGTTAGAGGGAGGCTACACTTCCCATATCACTACAGCAGTCAAGCGACTGCGCCAGAATTTCGACCAGTCGTTGAGCATCGAGCGGTTCGCACAAGAGCTAGACACGAGCGTCTCAGGATTCCATCATCACTTCAAGGCCGTCACGGCGATGAGTCCTTTACAATTCCAGTGGATGGCAAGGAGGAGTATGAGTACGAAGCAGAAAGCCCGACCGCAAGGATCAGGCCTTCATTATGTGTGGAGCAACAGATATGACTGTGTTATTCCATTGTGGGCAAATATTCATATGTAAAACGTTCTATGGTGTCTATATTGTAATTACTACAATCGGCATGCCTCTTCTATCAGAAGAAGAGCTACCTCGGCTCAAACAAGAGAGCGAGATCTTACGCCAGGAACGCGAGATCTTAAAAGGCGGCAAATGTGCTAAAGCGAGACTTTCAATCTGAGGATTGGGAGGATGGGAAGCGAAGCGCGCGTCCGAGACTCACGGTACAGGCGATCAGCGTGAAAAGAGCGACACTCATGGCAATGAGCGAGAAATTCAGATGCGTTCCCCCAATCTGCCCCTGCATGTAGAGCGCATGGCTTACTGGATTCAAGCTGAGTGTGTGCAACACCAGAGCCACCACATTGACCAGCAACACACTACCAACACTCGCACATGCTCCCAGGACCGCTGCAGATCGCTGTCCAAGGAAGCGGCCGGCGCGAATTGCCACGGCACGCCCGCATAGCAAGCTGATGAGTGTGAGTGCAAGGAAAATGGCAAATAACACCAGGAAGGTTGCGGAGTGATGGACGAGGAGTCCGCCGAATCCACCGAAAGCAATAAGGAGCGTCACCATGATGAGGCCAACCACTACGAGGCCCTCTCGCCGCACAAAAGCATACCCCAGGATGGCGCATATGCCGACACCAGCGGCGAGCGCAGAGAGATATATCCCGTCGTAACTGAAGCGGAGCAGGGGCGATGCGGCATATGCTGTCTGGGTCAAATGGCTTGAGTCCTCAATCAAGTAGAGATTGATGCTTGCGAGCAGGGAAACAGCAAAAGCAATGACCGTTGCGGTGAGCGAGACCCACAGGCGCAGCGGGAAGTTTGGGGTGCTTGCCATCGAGCGTGTTCCCTCCTTCAAAAGATGCCATCGTTCCAAACAGGCATTGTGAACGAGATCAGACAGTGTCTTTAACCAGAACGGGATGAGGGAAGCCCAGCCGTGCTGTTGTAAGGCATCACGGCAGCTATCACGAAAGACGTGGGCCATGCGCGAACCATAGGTACGCCGAAAGGTCGCTGGATAAGCATGCAGGAAGAGACCATAGAGCCACTCTGAGAGAGCGAGTGCTCTTTTTATAGCTCCCGGCGCTAACTTCAATCGTGCCATTATGCCCCTCCTTCGAGCGTGTACATCTCTGATTGTGGCAGCAGTTGCCTTGATTGAGCCATCCGAACGAGTGCGTTCAGGCGCTGTGCCTCTGCTCTGGCAACGCTCAGACCAAAGGGAGTCAGCCGGTAGTCTGGATGTGATCGAGACCATTGAGCACCCGTACATCCCAGCCGAGATTTTCTAGCTGTGCTTGTTCGCGCACGATTGGGTCTGCCAGGCTCACGTACACATTACTCCCACTTTTGCCGTACTGTATCTCGTCTGTTGAACCCACAAAGCAGAGGCACGCTATGTTGCCGGCGGCGTATTTCAAAGCGCCAAAGAAGATTCATGGTAGTGTTTCATCTTAGCATGAGTAGAAAAAGGACCCTAAACTCATTTTGAGCAAGCGTACCCTAATAAAGAATAGGGAGTAATTTGTGCTCCCTATCCCTTAATCATAGCACTAGAACGCTACTTGCCAGGCTCCAACGTTAGCAACATCATTAGAACTGTATCTTTATTATTCGATGCTCACTAATAAAGCCAGCCTTCTCTATGGCTCTCTTGGAAGCATGATTGTCTGCCTCACACGAGCAAATTGGATTATATCCAACTTCATAACAATACTTTTTTAATTGTGTGAGCATAAAGCTACCCAGGCCTCTTCCACGATATGCTTGAGCTACAACCATACCCAGATCAGCATAAGGTGACTGTTTCTGACTGGGAATACATTCTCCTGTTGCTACGAGTGTCTGTTGATCATATAATACAAATAATTCATCACGATCGAGCCGGTCGTAAAGAAAATCCTTAACCCACTCCCCTGCCCCTTCTATATTCGTGCGATAAAAGAGTACAATATCATCCAATTCTTGCTTTTCCGCTTTTCTAAAGATACCATTGCTGAGGCCAGATGATAGCTCTATACGTTTATGGTCTCGAAAAAGATAGCTATGAAGCACGATACTTTTCTGAAGATCAAGGCATAAAGAGAAATACATAGGCTCTATAGTACTGGCAATTGCACGTTGGATACCATAAGTTGAGATGATCCAACTAAAAATCTCCTGAGCCCGAGCCTGATAGTTTTCAAGAAGGTGGAAGCGCAGCAAATTGTCATCGGAGTCTATGCAAAAATATCCAACACGCTGTCCTTGATCTTGTATTTCCCCAAAATTTGCCTGAGGAATGATCCCTTTCTCCCACATTCCATCCATAGAGGCGATAAGGGTATGCAGGTAGTCATCATTTAGCTGTTGTATAGCAGCTAAGTGGTCAAGTTGAATATATGTCAGCATTGAAAGAATAGAATACCTTTCTACAGAGTAAAGAAATCAGCTACGGATGAATCTCTAATGGTTACTTTTGAAATGTTCATCTTCATAGGGGCGATAATTTAGTAGATGTGCATTATTTATTATAACACTACACTTGACTTTCTGGAGAGATTTGAGTAAGATTCCTATATAAGAAGAGTTCGCTTTCTTAATTGAAATTGAGGTAACGCTTTATAAAATAAGCGAAAAAATAACTGGCGAGTTATTAGTGAAAAGTTACTTAAAAGTTTATCGACCTCCTCCAAACTATTTATTTCCCCAACCCCCCCTTTATGTCAATTGCATGGCCCTTAAACCAGGGCTATTTAATTTTCCCTTTTCCCGCCGCAGGAGGGGGAACGGAAGAGAGGAGCGAGGACTGTCATGCCCCCGGCATGCCTGCCATCGCGCTCCGGTCAGGGTCTGCCGCCCCTAACAACCCCTGCTTTTTTTCCAAAAATCAAATAGCCCTGCCCTTAAACTCCAGGGCTTCTCAAAAGTTGATTCCCGCAAACACCCAAGAGCAAGCTTCCCGAGGGCGAGTAGTGAAAATGTACCGCACGCTCAATCCCCGTTGAACAACTCGATGAACTGGTGTGGCGAGATTGCTTCTCTCTTGCCACCGCGACATGACACTATTTTCCTCCTCGAAGCGTTCCTTCTGTGTATATCAATCACGTAAGCAAGTATACTTGCATTCCCTTATATTGTTCAGAAAGTTACGTATGGAGGTTTCAATGTCCCGTTACCTTATGAATATCGTATCCAATCGTCCTCAGCTCTGGTCATGGTTACGCATAGGGGCCGGAGAGCAACAACTACTAATTAAGAACTCACGCATACGCATCCTTTTAGTCTCCTTTGTAATGCTGTTTTTTGAGCTCCTCTGCATTCGCTGGATACCTTCCTACGTTCGCTATCTGAGTTATTTTAACAACTTCATCCTCATGGCCTCTTTCCTGGGTATCGGGCTGGGTATGCTCTCAGCGCGCCGTCAACGCTTCTGGTTTCCGCCCTTCCCTGTTCTCATTCTTGCTCTGATAGTCATTGTGACCCTCAATCGTTTTGACTTACGCATCAGCTCAACTGATGTTCTTTATTATGGAGCAGGTGAAGTACAGAGTGCGCATGCGGAGAATTTTATTGTCCTGCCAATTATCTTTGGCATGGTAACGCTATGTTTTATCCCACTATCTCGTATCTTTGGTCAGTTGTTTACTAAAGTGCCACCGTTAACTGCTTATACCTATGACATCCTTGGAAGCCTGTCAGGAATTGCCTGCTTCTCACTGATATCTTATCTCTCATTACCACCCCTGGTGTGGTTTCTCGTGTTGTCTATTCCCGTTTTGTTGCTCACAAGCGTGCAACGTCTCTGGTGGATGATAATACCAGTGGTTGCCAGTTTGATTATCGTTGCATCGCTACAAATCAATGCTTACTGGTCGCCTTACTACAAAATTATGCTGCGTTCGGCTCCTCATAATGGCTATCTTGTCGATGTCAATAATGCGGGTGGTCACCAGACGATGATTCCCTGGCAATATAAAGAGCCATTCTATCGTCGGGTCTATAGTCTCTTTCCCGGTCGCTCATTCCATCATGCGCTCATCTTAGGAGCAGGAAGTGGATCTGATACCTCAACCGCCCTGGCTTATGGCGTTCCATCAATTACAGCAGTCGAGATTGATCCTGTAATTCAGCAACTTGGCGCACACTATCATCCTGATCATCCCTATGGCAATCCACGTGTGAAATCTGTCATCAACGACGGTCGTATTTATCTGCAAAACACAAAAGAGCAGTATGACTTGATTGTTTTTGCTCTGCCCGACTCACTCACCTTGACTTCAAGCAATACGAACTTGAGGCTGGAAAGTTTTCTGCTTACACAGGAGTCAATTAAGGCTGCGCAATCACATCTCAGCAAAAATGGTTTACTCGTACTCTACAACTATTATCGTGAGCCATGGCTGATGGAAAAGCTCGTCAATATGGTGGGATCTAACTTTCATCAGGAACCGCTTGTTTTTACATATGGTGGCTGGGGGCGTGCAGCAGTCATTATGGCGGGGCCTCGCCTTGCGACATTGCCATCGAGAACATTCGGTCCCTATCATGAATACGCAAAGAACAAAAATGCCAATACGTTGCGCGTCATCGGAGAGGGCTTCTATCCCCTTACGGATCGTACACCAGCCACTGATGATTGGCCTTTCCTGTACCTACACGACCGTAGTTTTCCATCGCTCTACATCTTTGGACTGGGCATGGTAGCTGTCTATTTGTTGGCTGGAGTATTACTACTAGCTCCCCGGAGGGTATTGCGCCGCTTCGACTGGCATATGTTTTTCCTGGGAGTTGCTTTTATGCTGTTAGAGGTCAAGAGTTTAACAACCTTTGCACTTCTCTTTGGCAGCACATGGATGGTGAACTCCCTGGTCTCCTTTGCTATTCTCGTTGGTGTATTACTGGCGGTGTTGGTTAACAGTCGATTCAAAATCAATCACATCCTCCCCTGGTATCTGCTGTTGTTTGGTATTCTGGTTTTCAACTTCCTGCTTCCGCCAGAAGCCTTGCTCCTGGGAAATCCAGTTGCTCGATACGCGTTAGCAAGTATTCTGGCCTTTACACCGGTGTTTATTGCAAACATCATCTTTGCCAATTCATTTCGCGATAGCGAGACAGCTGATATTGCCTTCGCCTCTAATCTCATTGGTATTATGGTTGGAGGCGGCCTGGAATATTTCAGCATGCTCATTGGATATCGCTTCCTTCTGATCGGAATTATCGTTTTCTATGCAAGTGCACTACTGATTAGCAAACTCCTACCAACAGAAGCGACAAAGCTGATATAAAAACCAACACCTATAGCGAGATGAGCAGAGAGCTGGTAAAAAACTATCCAGCTCTCTGTTCTAAAATTCTGCATGAATACGAGGACTTCCATAATGACCCCTATGCTGATAATACGCATCTTCAATGCGCGCCGTAATAATTTCATCATCCTGTTTTCTCTGGATTTTGCCTCTTTTGCTCCAATTGGCATTGCCCTTTTCTGAGACGCCCAGCACCGAACACATGCAGATAATCGGGAATGCCTGGCGATGTTCGTGCATAAACTGGAATTTTACAGCTGGGTTGCGCGAAGATGCTCACCGCTTTTTTTGATATATCCCTTTCTTTCGGTGGAATTTTGTTCTCACGCTTCAATTTTCTATTTTACTCTTCTATGGATGTTTGATGCCCCTTGCCTGAAGAAGCTTCTTGGCCTTACTCTTTAAGTTCTTTACATTATTTACTTAAATCACATCTATTATGCCAGCTCTACTGCTATTTGTGTTTTACTTTTTCCGCTGGTTTTAAAAATCGTCACAGACTGCTGCTTGAATTCTTTGTTGTAGGTTGTTTGCGTTTTTCCCATCAGATCATCCTCTTTGTATTCTATCACATTTCTTTTCTCCTCTCCTCCAAATCCGATGCAAGTTCAGTTTTGGCCCTCCGGCATAAGCACTTGCCCTCCAATATGAGCACTGGGACAAAACTACTTGAGCAAACCGCTTCACATCTGAGGTATCAGCAGAGAATAGTGTAAATTACAACGAGATCTACACCCCTTTGATGCGTCGCCAGTCCACGCCAGTTTGCAGCCATCCCGAATAAAGAGGTAGGGCTAGGACCACTGCAAAAATCTATCCTAAGGGTGGAACGAAAAACCACACTAAGGAATTCGCCCTTGCGTGAATGCGATAAGTGGCTATGGTGAGGAGGTATTTCAGAGCCAGTGTATCCAGGAGACAGAGCGTTAGAGTTCCTTACGGAGCTTACGTTTATTGATATAGGTGTTGAGAGAGATGTTATTCTTCACAAACAATAGTCATTTTTTCATCACAATCAGTGGCCTTTTTGCACGCCGAAGAAAATTGCCCCATACCTTTGCAAGAGCCATATCATTAGAGGTAAGCCGAGGATGGGTCAAATCCGTAACTATTTAGTAGTGTCATGCAAAAGTGGTGGCCAAGGTTCGGATACAGCTCTCTATTGTCGTTTACGCTCTAATGTTTCTACCTATGAGGTCAGGAAGCAAGAAAATTATGGTGCATTTCTTGTTAAAGAACCATCAACAATATGCATCAGTTACATATCAATATTCAATTGAGACTTGAGCTCTCTCATAGGCAACAAGGTAATAGTATGTGTTTCTACAAGGTTGCTCTCAGCGTTATATAGCTTTGCTTGAATGGGTAACGAGATGCTTTCGGAATGAACATAGAGAACAAGATTATCAAGAACTGTATCCTCCAGCATTTCTGATGGGGTCTGAAGTCGAACGCGTTGGATGCCTACATGCTGATCATCTATCACAAATCCTCCCGCATAAAATGGAGCATCAGGGTTTCCGTAAAGCTGTACCGTTGGTCGAAGATGTGGTGGGCGACTCATGGCTGTATTTCCAGCAAGACCACTACATTCTTTGATGGTCCATTGTCCTGTTGGCTCAAGAAGCACGAGGCAGAACAGTATCCACCATACTTTTGCTGTATCTTCAAACCTAATTGCATGGACGCAATACCCAGATACAGATACTTCTTTTAAGAAATGCAGAGTTGTCAGGTTTGCCCCTTGAGGAAGATGCTTCTGGAGTCGAACTGACCGAATGAATCCGCTTTGTTCTGAGAGAGCATCTCTATATTCAGAAGGAAGCGATGCAAGAGATTGTAACTCGGCTCGAATAACGTCTTTTGTGTCTTGTAAAAAGCTCATACGGCCCTCCAAGGAAGCTATTGAACTTTCGTTTAATATGAAATCACTTTGTATTATAAAACATTGATGGATATACATGTTATTTTTAATATTAAGAGTGAATAAAGGATGATTTATATTGATTGAAATCCAAAGTAATACAGCTTAGTGATTTCATATTAAGAAAGGATAAAATTCATAAAGATAAATTAATGTGCTGCAGCAGTCCTTGACTTAGTAAAAAGTATAAATTATTATTTTATATGTGTAAAGATTTAAATGCTTGATATTTCTATAAAGGAAGAGAGGAGAATTTAAACTATCTAAATACCTAAGTTTTGTCCAAAGTAATGGCAACAGGTATGGGAGCAAGCAACACCTGTAACGACACGAGGAGGCGATGGGCCAAATGGGCATCCTGATTGAGAACAATCTGGACGATCTGACCAGAAGCATCCCGGCAAAGAAAGCCGCTGATATGGAAGACATCGCGCACCATGCGCAACAGCCCATATCCTGGCAAGG
>NZ_BIXY01000138.1 GCF_008326305.1 Dictyobacter arantiisoli | reverse complement strand
AGTTGGCCCGCCCGGGCCAGAGCTGGATAGCTATGTCGAGAAGGGATAAGCGCTGAAGGCATCTAAGCGCGAAGCCGCACCCAAGATAAGTTTTCCCATCTCTTCGTGAGATCAAGATCCCAGGCAGAACACCTGGTTGATAGACGGCACGTGCAAGCCTGGTAACAGGTGCAGCGAAGCCGCCCTAATGATCGTACGGCTTGTTTCACACGTTTGTATCTTCATCGTGGCTCTACAATGGATGGCGCGTCGTCTGCTTCAACAAAGCTGACAGGAAAGCGCTCGGCAAAATTGAGGAAATGCACTTTTCAGTGGTTCAGACCCATACAAGTAGGATTTGCTTTTGGCAAGTCCTTTTTTGTTGTCCTCTTCGATCAGTGGAACTCAATACTTTACCACTTGTCCTCTGGCATGCCATTCATATTCCATATGCTTTGCTGTCCATTGGGCCGTTTCAGTTCCAAACAGGCGCTCAACTATATACAAACTCATATCGATCCCTGCTGAGATGCCTGCTGATGTGATGATATGTCCCTCATCTACAATACGCGCATCAGCCAGGACAGTCGTACGAGGATAGGTCTCTTTCATCCAAGTGACGCTGTTCCAGTGGGTAGTTGCGTGTCGCTGATCCAGTAATGCGCTCTCCGCCAGGAGAAAGGCTCCTGTACAGACACTGGTCGTCAACTGCGTCTGCCGATCCTGCTGCTGAATCCATTCGATCAATTTGTTGTTATGGCGCTCTGTGCGTGTTCCATTACCTCCTGGCACAACCAGGATATCCAGGGCCGGATGTTGCTCAATTGTGGCTTGAGGTTTGACCAGTAATCCGCCTCGGCAGGATATAATCCTGTCGGTTTCGGCAATAGTGACAACGTTAAAGAGTTGTGCACTATCATTATGCACTCCCGGTCTACGTGCCACCGAGAAAACCTCAAAAGGGCCACAGAAATCCAGCACTTCAACCTCATCAAATAGCAGAATGCCAACTGTAGGCTTTATATTTTCACTCATCTTCAAAAATCCTTTTTCGTGTAATGACACGATATTTCTCCATTTTCTCTTGCATTACTACTCTATTTATACTATGCATATTCTACAGTGTTGGTGCAAGGGCCGATAAAAAAGCCGCCAGATTGTTTGTGACTGCATACGCAGGTGTCACGTTAGAATAGTATGACCATATTGCTGGTATAGCTGTGACTGTATATGAGTAATATTGGCACTTCTCTATTTTTCTCTCTCTCATGGGCAACCGTCCCACTAGGAACTTAATACTTTATATGGATGTCTCAGAAATAATGCAAGATCAGTATATTTCTTATCCCGCTGCGCCTGGAAAAAGGCTTTGGCGCAATCCCCATTTTAATACGTTCTG
Organism: Dictyobacter arantiisoli; assembly: GCF_008326305.1. Lineage (GTDB taxonomy): Bacteria > Chloroflexota > Ktedonobacteria > Ktedonobacterales > Ktedonobacteraceae > Dictyobacter > Dictyobacter arantiisoli. Next base: position 8,115 of record NZ_BIXY01000138.1, on the reverse strand, counting down.
GTTTGGACAAACTCTTTCAGTATTTGGCGATTCTTTTGCATCTATTGCTATTCCTCTATTAGTATTGCAAGCTACCGGTTCTGTCGCCCTGATGGGATTAGTTACTGCGATGAATAGCGCTGGTCAAATTCTTGCTGGCTTCTTTGCCGGTGTGATCGCTGATCGCGTTGATCGCCGTAAACTAATGATTGTCTGTGATGTTGTGCGCATGTGCTTGTATGGTGCAATTCCGCTCTGCTGGTCTCTCTTTGGCCCACAATTCTGGCTGATTTTTCTGGTGGTAGGATTAGGTTCGTGTCTGGGCTTGACATTCCAGGTGGCTTATGTGACGGCTATTCCTAATCTGGTGGATGGTGATCAGATCGTGGAGGCCAATAGTCGCTTGCAGATTACCTACTCGATTGCTTTTGTCCTGGGACCTGTGCTGGCTGGCTTTATCGTGGGTACATTTGGGGCTTCGGCAGCCATTACGGGGGATGCAATCTCGTTCGCAGTTTCTGCGTTTTCACTCCTCTTTATTCGTCTCAGAGCTGTAGCCGAGGTGACGCCATTAGAATTGATCAAGCAGGAAACAGTGGAGCAGGTCACGATACCACGTCCTATTGAGCGGCGTAGCACACTATGGACTGATTTTGTGGAGGGGGCCACCTTTATCTGGCATAATCAAGTTTTAAAGCCGATGGCATTCTTGCTCTTTATCCTCACCTTGCTCACCGCCGGTGCATTAGATCTCTTTATTTTTCATATTAAAGCGGATCTTGGTGGCAATGATACCAGTGTTGGCCTGGTCTTTGGGCTTGCCAGTATTGGTGGAGTGGTTGGAGGTGTTGTCGCGCCAACTCTGCGCAAACGCCTGGGCTTTGGTCCCTGTTGGATTGGCAGTCTTTTGCTAAATGCAGTCGCTTTGATCTTAATTGCCCTGGCTCCCAACATGGTCTTGTGCTGCCTGCTGGCAATGCTCTTCACCTTTAGCAGTACGGTTTCCAGTGTGGTCTCGATGTCATTAAGACAGGAAATAACGCCCGATAGTCTGCTCGGACGTGTTACCTCGGTCTTCTGGACCGTAATTGGTGTTCCGGGTCCACTTGGGGCCGCCCTTTTCACCGGCTTGAGTACTCATGTTGGCACCACCAGCGTGTTACTGTTAATTGGTTCACTCGCGTTTGTAACTATGCTGACCGGGCTGTTTACTCCCGCTCGTCAGAGGTTCCCCGTCCGCCATTTCTGATCAAAATATGATGCATATGAGAAACCTCTGCTCACGGTTCTGTTACATGCTGGCTGGATCAATTGAAGTTCTGAATACTACATACTATCTGTATCATTGCCGATACATCATGCCTGCTCGAGTTTCCACTCGGCTTCCAGATCATCAATGAACTGCCGGGCACTCCGTCCTGATCGGCCAGCATGTTGACGTTCCCACGCTAATGCCTTGCCCTGCAACTCTTCCTCGGCTATCTGGATGCCTCGTTGTTGTGCTAACTCACTGACTATGTGTAGATATTGTTTTTGATCGGGCGAGAAGAAGTTAACACGCAAGCCAAAGCGATGGACGAGCGATTGCTTCTCATCCATGGTATCGCGCCAGTTAATATCATCGATTGGCTTGCCACGGTCACTGTAGTTCTCGCGGATCAGATTCATGCGGTTCGATGTGACACAGATCAGGACATTTTTGGGTCGTGCCTCGGCAGTTCCTTCCAACAATACTTTGAGTTTCTTATAGGATGTTTCGTGTTCCTCGAAGGAGAGATCATCGATGTACAGCAGATAGTGTGGAGCGTGACCTCGCAACTCCGCGGCTACCAGTGGCAACGCGTTGATATCTTCTTTCGCAATCTCCACCAGGTGCAATCCCTGAGCAGTGTAGGCGTTGGTAATCGCCTTGATGGTGGATGACTTGCCTGTTCCAGGTGGTCCGTAGAGCAGCATATCGTGTGCTGGTAATCCAGCCATAAAATGCTCAATGTTGGCTTTGATGAGTGATTGCTGCCGCTCATGTCCAATTAAGCCTGTCAATTGAATGGGATCTGGATAAGCGATGCCCGACAGTTGTTGCTGATTATCTTGCCAGCGCAATACATGATAACGGGCCAATTTCCCTGTACCATAACGAGACCAATACTGTTCCAGTGGACTGACCAGTTCCTTCCAATCTGTGCAGGTGGCGATAGTTTGAGCCAGTGCTGTCCGGGCTGTATTGGGAGTTGGTTCACGTTGTGGCTGTAAATCGCTCCATGGAGACCAGGCATCCCCAAGTTCAGGCATGGCTGAAGTAACTGCCGCGCAGGTCTGAGCCCAGAGTAGATGCGCGTCCAGATCAAAGAGGCGTTGTAATGTCTGAAGATCGCGTTGTGCCTGCATGCGTAGGGCCGGTGATAGACGAGGCGAGCCAACCTGTTCAACTTGCGTGCTCCAGAGGTTCCTATCTTCAATCAAACTACTCACCAGATAAGCCTGCCAGGCATCTGCTACTACCGGTTCGGGATCTGTATAGGCAGCTGTTGCTAACTGGCTAAATGCATTGCTAAATGCTTCCGCAGTTACGATGGGATCGGGCTGAGACGTTAGAGCTTGCAGCAATTGTAAGACAGCCTGACCCGCTGCATGCGCGAGAACTCCGCGTAGTAAGGTCAGACCGTGTATAGCATGAACAGAGGCACGTAGTTTCTCCAATGGGGGAATCATAGCTATCGGCTGATCATACCTATCTTGAAAATCTGTTTTCATAGAGCGATAGTCATCCTTTACTGTATAGTGAATGCGGGACGAAGTAGATGCTCAATCATGGGGCTGATATTCATTTTTTGCGAGTATAGCACATTGTAGAGTGAGCGTCACCGCTCCATTGCGTACTATTAACTACTACACATCAAAATAGTCTGGATGGAGATCACTTTCCTTTTCGCACAATCATAGAAATGTAACTAAAAAAGCAAGCATTTTTAATAGATATATTGTAATATAAACATATGAATTTATAGAATGGATAATCTTTTACGTTTTGTAAGCAAATGAGTATAAAATAATCTGGCATGCACAGTTCAGTTAAAGGGAGAAGATTGTGGACTCACAAGGACACGATGCATTATCTCAAGCAGCCAATAGGGAGCATGATCACGCCTCAACGCCCGCTCAGCTATCACAGCATCCGGTCAATCCTTCAGACCCAAAGCATGCTCTATCCACAGCTGCGGAAAAAGTAAAAGATGGAGATGATCATCATCAGCAGTCAAAGATAACACAACATGCTGATATTGATACACTTGAAGAGGATGACCTCGATCCAGATCGGACGGTGAGGCTTCGCAAGCCCATTCAAAGAAGCGTTACATTGGAAACAGATGCCTCTCTTCCCAATGTCGAAAATATATCTTTTCTCGTTGCCTTTAATCACAATATACGTGTCGTTACGTTTAAGTATAAGGAGAACATCCCGCATAAAAAATCAACTCCATCCTTTATGCTTCAGCGTAGTTGGGAGATTCAGGCTCGTAAGAAACGTTTCAAGCTCAAATATCTATGGCTTTCCCTGCTCTGTATTGCCGTTGTATTTGCAGGTGGTATGGGTGCTCTCTATTATCTGGATATCATTCCAAATCGTGGTGGCTTGTCAGAGACAACTCTGGTAGCGCCCTCGTCTTTCTCGCCTACTCCTGACAGTCCTGCTCCAAAATTATTGCCGGTGCAGGGCAATGCCACTTCCGCCAATCAATGGCTTGCGAATGGTTCTCTATTCACTGTTTATCTTGATACCAATAAACATGTTCAATTACTCTCCAGTTCTGATGGTCAGAACTGGCAGCAAAAGGATCTAACCCGGGAGACAGGTTCCGCTCAAACAAATGGGCGTGTTGTGACCAGTTATAGTTGGGATAAAGGCAATACACAGCAGGTAGCTTATATTGATGTGCTCGGACATATTCATCTTCTGCGGGCTGGCATCGATAATCATTGGAGTGTCCTGGATGTGACGCAGATCACTCATGCTCCTCTGGCAAATGGAGCCGTATTAAAGGGATTTGACTGGTTAGCTACTGGCTCACAACAGCTTGTCTATATTGATCGGGTAGGACATATCCAACAACTCTCAAGTTTGGATGGGAATAGCTGGCAGGACACGGATGTAACGTCTCTTACACACGCTCCACCAGCCAATGGCATCGCCCTGACAGCATTTCCCTGGACCAAAACTGAACGCCAACAGATTGCTTACATCGACACACACCAACACATCCTTGAGCTCAGCTCAGATACCGATGGGCATTGGTCGAGTATAGATCTCACACTGATAGGCGGTGCCCCCCTTGCTAATGGCAATGTGTTGACTGGTTATGAATGGCGCATCACAGGCCAAAAGTACATCGAATATATTGATACTCAGAAACACATTCAAGAGCTGATGAGTCAGTCTCTGGGAACGTGGACGGTGAGCAATGTAACCAATCGGACTAACCGCCCCTTGCCGGATGGCCGTGACCTGGCGGCATTTGATTGGATTCAGGGAGGCTCACGCGTTATCTTGTTTGTGGATGCGAACCATCATATGCAAGAATTGGCGCAGGCACCTCAGAATAACTGGAATGCCATCGATTTGACTCAGATATCCTCCGCTCCTTTAGCAGCTAATGATGCAGGGCTGGTTGGCTATATCTGGTCCACACACGGCATCCAGATGGTCGTTTTTGTCGATAGTACCAACCATCTTGACGCGATTTTTAGTTCAACCTCTGGTATCTGGCAACATGCCAACTGGTAATAATCGTCTTATCCATATCCCGGTGAAGTGCAGCAAAACTTTGCCGGGATAAAAGAAGCTTTTCTCTTATCTGTTCTCTGATAAGTGCTTGTGATCGCCTGAGTTTACGATGCATAATTGAAGGAGGATTGATTGACTCTTATGAAGAGGGTATATATTCATGAAGCATCGAGCCAGGCGTATTGAACAAAATCTACTTGACTATTTCTTGCAGCCCGATCAAGTAGGACCACATCTTCAAGTGGCGGACGTGCTACTGCGCGAAAACAAAGATCCCAAAGAAGTTTTTGCCCATATGATTCGTCTTGCCACAGATAGTAAATGGAGCCACTCGGCGCTTCTCTATCTGATCAGTGATCCACATCGAGGTTTCAATAATACCTTTCTGGTTGAAGCCAAAACTAAAGGCATTCATCTCGCAAGCTGGCGTACCGAGGTTCTTCCGTTCAATGAATTCACGGTTGGTATCAAGCGTCCAGACGTGAGCTGGTATGTTGAAAATCCCTATGAAATCTCACGCCATAGCGAGCATGATCCAGAAGATACCCATGCTATCGGTTATTTACGGCATGTACGCGGCATCGCCATTGACCAGATTACTGGCTTATATGATCATAAAACCGTTTATGAGCTGGCTGGTCTCTACACGGAACGCGCGGCGCGCAAACATCTGAGCGCTCTCCCACAAATTGCCGATGCGGCTGAGGCAGTGGCCCACTTCTTCAAAAAATGGGATGAGAAGGATTCCGAGTCCGAAGCTGTCTTAAATTTTATCTGTAGTGGCCTGGTTCAATATAGCTTCTTTGAAGCCTTGCGGCGGCGCATTATCAATGATCTCGCTATTCCAGAGCATCGCCAGGCAGGCCTCAGTAATCTCTCCAATCTCCAGCGTGTAATCTTTCGCGATGACCCAGAAGGACTGGTTGCGCGCTATATCCAACAAGTGCAAGTGGGTGAGCTAGATATCAGCCAGCCAGTGCCAGAGGATGTGCTGGATCTCTTGAAAACGGCCACGCCAGCTGATTTTAACAATAGTCCTTATCTCCAGTGGCGCTATGTCATTCTTAAAGGTGCCGTCTGGCGTATTGAAATTGCTGCGGAAGATTATGTTGCCAGCGATCCAGACGAATTGGAATCTTGAAAATGCTGGATTCTGAGCATCGTTCTTAAACGCATGTGATACCATATATATGGTCTATTTCTCATTCGAGAGTGTCTGATATAGCTTGTTGTGAAACGTATTATGGTTATATAGAGGAGAGCCATCTTCACTATTTCCAGAATGCGGTCAACCAAGAAGGAGAAAATTATGCCAACACGTAAAGCGGATGCCGAATGGCGTGGTGATTTAAAGCAAGGCGAGGGTACATTACATCTGGGCAGCGGAGCATTTGATGGTAAATACTCATTCCGTTCCCGCATGGGCGATGGATCGGGTGGTACTAATCCCGAGGAATTGATCGCTGCGGCCCACGCTGGCTGTTATTCCATGGCCTTATCAGCGAGCCTGGCGGGAGCGGGACACACGCCAACCAGCGTGCACACCACCGCCAACGTCCATTTCAATCCAGTCGATGGTGGTTTCGCGATCAATCCTATTGAGCTGGTCACCGAAGCTATTGTACCTGGTATTGATAATGCAACCTTCCAGAAGATTGCTGAAGATGCCAAGCAGAACTGCCCCGTTTCCAAGGCTCTTGCTGCCACGGATATTCATCTGAAGGCTACCTTGCTCGAACAATAAGCAATAGATATAAATAAAAAAGGCCCGGCTATTTATCTGAAATGGCCGGGCCTTTTGTTTTCTTTGATATCTGTGTAATAGAGTTTGAGGCAACAAAAAACACCCGTGTGGGCGGGTGAGACGGCGACTTCCTATTTTCCCACGCAGTTGCCCACGGAGTATCATCGGGGAGGAAGAGCTTAACTACCGTGTTCGGGATGGGAACGGGTGTACCCTCTTCGCTAGTGTCACCGGCTCACCTGCACAGACAGGTGTTCTCGATGTGGACATACTACTACACCCTTGCGCTTCTGTCAACCCCCAGTTTCCTTCCAGACGAGAAATGAGGGCCTCCGTAGCAGGAGCAGCCACCCTTCACCGGCAATACCGCTCAAAGAAAAGGAATAGGAGGGAAACCCACAAATGATGGAGAATGTAGGTGCGTGCCAAGGCCGCAGCCGAGGTGCGCTTTCCCGTTCACGTACGATATCTCACCCGTAGGCCATCGGTCCCAAAACCGTCCTGCCAGAGGGCGTTACAGAGCGTTGGGGCGAAATGGTAGTACGAGACGAGGAAAGCGCACCTCGGTTGCGACCTCGGCACGCACCTCCACGTCTCCATCCTCATTCTCGGTCTTGAAACGGTCTTGCCACGAAATTTGGTCCCCAAAACCCTTGACAAGACCATCTTGCGTATGGCATACTCATTGAGCTGTCGAAAAAGCAATCACAAACACCTCTCACGAGGGATTGTGCTCCTGTTTCATCGAACATCCTTTGTGCCACGCTAAGGTGGCCCCTCTGAGATCATCCATCTCTCTGATTGTTTCCCAACTACTGTTGAGATTGTAGAGAGTTGTTGGCTCTTTTTTCGGACCGTTTCCTCCTCTGGAGGGCGCGAACGAGACGTGAGACGAGATTTCAGTGCAAGCGAAAATTCCGCTGGAAAAACGCTTGACAAACCACAAGGGATATGCGATACTACTGGAGCTGAAGCGAGCGAACACAAAAACACGAAACGTTCGCTCTACAGACAGATGTACCTTGACAACTGAAGAGTGGAAAGCAGAACAGTAACTGGAACTATACACGAAAAATTTATAGCTCCTGTCAATTCAGCTGTAGCGATGCAGAAATGCGTCGGCTAGAGCAAACACATAATCTGCGAACAATTGCCATGTTTTTGTAACTTGGCCATGATCGCTTTTCTCATGCAATTTACAGACGTTCGCTGAAGGTCTGTGCTTTATAAAATTGGATGGCGAGTTTGATCCTGGCTCAGGATAAACGCTGGCGGCGTGCCTAACACATGCAAGTCGAACGCTCTTCGCAAGAAGAGAGTGGCGGACGGGTGAGGAACACGTGGGCTATCTACCCCCTGGTGAGGAATACCGGCGAGAAATCGCCGACAATACCGCATACGCTCGTAAGAGCAAAGCTCGCAAGAGCGCCAGAGGATGAGCCTGCGCCCGATTAGTTGGTTGGTGGGGTAATGGCCTACCAAGACGGCGATCGGTAGCTGGTCTGAGAGGACGATCAGCCACACTGGGATTGAGAACGGCCCAGACTCCTACGGGGGGCAGCAGTGAGGAATTTTCGTCAATGGGGGCAACCCTGAACGAGCAACGCCG
>NZ_BIXY01000137.1 GCF_008326305.1 Dictyobacter arantiisoli | reverse complement strand
CCAGGAGTATGCCCAGCAGCTTCGTGTGGTAATCAATCAGGCTGTGCATATCGTTGGGTCACGAGCTCTTCTTTCTTTTGCAAGAGGAAATGAAAAAGACCAACTTCACTCGATTACATTACAGATAAATCCAGCAGTGAGATATATTCTGGAACATGCTAATCACCTCATCCCTTATCAACAACTCTGCGCAGAACTGCAATTGGCATTCCCTCAATTGAGTGAGGAGCAGATGCATCGTATCCTGCGCCAACTTCTCGCACATTCATTCCTCATTACGGATCTAAAACCGCCACTGACCCATCCCTATCCTGCGCGCTATGTTCTGGAGCGCCTTTCCTCTTTAGCGGGGGCGAGGTCTTTGAGAGAAACGTTTGAAGCGATTTTAGCCCGTATGGCAGAGATAGATCATGCTGGTTTTGGGGGATCAAGCATACTATTTCAGCAATTGGTAGAACAGCAACAACAACTCCACAAAGGCACTGCACCGACATATCAGCTCGATACAGTGCTCAAGGTCAAAGAGCCTTATCTCAACAAAGCTATCGGTGCAGCAGCGGCTCAAGCGGCTGAGACACTGGTACGCCTGGCAAATGGAGCATACCCGATCTCTCCACTTCAGAAATATCGCACGCTCTTTCTCGATCGCTACGGAGTGAATGCTGAGATACCTGTACTGGACCTGCTGAATGCGGAAACAGGCCTTGGAGTCCCTTCTCTCTATTATGAAGAACAGGACGAGTACTTCCAGCAGGCGTCCTTTCCATTGTACGCTAAGAAGAAGAATGCCATCCTCACAGAGTGGCTGGCAAGTTCCCTCGTGCAGGGCAAGCTTGAGGTAGAGCTAGATGAGCATATCCTTTCTCAACTTGCTCCATCGGGACCGGTGGCCCATCCTTATGAGGCTTTAGATATGTATTGCAAGGTGCAGGCTTGTTCGCGAGAAGCTATAGATAACGGGGACTGGCGTCTGGTGATAAACAATATATACCCCGGAGGAAAAACCTTCGGTCGCTTCCTTTATCTGTTTACCGAGAAAAGTGTGGCTGACCTGAGGGAATATCATCAGCAAGAAGAACAATTCTCCCCTGACGTCATCTTCGCCGAACTTAACTATCTTTTTCCTGTAGGGCACTCGATGAATATGTTGGTGCGCCCCCTTTTACGCTCCTCCGAGATTGCTCTCAATACCATGCCTTTTCTTGAACAAGAACAGGTCATACATTTGCGAGATCTGGTTGTAGGTGTTTCTGACGACCGCTTTTATCTTCGTTCGCTGCGTTTGGGCAAAAAAGTGATCGTCTGTCAGGGTAATGCACACAATACTATGCGCGCTCCTTTCCTCTGTCGTTTTCTCCTGGACGCCTCACAAGATCAACCTCCACTCTCTAGCTTTGAGTGGGGAGCATTACGTATGTCGCCCTTCTTACCACGCGTTGTGCAAAAGAAGGTTGTGCTTAGCCCCGCGCAGTGGCGGCTATATAGCTCAGATATCATAGAGAACAACGCCGAAAATGATGAGGCTCAGTGGTTTTGTCGCGTCCAAGAATGGCGTAAAAAGTGGCACGTTCCTCGTTATGTGTACCTGGCTAACGTTGACCAGCGATTGCTCCTGGATCTTGAACACCCCTGCTTCTTAGAAGAACTTCACCGTGCTCTCAAGCAAGCCAGGAGCGATGAGGGAGTCTGTCTCCAGGAGATGCTCCCAGCTTTTGAGCACCTCTGGTTGCGTGACGCAAAAAACGAACCCTACGAATCAGAGTTGATAGTGCCGCTCATCCTCCAGAGTAAAGGTCAGAAATCAGCAGAAATGATGGACTTCCAGGAGGCGAGTGGGCACTATTGGTATCCACCACGAGCACTCAATGAGCGTGAGCGTCACCTATTACCTGGAGAGGAGTGGACCTATCTCAAATTGTATTCGGGATCGAAACGTCAGAATGAAATCATCGCTGGCCCCCTGCGAGAGATAGTCCACAAGTTAGAGGCGCAGGAACTCATCAACGACTGGTTTTTTATTCGCTACACCGATCCTCAGCCGCATCTCCGCCTGCGCTTCCATGCGGCCAGTCCTCAGACTCGCGATCAGCTTCTTATCACAGCACTGGCCTGGGGGCGGGATTTGGCGAAACACAGTTTCATTCAGCGTCTAAACGTCGAGGGATATGATCGTGAGACGGGCCGTTATGGCGGCCCAGAAGCAATCGATACGATAGAGCACTTCTTTTCCGCCAATAGCAAGATGGTGAGCGATCTGATCGCAGGACAATACGCGAAACATATCACACTGGACCCACTGGTTGTAGCAGTGTTTAGTTTGGATCAGCTTTTTGCTTCCTGGGGGTTCAACACGTTGGAGCGATTACACTTTACCCGGTTTTATGCTCATCCGTATGAGTACAGCGAGGTTTTTCGGCCTCTCAGGAAACGTTTGCTTAACCTCATGCTCCAGGAGGAAACTCATCCTGATAGTGAAATGAAAAGACAAACAACTCTCTTACAGACTATCATCAACGAACAAACACCTGTGGTTCGACAGACTGCACAACGAATACACACATTGGTTGAGTGCGGTCAATTATGGGGGTCAGAATCTTCTATCCTGAAGAGTCTTGCTCATATGCACCTCAATCGCCTCCTGGATGCAGAGCCAGAGCAGGAAAGAAAAGTTTATGCGTGTTGGCGACATGCACTAGAAAGTACCCAACGATATCTCCAATCAAAAAGTGGTAGTGGCGAAAATTAACCCCTGTTTCCTCCCCATGCCTGAAGGCAGGGGTTTTTACAGGCGGACAAGATGAAAATGATACAGTAGAGTAGCAGCAACATGTTGAGAGAGCATCACGGTAATATTCACTGCTATGATGTGCCAAGTCTTCCACGCACGAACAATGACCTGGAGCAGTGTTTTGGAGCGGTTTGCCATCATGAGCGACGAGCTACCGGGCGACGCGGCGCTGTTCCTGGGCTGGTAGTACGTGGCTCCGTTCGTGTGGTCGCGACTCTTGCCACACGTTTCTGCTGCTTTACGCCTGTCAGTTGCTGCAAAGCAGAAGGTCAGGGCAATGATACGCAGGGAGATGGTCTACAGTAGCTTGAGACATGCAGGCAAACTACTTTCCTGATAAGGTATCAGGGGCAAGACGCGCCACCCCTTCCATAATCACTTGCGAGATAATATCCGTCATCACATTCATCATGAAACACGTGCCACCCTTCAATGGCACTAGTATCAGAGGGATCTAGGGAAAGCTTGCTATGAGGTGGTTGTCCATATGTAATGAATGTCTATTGAGTGCCAACTGGAGGCACTTTATGAAGACGATTCTGACCTAATTCTTTCCTTGATATATCTAGAAAATTACATGTCTTTAATCGCACTTAAGCTGTTGGATGTCTACTCTCATATCTAGGTTTTTGCTTAAAAATAAACTGCTATCAATTAGCAGCAATTAGGTGTGTAGATGCGTGTAAGGTTTTTATATCAATACAGTAGCTATGTATGCAAGAGTACTTGCCCACTACTATACTGAGCTGTACTCCAGTCAAGGGCATCAACGAGTTCGTTGCGGAAAGCTTCTAAGGCTTGTTCCTGGCTGACTTCATCAAGAGCTGTATTTGTTTTCCATATAAGGAGAATCTCTATCCTATTGGATGGAAGGTCATACCCAATAACGTAGCGTGCTACTGTACCTGGAAAACCATACTTTCCAGTTCGCCTTATCTGATCTAATAATTCCGTTAGCTTGCTTTGTTTATCTTCCCGTAACTGTACATTTATTGAAGTCACGAATAAAGCATTATCTCCGGAAAATCTTCGCCAGCCAGGAGTTCTTGTGCGTGGCCTTCCTACAGATTTCTGCTTAAATTGCTCAATTTCCTCGATTGGAATTAAAAGGACATTTGACGCTCGCACCGCATTAAGGCGTTTGTTTTCGATGTAGAAATAGATCGTTTTATCTGATACGCCTAGCTTCGTCGCAGCTTCTTTGACCGAAACATATCCTGGAATTTTGGGAATATCATCACTTTCACTCATAAGCGCAGTTTAGCTTTTCTGGAATTTATCTAATAGGTCTTTATTTTCTAGTATTTGATAAATATTAGAAAATGTGCTATACTCCCCTTATCGGGCGAACGATCCATTCTATGTAATCGAAATCAACTATGTGCTACAAAAGCAAAGCTAAAGACAATCTACGGCGGCAATCTTAGCAGAAGAAGTTTGTTCTCGAGATCTGCGAGATATGCTCCTGGATCACGACGAAACCGGAATTGAGCGCGCCGTGATTGTTGCCGCACGTCTAGTTCGTCCCGCAAGGTATACCATCGCTCGATGTCTCTTGGTTGGAGATCTGCTCCACAAAAATGATGGAGACGGGAGGCAACGCTTGCCACAACACGAACTGCACCTCGAACGACGACTCCTGGCGAAGCCACCTTTCTTCCCGTTGCGCGTCGCTCGTGATAACGGGCCGAACCAAAATATTGTTCCAGGTCGTTGTTGGTACGAGGAAGATCAGCCACATCGTAGCAATGAAAGAGGCCAGGCCAATAACTTGCCGTAACCTTGCGAAAGGTGGCGAGCATAGCGGTTACGGTTTCAGAGGAGGTTTTTGCTTGCTCTATCTCTGCTAAAAGGGCCTCATAGTTCTGACGGACTTGGGAAGCGTTCTGCTTTTCCTCATTGGTAAGCAAGTGCGCGGCTCGATGCACCCATCGGTAGCCCATTTCCACGTTTGCCCAGAGTGCATGGGTTTCAGCTAATCCTTTTGTCAGAAAAGATTGCATGCGTTCTAACTCGCGTGGCAAGCCCCCTTTTCAGAGACCCGTGCGAGTGATGCTGTAATCTGAGCAATGCGCTCGTGGAGTTTCAGCCCAGAAGCAGAGAGTGGTGGGCGCCCATCGTCGGTCAAGGCACTGCGTACTGCCAGACAATAGTCACGAATAACCTCTGCTTCCGTATCCTGGCGGTATTCAAGTGTTCGTTCAATGGGACAAACCCCACGAATATGTTTTTTGAGTTCCTTCTTGGCATGGCGATCTGCTTCGTAGATTGGCTTAGCCGCTTCACGCAGATAATGAAAGTGGCACAATTGGTGTGGCACTCCTGGCAGAACAGAGTGGACAGCATTACGGATAGAATGTTGCCCATCCGAGATGACGCCATGAATCGGTACGGGAAGCGCTTGCTGTACCTCGCGCAGAAGGACCGCAAGGTCGGCCTCACTCGCACTGAGGAGGCTCCGAGCCAGCAGAACCTCTCCAGAGAGACAGTCGCACAGCACCCACAAAACTTCATGCCCCACATCGGGCTGTAAGCCATCCAAGGCGAGTATGACGTGCCCTTGGGAGGTGAGTAGGTCACGTAAACGCGCCAAGCTGCTCAGGTGAAGGGTCACTAGCTCTTCGTAGCGGGCGAGGAGATTGGTAACAGTCCGCTCCGCAATAGTAACTCCTCGTTTACAGAGGGCTTGATGAATTTCTGGAACGCTGCGATGCTTTTCGTAGCGCTGCGTTCCAATGAATGCAATAATGTCAAGCCCAAATTCGCCGTGTGGTAACACCCACCGTCCCTCCTCTTCTGGACGATAGGGGTGACGATATCGCGAACATTCGGCATTGTGACAACGGCGAATGTTCAGTTGCAGTTGACACAGGCCATCAAGGGTTGTCACCGTGAGTGTAGAACGATACGCCATCCACAACGTCCCCCCACAGCACTCACAGGTGTCACGGAGGGGCACGAGTTCCTGCTGTCTTGTCGCGGCCTCGCGGGATCGTTTTCTTGCCATCGATTTCCCTCGTCAAAGGAGTATGACCGAGCAGGTATGAGGCACTGTGTATGCTTCCCCCAACAAAGGGGATCTGGTGTGCTCTTGCTGGTCGGCTTGGTTGCTCAACATGCATTTGATACTTCAAGCAGATTCCCATCAGGATCGCGAAAATAAAGCGACACAAGAGATGTGGTGGCACCTGTTTGCTTCACAGGGCCAAGCAGGACAGAGACCTGGCAGGATTGCAGATGCGTGATCACCTGTTCAAGGGGCATTGAGCTCAGAAAGCAGAGGTCGGCGGAGCCAGGAGTTGGGTGTTGAGCCTTTGGGTCGATTTCTTTCCCCTTCAAATGAAGATTGATTTTCTGATTCCCGAAGCGGAGCGCCTTTCGTCCCTCTTCAAAGGTGATCACCTGCATTCCCAAGACACGTGAATAGAACTCACAGGTCGTCTGAATATTATGCACCGTGAGGACAAGATGGTCTAAATGGTCAATCTGCATAGCCATTTCCTTTCTTTTCTCTTACGACTTCTCAATCGAGCCTCGGCACGCATGAACCAGGAGATCATGCGGTCACAGGGGGAGGAAAAGTCGTCGCTAAAGCGATATTGACTGCCGCTAAGGCATGTAAGGTCGTGGTGTCGAAGGTTGGTACTTGTATGTCTTCAGGACGAATAAGCAACATGATTTCCGTGCAACCTAAAATGATTCCCTCTGCACCACGGCTGATCAGTCCTGTCATAATCTCTTGATATCGCTGCCTCGATTCTGAAGTAATAATCCCACGCACCAGTTCGTGATAGATGATTTCATGGACAACCTGGCGTTCTGCCTGGGAAGGAATGACAATGTTCAATCCATATTTGTTTTCCAGTCGGCCACGATAAAAGGGCTGTTCCATCGTGAAGCGTGTCCCAAGTAATCCAATGGTGCGGATTCCATGAGCGTTGATCGCTTCCGCTGTAGGATCGGCGATATGCAGCAACGGAATGCTGAGTTGCCCTTCAATGGCTTCTGCCACTCGATGCATGGTGTTGGAGCAAATCAGCAACAGGTCAGCGCCAGCCTGCTCCACCCGCTGTGCCGCCTGACTCAGGAAGGAGCCCGCCTCTTCCCAACGATCCTGGTGTTGCAAGTGTTCAATCTCGGCAAAGTCCACCGAATAGAGAATGCAAGCGGCAGAATGCACTCCTCCTAAATGCTGCGCCACAGCTTCATTGATAATCCGATAATATTCGCGGGAGGATTCCCAACTCAACCCGCCAAGCAATCCAATGGTTTTCATCAATCACGTCCTTTCTTGTGTCAGAGATTGGTTCTCTCAAAGAGCATACCGCATGTGCTATAATCGGTGCAACGCCGCTTTCCGATAGAATTGTTCGGCAATACCGATGGATGGAGAACAGCATGGAATTGCGTTATTTGCAGACCTTTCGGACCGTTGCTCGCTTGTTAAGCGTCACCCAAACTGCAGCGGTGTTACACTATGCCCAATCCAGTGTCTCCGACCACATCCACGCGATGGAAGACAAATTTGGCGTCAAGCTCTTTGATCGTCTTGGAAAACGGCTGGTCCTTACCCCGTCGGGGCACCGCTTGCTCGACTATGCCGACCACATGATCCGGCTCACAGAGGAAGCTCACCTGGCGCTTCCAGGAGGGGAGGAGCCAGCAGGGACACTGGTGCTCAGTGCTCCGGAGACACTGTGTAGTTATCGCTTGCCTCCCGTCCTGCAACGCTTTCGTCAGCACTTCCCCCAGGTTCAACTCAGTTTTCGCCCCAATGTGTGTACGCACTTACGACAAATGGTCACCGCAGGGGAGGTCGATGTAGCGTTCCTCCTGGAAACTCCTCTCGAAGATCCTCATCTCATTATCGAACCGCTGGTGGTGGAGCCGCTGGTGGTCGTGGTCAGCCCAGAGCACCGCTTAGCACAGGCGAAGCGTTCTTAGCGACGGTACCAGGATGTAGCTATCGCGTGTTATTTGAGCGAGCACTGGCCGAGGATCATGCTCAGCCAGCAATGATCCTGGAATTCCATAGCATTGAGGTGATCAAGCAATGTGTCATGTCAGGGATGGGAGTGGCGGTCTTACCTGCGATTGATGTTGCGAGAGAAGCCCAGGCCGGTCGCGTTGCCGTTCTCTCCTGGGCCGGGCCAGAGTTGCAAGTTGTCACCCAAATGGTGCGGCACAAAGATAAATGGCTTTCGCCAGCGCTCCAGGCGTTTCTCGCGATGACACGCGACGTGCTGGTTGGCTCCCAAACAAAGAACTGACGCTGCTCCCAGTATTTGTTCGTTGATGGGAAAAAGTGACCGGCTGAGCACGGCAATTTATCTCAAACTGGACGAAAATCTGACAAGTCCAGGTGTTTTACTTCTGGTAAGATTGCCGACGTAGAAAAAAAGGCGAACAACCAGACACACACATCTCGCTGCTCGCCTTCGATTAATTGGAAGGAGAAGAAGAACGACCCCAGGGGAATGCCTCCGGCTCATTGGGAAGAGCAATGAGATCCTGAATCTGTGGCTTCCCAGGCTTTCGATTAAAGCCCTCCTGAATCGACAGCGCCCGATGATGGGCCTCGATCTCCTCAGCATGGGTTTCCTTGTACTGCTTAATAAAGTCTTTGCGCCCACCGGCGAGACTCTGAAGCGCACGATCACTGAGATACCAGCGTTCAGAGAGTTGATGCTCTTGATTGTATGCCATGATACTAAAGACCGCACGACGATACAATTCCTGCCTGGCTCCTGGATCACGAGTATCCAGCGCTTTGGTCGCCACCGTTTCATAGGATCGTGCCGTATGTCGCTGCTCCTGATGCAAGAGTCGTTGCGCTTCGGGTTCAGCGGCAGCCAACAGAAAGGAGAACAGATCAGTCGCACCAGACATCGCCATCGCCTGACGGAACAGATCACGGGTCGGCTCAGGCATCTCGGCGAGATCGAGGGACAACGGAGAAGCAGTAAACACCGCGGCATCCGCCTGCCCACTCACGACATACTGCGTCAACAGGGTACGCAGAAAGGCATCATCGACCTCAGATTGACGAGATCCACGCGCTTTCGCTCCCTGGCTCAACTCTCGATACCACTCACGGGTATGACGGCGGACGGTCACCGGCGCCCATTCTGACGCACTCTCCTTCTTCGCCTTCCCTTTCCCTTTGCGCGTGGGTGTCGTCTCTTCCGGTCCCTCTGTGGGCACCGGTGCCGGAAAGGCACGCAAACGAGTCACACCAGGCTGCCCCAGTTTGATCCCTTGATCACCGACGGGGTGAAAGCTCCCATCCGCCAGCTTTCGGCCAATCTTATAATCAAAGTAATTGGCATTGGCCGCATAGTTGAGCTGCTTATCCTTGATCTCCTGCGGCGTCTCCCCTGGAACCACCTCAGGATCTAAGATGTGGCGGTGGCCCTGGATCTGTGCCATATACGTGATGTCAGCCACCTCCGGAGGGCCGTACCAGTAGGTGGCAATTCGGGCAAAAATGGTTCTCAACACGTGAAGGCTCAATTGCTCTCGGGTGGGACGAACAGGGATCAGCTCAGAAAACTGCTGCACCACCAGCTCGTTGACCACCTTATTATACTTCTGATATTTGGGACTATACTCATCGATCAGCTCATCCCAATCCATCAGGTGCCGCAAACGCCCAATGGCATCCACCAGCAAAAAGGCGCGATACAAGGTCGGAATTTCAAAGTGGAATTCCCCCGAATTTGGAGGGTCGGAGAAGAGAAATCTGCTATACTCATATCAGGAGGGTTCAATGGGCAAATCTCAACCGATCTATACCAAGGAATTCAAGCAGCAAGCTGTCACACTC
>NZ_BIXY01000136.1 GCF_008326305.1 Dictyobacter arantiisoli | reverse complement strand
AAATCGGCAATCCATCGAGAAACGACTCGTTAGGCGTTTAGAGAAACTGGGTTATCAGGTGGAATTACAACCAGCTTCCCAAATCGCTTGAGGGGCTGGTTTCTTTTGTATTTTTCAGAAGAGAGTCTTACGGGTAGAGGTTTTTGGGTGGATGACCAACGTTCCCAGACAACGTAGGCCTCATCCTTTACGGTGAGGCTCCGTGAAACGTACGCTATTAATTCTCATTCCTCTTGATGCGTGCTGTATCACGAATTTCTTGCAAATTGAGCAGTTCAGCTACTTCATAGGTTGTAATGGCACCTTTTTTGGGTTTGAGACGAATGAGCGTGGGAAAATGACCTGTGCGACCATGGAGTTCGGCTAGTAGCGCGAATGCTGCTGGCGCATAACCGGGTGGATTAATGAGCAGTGTACTTGTTTGCAACTCTTCAGATGAGAGTCCTGCTGCATTTACGATAGTGATGATTTGCTGGTCAAGTGGTTCATCCTGAATGATCTGCACAGGTATCGTACGTATATCATCGATAGCTGCTGCCGCGAGCGTTTCTATTTGTGTTCGCTGTTCATTCGTTAAGGGATGACTGAAATTAAGTAGAATCATTGAATTAGATCCTCCGGTATTTTGGATTTTTTGCTTCCTGTTCCATAATACGAGCGATATCTGGTAATTGTTCTTTCGTCACGATAAGGATCTGATACTGTTCGGCCTGCTCACGAAATGATTTTATACTATCTCCTGTGCCTGGCTGGTTGGTGATAAAAACTTTACCTACATATGATCCTCCCAGGACATTGGCCTTCGCTGCAAGTTTGTGGAGATATTGTTTTTCTGCTTTAAATGGATTATATTCTGCTTTACATTCAGCCACAATAAGCTGTGCTTTATAGATGAGCGCAAGATCAAACTCTCTTTCTATATTCCCATCAAGCACATGACATCCCCATTGACAATGTCTTTCGTCGGCCAGACCTGCGTTGATAATCTCGTTCCAGACATAGAATTCCAGCCAATCTCCTGTTCCGATAAAGTTTGAAGCTTCCGTCGAAGCAAAGTGACATATTGTGTCATGATTGCTTCGATGTCCTACCGTGATAAGATGAGCTTCCGCAAGGATTTTTACTAAAGGGGAGATGATCAGATGTTCTGGTTTTTGTTGCCATGTGTTGTGCTCAAGTTAGTTTCCATCTTCTTCTGCTCTTCCTTTGCTGCTTTCGCCATTAACCTAAAAGGCCTGTATAGCACTTTTTACCCAAACATATAGACAAAATTCTCTATTTGACATATTCTAGTAAAAGGGTTTTACACGCGATTAGATTGAATTGTGTTATGTCAGCTTTCCTTCTCTACAATTTTTTTATTACACCGGGAGAAATCAGTCGATCAAGATTTGACTTTAAAGAGATTCCAATCTTTTGGAATCGCGACAAGATCTCCTAAATGGTACTTGTCTATCCGGGAATAGACGACAACAGCTTTCTCAAGCCGTGGCTCATATGCTGCGATCCAGGGAATATGCGCGCTTTTGTAGAGTTGTACCAGTGCAGTAATGAACCATTGGGGGATTGCTCCTGAAATGATAATGCCTTTTGCTGTGGAAACGGTTGGGACTGGGATTGGCTCTGGTTGAATGTATTCAATTTGTTTTGATGGCATATCTACTTCTAAAAGGGTTGCATCTGCGTTGCTTTTTGTACTGGTACATACTTCTGGATGCTGCCTGGTTGAAAAGGATAGGGGAATTGGTTGAACCCACCTCCGGCGTGGATCAAACTGATAAAAGGGCTGTTCAAGATGCCCTGCGATAGCTGCGCAGACCCAGTTAGGCGCCCTGCCATAGATGAAATAGAAGGATTGCGCCGATAATTGTGTCAGCAGTTGGGGCAGCATGTTGGGATACCATTGTTCGCCCGAGGGCACAATGGTATGAAGGTTGAATATCTCATATGGAGCCTGCTCGTATGCTATCGGTTTGTGTTCTTCCTGACCAAAGGGTTCAAACAACCTGGCGATGTGCTCGACAAGGGCATCCATCACTTCATTGTGTATTTCTTGTCCTCGTTCAATGTTACATATCGTTCCTTCGATAATGGGCGTCAGGGATCTGAGTTCTGAGGCCCCATATTGTTGAGAATAGAGCTTTGCCAGTAGTTCTTTCCCTTCAACAAAATACTGCCAGGCCTGTGTTGAAGCAGGATCCTCGGCTTTTAGGAGGAGGATAGCATGCGTACACTGCTGAAACAGTAATTGCTCAGCTTCAGTGGGTTTACCGCCCATATCAACCAGGAACGGGAGATAACGACGTGAGAGATTCTGGCTCACTCGTGTGATAAAGTGCTCGGGCCACTTCCCTTTGTGGTTGCGTCGTATCAAGCTAGCTGTTTCTATATCGCTTTCCTGGGACCAATTGCCTTCACCATCTGGACAGGCGCGGATGGTGTAGTGACTGATACCCCGTTTATATAATGCCTGCGATAAGCTGTGCAGAAACACTGTTTTACCCGCGTGAGGAGGCCCTCCAACGAGGATTGCTGGTAATGGATTTATCATGATTATTTGGTCCTTTCTTTCATTGTTTGCCTACTGAGATGAGGAATGTGCCTGTGCCGAATCAGAAACAAGTGCTGGTGGCGACTCTTGGTGGTCAGCCACAAATTGTGACCTTTACGCTCGATCTTTTACTGGAGAACTTCCCTATTACGGATGTTATTGTTGTACATCCAAAGGCTTCTGAAGGACGCTTACGTCATTCTTTGACTCGTCTCATGGGAGAATTTGCAGGCAATTATTATCAGGCAAAAGATCGTATTATTCACTTTCAGTCCTATATGCTTGTGCGTGACGATAAACCAATTGATGACATCCAGGATGAAGACCATGTTGATGGTACCCTCGATACGTTTTTTCGATTGATTAGCGATCTCAAACTTCAACAGGCTCGCATTCATCTTTCTGTAACTGGTGGGCGTCGCTTGATGGGCTTACTCGCACTTTCTGCTGCCTCGCTCAAGTTTGATCCTGATGATCGTATCTGGCACTTGTATACACCTGATGATACCCAGGTGCAGGCAGATGGTGGCGTTATCATGCATATGCCTCTCGATGGCAGTATTAAGCTCATTCCAACCCCATCTATCTTTCCTGGTGCCTATTCTTACTCTTCTGCTGATTCCTTTTATGTGGCCGAACGTGAACAACGCTCGCAGTTAGATGCTCAACAAGCTGATCGTTGCCGCCATGTGGTCTCGCAACTCACGGCACGTCAATCAGACGTCTTGCGAGCCTTTGCGGCGGGACTCAACCAAAAAGAGGTAAGCCAAAGATTAAGCATTACCAGTAAAACGGTTGACAACCATAAAGCTGTCATTCTTGATCTTTGTCGAGAAATTTGGATGATAGATGAAAAGACGAGAGTTGGTTATCATTTCCTCTATACAAATTTCGCTACATATTTCATTAACAATGAGTATATATTGTGAGTAGAGAAAACGCATGGGAGAATTCACCCAGATATGCATATAGCGAATATAGGTGAATTCTCCCATGCCTTTTTCGCTCTGTTGTTTTATACTGGCAAACAATAATAAGAAAAAGTATAAAGTAGGAAGGATGTTTTATGGTGCAGAAGATAACCTTCTCTCTGCAAACAATTACCCCATTATTCCTGGCGGGAGCAGATCAAACGCAGGCCGAACTTCGCCCTTCGGCGTTTCGAGGTGGTATGCGCTATTGGTATCGAGCTCTCGTTGGTGGGATAGTTGGGACGGATACTGAAGAATTGAAATTAGTGACCGCGCAAGAAGCTGCCTTGTTTGGCGCAACTGACGCTGGTTCGGTGCTACGTATCAGAATACCTGAACCGTCTTTAAGCAGGCAACGTTATCAGCGCAAATCTACGGATTATAAAAATATAAATGGAGAGGATTACCTTCTCTGGTCTATGTTTCCAAGGAATTCAGCCGCTCGTGCGTGTTTTCCGTCTCAGACGACTTTTCCCATTATTATATCTGCACATGACAATAAAGATGATCTTTTCAAGCGTGGCCTGGCTGCTTTCTGGTTGCTCACGCATCTCGGCGGAATAGGTTCGCGTTCGCGCAGATGTGCAGGAAGTTTGCAGGTACAAGTAGCTCCTGATGACGCGCTTCCTATCGAACTTTCTTTTGCTGTTTCACCCACGCTGGAAGCACTTCGTCAGCAATTGTCGGAAGGCATTAAGATAGCACGAACATTATGCGGATGTACCCAACCACCTGCTTTGAATAGAGCATCATTTGATGTTTTATCGGCTTCTACCTGTCAGATATGGCTCCTCTCGGACAATGGAAAACCGTGGCAGAGTCCAGAGGCTGCTATGAATACCATTGGTAAGCATTTACATGACTATTATCGCAACTCAATTAATAATCAGCAACGAAAAATTTTTGGGCTTCCCGTTCAGAATCTTGATAGCCATACACGTCTGCCATCTCCGCTTCATCTCAGCCTTAAAAAGCTAGAGGGCGAGAAATATGTTTGCGTGGCTGTTCTTTTCAAAACAGATATAACTATCGGGCAAAACCGTGATCTTGCTGACTATGAGCCGATCAAGGATTGGATTAAAACCTGCTTTTCGGGGAAAAGCGCCTGTGAGGTGGGATTATGAGTCGCTATATGTTGCTTTTCTCGTTGGGACCGGTCCAGGTGTTTATTGCGCAGACGCGTAAGACACGTGATCTCTGGATTAGCAGTTTGCTGCTCTCCAAATTGATGGAGGCTGCAATGACGAATATTCCTGGACAATTTGTTTTTCCAGCTCAGAGAACAGTGGGTGCAACACCGGATATCCCGAATAAATACGTGGCGCTCTTTCCAACGTTGGCCGATGCTGAGTTGGCCGCCCGGCAAAGCCAGAGCCAGATCGCAGCGTGTTGGTCCTATCTTTGTGATGCTGTCTATGAGGATGTTGTGAAACCACATGGCGATAATGAAACGAAGCGCATCTGGCAGCGGCAGACGGCGTTTGAGACGATGTTTGAAATCTATTGGATTGTTCGGGAACGGAAGCCAGAGCAGGTTTACCACGAGTGGCTAAAAGATGCCAATACTCTTTTTGCCGCTCGTAAGCGATTGCGTAATTTTCAGTCTCAGGATGAGCCTGGCATCAAGAGTTCAATCTCTGGTCAGCGTGAGATTTTACACACAAGTGCCTCGGATCAGAAAAGCATCAAAGCTTTCTGGTTAGAGTTAGCTCAAAATCATTCTTCTATGGATATTAACCTCGATGGTACCGAGCGCCTGGACTCCATTGATATTATCAAACGCTTTGTGATGAAGGTATCTAAAACCTCGACTATTCCTGCTCTCTCCACTCCCGGTGCGTTTGCACAACCATTTCCGTCGACAAGCTCTATTGCTACGGCCTCTTTTGTAGAAAGCTTGCTTGCCGGGAAGATTGAGGCGAGTATCTTACAGCGGTGGAGAATTGCGACGCCGAAACCTTTAAGCTCTAAAGGTGAAGATGCCACACGCGATATTCCTTTTCTTAAGCATGCCGCAGACAAAAATGGGGAG
Source organism: Dictyobacter arantiisoli (assembly GCF_008326305.1). GTDB lineage: Bacteria > Chloroflexota > Ktedonobacteria > Ktedonobacterales > Ktedonobacteraceae > Dictyobacter > Dictyobacter arantiisoli. The sequence continues at coordinate 4,171 of NZ_BIXY01000136.1, read as the reverse complement.
CTTGGCTGGCTTTTGAGGCGGGATGGCGATCTCTACTTTTCGGAGGTCTTTTCACCACGTCGTCTGAAAAAAGATTATCAGGTTAATGATCTTACAACTGCTGAGCAACTGGGGCATCATGGTCGTGGTGCTTTACGGGCACTATTAGCCGCTGCAACGGCCGCTTCGCTGCAATCACCTACCCCCTATTATGCGGTTATCCAAATGGATGGAGATCGGATGGGCATCCTCCTCAATGGAGTGACAAGCCAGCAAGAACATGAATCTTTAAGCAAGGCTCTGTCTGAATTTGCCCGTGAGATTGCTGGTGACCTGGTTGAGAAGAACTATCCTGGTCGATTGGTGTATGCTGGCGGCGACGATGTTCTGGCTTTTGTTCCCCTATCTCGGGATGTTGCTGAAGCGGGGCAGCCGCTCCATGTCCTTGAACTGGCGGATCATTTGCAGGATCGCTATCATCAAAAAGTTGTCCATGCGCTATCTGAGCCGCGAGATGAAAGGCGTGTCGCTGGAATTACGGCGAGTACAGGTATCGTTATTGCTCATCATTATACTTCGCTATCGTACGTTCTGCGCGCTGCGCGCCTTGCCGAAAGTAGTGCGAAGCATCAATATGGACGAAATGCTCTGGTGGTCACCATCGTTCGCCGCTCTGGTGAGCAGACGCGCGTTGGTTGTCAATGGCGCTATCCTGAATTGCGTGCGGAGGGACAGCCAATCGCTTTGTTTTCACACTTCTGGCGCTGGTTTAAAGAGGATCGCCTTTCCCCTACCTGTGTGCATCTGCTACTGTCAGAGTCTTCCACCCTTGTGGGGCTTGAACAGCGTGCGCAACAAAGCGAGATTGCTCGTGTTCTGCAGCGCCAATTCGCTGAGGAGGTGACTCCTGAAGTGAAAAAGATGCTTGGGCAGATTGCTGATGATCTGGTCAGGTTGGCCGTTGCTATGGATGAGGCTAATAATGGTAGCGAGGATGATAAACGCTCCTGGACGGTGGAATTGCATGCTGATCAGCGCCGTTATGGCCTCGTTGAAGTGCTGGGATGGTTACTTGTGGTTGCGTTTTTGACTCGCAAGGAGCAGGAGTAATGCGTATATTCATTGAGCCGGTCGATCCATTACTGTTTCGCACTGGACGGCCATTTCAAGCAGGCGAGGATAATTTTGCGGAGACGCTCTTTCCTCCGACCCCTGAAACTCTACAAGGAGCTCTACGCTCAGCGTTGGCTGTACAGTGGGGGGAAACGCGCAAGCAGCCGCTACGAGATCTTAATCAGATCTTTCAGGATCGTGACCTGAAGCGTATCATTGGCATCTTTAACGATTACGGAATGCTGCGTATCACAGGCATCACGTTAGGGCGTCGTGATCCACAGACCAGACGCGTTGAGCGTCTCTTTCCCGCGCCTGCACATCTTGAACATGGCATATTTGCGACATCAGATGGGCAGAAAAGTCGGCAAATTGTCCGCTTACGTCCCGAACCGATGGAGGCGATGGACATGACGAATTTGCCTCCTGGCTGTGTCCCCTTGCTCCCGGATCAGCGTGGTTTGCAGATGGTAGAGAAATCTGAAGCTTTCACCGAATGGTTGACTCCCCGTGGCCTGGAGACAATTTTGCAGAATGATAGCTTTCAGGATGGCGATGCTACCTGTATGGTATCAACCAGGCACATCTACACTGTTGAGTCCCGTCTGGGCATTGGCATGAATAACGATACAAACACAACGAAAGAGGGCTATCTCTATCAGATGCAGATGGTTCGTATGCATCAAGACTATGGTTTTGTGGTGGATATTGAGTTTGGTGAGGAAGGCAATGGTACCAGTCCCCAGCCGGTTAGTGAACAGCGCTCAGAGAAGGTATCTGCTTTGAGCTTTCTCAAACAGGGTTGGATGACTTTGGGGGGCGAACAACGTGCTGCTCATTTTGAGATACTTGCCAGTGAGGAGTGTGTCTCTGAACCTGCCATGAAAAACCGCCATATGGGAAATTTCCTCTACTTCGCGACTCCCGCCTACTTTTCTTCAGGATGGATATCCGATGCCGCAGGGATGTTTCCGATACGGCCGATTGCTGCTGCAATCCCTCGCTACGAGTCTATTGGCGGCTGGAAACTCATGCCCGGTGGCTCTGGTGGGCAGAACAAGGCGATGCGCCGTTGTATCCCCGCTGGTAGCGTCTACTTTTTTGATCGCCGGATAGAAATAACACAACCTATCACCGAATATGGTTGGCAAATTGGCTATGGTATTACCTATATAGGAGAATGGAATAAACAATGATTACTGATACCACGATGCTTTATCTCTACGTTGAAACTCCTCTCCATGCTGGCGCTGGCTCTGGATTAAGTAGTATTGATATGCCTATTCAGCGCGAGCGGGTCACACAGTATCCAATGATCCAGGGCAGTGGCATCAAAGGAAAGTTGCGTGCTTCTGCCGGTGATGCCTGGAATCCAAAGGAGGTCGCGCTCGTGTTTGGTCCTGACAATGATGGGGCAGAGCACGCTGGAGCATTGATCGTTGGCGATGCCCGCATTTTATTGTTTCCGGTGCGATCCTTAAGTGGAGTCTTTTCCTATATAACCTCTCGGGATGTGCTGAGCCGCTTCCTCCGTGATTATAATCGCCGTGGCAATGATCTGTTCTGGAATATTGTACATGATCTTGATATCCCGGATCATACGGCGTTGGTTCCTACTAAAAATAGCATTACTGCCGAGGGGGCGCTGGTACTGGAAGAGTTTAGTTTTGACGCCCGGCCCGATGAGAAGGTCAGCGAACTTGGCCGCTGGCTGGCAGAATATGCCTTCCCTCAGTCGCCAGAGTATGACTACTGGCGTAAAAAGGTGAAGGACTCTCTTGTCCTGCTGCCGGACAACGACTTTCGCGATTTTGTGGTGAACTCCACGGAAATTGTCACGCGTATTCGTATCGATCGCCAGACAAGGACTGTCGATCGCGGGGCACTTTGGACCGAGGAGCATCTGCCTACCGATACGGTGCTCTATGTGCCAGTGTATGCCACTAATTCGCGCAAAGCGAGAAATGGGAATGATGATGTTGAGCTGGCTGCTGCTGACATACTTAACAAGGTGCGTTCACTCACCGAAAGCCAGAAAGGATACATCCAACTGGGTGGTGACGAAACTATTGGGCGAGGGATAGTGTGTATGAGTTGGGCTAGAGAGGAGCGCTAGTTATGAGTGAGCAACAGCTGTCAGGTACAAGGAAACAGAATAGCGAGCAGAGGCGTGGCCGCCATGCCTGGACAAGTATCCAGGAGATTAAAGGGCTTACTGATAAGTCCCATAAAGAGCGTGAAAAGAAATATCGTTCGCTCGCACGAGGTTTCAACGCAATGCTCCAGATCAATGGACTTGGTCAGACATTTGGTTTTATCTGCGCAAAAAGCAAGCCGGACAAGCAAAAATCAGAGGTGCGTAATGAGTATTATTATTTCGCACAACATATCACCAATTGGATGAAAGAAAACTTTCGGGCCAATAATATTGCTGTCATGGAGAAGGAACAGAATGGCTTTCTGACCTGGATTATTGATAATGACACTACGAGCGCAGATTATCGGCGAGCGACCACCGAATGTCTTGCGCTGGGCGTCTGGTTACGCCGTTTCGCTGAAGCTGAGTTAGAAGGAGAAGAGGCATGATTAACAAAAATGCGAATCCTGATCATCCCTATCTCCCTCCGCAAACGGCTGAAATCGTGAGCGCGTATAGAGGAAAATGCCAGAATATCGCTCTCGTGCTGGATAAATATGTGCCACGGCAGGTGATCAATGAGCCTGAAAATAAATATCCCTGGTTCAAGAAAATCGCTGAAATGAACATTGACGGGAACTTGATCCAGCATCTATTCAAACGTTGGTCTAATATGATCGAGAGCCTGGGGGCAGAACGCTTTGATGCCACGTTAGAATGGCGCATGATTGTCGGCCTGGGCGGTGAAACTGTCCTTGAAACAGACATCACCCTCCATCATCTCTACGGCATCCCTTACATTCCAGCCAGTGCCTTAAAGAACTTATCCGAAAACCTACAAGGAGGAAACGCGATCACATTGTTGAAAGCAAATGAGCGCACAAGCCAAGCACAACAAGGTCTGATAGGAACGCGGGCGCTTCTCCCAGCGGATCAGCAGAC
>NZ_BIXY01000135.1 GCF_008326305.1 Dictyobacter arantiisoli | reverse complement strand
AATTGGTCACTGACTTCCCACGGTTTGGTTCGGGCCATCTTGGTTTCTCCTTTGCTTGGGGGATTCGTGTTCCTTTCCTTGTTCTTGATTCTATCATCTCCTTCCACGTTTTCGGATAAGTTCTGAAGGGTGGTTCCTACGGATGGCTCCACTCGCCCCCGGTTCTCCTTCCTGCCTCCTTTAGTCTTTTTTAACGGCTTCGAGAAGTTCGCGTAAGAAGAGTTCAGCATCGGTTACGAGGCCAGCGGCCTGGAAACTGCCACGATCGGAGAGCTTGGTAACAACCGACTGGTTGATATCAATCACAAAGGTACGGACCCGTGCCGGTAACAGATTGCCTGTGGCGATCGCATGGAGCATCGAAGCGATCATAATCGCCATCTCGACACCCTGGACTTCTTCACGCATCAGCCCCTGCGCTACTTGCATATCCGAGATCACGCCCGGCATTGGACCGTCATCACGCACTGAGCCAGCCAGTACCATCGGAATATTGTGCTTATGGGCTTCATACGTGATCCCTTCGCGCAACAATCCGACTTCGATCGCTTTATCAATCGAGCCTACCCCACGTATGGCGTTGATAGCCTGCAAGTGATGGCGATGTCCACCTTCAACCTGATCGCCACTCTTTAAATTGACGCCCAGCGAGGTGCCGAACAAAGCTGACTCCACATCATGGGTAATAATGGCATTGCCGCCAAAGATAACCTGTACATAGCCCAGACGAATCAGCTCAGCCACATAGCGACCTGCGCCGGTATGAATGACGGCGGGACCCAGGACAAAGAGGATTTTGCCCTGGCGCGCTCGTACCTCTTTCATTTGTTGGGCAATATTGTGGATCGCACGCACCTTGGTTTTCTCGGATGAGACATCGCTCTGCATAAAGGCAAAGGTATCGCGTTCGCGCTCGCGTTCATAGGCCTGGACACGGATACCACCATGTCCGATGACTACCTCATCCCCGACCTTCACATCGTGCATAGGACGGCAATAGGCGCGTTTCTGAGCGCGATCAATCACTACTGCGACGTCCATCTCAATCTTTTCAACGGTAACCCATTGACCTTCCAGGCGTACCTGAGTGGGAAGATTGGTGGTTGAATAAAATTTCGCGGGTAGCACGCCATCCTGCTCGACCGTATGTGTATGAACATCATCGGCCTGCATCATGACTGCACCAAGTTGCTGGAGTTGGGAAATAATCTGTTCGAGGATCTCATCGTTGGGGGCGGAAACCTTCAGGCGTACATAACTGGTATCGTTCTTGGTAGCGCCTACCTGCATTTCCTCAACATCAAAATTGCCACCGCGATCCATAATCGTATCCCAGGCACGAGGTAAGGTGTAGGAATCGATGATGTGACCACTCATTTCTATGACTTCATGTACTGTGTGCATGTATCGTTCTCACTTTTCGTTAAAAAGGTACAGACGTGAGCCTTGTGATTGTTGCTGCTTAGTGTATGCGGGTCGATGCCGAATGTCAATGTACATTCGGCCCGCATGTACCGCGTCTCTCTGCTATTTTCCATAGCCGACGGGGCAGATAGGTTGGTAGATACAGGCGCGGCACTTGGAGGCTTTTTGCTTTTGTAGTGCGGGCGGCATCTCGGCGCTACAGAGGTCCATTTCTTTGAGCAGGCGAATGATTTTCCGGCGCAGGGCGGGAGTATATTCGATGGTGAAGTCGCGGTCGGTATAGCGGAGCAGGCCGTGGGTTGGTGGTTCTTCGGCGTACTCTTCCAGGATCAAGCAGTAGGTTGCGACTTGCAGGACATGATGAGGCTCGGGCGTCATGGTATTCTGGGCGATTGGTTTGATATCCACCGGGAAGAGCAGATTATTCTGTAATTTCACTACATAGGCTGGTCGAGCAAGCAGAGGATAAATATCGGAGGTCAGGGCTTCGCCCAGACTGTCTGTATTTTCATAGACTAACTCACCGGGTGGCAGCCCGAGGGCTTGATGATGTGCTTCGATCAGGCGTTCACGCTGGACGCGCCGTTCATTAAAGAGCAGCAAGAAGCAGGCGAGGGAGAAGAGCAAAAGGCCAACTCCACTGGCGAAGAGAAGCGTGATCGGCGTCCATTTTGCCGAAAGTGTCAAAACACTCAGCAGGATTCCTGAGAGCAGCACGAGGAGAATGCCCAGCGCCAGCGTGATGAACGCCAACCGCAACAGCAGGCGTACGCGGGGTTGCTTCTCAACGCTCTCGGCATAATCCTCGTCGCTGTCAGCGCGATATTCGTTATAATCCTCGGCATCGTGTTGCTGGTGGGACGCCTGATACTCCTCACTAAACGCGCCACGACGCACCAGGAGTTGCTCAATGACCTGATAATCAGGGACATTGGGTGCCTGGGTCCCATATTCATGTTCTAACGCAACGAGTTGGGCAAAGAGCGTATCCGTACTGGCATTGACAGCCACATCATATTGCTCGTGCCACCAGACCAGTGGACAATAATCGTATTGCGCCACCTCTTTGGCCGTATAGTTGCGTTGAAAGGTGCCTGGAATGGATTGCTTGCGTTGCGGCATAGCGTTTCTGCTCAGCTTAGCGCTTCCTCTTTTTGTTCTGTATTATCCGCCAATCCCAGGGTATCAGCGATCTCGCTCATTGCCTGAATTACAAAGGTAATATGCTCATTGAGATCTACTCCCAGTTCCGCCGCTCCCTCCACAAGATCGTCGCGATTGACCCCGGCCGCGAATCCTTTGGCCTTCATCTTTTTGCGTACAGAAGAAGCCTCAAGTCCTGCTATTTTATTGGGACGTACCAGGGCGGTTGCTGTCACCATACCTGTAATCTCATCGCAAGCATACAGGCCCTTGGAGAGCAGGTTTGTGCGTGGATTTGTCTCGAGATTGAGATCATTGTGCGCCAGGATAGCATAAATAATGCGTTCATCATAGCCAGCTTCGCGTAGCCATTCTGCTGCGATGCGCGTATGCTGCTGGAGATCGGGATATTCTTCATAATCACAATCGTGTAAAAGACCGGCGATACCCCACAGCTCTTCATCCTCACCATATTTACGTGCGTAGGCGCGCATCGCGGCTTCAACCGAAAGCATATGTTTCTGCAAACTCTCATTTTTAACATGGTCAGTCATCAATATGTAAGCATCATTACGTGTTGGCATATTTTTCCTCTCACTACACACATTCAGGCAGAAATTGTCGCTGTTATCCTTATTATAGCACTCCCAATTTCCCTATTCCATCTTTGCCACCTTTAGCGCGTGGAGAACTGCTACTGACCACATCTTCAGGCTTTACCGGGCGTGCTATGATGGTTAAATAGATCCGGTCGCCTGGGATGAATATTCTTTGATTGATATCCTAGTTTGTCTGAATGAAGGAATGTTTTATGCTGCATATCGACGCCAAACCGCTTGATCTCCAACTCACGACCCCTTTTCGGATTGCTCGTGGAGCACAATATACTGCCTCCAATGTGGTTGTGGAGGTGCGACACGATACCTCTATTGGCTATGGTGAGGCTGCTCCCAGTGCCTATTATGGCGAGAGTGCTGAAACTGTGCTGGCCTGTATCGCTCTCTTTGCGGGCAACCTGGGTGACGATCCTTTTTTATTTGAAGAGCTTAGCCAGCGTCTGGATAAGGTGATTCGCTTGCATCCGGCGGCGAAGGCGGCGGTGGATATGGCTATCTATAGTATTGTTGGTCAGAAATTGGGCGTGCCGGTGTATAAATTACTCGGCCTGAATGCGACCCAAACGCCGCGCACCTCCTTTACGATTGGCCTGGATACGCCGCTTGAGATGGCAAAGAAAGCTTTGCTGGCGCAGGATTATCCCATTTTGAAGATTAAAGTTGGCACAAAACATGATCTTGATATCCTCAAAGCGATTCGAGATGTCTCTGCAGCGGTTATTCGCGTTGACGCCAACGCTGGTTGGACTCCCAGAGAAGCGATCAAAAATATTAATGCCCTTGTCCCTTATAATATTGAATTTGTGGAACAACCTGTGGCGGCCTCTGATTTTGCTGGTTTAAAGCTTATTCATGACAATGTGCCCTTGCCCATCATCGCCGATGAAAGCTGTGTCACCCTGGAGGATATTCCCCGGCTCAGCGAATGTGTGGATGGTGTCAATTTTAAGTTGATGAAAAATGGCGGTATCACCAATGTCCTCAAAATGATCCATGTGGCGAAGGCCCATAATCTTCGTACTATGCTCGGCTGTATGATTGAAAGCTCCCTCTCAATTACAGCCGCCGCCCATCTTACTCCCCTGGTCGATTATGCGGACCTGGATGGGAATTTACTGGTGAATGATGATCCCTTTGTTGGTGTGACGGTTGAGCATGGCAAACTTATCTTGCCTGACAAACCTGGCCTGGGCGTGCGCGCCCGTTCCACTAATGCCTGATTGTACGCTATACGTTCATCGTGGACCTGGTGTTCGCCTGCTTGTTTGTTGGAAGCGTCCTGACAGGTCTGCGGGTGGATAATTTGAAAGGATAGAAGTGTGCCTGATAATAAGGCTGCCAGAGAGAAGGTGGTGGTGCGCTCACCACGCTTACCCAAAAGATGGGAGGCAAAAGATATTGAGGGCGGTTATGTTCAATATCATGAACGGTATGTCTCGCTTGCTCTGAGCGGCAATGATTTCACCAATCAGGTTGCCGTGCGGCCCGCTTTTGCTGAGTCCTCATTCCAGCAGGTTTGTTTGATCAATACTGAGTTTGAGGAGTTGCAATTGGATGATGTGCGTTTTACGAATTGCGATCTGGCGACCGCTAACTGGTATAAATCTGCCTGGCATCGCGTTGAGCTGGTTGGATGCCGTCTGACAGGTTTCCTGGCTGGTGAGGCTACTCTGCAGGATGTTTTGTTTAAGGATTGCTTGATTAGTCTGGCTCAGTTTCGTTTCGCCACGCTAAAGTCCGTGCGCTTTGAGCATTGTGATCTCCATGATACAGATCTCTTAGAAGCCGATCTGACAGATGTGCGTTTTGAGCATTGTAATTTGCAGCAGGCTGAATTTTCAGGTACCCGTCTGGCCGGTGTCGATCTCACTACCTGCTCCATCGATGGGGCTCGTATGGGCGCTAAAGAGCTCCAGCAAGCTACCGTCAATCTCACCCAGGCAATCGCGCTGGTTGAATCACTGGGCATCCATGTCAGGTCCTCTCCCGAAATGTAGGCTGCATCTCATCGGTGCGAGTGTTGCCACCAATATGTTGCTACCAATAGAACGTAGATTGCATCTTTATGATGTGGATTTCTCCTTCAAGGAGGAGTGTGTAGGGGAAAAGTGTGCGGCAGACACAGCGTTGTGTCAAATATTGGATGCCGCGTAGAGTGAACGATGTCCAGGCAGCTCATGGATGGATCATTGTTGCACTCACATTGTAATAATAACACATAAATATACTGATGTGATTTCTTACATAGATGAATAATATATTTAATAATTTATAGTTTATGAATGAAATTATGCACAAAGTAGTATACACTGTTATACACGTTTCTAACATGGTTTCTACAATGTAGAACAATGATAAAAGAATTTATCTTCACTTATTATTTATAAATCAGAATTTTATTTTCTGCTTGTTCTCAAATCAATTCTAGCTAAATCTCTTCTAATACCCACTTCTTCCAGGCCTCATTGTGTTGCTGATCGTTTGCAATTGAATTTATGCTAGTGCCCGCTCTCTCTTGTGAAAAAATGGATAAAATAGCTATAAAATCCTTTTCTTTTGGAGGATTTTTCTGTATTCGACAGTTTTGTTGGTGTTGCTTTGCCCGAAATAGCAGATCTGCTATGGTTAATCTATACAAAATAACATGCGTCCTTGTCAAGGAAATATCAATGAATAGTCCATATTTCTGAAAATTTCCTATAAATTTGTGAGCGATTCATAAAGAAAAACTGAATTCTATAGGACTTTTGTATATATTGCACAAAAGGTGATGATGGAATTGTGTCATATTGGACCTATGAGTAGAGGGCTAATTTTTTTATACTCTACTCAGTACTAAAAATACAATCAAGTATATCAATGACGATCCACCTTCTCCCCAAATAGAAAATTGGTAAATTCCTATTCTCTATTTCATACTCACCGCCGAGTAATTGTTTCATTCCTAACTGTCTGAGTACGTGCTGTCCCTATTTCGGCTGAAAGGACTAATCGCCTTATGACAACACTTGTTCGTTCTACCTGGAAGCGCCTTCGCACTAATTTTAATGATCCTATTCTTCGGCGCAATGTCTCTCTCTACATGGGTGGAAAGTTACTTGGTCTGGCCCTGGTGCTTGTAATAATGCTGCTGGTTATCCCCAAAGCAGTACATGCAGCGACGGGGGCGACGGTACAAACTCCCGAGATCAATGCTATTAATACCGTCTGGACCTTGATCGCAGCTTTCCTCGTTTTTTGTATGCAAGTCGGATTTGTCATGTTAGAGGCTGGCTTTGCCCGCTCTCGTGAAGCTGTCAATATTTTGGTGGAAGGTATTGCTGATACCTGTATCTGTGGCATTTTGTTCTGGGCCTGGGGCTTTGCCTTTATGTTTGAGCCAGGGACGCCATGGATTGGTACCACAGGTTTCTTCCTGAATGGCCTTGGTCCTACCTACCTGACAACCGGTGTACCGGTCCTCGCCTACTGGGTCTTCCAGTTTGCCTTTGCCGATACCGCCTCGACCATCACCTCTGGTGCGATGGTTGGCCGCTGCGGCTTCTGGGGCGACATTATCTACAGTATCGGTGTCACTGGATTTATTTATCCAATTGTTGGTCACTGGGCCTGGGGTCCGGATGGCTGGTTGGCCGTTATGGGTTTCAAAGACTTTGCTGGTTCGACCGTTGTACATAGCATCGGTGGCGCGATCTCACTGGCTGGCGCGATTGCGCTGGGACCCCGCTTGGGACGTGTCTTCAAGCGTGATGGCGGTGGCCCTCCTCCTGCCCACGACCTGATCATCGGTGCTGTTGGTGGTTTGATCCTCTGGTTCGGTTGGTATGGTTTCAATCCTGGTAGCACGTTATCCGCATTGGATATCCAGGGTATTGGTCGCGTCTCATTCAATACCACCATGGCTGCCTGCTCCGGTGGTCTGGTCGCCCTCTTTATCTCTTATGCTCGTAGCAAAAAATGGGATCTGGGTCTGACTGTCAATGGTTTCCTGGGAGGCCTGGTTGCGATTACCTGTCCCTGTTACTGGGTCAGCCCAACGGGAGCTTTCTTCATCGGTATCGTAGCCGCAGTGGTTGTTGTCTTTGGTCTGGATCTGCTGGAGTACCTGCGTATCGATGATCCAATTGGCGCGGTGCCAGTTCACCTGCTGGCCGGTATCTGGGGTACTCTCTCTCTGGGCCTGTTTGCCACGGGTCAATTTGGTGCGCCCACCCCAACGGGTGCAGATACCAGTAGCGTCATCACTGGCCTCTTTTATGGTGGTGGTGTTTCCCTGCTGGGAACTCAGGTTGTTGGTTCTCTCTCTGTTGTCATCGCGACCCTGGTTATCTCGGGATTGATGATGTTCGTCCTTAAAAAGATCGGCGTCCTGCGTATCTCCGAGAAGCACGAGATCGAAGGCATGGATATTGCCGAGCATGGAGCATCCGCTTATCCTGAATATGCTCTGGCTGGTGTCTTGCCCTCTTTGATCGGCCATGAACTCTCCAATGGCGCAGTCGTAGCTGGCTTCAGCGATGCCGTTGCGAGTGTTGAGGAATAACCCCCTTTCCTCACCGCTCTTACACACAAAAAGCAGGATGGCGAAACTATGCTAGCATAGTCTCGCCATCCTGCTTTTTGTGCGCTGCCTCTACTTAAAATGGTTTTCGAGGGCATCTAACAGCGGGCCGATGCCAAAGCGGAAGCCATCGGTTACTGGCAGTCCGGTTTCTTGCTCGACCTGTGTGATCGCTTCACGCGCAGCCTGCTCATCTAAATGATTGGTGATCAAAGAGATTCCCACGACCCGACACTTGCGTTCCGGTTTCAACCAGCTGACAGCCTCTTCATTGATTTCAATTAATCTATTCAAGGTGGGAAGTGGACATTGTGGATAGCCTTCAATGGTTGTCTGTCCGGCCTTATGGCAAAAAATAAGCGCATCGGGCACTGAGCCATGCAGCAGACTGAGCGTTACTGGTGAGTAGCCAGGATGATTAAGGGCCCCCTGACCCTCAACAAAGACCCAATCATTGCTATTCGTGAACTGTAGTACCTGCTCCTCCATCAGCCCGGCGGCGAAATCATTAATCAGGCTATCGACTGGTAATCCATTGTTCGCGATCATCATGCCTGTCTGCCCGGTCGCGACAAAGGCGCTCCTGTGACCGCGTCGCTGAGCCTCCACATTCAAATCCAGTGCGGTGGACATCTTGCCTGAACTGCAATCCGAACCTACCAGCAGTATCGTATGGCTCCCCTCTCGATGGGGAACAAATTCGGCTACTCGCGTCTTTTCCGGTGCCCGACGCACATCCCAGATCGAGACATTGTGTTTCTGCGCGGCTGCTCGCAGTTCCTCATCATCTCCGAGAAAGACATGCAGCCCGCTCACAATATTGAGTCCATGCTCGATAGCATTCAGGATCTGCCAGCGCCAGGAGGCGGGCAATGCACCACCACGAGGAGCGATTCCGATGAGAAGTGTATCCGGCTGATAGGTAAGCGCCTCTGTGATATCCTGCACGATCGGAATCCCTTCTCCGATTGGACGCTGCAATGCGTGCGCCACATCCTGTCCTGCCTGTGTGCTATCGATAACTGCAACCGTTGTGTCCTGTGAATAGCGAATGACGCCAGTAGCCGTTTTGCCATAGTGCCAGCCGAAGAGTCCTTCAGCAAGAATTGCGATTCTACGCATAGTTACGCTACCTCATAGAGAATTGCTATGTATTGCGATATTTCTGCTCTCTATTATATCTTCTGCTGACGAGGTATGTAACAAGGAGCCGATCCAGAATGAGCATTTTCTCATGGACTGTAGACAGAAAACCCGTGCCGCAGGCATAGTTTCTGTTTTATGCATGTCTGCTTTCAAGAGCGGAATACATTCCTTTCAGGAGCAGAATACATTCTTTTCAGGAGCGAAAAATGAAGTGACCATTGTATCATCCGAGCATCGTTCTCGAGTTGTTCACCAATGCGATTGACGGAACAGGAGATATCGGGGCTTTTTTGCACTCCATATTCAATCTGTGTGCTTGAACCAAAGCTGGTAGCTTTAAAGCACGGTTGTTGATGTGGAAGTGCTTCCAGTGGCTGAGCGGTTGCGATATCGTGGAAGAATTTGCTGGTAAGCGTAGCTGCGAGATGGCCTTCACCGCTGCTTTGATTACATACTGTGTAAAGGGCATCATTGTTTGGATAGACATAGATAGTATAAGGACAGGTGTTTGTTGACCCGGAGTTCAGAATTGCGGCTGCATTGTTCGCACGCCCACCGAGCGCTTCCAGCGCACTGATCGAATTCGTCCAGAGCAAGGAATATGCCATAACTCCACCAATAAGTAATGCCTTACGTATTATATTCTTTCTGCTCATTTTATCCACCCTTTCTGCTGATTGCACTTTGTCGATCAGATTGTTTAACAAGATGAACTTTTCCATCTTCTATTTTCAGTATATAAATACAAGAAATTGCCTATCTCGATGCATTTAAGTGCAGAGGAACCAAAAGGGAGCAATCTCACCTGCAGGTAAGATTGCTCCCTTTTGGTTCCTCCTTTATGACATTGATTGAATCCTGATTTTTTCGCTGCAAATCTATATCCCTCCTTGATTCTTTTTATTCTATATTTTCTCTAGCTTACTGTTAGAGAGTGTCAGCCTCCCGTGGTCTCCACAGTCTCTGTGCATGAGTTTTCGCACCTGCGGTGCTCAAACATCTTTTTAGTGTGTAGTGCAGGAAAGGTGCACAGCACCTTTCCTGCACT
>NZ_BIXY01000134.1 GCF_008326305.1 Dictyobacter arantiisoli | reverse complement strand
CCCACAGGTCTTCCAGCGCTTTGGAAAAGATCTCTCACTTCTCATTAAAGGTCGAGGAGGAAAGCCAGATCGTCAAGTCAGCTTCTATCAGAACCAGGACTGGACGAAAAAGAAACTGGCCTTCCAAGGAGGGAGCCAGGGCGACATGGATGTTGTACGGACCCTGGTTCGTCTCCGAACTCGCTCTAAGTTGGGAAAACCCTGTTGTATCTGCGGCGAAGCACACAAACAGATCGAGATGCATGTGCGCCGCTTCGGCAGCAGAGATAGAGCGCACCAGATGGTGCGAGAACTGATGGAGGGTTCTCTGTACACCCCACTTACCCTCCCCTCGAAAGAGGAAGGCGACCATAGCATGTGGGGAAGGCCGGGTAAGGGGAAGTCACCAATCTTCTGAACGGCCAGTACAAGGCGTGTATGGCGAAGACAACACTGTATGAATCCTAGTTCCGCTGGCCTTTTCGATGGCCCTGACGGAAGGTGGCTACAAACGTCAGGACTAGCGTCTATGTCTTGATTGGTGCACTCAAAGCATATCCATCGGCGCTAGCAGGCCCTTTGTACGAGGGAGAAAAGGGACGAACGGGACGCCTGGGCACGCTGAATCTCACTCTGCTGTAAAGGCGGGATACCCTAAACAGAGCGCAAGCTCTGCATGGGTACGGACTTCCCGTAATACCCAAGGTGGGCCTGTAATGGGTTCCGCAGATCGCCCCACAATGGCGTGGCTGTGATACTGGTACGAGGATAAGGGGATAGTAATATCCGCGAAACCAGAAGTGCCAGGGGGAAGGGGAAGAGTTTACGACAGCTTCAAAATACCCGAAAGCGAGGACGTGCTGATGCTATCCGCAACAGTGATTAGGAGATTAGAAGCACTTGAGACGATTTCAAAACAGGGAAAACCGATCAATGGGGTATTCCGATTGCTGGAAAACCCCATCTTGTGGCATGAAGCTTACGCCAACATCTATGCCAATACAGGAGCAATGACGCCAGGCGTAGATGAAGTGACCCTCGATGGGTTCTCCGAAGAACGGGTCACGTCCATCATTACGCGACTCAAAAGCGGAACCTATCGATTTCAACCAGTTCGCCGGACCTACGTCCCGAAGAAAAATGGCAAGAAACGCCCACTCGGTATCTCTTCTGGGGATGACAAACTGGTTCAAGAGGTGGTGCGAATCATCCTGGAACGGATCTACGAACCTATCTTTGATAACCATTCGCATGGTTTTCGAGCAGGACGATCCCCACACACCGCATTGGAGCAGATAGATCGACAATGGCAGGCAGTCAAATGGTTTGTGGACATGGATCTTCGAGATTACTTCAACACGATCCCACATGATCTGTTGATAACATTACTCTCGAAGAAAATTGAGGACAAACGCTTTCTTCGCCTCATCCAAGCCATGCTAGATGCTGGCTATGTGGAGGATTGGCGCTATCACGCCACGTACAGCGGTGTTCCTCAAGGCTCAATCTGTGCTCCCATCCTCGCCAATGTGCTCTTACACGAACTAGACACGTTCATGAGCGCGACGAAACGCCGGTTCGACCAGGGGAAGAAACGAAAGGAGAACCCCTTGTACCGGCACTACTCCTACCAAATTCGATCACTCAGAGGAAAATGGGATAGCCTGAAGGGAAAGGAGGAAGCAAAACACGAGCTTCAGCGCATCCAACAGGAAATACGACGAATCGATCAATTGCGGAAGCAGATACCAAGCGGAGATCCGTTTGACGGCGGTTACAAGCGCCTCTTCTACTGTAGATATGCCGACGATTTTTGTCTCGGAATCATTGGTTCGCGTGCAGATGCGGAGCAAGTCAGACAGGAAGTGCGACAGTTCATCGAGCACAACCTCCGACTCACCATAGCCGAAGAGAAATCGCATATCTGTCACAGTAAAAAGGGCGTGACGTTCGTCGGGTACGAGCTAAGAACTTACTCAGCAGATCGAGTGATCAAGCTCAAACGCGGCACTCGCCACACCTGGGTAAAGTCGCTCTCTGAGGCGATCCAGCTTCATATTCCCCAGGACAAAATGCAAAAGTTTTGTACGCAAAGGGGATATGGGGATTACGTGACTGGGAAGGCCACCCACAAACCGCAATGGATGAATCTCACTGATGCCGAAATCATTCTTGCCTACAACGGAGAGTTTGGAGGATTGGCAAACTATTACGCTCTGGCAACCGGGGTGAAGAAGACCCTGCACAAGCTCGAATGGGTCTGGCAAACGAGTCTTTTGAAGACCCTGGCGAACAAGCACAAGACAAGCGTAAACAAGATTGTCAAACGGCTCAAAACGCAAGATGGACTCAAGCTCGCTGTGAAAAGAGAGCAAGAGACACGCTACACCAAGGTCTTTCGCTTGAAAGACCTCAGAAAACCAGCGCCGCACGACTCGCAACTCGATGTCCAGCAAAATGGATATGTCTGGACGCTCAGCTTCTCCGAAGTCATGAAACGACTCAACAAGAAGCAATGCGAGTATTGCGAGACGACGGAAGGGCCATTTGAGGTGCATCACGTGCGAAAGCTGAAAGATGTCGCAAAAGGAAAGGCGTTCTGGCAGCGTATGATGGCGGCCCGCCGCAGGAAAACACTCGTCCTGTGTCGTAACTGCCATCACCAACTTCATGCAGGTACACTCCCTGACAAAGAGTCTCTCAAGAAGCGCGTAAATGGCGAGCCGTGTGCGTCGAAAGGTGCACGCACGGTTCTGAGGGCGGGTGACGGGTGATCCCTGTAAAGGGACATCCGCTCCCGACCCTACCATATCCGACATATTCGGAAGCTGAGTAACAAACGGGTGGCAACCGGCTTCAATCGGCTCCTGCGAGCCATGAACCGCAAGCAAGTACCCGTGTGCTCAGACTGTCATTGGAAGATCCACCGAGGAGAGTACGATGGTCTCAAGCTCTCCAATCTGGCGTATCTTCCGCGCTAAACAAGAATGGTAGTGGCTCTTGGAGAGCCGGATGCACGAAAACGTGCACGTCTCGGTTCGGCGGGGAGGGGTTGGTGTTCCTGAGCAATCAGGACCCGGCCTCTTACCCGACTCTTTTCGTCAAAATGGCACTGACTGGCCATATCGTAGGCCGAAATTGCCACAAATTGATTCAAATTTCATGCTCGTATATCATTTATTGAGGGCCAAACAACTGGAAGAGATTGAGGCGGAGATGGAGAAGGTAGGCGGGGCGCACGGTCATGCGGCCGTGCATCCTGCCTTTCAGGTAATTCATTCTGTTGGGCAGAGCGGAGCTGGTGGTACAACGACATCAATTAGCCCAGTGGCCACATCAGCGGCGACGAGTTGGTTCTAGCGGCAGCATACGCGTTGGAGAAGGAGAATGAGTTGATGATCGCACACGCGTTGTGGGAATATAGTAATCTTCTTCTTGTTGTTTTGTCGGATGCAGCGGGACCCCACAATGGGGACAATAGGGATATTTTGTGGGTCTTCATTGCTGACAAAGCGGGCATTAGTGCCTCTCTGGGCTTTTTTAGAGATGCAGAATGGGTTGTATGGGTTAAGGTGGGGCAGTGACCGGTGGGCGTATCAGGCAGCATCTCATTGCATCCCTGCCGTACAATATGCAGGACGCATATTGTACGGCAGGGATTACTTCCTGGGACAGTCATTTGGACAGCAAAAGTCTTCAATGCTTGTAGAAATGTGTAATCGGTAAAATACAAATCTGCAATAAGTCATCCTTCAAACGCTCACACTCTACACATTCACCTGCTGCTCCTGATACCATTGGACTGTTGCGTGGATGGCTTCATCAAGAGGGGTTGCATGGAGGCCAAACGCTTGCTCAATAGCGCTGGCATCGACAATTTGCGGCTCAGTATATTGGTAAAACATTTCGACAAACTCATGCATGAAGGGATTAAAAAGGCCAAGGGCTTGGATAGCCAGCTTGGGAAAAGCTTGAATGTGTACAGGCTTGCCGAGCGTTTTGCCGATCAGTTGCGCCATATCGCGCTGCGTGACAACCGGAGTAACAACGGGCACATGCCAGACCCTTCCCAGGGCTTCGTCATGTTCTCCCAACAGCGCCAGACCTCTCGCAACATCTCCAATATAACTATAGCAGTGAGGAAGATCAATATTGCCTAAGAGTTGGATCGATTTCCCTGCCAGTGCGGCGGGAAAGACGCGATCGCCCAGTGCCGAATTGAGGACACGTGGTCCAAAGAAATCAGCCGCCCGACCGAGTGCAATACGCACTTTTCCCTCGCGATGGGCTGTGAGATAGGCTTCTGCGACTCTTGCTCGCATCTGTCCTTTGCGCGTGATAGCGGCGTTTGGACTCCTCTCTTTCATGACTTGCCCATGTGTTTGCCCATACATATACAGCGTATCAGTCACAATCAGCTTTGCTCCAGTAGGAGCAACGCCCTCTATGATGCTCTCTTGTAAGCGAGGAATGATCGCCACTTGCTGCTCATAAGAGACGTTCGCACAATGATAGACGGTAGCAGCCCCTTGACAGAGGTTGCGTACGACATCCGACTGCAAAGCATCGCCAGCGACCAGTTCAACTCCTGCTGGAGCTTGTCCCTTGCCGCTGCGATTCACTAGACGAACTTGCTTACCTGCGGCCTCCAATTGCTCAGCAAGCGTGAGACCCACCGGGCCAGTTCCGAAAATGACATGCAATTCCTGACGTATGTTCTTCATGGAAGGTTCCTTTTTCTCGGTTGTTCAGTATATATTTAAACGATAGTAGAAAATTTAACAATGATAGATAATTGACAAAAAATAACGAACTTTTCCTGCTTCGTGCTCTCTTCCCGCCAAGAGCGTGGTCGAGATCGGCCAGCAGTGGCAAGGGAGCAATGCAAGAGGGACCTGAAGAGTGCAAAAAGCTTATCCAGCGCTTTTTTGCTGTGTCATTCCGGTCAGCAGTGCTTGGAGTCCCTGATGCAGTAAAAGCCTGGCTCGTGGTTCTCCTCCTTCAATGCGCTCAACCAGAGTCAGGCTCACCATGCCATGCATCAGACTCCAGGTTATCTCAACTGCGCCAAAATCATCTTCCAGAACGATACCGCTCGTCTGCGCCCAGTCCTTCAGCGCTGCGAGAGAGACCATGCCAGCAGCGCGTCCTGCACGCGTTGTTTCCTGAATATCAAGTGGAACGCCTCCCAGCCCATTCATGATTTGATAGAGTTCCGGGTTGCTTCGAGCAAAAGCCCAGTAAGCATCAACGATTTTGAAGAGACGTTCTCGGCGATCCTCTGTCGAAAACTGGGCTTGTTGCATACTGGCAATGAGTTGCTGATAGCCCTCACGCATTAACTCCAGGAGAATCTCTTCCTTATTCGCAAAGTACTCGTAGATCATCGGCGCACTATACTCGATCTCATCCGCCACTTTGCGTATAGTAAGCGCAGGCCATCCTTCGAGCCTCGCAATCTTGTGAGCAGCGGTCAAGATACTCTCCCTGGTCACTTGTTTTTCACGCTCGCGTCTCTCTTTGATACCCATTCATCGATCTCCGTGAGAAAATTTAACATCGTTAGAAACAATAATAACAAAGGGCATCCCAAAAGTCAAGGGCTTTTCTCAAGAGACCAGACGCATGTGCTTCATGAGAAAATTGAGGAGTCGAAGGGTGCCGTTTCAAAATGTCGTATCCTTTGAGTTCCCTACCATATGAGCAAGCGTCCTCTCTACCAATCTCCCGAATAAACCTTGCTTCATAGGTAATATGACCTTGCCCCGATTTGAAAGAGTCCCCAAAGCTGAGATATACGAAGCGAAGCTTGAGAAAGGGACCAATCATGAGCAAGGTTCAAAAAGTCTACACCAGAGAATTCAAAGAAGAAGCAGTACGGCTGGTACAAACATCGGGCAAGTCAATAGCTCAGATCGCGCGAGAACTGGGAATATCGGATAGTGCGATTCATAACTGGCGCAAAGAATTGGCAAAGCATGGAGAAGAAGCATTTCCAGGAAAAGGGCATCAGACTGCGATAGAAGAGGAAAATCGACGCCTCAAACGAGAATTGGAACGAGTCCAGCAAGAACGTGATATTTAAAAAAAAGTAGTGAGCATCTTCTCACAGGACCAGCGATGAAGTATCAATTCATCGAAGAGCACAAGCACGAGTTTACAATAGTGGTGATGTGCGGTGTGCTCGGGGTCTCGGAAAGTGGCTTTTACGCCTGGTGCAAACGTCCAACCTGCCGACGGAAGCAGGAAGATGCTCAGTTGACTCCGGAGATCAAGCAGGTGTTTGAGGTGCACCAGGGAAGATAGGGTGCACCGCGTATCCACAGAGATGTGCATGATGAAGGGATGAGCTGCTCGCGGAAACGCGTGGCCAGGCTAATGCGAGAAGAAGCGTTGTCAGCCAGAAGGAAACGGCGTCGTGTGATCACGACAAAAAGAGACGAGAAGCATCCTGTGGCTCCAAATCTCTTGAATCGAGATTTTCATGCCGAAGAGCCAGATAAGAAATGGGCCGGTGATATTACCTATATCCCTACCAAACAGGGGTGGCTCTATGTCGCAGTGATCCTGGATTTGTATTCACGAATGGTCGTAGGGTGGTCTATGTCAGGCAGTTGTGATGAGAAGCTGGTAGAACGCGCACTTGAGCAAGCCCTGGTACGCCGTCATCCGAAAGCAGGGCTCTTGCATCACAGTGATCGAGGAAGTCAATATACATCACAGGCATATCAGGCGTATTTGCAGCGATACGGAATCCAGTCGAGTATGTCGAGAAAAGGAAATTGCTGGGATAATGCTGCAATGGAGTCATTTTTTGGCACATTAAATGATGAGTGTATTCAAGAAATATTCTATGTATTGCATGAAGAAGCAAGGTCAGCAATTTTTACCTATACAGAAACGTATTACAATCGAATTCACCGTCACTCGACTCTAGGATATATGAGTCCGTTCCAGTATGAAAGAATGGGAGAAATACGTACGTTATTAAACGTTTGACGTAATATATTTTCCATGGTAGAATAATTATGTATTACGTCATTTACGTACGTAAAAACGTTTTTATTCTCCTCAGCTCCAACCTCTGGAGGCTCTACGAAAACGGGTCAAGATCACTATTTCATCATTATGCACAAGGTAGTGATCTATCACTAGCGGCACAAGCACAGGAAGTGCTTTCCACTTATCATCAAGAAATGAAAATGTTTAATCCACCTCCTGATCATCCCGCACTTGAACTCATACAGAGCAAGACCAGCACTCTCTTAAAAGTAGCTATTCTTCGTGAGATAATGCAAGCTTTAGCCTTTAATCATTCTTCTCGCTATTCTCGTGAGAGTATTAGTTTCGTTGATCAAGCAGTTCTGCCACACCGTTTGTGGGTCAAGCAAGCGGTCTTGCAACTTGGGTTGAGCCTTCTCCTGGAACTTTTTTGTGTCCTCGGTTCTGACAGACCCTTGACATCTGCTAAATGCGGGTATATACTTCTATCATGGAAAGGACATTTCCCTGTCATTGCACAACGCTGCGCTACACTGCGCAAACGCTCACTGAGGTCTATGATCGAGTCCTTGCTCCCAGCAGTCTCAAGGTGACACAATATGTGCTTCTGGAAAGCATTCTTCAGGATGAAGCTGAGCAAAGCATTACCGACCTTGCCCAACAGCTAGGAAGTGATCGTTCGACCATTGGAAGAAATATACATCTTCTCGCGCGCGACGGGTTGGTCTCTCTGAGCAGAGGAAGCGACCGACGAGAGCATACCGTACACGTCACTGCGCGGGGACGTGAAGCTGTTTCTCTCGCTCGTCCCTTGTGGCAAAAGGCCCAGACAGCCGTTGCAGATACCCTTGGACAGGATCAACTGCAGATGCTCAAGACGCTGCTTTCTCAATTGGAAGAGGTAAACATCTAAATTTTTTACTAATGCGGGTATATACCCATATCAGGCAGGAAGTAAATAGGAATCAGCGTACCTTGTTCTAACAAGGATAGGCAGAGAATCTCTGCCAGAGGAGAAAGAGTAAAGAAACATGTCTCTCAAATATAGTGTCTACCTTTCCACGGGCTTTGTGGGAGAACTGGCGAGCTTCAAGGACCCCATACAAGCCTATGAAACACTGACCCATGTGGCCCAAACGGCTGATGAACTTGGATTTGAGACGGTCTGGTTGCTGGATCATTTTCATCCCCTTATTCCCTCTCAGGCCATGTTTTTTGAGAGCTGGACCACAGCGGCGGCTTTCGCGCGCGATACCAGGCGGGTGCGTATCGGACACCTGGTGACCGGAAATAACTACCGCAACCCTGCCTTACAGGCGAAAATGGCTTCGACTCTCGATGTGCTCTCGCATGGGCGCTACACCTTTGGCATCGGAGCAGGCTGGCACGAGCATGAGTATCACGCCTATGGCTACCCGTATCTCGATGCCAAGACGCGGCTGCGGCAGCTCGACGAAGCTGTCCAGGTCATTCGGGCCCTGTGGACGCAAGAGGAGGCCACTTATGCGGGAAACTATTACCAGGTTCGCGGCGCGATCAACCAGCCCAAAGGGGTGCAGCAACCCCATATTCCCATCATGATCGCCGGAAGCGGTGAGCGGGTGACGCTCAAACTGGTGGCCCAATATGCCGATGCCTGTAATGTGCAAGGCGATATTGCGACCATTGAGCGCAAGTTTGACGTGCTGAGAACCCACTGTGAGGCGGTTGGACGCCCCTATGAGAGCATTCACCGGACCGCCCTCACGCTTTGTGCTCTTGGTGATACCGATGAGCAGGCCCGCTCCCTGGTCCCTGGATGGGCTCCCCTCGTTTCCCCAGTCTCAGACATCCAGTCGTATGGTCTCGTTGGAACCCTTGGGACGATTCGCCAGCGTCTGGCTGCCTATGAGGCGGCTGGTGTCCAGGAACTCGTGATCAGCTTCTCTGACACCCCTCAACTGGATACCATGCGTCGTTTTGCCAGCGAGTTTATCCAGTAACCAATGAGAGAGGAAGCAACAATGAGAAAAGTCATTGAATCGACCCTTGTATCTCTGGACGGCGTCATCGGCGATCCAATAACCTGGATCAATGGGTATTTCGGCAAGCAGGCCCAAGAAGTCGCTTTAGCACAACTGCTGGTAAGCGACGCGATGTTGATGGGCAGGCACACCTACGAAATGTTTGCCGCGACGTCGGGCGCTGGAACGAGTGCCTACAGCGCAAGGATGACGAGCATTCGCAAGTATGTCTTCTCATCCACCCTGGAAAGGGCCGATTGGAACAACTCGGTGATCATCAGGAGCAATGTTGCCAATGCCGTGTCCAGGCTCAAGCAGGAGGATGGTCAAGATCTGGTCTTCTATGGTCATGGCCCTCTTGGGCAAACCTTGTTGGAGCATCACGTGCTGGATGAGCTGCGTCTGTGGATACACCCGCTCCTCGTTGGCTCCGGCACGCTGTTGTTTCGGCAGAGCGAAAAGACGACCCTGAAACTGGTCGCGACAAAGACACTAGAGCAAGGCGTCGTCGTTCTCACCTACCAACCTGACGCGGCCTGATCAGAGGGTATTCTTGTTGAGGTGTGATGAAGATCTGCGAAAATGTGCAGGAAGCACATTTTCGATCAGGGTTGTGAACTGAGCGGAATATGGACAGCAGGGTATCCGCGCCATTTGTCTACGATCGGACGCCATCCCAGAGACGGCAACGATTACCGACGTGTCTAGTCTTTATGCTGAAACCCTGGGTTTGACGCGCGAACATGTCCAGGATTTCAGCACCAATTTGAACCTACTGAAGCGGTTGCCCATACTTGCAGAGGGAGCGAATGTGGCCGCCTTTATGGCTTCCGATCAATCCAGTGCCATGACGGCGGCTGTTGCCAACCTGAGTTGTGGCTTCATCACCGATTAGGGCTTCTGAGGAACAACGGATACTGTTGCTAAATTGCCAAGCTCACCTCCGGAGTTTTCATGGCAGCAAACCGTGAGGTGCGCGTCTTGGCATGAGGGACACCCGCCATCCAAGACGCGAAACGCACCAGGTTGATAGCT
>NZ_BIXY01000133.1 GCF_008326305.1 Dictyobacter arantiisoli | reverse complement strand
TGCAAACCTCGGTTTGCGCAACGCTTCTGGACATGTGGACCGCTACCTTTCAGTTGTGAGACTGATGGGCAAGTCTCATGGATGAAGGAAGAATCCCTGTGCATTTATGCCAGGGAGTGTCAACCAACTCATCTCTGATGGAGAGATTTTAGATACCACTCTACAATCCACTCCCGAGGAATGCGTAGCCCACCTGATCGCCCTGGCGAACGAGCGCGGCGGTCCTGATAATAGTACCGCCATCGTTGCCCGCATCTCACTGAGCGAATAGTTGCAAGGAAACCAAAGTAGCATCCTTCGTTCTATGGGGAGTTGTACTCAAACCTTGCCCTTAGAACGAGGTAGAGTTATAGCACGCTGCATGATGCTCGTATGATTCCTCCGTAGAGCGAGGGTGGCTACTTTGGTTTTCCATGCCTCTCGAATACTCTGGATCTGACCCTCTACCCTGACACACCTTTTCAGGTGAATTGGAAAAACCAGGGAAAGCTTGTCTGACTCTAGCAGATGTGTCATAGTAATAGCAGATACAGTAGACGGATGAAAGTTTCTTCTCACCATGCATAGAAAGAAGGGTCATGCATGACCGATCAGCAATTCTCACTTCCCCCACGCTGGCAGGAAATGGAGCAACAGTTAGAGCGCGTAACCGATCCTATTGGGACACCTATCGATCCAGGTATCATGAAGGCGGTTACTGCTCTCAATGTGCTGGGAGTCGAAACCAGTTCCTCCTGTGAAGGACATTTGCAGCATGGACATGCCGCCCCCTGGGTAGATTTCCATGCAGTAGACACGGAGATGATCCGCAAAAAAGCGCTTGCCGCCAGCAGACTGTTACAAGAAGCTGAAGAGCAACATGCACCACAGGAGACTTTGAACGAGCTCACCCATGAAATGTTCCAACTGGCAGCGGAGGAGCGCGTCGCTTATTATCAAGGCTCATGGCTGGTTCATCAGGCTTTAGAAGCCTTCTATCTTGAGCATCATGCTCCTTATGATCAGCAACTGTATTTACATAATGACAGTTTCGGTCAGAGTCGTCTGCAACCCCATGGCATCGACTACCAGCCACAACGCCCACCTGAGGTACAGGCCACATTACTCAAACTCTATCAGCAAGAAATGCAAGCCTTCGCCACCTTCCTCAAACACACCTATCTGTTCAGGAAAAATGCTATATGAAATACAATTACTGCTATAGCTAAACCGTAAAATCGATAGCGATTATTTTCGCACATTACCAGTGCACAGTTGCGGCAGATACAGCTTCAAACTGTGCAAATACATTGTGTGTGCTCGCACCGGCATCCAGATAGGCATCATATCCAGGCCAGGCTGTCTGGCAATAGGAGCGAACTTCCTCATGGATAGCGCGTTCACAAGTGCTGTTTCGCGCTCTATGCTAAGTCTTCACTATTTCTTCAAGACAGGTTTTTCAGCAATTCTATAGGTTTTTTTTATGTTTCTCATATATAATCCTCTTGTATAATTTCGCCAGGGAAATGCTGAAAGGATATCAACATACCATGCCGCAGCCAGAGGATGCAAAGATAAATCATCGCCTACGCGAGGAACGCAATCGGCGCCACTGGTCCCAAAAAGAGTTGGCTGAGCAACTGGGGACGTCAGTGCTCACAGTAAAACGCTGGGAACATAGAAAGGCGCAACCTGGCCCCTATTTGCGCATTAAGCTCACGACCCTTTTTAATAAGAGCGAGCAAGAATTAGGTTTACTGAATTCGGTCCAGGCACTTGAGCAATTGTGTACAACAGAAGATGTACCTTCCACAAATGGTAGAGCGTTTTCTTCTTTTCCTGTAACACGCGCTGAAGAACACAGGGAGCCTTTATACTGGTGTGTGTCCTATCAACGCAATCCTTTTTTTACTGGTCGAGAGGCTATACTGCAACAGGTGGATCAATTGTTGCAATATAGTGATGCCACGACGACACGCCGCTATGTTGCCTTGCGGGGATTGGGTGGCGTGGGGAAAACACAAATTGCGTTGGAATATGCCTATCGCTCTATCCAAAAATTCTCAATTATCTTTTGGGTCGATGCCGAGACAAATGAACGTTTGCGCGCCAGCTTTAATACGATTGCTCGGATGCTGGGTGTGGTGCAACAACAAGAACAGGAATTCTCACAGGTTATTGCTCGCGTTCAGCGCTGGCTTATCACTCATCAGGAATGGTTGGTGATTTTCGATAATGTTGAGGATTTGACGCTACTCAAAACAGTCTTACCAACACTGGGCAGTGGCGGCGTATTGATCACAACGCGGCGACAAGATATAGGCACCATGGCTCAAACAATCGATATCCATCCTATGAATAGCGAGGAGGGACGCCTTTTTCTCCTCAGACGTGCCCAACTGATCACGCTCGATGCTCTTCAGTCTGAGTCGCAGCCCAGGCTGGAACAACCAGAGGAACTGGCTGCACAAACAATTGTGAAGATGACAGATGGCCTGCCGCTGGCACTTGATCAGGCAGGCGCATATATTGAAGCAACGCGTTGCGGAATTTTTCCCTTCCTCAACATCCTGCAATCTTCTCAGCTTTCCATTTTCGGGCAGCGCGATGGAGATACCGATCATCCCTTGTCGGTCATCACAACGTTTGAAATTTCATTCGAACATATTCAAATGAACAATGCACTGGCGGCCGATCTCTTGATCATGTGTGCCTTCCTCTCTCCCGACGCAATCCCCGAAGCGCTGTTGACGGAATATGCGGGTCTCTTTTCACAGTCTGCTTTACAGGATACCAATAATGTTCTCTTGCAGTTCAATGCGGCGATTAAAGATATTTTGCGCTACTCGCTGATCCAGCGCCAGCCACAGACGCGTACGCTGACCATTCACCGTCTCGTACAGGCCGCGATCAAACAATGTATCTCCAGGGATAGACAGCGCATATGGATGAAGCAGATCACCCATGCATTAAATCAGGCATTTCCCGGTCAAGGGGAGACGATGGAACAATGGCCGTGGTGCGAACAATTGGTACCACATATCGCATATATCTTGAGCATAGGAGGAGTGGAGACAAATTCACTGGAGTTCACTTCCCTCTTGCATAAAACCGCGCTATTTCTTCCATCGCGTACGCTACCAGGATGCACAGACCTATGATCAACAGGCACTCCACATACAGGAGCAACTGCTGGGACACCAACACATTGACAATGTTCCTGTCTTGATCGGATTGGCAGAAACAATCCTTCGCCAGCCAGCTGAGCGAGAACAGGCAGCGATCTATGTACAACGCGCGTCCCGCCTGCTTGAGCATGAGGTCGGAGATACACACTTTCAACTGATTGATCCAATCAATAGTCTTGCCTCCCTCGCTTGCTCCAAAGGGGACTATCTACAAGCGGAAACGCTCATTCTGCGCGGACTTGCTATCTGGAAGATGACCGTCAACAGAGATCGAGATCCTTCGTACCAACCATCCAGCCCATTAGTGGTACCAGTGGCACAGAGCAGGGAGAGTTATCAACTGGTGGAGCAGGCGATAGAGATGTGGGAACAGGAACCAACTCACCGCCATTATCAAATAGGATACGCACTTATGACGCTGCTGAAAAGCTATCAACAGCGTCAATTGTATACCGCCGCCGAACAAATCGCGCAACATGGATGGCGTATCGGCACACAGGCGCTGGGAGAACACCATCCGCTCCTGGCGAATTGGGCCATACAGCTCGCTGAAATGAGTCTTGAGCGTGATCAATTCCAGCAAGCCGAACAATACTGTCAACAGGCGGAAGAGATCATTGAAAAGACGCTAAAACGAGAACATCCACTACTCACCATGCTGCAACGAAAGCTGGCGGATCTTTACCAGCGCAAAGAAATGGTCAGCCAGATAGGTAAGGGAGCAGAGACAACACATGATTTTTGAAGACCAGGAAGATCGACATACAACACTACTACATTGGTCCTCAGGTACCATTGATGCTTAGCTCTCACGCGAATTTGTTGGATCTGGTGGTGTATAGGGCTCAAAAGAAGAGCGATCCGAGCATGGAGAGTCCAAAGATGATCAAGATCAGATAGTCTAAACGTCTCAGTGGTTTCTCATAGAGCAGGGTACGCTGACCAGAGCTGCGATAGCCACGGGATTCAAGGGCTGTGGCCAGATCAGCGGCACGGCGCAGTGTCCCCTGTATCAGGGCGGTAAAGAATGAGGAGAAACTTTGAAGCCGTTCACGCCACGTTCCATGGAGCAGATCAGCGCCACGAGCCGCCTGCGCCTTCTGCAACTGCTCCACTTCATCCAGTAAGGTGGGGATAAAGCGCAAACCGAGCAAGGCCATCAAGGCAAAATCATCTACCGGCAACTTTAAACGTCTCAACGGGGAAAGTAGGATTGTTAAGCCTTCAATCAATGCAACTGGATTCGTGGTCATGGTGAGCAGGGTTGAAAAGGTATACAACGCCATAAAGATAACAAAACTGACGACCAGTATCCAGATTCTTTGTCGTGTAATGATAATAGGTCCCAACGGTACTGTGTGCTGAGGCGGCAGGCCCATAGTCCATCCAAACAAGAGGAGCGCACCACAGGTTACTAGAATGAGGATACTGCGCAACAGGCGAAAGAAGAAACGGCTGCGATAGCGTTTCGCCAGCGGCGGCAGGAGGCATGCCAGGGCCAGGATGCCACATCCAATAGCGAGAAACAGTGCGATATGTGAGATAGTGACGTTACGTAACAACCATGGTCCCAATGTCCATACCGCAGGGCTACTGCTAGATCCACCCAGGAAGGTGAACAAGAGGCTGGAGAAGACCAGCATAAGCAGAAATGAGAGCCGTCGCCACAATTCACGCAAGCCGATCCCTGCGCCAAAGATGCTACCGAGCACCCAGGTGACCGCGACAATATAAGGCGCAAAATGCCATTGATGTTGGTTCGCTATTAACATCACCACCACAGCCAAACCAATCATCAATAGCTTGGTACGCGCCTGTAAGCGGTGCAGTGGACCAGTACCGGGATAAAAAATGCCCGGAGACATATTCGTTAGCATAGACGTATTACCATTCTAATTCTGACCGAGCCATTTGTATTATAGTGTCCTGTCGTGTATAATACAAATGTTCGAATTCCTATCGAACAAGACAGGTGCGTGCCTTATCCACAGGATGCCGATTCAAATGATGTCGCCAGCGAGCCGTGCCAGGTCGTACGGCATGCAAACGCCTCATAGCAATCGAAAGCAAGCGGGATGAGCACAGAACAAGATTACAGGTCGATGTTATCCACCGAGATAGCCTATTGATCTGCCTCAGCTTCTGGACGAGACGTCTGGAAGCTGCTTTTGCTTTTGCTTTTGCGTCTGCTGCAAGAAGTGAAAAGCATCCTCAACACTCATAACATCCTCAGGAAGCGCTATGCCTCGTTGGCGGAGCGCGGCCAATAGCTCATGCAGCGGTGGCGCGGCCAAATCCCAACGGCGGAGTTGCTCACTCTGCGCAAAGACACTGGCAGGCGTTCCCTGCATGACCAGCTTCCCATGATGTAACACATACAGCCCATCAGCGATAGCGGCAACCTCGGCCATGTCATGAGAAACCAGGATCGTGGTCACACCTTGCTCTTGTCGGACACGCTGTAAGTAGGCGTAGAACTCTGCCCGCCCCTCACCATCCAAACCCACCGAAGGCTCATCCAGGATCAAGACACGCGGGGTCATCGCCAGAATACCTGCCAGCGCCACGCGCCGCCGCTGCCCACCGCTTAACTCAAAGGGGGAGCGTTGCCCATAGTCTTGCAAGGGCAGTCCCACGATATCCAGGGCGTGCTTCACACGGGCACGTAACTCATGTCGGCCAAGTCCCATACGCTGTGGACCAAAGGCGACATCCTGATAAATAGTAGAGGCAAACAACTGCGACTCAGGAAATTGGAAAAGCATGCCGACTTTTTGCCGCAGAGCCCGTAGATTCACCTGCGCACCGCCGACATCCACACCATCCACGCGCACCGAGCCCGGCGTGGGGCGCAACAAACCATTAAAATGTTGTACCAGCGTTGACTTCCCTGATCCATTAAAGCCAATGACCGCCACACATTCGCCACGCGGAATCTGCATACTGACATCATCGAGGGCTTTTTTCTTGACAGGAGCCGTGGTATAGGTATGCGAGAGATGCGCTACCTCAATCATCACATCATTCACGAGCAATCTCCCGAGCAATCTGCTCTACAGTCACAGCATCCTCTGCGATCCGAAAACCAGCCGCCCGTAAGCGAGCGGCCAGGGACAAAGAATCAGGGATAATCAGCTTGAGGGCGCGCAAACGTTCGATATCTGAGAGAAGCTGGCCGGGCTGGCCTGTTTGTACAATCTGTCCCTGTTCCATCAATACAATGCGCTGTGCATAGACGGCTTCTTCCAGCAGATGGGTCACCTGTACAATGGTGATGCCCAGGTCGCGGTTCAAGCGCGCAAACAGCTTGCCCATCTCCTGCCGCGAGACAGGATCGAGCATGGAGGTCGCCTCATCGGCAATAATACAGTCCGGGCGCAGGGCCAGGATGCCAGCAATCGCAACCCGTTGGCGCTGTCCACCCGATAGTTTATGCGGTGGCAAGGCGCGCAAATCGGCAATCCCTACAGCTTCCAGAGCCTCGTTGACACGCTGGCGAATCTCAGAGGCGGAATAGCCCAGTACCGTCAGGCTCCAGGCCACATCATCCTCTACCACCGTCGCGATCAACTGATTATCGGGATTTTGAAAAATCATACCCACACGCGCACGAATGGCCGGGTGGCTGGCGAGATCGCGTGTATCCATACCCGCGACAATCACCTGTCCCTGATCAGGCAACAGCAATGCATTGCACTGGCGAGCCAGCGTGGATTTTCCAGAACCATTATGTCCCAGAATGACCACATATTCGCCTTGCTGAATCTGCAAGCTCAGCTTGCGTAAAGCGGGAGATTCCTGCTGTGCGCTACCCGGCCGAACTGGATAAGCATAGGTCACTTGCTGAAGGTCAATCAAAGGTTGTAGCATCAAACACGACTCCATTGCTTGCGGCGCTTCATCCTCTTCACGCGCCGGCGGAGCTTACGCCACCTCCATCCGCGGATCTGACGTCTCAGTTTTCCACTCGCCAATGGGCGTACATCATAGCCAAGCAAGCGTACCAGGGAGTTTGAGATCACATAGATAGCCGTCACAGCCGGACAAAAGAAGATCAGCAATCCAATGAAGAGCGCTACCCACCAGTAGGCAAAGGCCAGATTCACGAAGGAATTGAGCGGCGGAAGAATATCGCGTTGCCAGAACACACCCAATCCAACCCGATGGGTTAACGAGGCAATAATAACCAGCGAGGCTTGATAGCTGCGATGAAGGCTTTCCAGGGTGACCTGCCAGGGAATCCCGCTCAGCCAGGCCAGAGCCAGGAGTCCCACATAGGTGTAGATTGTTCCCCCGACGATACCAAGCAGCAGTAGCGGTAGATGATGAAAGCGATGCTTCATCATAAAGCCCAGAAAAAGACCACCCAATCCTTCAGTGACCATTAAAATAAGGCCATGTGGGCCAATCAAGACACATAAGAGGAAGACCGACACGCACATACCCATAATGCCTACGTAGGTTCCTCGTCGTAAAACCAGTATAGTAAAAACCGTAAAATTTAAGAGGGAGAAAAAATGCGCAGCAACGGGCAAAAAAGTCGCGAGAAACTGAAACGCCACGGCAATATCCGCCAGTAGAGCGCCTTCAGCAATCTCAATCGCACTTAAATTTCGAAACATCCTGTACCTTATATCTATAATGATGTGGTTGCACCTTGTTTGTATTCTACCTTCATTGCCAGAGAACCAACAAGGGTATCACCCATTTAGCAGTTGCTATTCCGGTAAGCACTGTGTGCAACCACTAGAGGAAACGTTGATTTGAGAATGGAAGACATCCTGCGTTTATCCGTATAGGGCACTGGTTTGGCACATATTGGCATAGAACAATAACAGTACTGAATTCCAGGCCGAAAAAGATCCTCTTCCCTGTTATGTAATGGACAGAGAAAGGACCGGGGTGATCACAGTATAGAGAAGCGGAGACTTCTCTTAGTAAGGAAACATAGGAAGTGACACAGATGAATACCTTTGTTTTTGGAAGTATGGTGGGAGGGGTCCTCTTGCTCGATCTGTTCCTGAGTGGGGACAATGTGCTGATCATAGGTGCAGCAGCAGCAGGACTCCAACGGCGGCAGCGCTGGTACGCTATCCTGGTCGGTGGTTTGGTTGCGATGATATTGCGCATCATTTTGACCGCGCTGGCGTCTGTTGTACTGAACATTCCCTTTATCCAAATCGCGGGTGCCATCGTCCTGCTCTACCTGGCCCAAAAACTGCTCCGTGAACGCACACAAATCGGCAATGATTCCTCCACACAATCCGACGAACTATCCCATTTAGATCCTATCAAGCGCCGGACACAGACCAACAATGCCTTTCTTTCAGCACTGCTGACAATTCTCCTGGCTGATATCACAATGAGCCTGGACAATGTCATCGCGGTCGGTGCCCTGGCGAACGGGGAAATCTGGCCCTTGATCATAGGACTGATCGGCAGTATCACCATTCTTATGCTGGGTAGTGCCGTGGTTTCTGTCCTGATCGAACGCCTGCGCTGGATTCTCGATATCGCAGCCTTCGTACTGGGCTGGACCAGTGCGCTTATGCTTCATGATGATCTGACCACGCTGGCAGCCGCTAACCATGCGACCTGGCTACTCACTCTTAACACTATACAGATAGGTTGGAATTTCTTTCATCTATCCCTGTTAATAGTTATTCTTCTGGTAATCACAAGCAGCATTATCTTCATTTTTGATCTGTACTATCGCAAAAAAGATCATCAGCAAGCTGTTATAGTCGTCAATACCAAAAATGAGCTTGTTGACAATAAAGTAAAATCGTCTTAACGCTTCGGCTGGTACCACACACATCAGTTGCTAGCAACAACAGATAGGATGTCTCTGCTTATGGTTCTTTACGCCAGAGAAAGGGACAGTTTTTGCTTTTTGTATAGAGAATGGTGAACATGTCACGTTTCACCGCTTCATACAGGAGGATGGGTACCCACAAGAGTATCTCTAAAATGAGTAACTCTTTCCAATTTACCATCACAGAAGGAACATTGGCGCTTGAACTGTTGATACGCGCTGCTTTGATTAATGGGAAAGCAGGGAGGATCAAGAGCGGGAGAATGCCATAAACAAGGCGACCATACCAGTGTTGCTGACGTGCCAGCCAGGCATATTGGCGTATCAGGGGCCAACCAAAGAGTACACCACCAAAGAGAAGGACCACCGTTTGTATCCATAGAGGAAGCTCGGTGGCAGTTGGCTCATCCCATCCGGTTATAGTGACAAATATGTTATAACTAGAAGCGACAACGCCAAACATCGAGGCTCCAGCAAAGCGTGCCCATCGTTCTCGGCTGTGTGCTTGCCAGGCAAGTAGAACACAGACATTATACAGAAAAATGGAAAGAAACATCGCCAGGTTGCCATGAAACATGTCCAATGTTACGTGCCATGATGTAACGTGTTCAGATGTGGAAAAGAGCGCCTCTTCCTGAAGCCAGACAAGCGTTGCGATGTTCAAATACATATTTTTTCCTGAATGGGTTTTCAAATGACACAGAGAGTATTCAGTCTATTTACACAGCAGTGAGATAAAAGTCAAAGGCAATGTAAAAAAGAAGCTAAAATAGAGCGTAGTAGAAAGTATCTCAAAATACCCTATTTGTATATATACGCTAGAACCCTTCAATAGGTTAGACGTAATCTATACTCATAAGTTAAATGGAATCTACGCCCAAATAGAAACACTGAGCCGCCCATGATAGACTTAAAGTAGCCATCAAGGGATAAGTCCGTTATGTTATACTTGAGACGAGGTGCACAATGAATAATTTTGATGAGCTAGATGAGCAGGTTCGGAAGAAGTTGACAGCTCTCCGCAAAAAGAGGGAGTCCAACTTGAAATTCAGGAAAGAGCAGCGGGAACGCTTAGAGAAAACATTGGCCGATCCCCTTCTCTCACCGGTTGCCAGAGGTAATCTGGAAAGACAGCTGCACGAACTTACGATTCCAAACGATTAATACAAAAGATACAATAGGGTTACTGCATTTAAAAGATTAGAATTACTCTTCGGTACAAGGCTCGTAGGAGCCACCCTTCACGGCACCTACTCCAACAAATGGAGGTGAAGCAAGAACTCCCTGCCTGTATGGTTTTCCGTCATCGAGACCCGGCCCTGTTTTCCCTCATCGTATCTGCAGAGGTGGGTGAGAAGGAGCCTGTCTTT
>NZ_BIXY01000132.1 GCF_008326305.1 Dictyobacter arantiisoli | reverse complement strand
GGAAACGAAGACATTCTTCTTTAGGATATATGAGTCCAGTTGATTACGAAAAACAAGAAAAAAAGACAGAGAATCATCTTTCTTGACAAATATCTTGTTTGTATGTTAATATATACGTATACGGAATACGTATATATACAGAGAAATGATCGTTCTTTTCTCTTATTTGATGCATTTCCACTGACTCATTCTTTCTGTTTGAGTCCCCTCCAAAAACGGGTCAATTCCATAGGCAATCATTACTATTTTGTCAGTTGGGCGTCAGAATGAGAGAAAGCCCGAACGCGGGATTATAACGGTTTCGGTGGCTGGCTTTGCGCTTGTTGATTTGTGTTGTCAGAATGAGAGAAAGCCCGAACGCGGGATTATAACAGTATATTGAGAGATTAATCAGA
Source organism: Dictyobacter arantiisoli (assembly GCF_008326305.1). GTDB lineage: Bacteria > Chloroflexota > Ktedonobacteria > Ktedonobacterales > Ktedonobacteraceae > Dictyobacter > Dictyobacter arantiisoli. The sequence continues at coordinate 10,220 of NZ_BIXY01000132.1, read as the reverse complement.
AAGGACTTGAATATGTCAGAATGAGAGAAAGCCCGAACGCGGGATTATAACCACACAACCTTACTCGATATCGAAAAGAAATTTGCGTCAGAATGAGAGAAAGCCCGAACGCGGGATTATAACTATTATTTTTACGATGCACTGAAGAAGCGTATCCCACGTCAGAATGAGAGAAAGCCCGAACGCGGGATTATAACTGATAGCATCGCAACCATAGGCTACAAATCTTCTAAAGTCAGAATGAGAGAAAGCCCGAACGCGGGATTATAACTTTTCTCGGAAGTGGCGCAACAGCACACTCTTGCCAGGTCAGAATGAGAGAAAGCCCGAAAGCGGGATTATAAGGATAAGATTTCTAATCAGACATAGGAATTTCCAGACTCACTAACCATCTTGCTACACAGAATGTGCCTTGCCCACATTACCCTGGCTGAATGCCTCACTCATCTGGCTTCTTCATACTCCCCACAAATAACAATGTACATAAGATAGCATGAATTTTATGCACCAGTATATCAATGGTTTATATATGCTTGTATGCTGTACACATGTCGGTCAGGTATAATGGTTACTATAGAATGCGTTGGTTTTGATGAAAAGTAAGGAGTGACGGCGATGAAATGTCCTGTGTGCCAACAAGAGATGTCTGTGTGGAAGACGGATACGAGTCATAACTCAAAAACTGGCCAGTTGTATGATCGCACATTGTATCATTGTACACAGGATGATACCTGGGCTAAAACGGAAATTCCGAAAAGTAGTAAGACGCTTCCCAATGTCGTTGCCGCTCGATAAGTGGATAGAGCCAAATTGTGTCTGTGGTGATCTGTTTTGCTAGAGCCAATCATAATAAAATGTTTTGGCTCTCTTATGGTGTGTATTGTGCCTTATCTGGTGTCATGAGAAGGTGAATGGATGCTGCAAAAGGATGTATTACAACAGAGATGGAATGAACTGGGCGAACAGTTTGCTCATAGAACAGATAGGCTTGGTATGCCGATTGACGAACCGATTATGGAAACGGTGCTCGCTCTCAATGCACTCAATATCCCAACGACGATGTCGTGTGGCGGTCACATTGTCGAAGGAGAGCGTTTTTCCACTCCATGGGTTGATATAGAAGAGCAAAGTTCTAAATATCTGGAACTTCTGAATATAGCACAGCAAAAGTCGCAAGAGGCCGAAAAGCTGCAGGAAGAATCAGCTCATCTACAACAAGATGTATCTGGCAAGGAACAAGCCCAGATGTTGAAAGAACTCCGCAATAGCAAATATAGGGAGATGCATAATTTGCATTATCAGGCTAGATTGTTACAATGTCCAGTGCGTCATAAACTCATTCAATATCTAGAGCAATTTTATCGTGATCGCGTGACTTCTTTTGATTGCAAACTCATGCTTTCTAGCAGAGTGAGTGGACGAACACGACTTTCCATCCAGGGTGGGGAAGATTTTTATTTGGATGCTCCACTGGAGATACAGCAACAGAAACTGGCAGAGTATCGAGACGAGATGGGAGCATTTACCGCATTTTTGAAAGCAGCCTATTTTTCTTTGTCGTAAACTTGATATGATTGAGGTTGACTTTGTCTGAACTGGTTTTAGAGGATGCTCCAGATCATGTATTTAATGATTACTTTCGAGCCATGAATTCTTGTTTCTCTCTTGCTTGTAAAAAGTTGTTCGTTTTGTGTCTGATCACGTAGTAGTGTATTTCGAGCACGCGTTTATCGCCAGGTAGGGCCAAACAAAGAACAGGCTTTGAATGAACATCATATTATTGCATTATGATATTTTCGCGGGAGGTAGGTGTACCGATACATTTGAGCTGAGCCTCCCGCTTCGCTTGAGAAGCGTGTCGAGGACATTTTGCCTTTCAAAAAGGCTTCATTGAAGAGAGAATTTCACCATCAAAATAGAACCTCCCGCAAAGTACCCCCTCAACCCGCTTTTTATGCTATAGTATAAATATAGAGGTCAGAATGAGGAAGAGCCCGAAGGCGGGATTATAACAGGGAAATAGGGATGATAAAACCAGTGCTGGCAGAGTCAGAATGAGGAAGAGCCCGAAGGCGGGATTATAACTGCGTCTGTGCTCATAAGCTCGTATAGCTCCTGAAGTCAGAATGAAGGAAAGCCCAAACGAGAGATTATAACACCTGTGCTCATGCTTATAACTCAGTATGAGAAGAAGGATTTTGTTCTTTCGTTATTCATATAGTTTTTTGTGATAGTAAACAAATAACTTTAATTACATGCATATTGTTTTATTTGCAGGATAAAAGGTTGCTTCCGGTTCACTGTTTCACGTGGGTGTTGCGCAGTTGTACATGATCCAACGCAGAGCTTTTCCTTTTCATGTCTTATGAGGAATGTTATATAGCTGATGTTAAAGATGGAAGTAGGAGCAACGCACAGTGTCCGTTGCTCCTGTGTGTATGTCAATTTTACATGTCTGCTTGTTGGCTTACCTTGATTTGAAGTCTTTCTTCGTGTTGTTTGAGCCAGGTGCTGCAAGTGGCGCGCCGTACTTTGGCTCTTTGGGCCAGATCACGTGTTGATATCGGTTTATCGCTGTTTTGTTCTTTCTTTTCTGCTTGCAGTTCTTCGTAGCTTGCGCTATTCGTTGTTCGGCTGGCTCAGCTTCTGATCAAGGGCTTTCATTGTTCGGAAGTAATATGAGTTTTGGTGGCTCGTTCATGTTTGCTGCTAGAGGTTCCTTTTCTTCACTGATATATTGAATAATTCCTTGGAGCGCCATGGCAAGCTGATTGTAGTCTATTGGTGGGATGGCTTCTTGCTCTTCTCGTTTTTTGTTTTCTTCTTTGGTATCAATTAACGTTTCCGGCGGAGCCGTTATGGGAATTGCCTTATTTTGCTGGCTCATTCCCTGGCTGTTAGAACTGGTTTGTGACTGTACTGATCTTGCTTTTGGGCGAGGCATTGTATCATTCTCCTTCTTTTTTCTCCTGGTTACTATGAAGCTGTGAAAAGCATTGTGTGTTAATAAGCACGTAACCTCGTTCAAAATGTTTGCTATGAAGATTGGAAGAGATGATCTTCGCATTCGCGTTACTGATATGCTTGCGAAGTAATTGTTTATTGGGAATCCCAATCAATGTTTGCAGTTCTACTTGCTCGTTTTTCTGTTGATTGCTGTTTTCGATACTCTGCCTAAAGTCTTTGCTGATGCTTCCCTGGTAGTGCAGGAAACTGAGGAAGGCTGCGGCCGTTTTATTACCAATACAGGCTTTTCTTAAGCAGGGCCGTTTAATGAGAATATCTTCTTCTGGAAAGCAAACACACCACTTCATGATCTTTTCCCTTTCTGGATGAGATTGCGAGATTTCATTGGCTCTGCATTCACTATGCCAATTTTAGGCGTGCTTGGATCTGTATGGTGCTCAGCTTTGTCTTTTTGTATCTCTTTGGGGCTTCCCCTGTGCTGATAGCGACGGTGGTGGCCGTGATTATGGCCTGTGGAATTTCGCTCATCGTCACAAAATATTGGAAGATTAGTTTGCATCTTGTCGGGATAGCCGGAGCCGTCACAGTCTTTATCCTTCTCTTTGGACCCCTTTTGTTCGTCCTTTCCCCTCTCGTACTGCTCGTAGGTTGGGCAAGGTGGCAAGTTCGTGCGCATACTGTCTATCAAGCCATTGCTGGAACCTTCCTCGCCGTAATTGTGACCATTGTGACCTTCCTCCTGTTTGGAATACATGTCTGATATCTTTTCACTGATCGTCTTCAGCCTCATAGGAGAGACACACATATGCAACGGTCCCAATTGCGTCTTTCGTACTTTGCTGAGCTGTTTCCTGGAGAAGGGCAATACCAAAATCACTGAGCAATATGTTGTTGTCTTTATCGAGGAGGATATTATCTGGTTTGATATCCCGATGAACCAGTTTATGATCATGGGCATATTGATAGGAGCCTTAGGCAAGGTTCAAATGGATGTGACAGTTGTGAACGATGGAAACACCCACAAATAAATCCTGAAGCCGCTCAGGAGGCCCTCTCAGGATTTATTTTTCACAGTGTGGGTTGTTCAAAGTTGTCACATTGATCTGAGCTCATTCTGAACCATGCCTTAATATATTAATATACTCCGCAATATGGAAAACGCTAAGGTCACTCTTAATCCAGGCAGAAGTCAGGAGAACGCAAAGGATCGGATAAGGCAACATTATCACGGAAAGCTTGGTTGACAAAGCAATCCTACACATTGTAGAAAAATCGAGGCAGATTGAACAGCTCTCATTGCCGAGTGATACTGATCTGCGGATGATCCGCTTTTGCTATCTCGCATAAAATACTGCTCGTACGCTTGACAGAATACCAACCTCTCTTTTCTTCTTCGCGGTGTGGATCGCCGGGCATCTCGCTTTCCTGAGGTGATCCTGCGATAGGGGTGGTGTCGTACATTTCATCCTCTTTTTCGTGGCTTTTCACAATTCACGCGAGTATGTCCTCTCCATTACCATGAGATTACATATGTGCCCGCTGTGGCCCTGATAGAGTTCGCTCATCCAAATCGTATATCCCCATTTCTCTCTTTGGATGCAACTCTTTTCTAGAAGTGAAGGTTGATATGGTATTAAATGTTCAACGAGAAGAGAGACGACGTTTACGTCTCGCTCGAATGGCAGTAGACATCTTCTTTTTTTTGAATGGCGTGATGACTGCTACCTTCTCAACGCGCCTTCCTGCGGTGCAAATGAGGCTGGCCTTGCCTCCAGGTCAATTAGGACTTGCTTTACTGGGATGTACCATTGGTGGACTTCTGGCGATGAATATCGTTGGTCGTGTTTCCTCACGCTTTGAGGGCAAGGTGATCACAACTCTTGCTGCGTTTGGTATGTGTCTCACGCTTCCTCTGGTTGCGTTTGCACCAACATTGCCCCTCTTTCTTCTGGCACTGGTCTTCTTTGGTGCAGGGAGTGGTGCCATGGATGTGAGCATGAATCTCCAGGGGACTGCTGTTGAGCGAGTATATGGTCGATCCATCATGAATTCGTTTCATGCGTACTTTAGTTTGGGAAGTTTAGCAGGTGCATCGCTTGGGAGTATCCTGGCTGCTTTCGATGTGAAGCCAGAACCTCATTTTTTCGCCATTACCGTCGTTGGTTGTGTTGTTCTTATGTGGAGTTCGCGTTTCCTTTGCTCTTCAAAACAAGAACAGATGGTGCAAAAGCAGCCTGCGAAGACCGCTCTCTCTTTTCACATCTCTCCAACACTGATGCGGTTGGGGGTGATTGCCTTCTGCTCTTTGCTCAGCGTAGGGGCTCTGTTTGATTGGAGCGCTGTCTATCTCTCCGGGACTCTGCATACAAGTACTGGATTAGCGGCAACGGGGTTCACGACGTTTTTACTCTGTATGGCTATTGGTCGCAGTGTTGGTGATTTTCTGGCAACGCGCTTTGGTGCGACAGCTATTATGCGTATGGCCTGTCTGCTTGCGGCAATCGGGCTTGTTCTCGCGCTGCTGTTTGCCTGGACGCCAGTGGTGTTTTTTGGCTTGGGCCTGGTAGGAATCGGCCTTTCCGTCCCTTTTCCTCTCGTGTTGAGCGCAGCAGGACGTCTTGCCAAACGGGATAGGGGGGCCACCCTTGCGACGGTCACGACGTGGGGATATTGTGGCATGATTGCCGGTCCACCCGTGATTGGTTTTCTCGCTGAACAGGTAGGCATGCGTCTTGCGTTAGCTCCCGTGGGGTTCCTGTGTGTGCTTGCCGCATTCTGTGCTCCGGCTGTGCGTACTGTTGTGGTAAAAGAGGATGAGGGAAGGATGTAAGGGTGTTGCGGATGGTGTTTCTTTGAGCGTTTCATCACTGATGCATTGTTATAGGTGTGAAAACCGAATATACTACTCAGAAAGAATTCATGGCAGTCTATGCTCCTGTCAATCATTCGGATTACGAGGGAACCAGTATTGAATTTTGAATCAGTAATTCAGGCACTCCACTCCTCTAATGACCCACGCGATGCGCAACGAGACAGGCGCTGCTTACGATCCTCTCATTAATTGACGTTTAAACTAAAATAACCTCAGCAATCATTAAGAGGGGATTGCCAGGGTGGAGTAATGTATCCAAATAGTACATTGGGTGCACATCAGCGCGAAACATGGAAATTGACTCTGGAGAATCTAGAGAAGTAGCCTCAAGACGATTTGTTTCGCACCATTTTGGAAAATGGGTGAGGGCAGTGCAGGGGACATCTTGTGGTTACAACATGTGCTGGACGTTTACCACCCATTACCACCTCCTTTGGGGTCTGTGTCAGCTTCGCTGGTACTGGGCCTCCATGCCCGTTGAGAGAACGTTCCAAGGTTGGCCCTCCCCCAAGGTTGCCTTTCGACGTTCCAGCGAAGCTGGTGCGCATGCTCAACTGGCGCACGCCGTCGGAAAGTCGGATCGACTCCTCACCGAGAGGTGACACTCCATCTTTCAGTCCCGACTCGGCTTTGTTCTGATTCCGGCGATGACGAGATCGAGCATGCGGTTGGCCCCATCAGGATCGGACGCACGTTCATTCACCATGGCGATTCCGTAGACGAGTCGTATCACGTCGCGAATATGGACATCCGTTCGGATTTGTTCTGCGGCCTGGGCGCGGAGCAAGAGGACTTTTCCCGCCTCGTGCATCGCTTTGTTCGCAGCAGAGATTCTCGTTCCCTCAACGTGCTTGGCAGCCATGATGGCTGCTCCCATGCTGCGCCCGCGAGCCGCGAAGTCCATCTGGAGACGAAGCCAGCTGATCAGGGCATCGAAAGGAACCGGAGCACTTGCGAGTTCTTCAGCGCGCGCCCTCAATTCATTGGTCTCATCCAGGAACACGGCTTCAAGGAGATCCTGACGCGTGGGGAAGTGGCGGTACAGCGTTCCGATTCCGACCCCAGCCGATCTGGCAATGTCCTCCAGGACAATGTCAGCGCCGCGCTCCGAGACCGCGACTCGCGCCGTCTTCAGCAGGCTGGCATAGTTGCGCTGGGCATCAGCTCGCATTGGGCGGTTGGCTGGTGTTGGCTCGCTCATTTCATATGATTCCTTTCCCCTGGAAATATTGGTCCTTGACAAAGTGAGGGTTCCTCCGTTACTATATGGAGGCAACCTCATTTTATCACACTTACGCTACATCTTACCAGTAGAAGGAGAATTTTCTTATGCGTGTTTTCGTCACAGGAGCAACAGGCTACATCGGCTCAGCGGTTGTCCACGAACTCGTCAGTGCCGGTCATCAGGTCGTCGGCCTTACTCGTTCAGACAAGGGTGCTGAGGCATTGAAGGAAGCTGGGTCCGAGGTACATCGCGGTACCCTTGACGACCTCTTCGGTCCTTTCCTCGGGATGGTGGCGGCGCGCGACATCCCGAGGTCGAGCGCATCGACCCAGGAACTTCTGGGATGGCGACCTGTGCATCCCGGACTGATCTCGGACCTCGAAGAGCACTACTTCAACAACTGATGTGAGTCTGACGGCCTGTGAATTTGGCAATTCCATAGGTGGAATCTTTGATACATCGGTGAGTGATCTGCTCTCTTTCTCAGGGAAGACCCGCTCATCTCATTGCCACATTTACAAAAAGAGAGCTGAGTTCAATACATACGCTCGTGGTTCATTCTGAGGTTCCAGGGCGGCTTGCGAGCGCAGGTTGAGGCTTCCTGGCACGACATTGGTGAGGTCGCGCAACGCTTGCGGCAAAGACAATTCACGATACTGTTTCCATATTTGAAATGCAAGCATGGAAACGCTGAAAGAGAAGAGATGTATGAAAAAAAAGACGTTTACGGTCTATGCAAATGGCATGGATTTTTACTGCGAAATGATGGGTCAAGGTCCAACCATGGTGCTTGTCCCTCCTGGTAGCAATGATTGTGGTCCGTATGAGAAATTGATGGAATGTCTTGCAGACGAGTTTACCGTGTTGACCTTTGATCCTCGCGGTGGATCACGATCACCAGATCCCCATCCACGCCCAGTGACCCCAGAATTGTTTTCCGATGATATCGCAGCTCTTGTTCAGGAAATCCCTCTCGAAAAACCTGTTTCAGCATTTGGTGTGAGTTCAGGAGGACAAGCCGTTCTCGCGTTAGCCAAATTCCATCCAGATATTACCAGAAATGGTATTGTCCATGAGGCGGCATTACAGGCGGATACGCCCATTAAAAATGTTGGCTTTGAGTACTTTCAAAGGATCGCCACGTTCTCTCCAAAAATTGCTGACTCATCAACGATCTTATCCATTACACTGCTTGGAACAGTAGGGTTTACCGAGGACGCTGCCCAACGCGCACGCATAGCGCAAAATGGGGCAAACTGGGCGCAATACTATCTTGGGACGGTTGATAGGGGACAGTACTTCGAGGAAGATTTTGCACACATGGCTCCTGTTGACTTCACCATTGGTACCTGGACGCCTTCATGGTTGACGGCGGCGAATCAAGCGACTGCTGCTCGCGGAAATCGACCTGTCACCTGGATCAATAGTGCTCACGCTCCACACGTAACCATGCCGAAAGAAATGGCAGATATTATTCGAGCAAAAGTGAAGCAGTATTTGAGGCCATTGTAAATCCCAACAGTGAGCGAGCAATTGGTCTGGAGCAAGACCTCGAGTGTAAATACGATAATTACATGAGGGAGTTCTGCGACAGCTTATTGCTGGCTGCTTGTTCTCAATCAAATCCTCTTCAAAGCAACCAAGCAGCAATTAATGATACAAAAATTACCTCATGTAATTATCGTATTTACAAACATGAACAGTTTTCAAGAAATCGAGGGAAAGCATGAAAGCAATCGTTCTCCACGAGTACGGCCCCGCGTCAAATCTCGCCTATGAAGATATCGCAGACCCCAGACCCTCCGAAGGCTCGGTGCTCGTGCGCGTCGCGGCCACCAGCATCAACCCTGCTGATTGGCGGGTACGTTCTGGCACAGTCAAGGACTTCCTTCCGATAGCGTTCCCCTACATCCCCGGCCTCGACCTCGCTGGCACCGTTGTCGAGGCCGGCGAGGGCGTCACCAGTTTCGAGCCTGGCGACCGCGTCATGGCTGTGGCACGGCATACCTACGCTGAGCTGTGCACCGTCAAAGCCACCGACCTCGTCAAGATTCCCGATGGCCTGGAGATGGCCACCGCTGCCGCGCTTCCACTGGTCAACGTCACGGGCGATGCGATGATACGGCTTGGTGCCAAGGTCCAACCCGGTCAGACCGTCCTCATCACCGGGGCTTTAGGTGGCGTTGGTCGCTCAGCGGTCTTCGCAGCATCGCAGATTGGGGCTCGCGTCATTGCTGGCGTTCGTGGCAAGCGACTGGACGCGGCTCGACAACTTCCCGGAGTAAGCGAGGCCATCGCCATCGATGATGATGCAGAGATTGATAAACTCGGTCCTCTCGACTGCGTCGCCGACACCGTCGGTGGGGAGCTCGCCGGCCAGCTCCTTGCCAGGGTCAAGGAAGGTGGCACGTTTGGTTGTTTCCCAACGCAAAACCCGCGAAACGCTACGCTGCATCCTACTATTCAGATCAATGTCGTTATCGCGCCAGTCAACTCCGCAACGATCTTGCGCTATGCCGAAGCGGTACGCGACGGCAAGTTGACGATCCCAGTCGAGCGTATCATGCCGCTCGCTGATGCCGCCGAAGCACAGGCAATCGCCGAAAAGGGTGGTACTGCCAAGATTATCCTCACCGCCTGAACACGCGCGATCAGGAGTGCCCGCGACCGCCACGGTTTTCATCACCGCCCAGTCGCGGGCCGTGATCTCTTTAATCGCCACGTTGGTGCAGGTCTTTGAACCACCTACTCCAACAAATGAATGGAAAGAGGGAGCATGGGGAATGCCGATGCATCAGTAGGAGCCACCCTTCACGGGTGGAGGGGCATTGCCATTCCGCCCCAAAGCCGCACCAGAGCAGGCGGGAAGGAGAGCCAGTGCGAGAGGGTCGTGGCCCTCCACCCGTGAAGGGTGGTTCCTACTGATGGCTCCACTCGCCTTCATTCCTCTTCATGAAGCGGTAGGGTAGAGCACGCAAAAAAACGCTTTCAAGCACGCCAGGATCCGTACCCAGACTCCGTCAGCAGGCAGGGTGTATGGTTTTCCGTCATCGAGACCCGGCCCTGTTTTCCCTCATCGTATCTGCAGAGGTGGGTGAGAAGGAGCCTGTCTTTCTGCGATATACTACCACGAAAAGGAGGGTGATGATCGTTTTC
>NZ_BIXY01000131.1 GCF_008326305.1 Dictyobacter arantiisoli | reverse complement strand
CACCAAACGTCGAGCGCTTCGCCGTCTTGAGCAATTAGGGTACCAGGTCCAATTACAGCAGGCAGCAGAGACGGCATGATCTCTGCTGCCTGCTTTTGTGGAGCGGCTATTTTCAGGAGAATAAAAGGAATGATAAACAAAAAAAGGGAGGAGGAATTCGGCACGCAGGGGAGAGGACAGAGCGTCGGGCAGCGATGTAGGTGCGTGCCAAGGCCGCAGCCGAGGTGCGCTTTCCTCATCCTCGTACGATATGCTCACACGTAGGTCCATCCGTACCGCATCATCATGCCAGAGGCGAGATTACGGTACGATGAACGGGAAAGCGTACCTCGGTTGCGACCTCGGGACGCACCTACACTTCTCCATCATCATTGCAGGTATGTGAACCGTATTGGGGAGCACCCTGAACCATGAAGTTGGGAGCAATTTCAGGAGAAGCATGCCCAATAGGGCATAAAATGAACAAAAACGTAGGTGCGTCCCAAGGCCGCAGCCGAGGTGCGCTTTCCTCATCCTCGTACGATACACTCACCCCCAGGCTCCGATCCCATCAAATCCCATCAGATCCCATCATGTCAGCGCGTTGAGGCGAGAGGGTGGTACGTGAACGGGAATGCGTTCCGAGGTCGCAACCGAGGTACGCACCTACGTTTTTCCATCATCATTGCAGGTATGGGAACCGTATTGGGGAGCACCCTGCACCATGAGGTTGGAAGTGAACAAAAGGCAACAATAACTTAGTCTTGATGCGGCCTCATAGGATCATCTTCTTGTGGTTGTATGTTCGGGGTACTAGTGGTGTTACAGGTTGTGTTGTTTGGACGATTGTTAAGGCGAGCCGAGATCTAATCTGGCTACAGGGAATTTAGAATATTTGAGGATGTATGGATAAAACTCAGAGAGTGGTTTCTCCGGGTGAATCTCTGCTTGCTACCCTCTATCAACAATATGCACCAATAATTCTTGTTTATATACGGTCATTTGTGAGTTCAAAAGAGGATGCAGAAGACTTGCTCATTGAGGTGTTTATAGGGGCCGCTAACAATCAGTGCCTGGCGTCGATGAGCGCGAAGGAACAACTTACCTGGCTGCGGAGTGTTGCCCATAATAAGGTTATTGATCAGTATCGTCGTACCTATCGTCAGCCTGTCTCTTCTTCGTTAGACGATATCGCTGATACGCTCTTTGACGAAGATGATGCGCTCCCTGAACAGGTGGCTGTTCGCAATGAAAAGTATGCTCTGCTGCAACGATATCTGGCATCCTTGCCGGAAACGCAGCAGAAGATTTTGTGGCTCCGCTTTGGTCAGGGGATGAGCTCAAAAGAAATAGGTGAAATACTCAATAAAAGTGATACTGCTATTCGTATGTTGCTCTCGCGTACCCTGAATTTCTTGCGTAACATGTATGCACATACTGATGGAGGCAAACATCCTGATGAATAGTCATGATAAATCGTTTGAGCCCGATGCCGTTGATGAACAGGTGCAGAAGCTCCTGAAAAAGCCAGGGCCCTTAAAAAAAAGGAAATCTGTCAGCGCTCGTATGGTTCAGGATCTCCAGGATGTTTATGCTGAAAATGCCTCTATTATGGATCGTGCGTGGAAACGTATCGCCGCTGAGACGGATGAGCCAACCGGGACCAGCAACAGGGTTCCATTTTATCCTGGGCAAACCGGGCATTTTGGTTCTGTACCCGCTAAGCAGCAGGGCGGCGCTTCAAAGCGGACAAGACGGGCAAGCCAGCGTATCATGAATACTTTCGCATTGGGTCTGGTGGCCGGGCTTCTGCTCGCAAGCATGGGGATGGTCTTTACTTTGATGAAGAACAAGCAGATGGAAACCTCGAATACAACCTCGCAGGGCATTTATAGCCATCAGATTAATCCAGCTACAGGAGCGGATGAGATTATTAAAAGAAATCCAACCACGGGAGCGGCCGTATGGCGCTATTCGTTTCCGGCCCATACCACCATGGTAGATCAAAGCCTTGTCGATCAAGCTCTGTATGCTGTTACCACCAATGATGTTATTTATGCCATTAATGCTGGTACAGGAAGGGCAAATTGGATGAGGTCGCTCCCTCCCAATTCATCCAGGGAAGGGTCTCTGCCGCAAAAAATTGTGGGAAGCGCTCACATGGTTGCCGTGATAACCTCCCAGACTGTATATAAATTAAATTCCACCAGCGGGCGGATCATCGGTTCCTATGCGATCCCTGCTGTCGTGAACAATCCAGGGACAAGGCCGTCGGTACTTGTAGAAGGTGATACGTTCTATGTCATTGTTGCCAATAATCTCTATGCCTATCAGCTTGTAGATGGATCACCACGCTGGAGTCAACCGCTGGCGGCGACCTCTGCTTCAAAACAGACCTCTGCTTCAAAGCTTGCTCCTACTTCAATGCAGACCTACGCTTCAAACCTGGCCTTTGCAGATAATACGGTGTATGTGGCATCGTGGCGACCAGCCAACTCCGTCTACCTTACCACATTCGATGCGAGAACAGGAAATGTGCTCTCCAATAGTGTCTATATGCCAGTTTTTCTTAGCTATGCTCCCGTAATGACACAGACGAGCATTTCGATTACTGTACATAAAGGAATCGTTTATGGGAGTTTTACTTTTCAGGATAATGCCTCTCATATTCCATCTTTTTTGTTTGCCTATGATGTAAAGCTTGATCAAGCTCTCTGGCATAGCTTTTCTCTCTTTTCATCTATCAATGGACAATTGCAATTTGATGCAGGAAATGTCTATGTTGCTGGTTTCAGCAGCGTTGCAGGTGGTGGCAGTATCGCCGCGTTTGATGGACAAACGGGTGTCATGAAATGGCATAGCCCGACGGATGGGCAAGTGCAGTCGCTGACGTTTCAGGATGGCGTTGTCTACGTTACGACAAATACGACTACCTTCGCCTTGAATGAATCCGATGGATCTTCCATCTGGCAAAAAAACATGAGTGATGGATGATGCGCTATCTCAGAATGCAGGGAAATAAGGACCACCTCATCTGTATCAGTGGGTAAACCACTCCACTCTGTACCCACTGGGGCGAACAGAACAGAGGGACATAGAAAGTAAAATATACCCGTTCTTTGTACCCATGTAAAAATGAAAGGAGAACGTCTGGTTACAGTACGCTATCCACTCAACACATACTGCCAACCGGACAACCTGTAAACATATATGGATAGTGAAAATAAGCAGCAAGCAACCGGGCAGACATCTTTATTGGCCCGGTCAGAGATACCATCCCAGATCGACGCGGAAAGCGCTCCTCCATTGCCTGCGCGCAGTGCGCGAAAAAAAGCCCGCAAACGACGTTGGAAAAGAATTGTATTGACAATATTCACGGTCATAACCGTCATCCTCTCCCTGATGATAGGAATGTCGTATTTCTATTATCAGCAGCAATTGCCAAAAGTAGATCTCTATGTGCATGAAGATATCCCACAGGATACCCACATCTATGATCGTAACAATGTCCTGCTCTACGATGCCTATGATCAAAACCAGACGACGGGCGGCAGGAGAGTGGCTGTAACGCTACAAGACATTCCTAAAGTGATGCAGGATGCCATGGTCGCAACAGAGGATAGAGGATTTTGGACTGAGCCTGGCGTGAATGTGCAGAGTATTACCCGTGCGGCTATGAGTGGTTATGGTGGAGGTAGTACCATAACGCAGCAGGTGATCAAAAATCTCTCTCATAATGATCAGCCCTCGTTCAAACGCAAGCTGCAAGAGGCCATGCTTGCGCTGGGTCTGACGCAAAAATATAGTAAGGCTCAAATCCTTAATATCTATTTTAACGTTGCCCCTTTTGGTTCTTTTGATGTTGGAGTCGAATCTGCTGCCGAAGTGTTTTTTCATCTGGAACGTTCCTGCCTGGGGAATGGTTCCTGCAAGCCGGGGATCGAACGTCTGGAATATACCGATAAAGGACAACATGATCCTGTTTTGGGTCTGGCACGTGCCTCTTTATTGGCTGCCATGCCTAATTCTCCAGGCACAATTGATCCAACGCTTGGTCCACGGGCGAAGCAGAAGGCCCTGGCTCGCCAAAAGATTGTGCTGCAGGCGATGATCTCGCAACATATGAGCGTTGATGGGCAGCCCATCACGCTTGCGATGGCAAGGCAGGCGGAAGATATCATGAGCCATACCAATTTTGAGCCATTCCAACATACAAAGCGTGCTCCCCACTTTGTTGACTGGGTGATTAATCAGGTGGCGTTGCAACTGGGGAATGGGGACTATGTCAAGGGCATCTATCTATTCGAACACGGTGGTTTCACAATTCGCACCACCCTGGATGTGAATCTGGAGGAATATGTCGAGCGTGCTGTTGACCAGCATCTCAACAAGCCCGATTATCAATATTATCCTTTATCATTGCGTGGAAATCAGATCCTCAGCAGCAAGTTCAACATCCATAGCGCGGCCGTCGTGGTAATGAATGCCAGAACCGGAGAGGTCCTGGCAATGGACGGTGGTGCTGATTATAACTCCACCGATCCCAGGATTGGCGGAGAATACAACATGGCCGCTCCTCCTCTCGGCGACGCCAACAATCCCTCGGGCCGTCCTCCAGGGGCTACCATGTTACCCATCGATGACGCAATTGCCATTGGAATGAATAAGGAGAACAACGGACCGGTAAAGGCACTTCCCGATGCTTTTAGCAATGCATTGCTGCAATCAGACATCTCTCTGGGCGTGAAAGCCGCCGCCTATGCAGGTTCCACAGCGATGCGTGCTACCATACAGCGGCTAGGCATCGCTGTACCAAAAGATACAGGAACAAACTTTGCAAACTTCGCAGCAGGCTCACAGAATGTATCGCTCTTACAGATGACCAGCGCGTATCAGGTGCTGGCTGACCAGGGGCAACGCGTGCCACCAGTAGGCGTGCTGGATATCTACAATCGCAATGGACAGGATGTCTATCATTATAATCCTGCGCAGCCACCGACTGTGCAGGTGTTTCCTGCATCGACTGCCCAGACGATTACGACCGCCTTGAGTGATGAACCGGATCGAGCGGACAAAATTGGCGATGATGCACTGTATTCATTTGCTGATCAGGATGCACAATGCGCCACAAGTTTTACCTGTAAATATCCCGTTGCGCTCCAGAGCAGTAACACGGATGAAGCGGAGGAGGGCAATACGGCGATTGGTTATACAGCAAATGTCGTGGTTGGCACCTGGGTTGGCAATGTCAATGGGGCGCGCATGAATAGTGCCGTTGTCGGCTCAACGGGTGCCGTGCCTATCTGGCATAGTGTGATCGAACGCGCCCTTGGCTGGTGTGGAACGCAAGCCACAGCCAGCACCTACTTCCGCTCGGATCATATTCCCTGTGGCCCCACTCCTCATCTCCAACTCTCGTCGCATTCATGAATGGAGGGGCGAGATCTGGTCTGGCCGGGATGGATGGTTGGTTGGTTGGTTGGTTGGTTGGTGGATATGTCCGGTCCGTCCTCCATCATGCTCTCGTTATTTGGCGGTCCAGCCGCCGTCGATGACGAGGGCGGAGCCGGTGACGAAGGCAGCTTCGTCTGAGGCGAGGTAGAGGGCAGCGCTGGCGATCTCTTCAGGCCGTCCCATGCGTCCAATCGGCTGGCGGGCGTGGAGTTTGGCAAGCTCTTCATCTTTGGTGTCGGCGAAGCTGCGCGCAAGGTAGCCGTCGACAAAAGGGGTATGCACGGTGCCGGGACAGATGGCGTTGACGCGGATGTTTTGCTGCACAAAGTCCATGGCGACCGAGCGGGTGATACTGATCACTGCTCCCTTGCTGGCGCTATAGGGCAGGCGGCGCTCAATGCCGATCATGCCAGCCACGGAGGCGATATTGACGATCACCCCGCCCTGTGGCTCTTGCGCGACCATATGTTTGACGGCTTCGCGTGCACAGAGAAAGGTTCCGGCGGCATTGATGCCCATCACACGCTTCCAATCTGTCAGCGTAGTCTCAAGGATATTCCCAACGTGGCTGACGCCTGCGTTATTGACCAGGATGTCCAGCCGTCCATGCTCCTGTACGACCTGTGCGAAGACCGTTGCCACCTGCTCCTCATTGGCGATATCGATCTGGATCGCCTGCGCCTGCCCCGCGCGCGCCTGGATCTCCCCAACCACCGCCTGCGCGGCCTCCAACTGGATATCCGCCACCAGCACATGCGCGCCCTGTTGCGCGTAGAGCAAGGCGATCTCACGCCCGATGCCTGAACCTGAACCTGTCACCAATGCTATCTTATGATCCAAACGAAACATACATTGTCCCTTCTTCCTGTGAACAGCATGAGCGAATACATCTCCGCTCCTTCTTTTCTTTTTTCTCTTTTTTTGCCTCGGCTTCCGATGCTGAAAGGCATGTCGAAGCGGTCCGCTCCAGTCAAAGCGTAACATATGACAAGAGCAACGGACAAGGTGTGGACGGCATTGCTTTCACCTGCATCTCGAAAAGCCGACGAAGTTTGTATGGCGGGATAAAGCAAGCGGTGATTTGCCATTGGGATGGTATGGCGCGCTATAATGTCGGTAGGGAAGATATACTTTTCGTCATGTATGAAAGGATCGATAATGAAATCAGCTTTAATTGTCTGGGGAGGTTGGGAAGGCCATGAGCCACAGCAAGGGGCAGAATTGTTCGCATCGTTTTTGCGCGAGCATGATTATCAGGTAGAAGTAGCGGCGGATCTGGCTGTGCTCAGCGATAATGCGAAGTTGCGTGCGCTGGATCTAATTGTACCGATCTGGACGATGGGCACGATTACTGCGGAACAGGAGCAGAGCCTGCTGGATGCCGTTCAGAGCGGCGTTGGTATCGCGGGCTGGCATGGCTGTATGGCGGATTCCTTCCGCAATAATACCGCCTATCAGTTTATGGTTGGCGGACAATGGGTCGCGCATCCCGGCAATATCATCGACTATAGCGTTAATATCGTCAAGCACGATGATCCCATCGTGGCTGGCTTGCAGGACTTCCAGATGCATTCTGAGCAATATTATATGCATGTCGACCCCATAATCGAAGTCCTGGCAACCACCACCTTCGATGGCAGCCACGCACCGTGGATCGCCGGGACCGTCATGCCGGTTGTCTGGAAGAAACAATGGGGCGAAGGCCGTGTCTTCTTCTCCTCACTGGGACACGTCGTTAGCGACTTCAATGTCCCTGAAGCCCTCACCATCATGCAGCGCGGCCTGCTCTGGGCCAGTCGCTAAAGCAACGCAGGCAACGGCTCTGTACGGACCTGTGCTGCGCTCCGTGCCGCACCTACGTTTTTGTTATATAGCACCATCTATGATGGAAAACGTAGGTGCGGCACGAACGCCAGTGAGTCCCGCTTCCCCTTGCTCGCACGATGCCCTCGCCCGAATGATCTTCGTATACCCGAAGGGCCTTCGGGTATAAATAAATTGTGTTGGGGATGTTACAGAGAGTTTGGCCGAGATGATGGTACGATGAACGGGAAAGCGGGACTCCGCTGCGGCGTCGTGCCGCACCTACGTTTTCCATCATAGATGACAATCCCGAAAAATATGTCGGCTCCGGCAATAATGTACAGGGGCGTTGGTGCGGCCTGTTGTCGATAGCATTTTGTTCTGAATAGGGGCTTGACAGGGGGGTGGTTGGTGTGTATTATAGACATATTCAGTCTGTAATTGAGGTGATGGTTTGAAGTATTCTAAAGCGACGAATTATGCGTTACATACGATGCTGTACTTTATGATGGCACCTGCCGGGAAGACTATCGGGGTGCAGCCGCTGGCAGAGTTACAGGAGATTTCTCCGACGTATCTGTCGAAGATTCTGACCAAACTGGTGAAGGCCGGTATGATTGAGTCTACTCCGGGGGTGAATGGCGGCTATACGCTGCTGGTTCCGAAGGAGGATGTGTCTTTTCTGAGGGTTATCCAGGCCATTGAGGGCAATGCGTCCCTGTTACATTGTGATCTGGGACATGTCAGCGCTGGATGCCTGATACAGGAGACGATGGCTGCTGCGGAGCAGTCTATGGAGCAGTATTTGCAGGAGAAGAAGCTGGTGGATCTGCTGCAAAATTTTGATCAGGAACATCCTCAGGAGCATGTTGCAAGGATTATGGCTGCTTTTCACTAAATTTTTTTGACCAATCATAGCTATTATAAATCTATAATAGCTATGATTGAAGTGGAGAAGGAACTTTGTTGTTTTCTGTTGTCAGGCTATAACGACGGAGATAAGGTAGGCGATATAGCCTGCCAGGAGCAGAGCACCCATCCAGCGGGTGATCTTTCCGTGCCAGATGAGCAGGAGCAGTATCAGATGAACGGTGATCATGATTGGCAATGCAATCATGACTTCCTGGCGGTTGACGGGGAGTGGATGTATGGCGGCGGCCAGTCCCAGTGTCACGAGTAGATTGTAGGCGAATGAGCCCAGGATACCGCCTACCAGCATGTCAGAACGTCGTTTGCGGGCCGCGCTGATCCCCAGGGCGATCATCTCGGCTCCGGTTCCCAGCGAGACGATGGTGGCTCCTACCACTCCCTGGCTGAGTCCAGACATTACCGTCAGGCGTAGCGCCCCCTCTACGATAGCTGGTCCTCCCACGGCCATGGCGATCAGACCACCGCAGGTCAGTAAGACCGCTTTCCCCCGCAGACGAGGATGCTCATCGTCGTCGTCGTCGTCCTCAGCTTCCGCCATACGCTTGACCGCTTCCCGGTCGGTCCGCAAGAGGAAGATGGTATAGCCGATAAATACGGCCAGGAGCAGCACGCCTGCCAGTTGTGTGATGATGCCGAGCCAGAGGAGCGCGATAGGAAACAGGGAGACCAGGGATGCGATGAGCGCCTGTCGCCGTACATTGCGGTCGATAGTCATAGGGAAGATGAGCGCTGAAAGTCCCAACGCTGCGGCCGTGATGGTGATATTGGTTCCGATCACATTGCCAATTGCCAGACTCGGGGCACCACGCGCCGACGCAATGGCGGCGGTAAGCATTTCCTCCGGCTCCAGTCCCGCCAGCAGGACACCGGTGACCAGCGCGCTGATCCCCAGAGCACGAGCCAGATCGCTCGCGCCATCGAGAAACCAATCAGCGCCCATAATCAGTAGTCCGGTCCCGACAATAAGCAATGCAAGCGTGATAAGAGTTGGAAGCATTACAATACCTTTCCTCGATAAATGTAGGCGCACCTTTACCGTGCGGTATTTATTATACACCGCTCCCGCATGATATTCAGTATGCACTGCTAGAAAGGCAATACCGCTTCCATAAAGAGAATCATGAAGAGAAGTGTAGGTGCGTGCCAGGGCCGCAGCCGAGGTGCGCTTTCCTCATCATCGTACGATCTGCTCGCCCGTAGGTACATCCGTACCCCAATATTCGCGTTTGGGGAAATCATCGAGCATCGGCCTTCGCTGACGCTTCGTGCGATGCCTACGTTTCTGATCATTTGAGGTATTTCCCCAAATAAATGGTTGACTTGTGGCTTTCTTTTGGGTATACTCCGTTTAACGTAGTAATACGTCTGACGATATAGCGTTGGACGTAACAGTATTGGGAGTTTGCTGAGATATGGAGACGTTTAATCTGGGTCGCTTTTCTGATCCTTCGATTCTGATTCTAGCAAGCCTGGCGGGAAGCTCTAAGCACGGCTATGCGATTATGGAGGATGTGGAGTCCTTTGCGGGCGTGCATCTGGGACCAGGCACGCTGTATGGGGCTATTGCCCGTCTGGAGTCGCAGGGATTTATTGAACCTCTGCCCGTGGAGGAGCGGCGGCGTCCCTATCGTTTGACGGCCAGCGGGATTGCATTCCTGCACGAGCAACTGAGCGGTCTGGAGTCGTTTGCGAGCATGGGTTTACAACGCTTGCGATTGGCGGGCCCGGGCCTATGAAACTGGCACACTATCTGATCCGGCTATATCCGCACCACTGGCGTAGTCGCTATGAAGAAGAGTTCCTGTTTCTGTTGGAGGAGCGACCACTTTCGCTGGTGGATGATCTTGATCTCTTGCGTGGCGCGCTGGATGCTCATCTGCATCCCCATCTTGGAACCGCCGCGTTACCATGGCTGGAAAGGATGAAGTATATGTTGTCGATCCTGCGCCGCTCGGTACTGATGATGTTCTGCGCGTATTGTATTTTTATTCTGGCGGGTATCTCATTTCAGAAGTTGACTGAGGATCAGTCTTTTGCCGCTGCGGCTCAATCCCATGCTGTGGTGGGCCTGATGTTTAATCTGGTGGTGATTGGATCGGTGGTGGCGTTGCTGGCTCTGGTGGTCGGTGGCTTGCCGATTGTGGTCTCGATGCTACGAGATGCGTTCACCCGCAGGCGCTATGGTATCCTGCTGCTGCTTGTGACGCCGATCCTCGCGCTGGCGATCTTTATCGGTATTATCAAGATCCTGATGTTTGTGGGACTCGCGGCCCTGCCGATCTCTCTTTCGAGAGGCATCTTTATCGGCGTCTATTTTGGCGCTGCCGCCGTCAGTATTGTCGCGCCCTATTTTGCGGTTGCCCGAAGCGACATTCCTGTCCGCCTGTTGCGCTTTACGATCCTGCCGTCGCTGCTGCTGACCCTGGCGATGAGTATGATGCTGCTGGCGACCCTCACCTGGGGATTAAGCCTGCGCAATACTGTCCCGCTGCTCTTCAATGGCAATGCTGGGATGTTTGGTACCAGCACCGCACGGGCCTGGATCGGCATCGTGATCGTCATGTCTGTCGCCACGATCCTGGCGCTCATTGCGCTGGTGCACAGCATCTCCGCTCGCTCGATCCTCCCGACGGAAATGCAAATCGAGATCCAGGAATGAGTAGAAGCCACCCTTCAGAACTTATCCGAAAACCTACAAGGAGGAAACGCGATCACATTGTTGAAAGCAAATGAGCGCACAAGCCAAGCACAACAAGGTCTGATAGGAACGCGGGCGCTTCTCCCAGCGGATCAGCAGAC
>NZ_BIXY01000130.1 GCF_008326305.1 Dictyobacter arantiisoli | reverse complement strand
GTAGAACAGATTTATTACCGTGTTCTTACTGCATTTTATCGTCATTCCAATTCGTGTTCAGAAAGAAAGTGAGTTTCTCTTACAGACCTCGATTTTATTGTCTTGACAAAGCGGGGCACTATACTATCTCCATCTCCTTTTGGATGACGTTTTTGCCTGGAATAAATGGAGAGAAAAGCTGTCTGAAGATGTCATCATTGATTTGAGTGATGTTGACTTTGTGACCAAAGGACAGAAGGTGGATTGGAGTGGAGCTAATTTGTTTCGGGCCTCTTTAAAATGGGTAAGGCTTGATTCAGAACTACTACAACTTTTCTTTGGTACCGATGACGATGTATGTTCCTCGTGATCATGAGGTACCGTAGGATGGTCTCTACGCCAGTGAGTCGCTCCTGGGATCGACCGAGCCGCATCTGCTCCCTTGTTATTGATCGACAAGGTATGATCAGGCATCGCCCACCTTGCCTGTGCTTCTTTTCAGGATTGGGCTGATCGGCGTGGTGCATTGAGCATGCACGCTTCTTTATTGGATTTTCTGAAACGATCGAAACACGATAGAAAGGAGGAGTATTTCTCAAGAAGAGCCTGATTGGTGTCTTCTGCCTTTCTGTGTGTTTTTTTCAAGAACGGCAATCTTACCAGAAGCAAAACAAAGAGACTGCTCAGATTTTAGCCCAGCTTGAGGTGAACTGTCGTGCCCAGGTGGTCGCTTCTTCTCATCAAAGAACAAACACCGGAGCGGCGTCAGCTCTTCGTTTGAGAGCCAATCAACACGTCACGTGTTATCATGAGAAACGCCTGGAGTGCTGGCGAAAGCCATTTGTCTTTGTGTCGCACCATTTGGGTGACGACTTGCAACTCTGGCCCTGCCCACGCGAGAACTGCGATACGACCTGATTGGGCTTCTGCCGCAACATCAATCGCTGGTAAGACCGCCACTCCCATCCCTGACATCACGCATTGTTTGATCACCTCAATACTATGAAATTCCAGGATCATAGCTGGCTGAGCATGACCCTCAGCCAGTGCTCGCTCAAACAAGACGCGGTAACTACATCCCGGCACCGTCGCCAAGAAGGCTTCGCCCGCCATATCTGCTGGATAGACGTGTTCTAAATGTGCTAAGCGGTGTTCTGGACTGACCACGACCACCAGCGGTTCCACGACTAATGGTTCGATGATGAGATGAGGATCTTCTACAGGAGTTTCCAAGAGAAACGCGACATCTACGTCCCCTGCGGTGACCATCTGTCGTAAGTGCGTACACACATTGGGGCGAAAGCTAAGTTGAACCTGGGGAAAGTGCTGACGAAAGCGTTGCAGAACGAGAGGCAAGCGATAACTACACAGCGTCTCCGGGGCACTGAGCACAAGTGTTCCTGCTGGCTCTTCCCCTCCCGGGATCGCCAGACGCGCTTCCTCTGTGAGCCGGATCATGTGGTCGGCATAGTCGAGCAAGCGGTGCCCCGATTGGGTAAGGACAAGACGTTTTCCAAGGCGATCGAAGAGCTTGACACCAAATTCGTCTTCCAGCGCGTGAATGTGGTCGGAAACGCTGGATTGGGCATAGTGTAACACGGCTGCGGCCTGGGTGACGCTTAACAAACGAGCAACAGTACGAAAGGTGAGCAAATAACGCAATTCCATGCGGTTCCTCCATCCATCGGCGTAGCCGAATGATTGCATCGGAGAGTGGCGTTGCACCGATTATAGCACATGCGGTATGCTCTTCGAGAGAGGGATAACCTCTCACACAAGAAAGGATGTGATCAATGAAAACCATTGGGTTGCTTGGCGGATTAAGTTGGGAATCCTCCCGCGAATACTATCGGATTATCAATGAAGCCGTGCGAGAGCGTTTAGGCGGAGTGCATTCTGCGGCCTGCATTCTCTATTCGGTGGACTTTGCCGAGATCGAAACCTTGCAGCATCAGAACCGTTGGGAGGAGGCGGGCACCCTCTTGAGTCAAAGAGCAGAATACGTCGAGCGTGGGGGTGCAGAACTTCTCCTCATTTGCTCCAATACGATGCATCGAGTCGCAGAAGCCATTGAAGGCCGACTGACTATTCCGTTGCTGCATATCGCCGATTCCACAGCGGAGGCGATCACCAGGCACGGAATCCGCACCATTGGATTACTTGGGACACGCTTCACGATGGAACAGCCTTTTTATCGAGGCCGACTGGAAAGCAAGTATGGATTGAACATCCTCATTCCTCCCGCAGCAGAGCGCCTGGTCGTCCATGAGATCATTTATCACGAACTGGTGCGTGGGATCATTACCTCAGAATCGAAACATCGTTACCAAGAGATCATCGCAGGATTGATCAGTCGTGGTGCAGAAGGTATCATTTTAGGCTGTACGGAAATCATGCTGCTCATTCGTCCTGATGACGTGATGCTCCCTACCTTTGACACCACCACCTTACATGCCCTGGCTGCAGTCAATATGGCCCTGGCAGTTCCTTCTGAGACGCCATAATGGAATGCTTCTTCAGATTGGGGCAGAAAAAGAGTCCAATGATCTCTGTGTTTTACTTATGATATTCCCACGAGTTGCGCAACGAGCTAACCCCAAGTAGCAAACAAGCCTGAAAATGTGCCTCCTTACAGAAAGAAAACAATCAAGACCCTTTCAGTAAGGAGGACTCATGACCAGTATCGCGTATTCTCCGGTCAACATCCAGGCTTCAGCACAATCAGCCCCCGTTCTGCCCTGCTGGTTCGGGGAAATCATGTTGATCATTCACCACTTACACCGTCAGGGGGTGCTTGCCGGCATCGAGGAACAGGTGCGCTTTGCCCGCCAACGCTTCGGACACTACGACGTCATCGATTTTGTGGCCGTGCTCTTCGGTTATGCCATCAGTGGCGAACGTACGCTGGAAGCCTTTTATGAGCGGATTGCGCCCTGGGCAAGCCCGTTCATGGCGCTTTTCGGGCGCGACCGCCTGCCCGCTCGTTCCACCCTCAGTCGCTTTCTCGCCGCACTCGACCAGGCCACTGTTGAATCCCGCGCTCTCTGTTTCTGAAAGATCTGCTCCTCGTTCACCCAAGAACGAGGAGCAGCCAGATGGACTGTGGGACCGGCAAAGGAACCACTTCCGCGTCTTCGATGTGGATGGCACACGCGAGGCGGCCCGCCAACGCGCCTTGCCTGTGACTGCAGATCAACCAGTTCCCACGCGGCGTTTGCGCCCGCTGTGTGCCCCCGGCTACACCGGTCGCAAGCGAGGGGAAGTCGTGCGCTCGCGCACCACGGTCTTACAGGCCCATACGCATCAGTGGCTTGCCACATTTGGCAACCCTGGCAACGGAGAGTACCGAGTGGAACTGCGTCGGGCGGTCACGGCCATTCAAAGCTATCTCCAGGCGCATCATCATCCCGAGGAGTGTGCGCTCCTGCGTCTGGATGGGCAATATGGGACCGGTGCAGTGATCGCGGATCTGGCTGGCCTGTCTTTTGTGATGCGCGGCAAAGACTATCAGATCTTGAAGCGAGCTGAGATCCAGGCGCACCTGAAACTGCCTCCGGATCAGCACCTCACCCACCCGGAAAGCGGGATGGTGCGCGCGCTCTATGATTGTCCGGAACAACTCCTGAGCAAAGCAGGCAAGCGGGTTCGCATCATCGTTGCGACCCATCCTGCTGGCAAGACGAAAAGCCGGATTGGCGTCGAAAGGGATGGCATCGTCTACGAACTGTTCTTGACGAATCTGTCCCAGGACGGTTTTACTGCTGCTGATGTGGTCGCCCTCTACTTGCATCGCGGCGCGTTTGAGAATGCTTGAGCCGATGAAGACCAGGAGCAAGACCCTGACCGGTGGGTCTGCCATACCGCATCGGGTCAGGAGGCATGGCAACTCATCAGCCAATGGGTGTGGAACCTCCGCCTGGAGTTGGGGCATCAGCTAGCTCCCGACCCGGTGCGTACCACCGAGTTTGCTCCTGCTTTCCCTCTCCCCCCTCTCCCCCCTGCGCACAAGGAGATCCCCTCATCTTCTCCTGCTCAGGGGTACGGGGCGGCAGAAGTCGCCCTGCCCTGGAAAACTGGCCGCTTCTCAGGTCGCGACGTTGCCCTTCAGCCGGATGGAACGCTCCGCTGTCCTGCCGGGCAATTGCTCGTCGCGCACGAGCGTCGCCGAGAAGCCGATGGAAGCCTGCGCATGGTGTATGCCGCCAGTATCCACAGTTGCCGCCCCTGTCCTCTGCGTGAGCAGTGTCAATGGAATGGCAAAGCCACTGGGAAACCTCGTCAGGTGAGTGTGCTGCTCCACCCGCTCGTCATTGGCTCGGCTCCCCTGCTCTGGCGTGACTGGAGCCGCAGAGAGCACCGGCGCGCCTGTATTCAACTCGTGCGTGATCAACAGATCGAGGTCGAGGTGCGGCTTGCAGAGGACGCATCCCGCCAGGGGAGTTCTCTGCCTTCGCCTTCGATCCTTTCACGGGCGCAGCGGGCGCACTTTCGGCTTTCGTGGTCAGAGCGCCTCACTCGCAATGCGCGTGCGCCAGCCGAGGAGCCAGTCAGCATCAAGCTCTTCGGCGTGCCAGACACGTTTGTTGACTTCCTCGGTCTGCGGGTTGCGTAACCAATTACGCTGCTGAGAAGATGGGGGCTCCTCGGACAGGTGGACCTCTCCGAGCGGGGACTCATGGCTTCTTCCTTCCGCTTTGCTTCCGTTCCTCTCATCTGCTGCTGTTTCTGCCAGCACGTTTGAGGACCATGTCTCGCTCCGGGCGGCTTGCCCCCTCTCACTCAGCAATTAGCTCAGCTACAACCTCGTTGCGCAATTCGTGGGTACAATCCGACCAGCGGCAACAACTGGGTCGAAGGCGATGGAGCACAGTATAACTGGCTGGTACCTTTCAATCTGGCGGGGCTCTTCGCCAACGAGGGCGGCAATAGCGCAATCGTCACGCGGCTCAATACCTTCTTTACACAGCTGAATGGCGGTCCTAACTCGTCCTATGCATTCTTAGGCAACGAACCAACACTTGAGACACTGTGGCAGTACGACTACGCTGGTGCTCCATATCGTGCACAGGACGTTGCCCGGCAGGTTGAAAACACGCTGTTCTCGACAGGACCAGGCGGTCTCCCTGGTAACGATGACCTCGGCGAGACCTCATCGGACTTTGTCTTCGCAGCGCTCGGGATGTTCCCTGAGACTCCTGGTACCGCGAACCTGGCACTATCCAGTCCGCTCTTCCCGAGCATTACACTGACCCGACCGGGCGGACAGACCATCCAGATCAATGCACCAGGGGCGTCTGCAACAACCTACTATGTCCAGAGTCTCGCGCTAAATGGGAGCGCGAGCACAAAACCATGGCTACCTGCATCCTTCATCGCCAACGGTGGTACCCTCGACTATACGCTCTCCAGCACAGCCAACACAACCTGGGGGAGCAATCCAGCCGACGCACCGCCTTCGTATGGTAGCGTCAACAGCGCCAGCAGTACTTTCTCCACTGGCTTTGAGAGCGGCAGCCCGCTACCAACCTACGTGAATGATTTGGATAGAAGCATACCCACGGGTTGCTGGTAGCCCAGACGACCGCGTGTCACGATGACCAGCACTAGCGCAACGATACCAAAACCGATCAGCAGAGCTATGTTACCATTCACCAGTATCCATTGTGTTGAAAAGATACTCACTGCCGCGACCGAGCCGAAGGCATCAAGGGTTGCATGCATCAGGATGGCAATGAGTAAGCTGCCCCGCGAGTGGTTGAATACCCAGGTGATCACGATAGTGAGGCCCACATTGCCAATGATCTCCAGAGCGATTAAAAGCCCATTTGCTCCATGGCCCCAGTCTGTCAGGTACAGAGGCAAATGCCAGCACTGCCACAACACACCAAGGATCACGCTTCCCAGCAAAGGTCCATAGCGTAGTTGCAGACGAGGCAAGGCAAATCCTCTCCATCCGGGCTCCTCTGCCAGTCCGCTGGTACAGATCTCCAGGATCAAGAGCAACGGGAAGAACAAAACAAATTGAGCAAGATTGACATGAAGCGCCGCTACGGCTCCTGGCATTATCATCAATCCCAGCAGAATGGTGGCAGGAACACCAAGGAGGGCAGCCAGATACCACTGCCAACCCACGCGCCACAAGACGAAGCGGTGTAACAGACGGCCGACGCCAGGTTTGCCTTCAGTGACAGCCGCCATGATAAACCCAGACATGAGCGGTCCCATATATGCTCCGGGGAGGGAGGCAAACTGAGAAAGACTCACAGGCAAGAGCTGTAGTCCACTCTGGGAAAGCACATACGGTATCCATCCCAGCCAGGTGAAGCCAAAGGCCATCACAAAGTAGCAGAGCAGTGGATGGCGTTGCATAAAGCGCCGCAGGCCATTTGAAGAAGAGACAGTAGGACGAGCGGATGACGTGATGTCCACGTTAAAACTCCTTATGTTAGTAATACAATGGTGACATTTCTCCTTTGTAGAGCTTCCACCACCACTGCTAAAGTTGTTTAATAGGTTTTTCTTAAAACAGGATCATAGGCTTTAATAGGCTTTTCTGCGAAACAAGATGAGAGCAGCAAGTACAGGTATTACTGCCGTGATGAGGCATACCAGATATTCTTTGAGCGGGAAACCGCCTGCCAGATAGGTTTCCTGGCTGCTCCAATAGTGTTCGAGGGTCCAGTTCTGACCATTAGGTAGAAGCGCAGGTAGCCCTACAAACGCAAACGTCAGGAGCATGGAGAAGACCACTGAGCGTAGCGTATCGGGAGAGACGATAGAGAAGAAGAGCGAGATTCCCAATGGGAACAATGTTGCCAACCAGAGCAGTCCTGTTGCAATCAGCACATGCAGTAGATCCTGTGGATGCCCCACGGCAATGCTTACAACTACAATTACGAGGCTGCTCATGACACTTACAGCCAGGAGTAGCCCTGCACTCACTCCATATTTAGTGAGCAAAATGCGTTCTCGGCTGACCGGTTTACTCAGCAAAAAGAAGATGGTGCCCTTACTTACCTCGTTGACAATCAATCCACTCCCCAGGATAATGGCGAAGAATGCCATAACCAACAGACCATTTACCCCAAACCAGTGGTTCCAGAGAAATGCATTGAAATCATGCAGGAGAGGATCTTGCAGCATATCCTGAAAAAGTGCAGACTTACGACTTAGCGTAAACTGATAGTGGCTATATTGGTAAATGGCGATATTGCCAGCAGAGGTCAGTAAGGCCAGCAGGGTGAAGGTAATCACTTTCCAGCGTGCTTCCAGCAACTCTTTCGTTTTCATTTTCCACCTCCTTTGATATATTCAATCAGCAGGTCTTCAAGCTGCACTGAGACTACCTCAAGATTGCGCGGCTCATAGGGGCGTGCTTGAATGCTCTTTGTGAGTGCATCGACATCTCCTTCGATGCGCAGACGTACTGTACGCCCTTCTTGCTCAAACAGGTGTACACCGGGCCAGCGGCGCAGTCTCTCCAGTTCTTCGGCTGGTGGCTGTTCCACGTAGGTGAGGTGGAGCACCTTTTGCATTTCACGCAGATTGTCAACTTCGTCGTTGAGTACGATGCTGCCATGGTGCAGGACGGCCACGTGGTCGGCAATGGCCTCAACCTCTGAGAGGATGTGCGAGGAGAAGAAGATTGTCTTGCCCGCAGCTGCGACATCACTGACGAGGGTTGTGAGGAATACCTGACGTGCGACAGGATCTAATCCCGTCGTTGGCTCGTCCAGGATGAGCAGGTCGGGATCGTTGCCCAATGCGAGGCAGAGAGCCAACTGCGATTTCATCCCTTTGGAGAAGTACTTGACGCGCTTGTTTAATGGCAATTCAAACGTATGAATGTAGCGATTAACTATTTCCTGATTCCAGTGTTGTTGCATATCTCGGCAGAGATGACATAACTGGGAGATGGTTAAGTATTCATAGAGACTGTTTGTCTCGCTGACATAACTGACACGTCGGCAGATCTCACGTTGCTGACTGACCACATCATAACCAAGCACTCTGGCACGACCGCTATTCGGTGGCCGGAAGCCGAGCAGGGTTTTGATGGTGGTGGTTTTGCCTGCTCCATTGGCCCCTAAAAATCCGTAGATCGAACCAACGGGCACTTCCAGGCTCAGTCCTTTGATGACCGGATTTTTTCCATAGTTAACGGTCAAGTTCTCAATCTCAATGGCTATGTTACTTATCAACGCCTGCGCTGAAGTATTTCTACTCTGCATCCTTAATGTGTTATCATTCATAATTTGCCTCTCTGTTGCCGCTTTGTAAAGAACTGCTTCATTGCTTCCTCAAAGTGGGCCTGCAATGCTTCAGCACTTAGTCCCAGTTCGCTGGCATCATGGACCAGTGTCCGCAGATTCTCTAGTAGCGCCTCTTGCTGTCGTGCCCGTACTGTTTCCTCTACTTTGCCGAGTACCACTGTCCCTTTCCCTGCTCGGCTCTCAATAAAGCCCATACGCTGAAGCTCATTATAGGCTTTGACGATCGTGTTGGGCGCAATTGATAGCTCGCTGGCGAGTTCTCGCACTGATGGCAGGGTGTCTCCCGGTGAGAGCGTGCCGACTTCGAGAGCGTGCTGAATCTGTTCAATCAACTGCACATAGATAGGGACGTTGCTTCGTGTACTGACATGTAACCAGATTGCCATGTTTTTGCCCTCATCTATCAGTGTGTTATAATATTGATACATTGATGACATGATACAGTGTAAATACGAGGTTGTCAAGGGGTATGTGTCAGGTGGATAGCGTTATCGGTGGCTGCAAAGTCGCTCAGAGAAAGCGAGATTGGGCTTTCTCTGAGCTCAGCGAGGGTTATTTTTAGAGGAAATTACTCGTTTTGATTGTGTCGTTATAAGAGGGCTATTATACCCAATCGTGGTATGGATTTGTCAGGCAGCATACCAACAAAGTATGGGAATGTTCAACTGTTGTCTGAAGTTGATGTAAAAGGCAAAACAATTACGCTAGATGCGCCTTCTGTATACAACGATGATGGACCTATAGAAAGAGGCAAAGCATTAGCTGCTATAATTCAAGGAAGAAGTGCTTTATTTAAGTTTTTAGCCAACCAAGGACTTGATAGATTAGAATGGTCTAATGTGGAACGAGTAGCAGGGAGCTCTAGCGTGAGGACAAGATCAAGATTGTGGAATCCTGTTGATCTTACACCATATCGTGATCAATAGTAATACTTTAGGAGAATGGGATAATGAGGTCGTTCAATCAACTTGTTGCTGAATATCAAGAGCATGCTCGTCTTACAGCTACTATTGATGAGTCTATTGTTCGTCTGCATGCAGAGAATGTTCCTTTTATGCAAGCAGCACAAGTGCTTATACGTGTCGTAGATTTTGAAGATGCTCGACTAAAGTTGCAATCGTATGCGCTATGGGAGAATGAGTTGCGCCTTTCAGATACATGTCTTCAACTCAATGAAGAGTACAAAGAATATGTCCAGAGCAGTGCTAATATGGAACAAGTCATTGTTAATCTTCATACTCAACACACCTGTTTCTGATGCGCTGTATGTGTTAAGAAGTATATTTTGGATAAATATGAAAGAAGCTAAAGTACGGCTTTTAAGCCATCCCGAATGGATGCAAGAACAAGATTTTATGGAAGATTTATCTGATGCAATTAACAGTGAAAATGATTTATGAGTTGCAAAAATCATTTTTGATTTTTATAGAAAATGGAGTGCTACGGGAAAATTAGTCATAGCTTTTCAGATGATTATTACATGTGAATTCGGCAATTAAAATGCTGTTGCACTGGCAAACGCCTCAGTGGCAAAACACGCAAAGGGAGCCCATAGTTGCGGACAGCTCTGGTTGAAGCGGCGCATGCTGCTACCCATTGTAAAGAGTCCTACCTTTCTGCACAATATCATCGCCTCGTGCTCCGGCGAGGAGGCAAGAAAGCGACGATTGCGGTGGGACATACCTTGTTAGTGATCGTGTATCATGTCTTAGCTGATGAGAAAGACTACCAGGAACTGGGAGGCAACTTCTTCGACGAACACGATCGGCAAGCAGTCCAAAAGCGGCTTGTTCACCGCTTAGAGATGCTTGGGTATGAGGTCACCTTAGCGCCAACCTCACCGGCTGCTTAGTGCTCGCATGAGCCAGAGCGAAACATCTCCATGAACCGATAGCACTCTGCTTCTCAGTTGAGGAGTGTTGTACTCTCTGCGATCATTTGCACGGCTTTCCTTTTTCAGGGGAGAGGGTCTTACGGGTAGAGGTTTTTGGGTGGATGACCAACGTTCCCAGACAACGTAGGCCTCATCCTTTACGGTGAGGCTCCGTGAAACGTACGCAACAGTCCCTTTTACCGCTTCTCAGAATCTGAAAACGAAGGATGGAGTGGCGAAGGGAGCTTGAGCGTACGAGTAAGGGAGCCCGACCGCGAGGGATCGGACCTACGTTGATCGCATAGATGTATCTACCTGTATGTTCCTATTAATTCTCATGTCTCTTGATGCGTGCTGTATCACGAATTTCTTGCAAATTTAGCAGTTCAGCTACTTCATAGGTTGTAATAACACCCTTTTGGGGTTTGAGACGAATGAGCGTGGGAAAATGACCTATCCGACCATGGAGTTCGGCCAGTAGCGCGAATGCTGCTGGCGCATAACCGGGTGGATTAATGAGCAGTGTACTTGTTTGCAACTCTTCAGATGAGAGTCCTGCTGCATTTACGATAGTGATGATTTGCTGGTCAAGTGGTTCATCCTGATTGATCTGCACGGGTATAGTACGTATATCATCGATCGCCGCTGCAGCGAGCGTTTCTATTTGTGTTCGCTGTTCATTCGTTAAGGGATGACTGAAGTTAAGTAGAAGCATTCAATTAGATCCTCCGATACTTTGGATTTTTCGCTTCCTGTTCCATAATACGAGCGATATCTGGTAATTGGAATTCCCCCGAATTTGGAGGGTCGGAGAAGAGAAATCTGCTATACTCATATCAGGAGGGTTCAATGGGCAAATCTCAACCGATCTATACCAAGGAATTCAAGCAGCAAGCTGTCACACTC
>NZ_BIXY01000129.1 GCF_008326305.1 Dictyobacter arantiisoli | reverse complement strand
ATGCACCCGTGAGTGCATGAAACGCTTCTGGACATCGGACCGCTACTCTCCAGGAGCAATCCTGCTGAGCAAGTCGGATGGTGGAAAGAAGAATCCCCCGGATTTATCCGGGTGGAGTGTCAATAAAGGTTATAATTAAAAACTATAGAATACAGGAATTTTTGTATATGTCTACTGCATTGTGAAGTTGGAACTTCAAATGTTTGAAAGGGGATAAAGCATGCCAATACGACCGGAAGGTAGAATTGAACCGTCAGAGTCACCGGCTCCTGATAATTATGCAATCTTAAGTGATAGCGAGAGTAGCGAGAGTAGCGAGAGTATGCGGACATTAAGTGATAGCGGGCGTATGGAGGAGGAGAGTGGAGTGCTTCAGAATTTATATAATCGACCCCAATATGAGCAGCCGTTAGACTTCACCAAGCGAGAGGTGCGCCCGTTTAAGGGCGAGAGAGAGTCACAGTTGAACCAATGGCCAATACAGCTAAGAGCGCACCTACAGACAAGAAGGGAATTACAGCAAATACAGCAAAGAGAGGACATACAGGTAAGAGATTATCTACAGCCAATGCGAGCTGAAAGGTTAGCTGATCCAAACTCTGCAGGAGGACCAGTACCAGAGCTACATATTGATGAGCCAACCTATTATCAAATGTTCAAAGCAGCCTTTAATCCCGAAGCTATGAAAAATGAACACGATGCATTGGTCGGTTTTAAGTATTGGAGTGATTTATTTAACCAGGAGGTAGCAAAAGCGAAGAAGACTGAAATAACGGCTGGATCAAAGATTGAAGAATTTAGCAAACAATATAACGATTTATTCCAGCGAACGGACAGTGATGCTTTAGGTGAAATAGCCTCTCTACATGATGAAATAGATTTTTTTAGATCTAAGCTTAGTGCTCTGCCGGAGACAATCAAGTATAATATAACATCAATGGAAGCCAACCGAGAAAGGTATAAGGGGGATCAAGTAGCTAGTATGAATTCTATTATTGAGAAAGCGCAAGAAGAACTCGGGACATTACCAGATTTCGGTCAACACATAAATGCCTTGACATCGCTACGTAATAAAGTCCGCGACTTCCTGTCGCCCTCTTCGAGTCCGACGCGCGATGTTTGGTAGCGTAAGGGCCAGTACGGAGGAGAGTGCGAAATATCTCTGCGCTCATTATCATCAATATGAAATAAATGATTGATAGATAAGAGCACTCTCATCTTTTTCTGTGAGTGCTCTTGTTTTCTCAATTGGGTACATTCTTGTGTGAATTGGATGAGTTGTCTCTATCTAAAGGGTTGGATCTAAAAGGAGGATCATCAGTTCTTCGTCGAGATAGAGGCCGTCCTGTTTCACGGCGCGGGGGGCCAGGCCGTAACTTTGAAAGCCAAGTGAGCTGTACAGTTCGCGCGCCTGGACGTTGGCGGCGATAATCGAGAGATGGATCTGTTCGAGGTCGGGCAACTGCTGCGCGTGCTGAATGAGTTCCTGGAGCAGCATGCGAGCAATACCCTGACGGCGGGCGGGCGGCATGACATAGACACCCCATAGCAAGCCTTTGTGGCGCATTTTGGTCCGGTGGTCACGTGTAAAGCCAGCCGTGCCTAACAAATTCCCTTGCTCGTCGAAGGCGCCCAGCACAAAGTGCTCCGGTGGATCTCCCAGGACCTGGAGGTTCTCAGCAACCTCACGCAATGTCTTCTGCTGCTCTTCCTCATAGGTTGGATCAAAAGCATCGGGCGCTTCCTGAGATCCGTGTAGACGGAGCATATGGAAGCTAGCGGAATCATCCTGATGTAAAAAGCGAATATGCATACCTGACGGCATCCCTTCTTGAAAGTGGTGTATTTGTTATTGTACCTCACAGGAGCTCAGTGAGCAAGTTGCATCGCATATTCAAGGCTACAAGATAGCGTGCCACCAGAAGGGGCAGAGCAGGAAAAATACTATGCGAAGGGAAGTGGAAAACCAGAATATGGTTCTACTTCCCTTCACATAGCAGAAGGAAAAAGGGGAGAGAATATGAATATGACTGGGTTTGGGATTGGGACTGGATCAAAAATGGTTCTATAGCAGAGCAGAGCTGAGACACTTATGCAATACGGTTGTAGTACAAGGAAGTACCTCCTGCTTTACTAGAGAATATGAGTCTACGCCTGTTCGTTTCGTACGCAGCTAGTATAACATAAAATAAAGCGTTATGGAATAAAAAATCTATTAAGATTTTGAAAACTTTTTGTAAAGAAGATGCTTTAAATGCTGCATAATTCGCATATGCCTATGCATGATCAGAGTACTGCTGGCTTCATTTGAAGGGTTGCCCGCTACGCGGGCGGGAGGAGGGAAGAGACCGGGGCACAGCCCCGGACCCCAGGTTAAGGGTTGCACCCTTAACAATCCCGCTTCTGTTGGCGCCTATGGGGACGCAATCCCATAGGTGCCAACAGAAGGCTTTTCAAAAGGGCGCAGGCGCGTCGGCGCCTGTCAGCAGGTGAGTAGCAAGATCCCGATGGGAGTGGGAAGCAAACACTATCTTAACTCGACTTTGTACAATTTTGAAAGCGTGAGCTCGAAAATGCGTCGCACTCACCCTTTTTCGCGGGCTCACAAGCCTAAAAATGTACAAAATCGAGCTTAAAGATGGATACCACCGGAAGCTTCGATTCTCTGCCCGTTGACCCAGCGGGTCTCCTCGGAGAGTAATGCCGCGACGATACCACCAATGTCTTCGGGTTGACCGACGCGACCAAGTGCCGTCTGTGAGGCAATCCGTTGGTTGACTGCTTCATTATCACGAACCATGCCGCCTCCAAAGTCTGTTGCTATGGCGCCAGGAGCGACCGTATTGACGGCAATATGTTGCGGACCAAGCTCGACTGCCAGGTAGCGCGTCAGTACCTCAACCGCACCTTTGGCTGCACCATAGGCACTATTGCCTGGATAGGAAAAGCGCGCAAGTCCTGATGAGAGGTTGATGATACGTCCGCCATCCGCCATCAAGGGAAGCAGC
This sequence comes from Dictyobacter arantiisoli, assembly GCF_008326305.1. Taxonomy (GTDB): domain Bacteria; phylum Chloroflexota; class Ktedonobacteria; order Ktedonobacterales; family Ktedonobacteraceae; genus Dictyobacter; species Dictyobacter arantiisoli. The sequence goes on along the minus strand of NZ_BIXY01000129.1, from coordinate 9,125 downwards.
GTTTGTGTGAGGAAGAAGACGCCTTTGAAATGGACGTTGACCATCTGGTCAAATTGCTCTTCGGTCGTCTCGCTGAATGAGGCGTGAATACCAAATCCAGCATTATTGACGAGGAAGTCAAAGGTATCCCTGTTCCAGGTCTGTTTGAGTGCCTGCTTCACCGCTGCTGCAAAGGCGGCAAAAGATTTAGTATCAGACACGTTGAGTTGCAGTGCGACGGCTTTGCGACCCTGCTTCTCGATCAAAGCGACTACCTCTTCGGCCTCTTCTTTTTTGCTATTATATGTCAGAATAACGTCATGTCCTTTTGTTGCGACATTGAGCGCCATAGATTTTCCAAGCCCACGGCTTCCGCCGGTGATGATTGCTATTGTCATGAGTAGTTCCTTTCAAGTCAAGAAGAGAGCTTATTTTTCTGTAATGATCCGTTTTGCCAGACCAGTGGTGATTGTACCAATTTCCCGCGCCTTTGCATCGTCGCCATTCTGGACCGCTTTCCAGAATGCGACCTTCTGTTCCAGGTAGCGAAGATGCTTTTGTTTCTGCGCCAGCTCTTGTTCCAGCGCTTTTTTTTGCCCTTCAAAGAGAGCAAGCTGCTGAGCGGCAGCCGCTTTTCCCTCTTGAAGAAGAGCAAAATACATCCGCATATCCTCAATCGACATACCCGTTGTGCGTAAGCAAGCCAGCGTCTCAATATTCTGGACATCTTCAGCGCTATATCTGCGATGCCCACTACTGCTGTCTCGCTGTACTCTTGCGAGTAAGCCAATCCGTTCGTAGTAACGGAGCGTATGTTCGCTCAGACCACTTCTCTCAACCACTTCCTGGAGCGTAAAGTGGGGAGGCGTTTTCGTCTCTGTAGTATTTGACATAAAGGCATTATGCACTACCTGGAGTGCTCCAGGTCAAGAGTCTGTCGTGGCTTTTTTGAAATTGGTTGGAATTCCTTGAAAAAAGGTAGAGGTTGGATACGGAAGCCCGACCATTGGAGCCGGGCTTGGCCGTAAGTTTACTGACGGATGCTTTTTTGATCAACTTCGTATGAGATCTGGGGGCGTTGTGGCGTGCGGGAGACGCTGGGGACACTGTAGTTGCCTGTGACGGCTTCGCTATTGGAGGCCAGGGGCCGTGTGGTCGTGATGATAGGGATGGTTGAGGTGATGGTGTCGGCAACCGAGCGTTTCATGCGGACCGTTTTGAGCAGATGAGCGGTGCGGACACGCTGATAAATCTCGCTGTATTTTTTGACCATGCTCTGAGCGGAAAAATTGCGATCCACATAGTCCCGAATCGTACGGCGGTCGAGCCGGTCAATCTGTGCTAAGGCCCGAATCATTTCCTGTTTGTCGCGTACCAAAAATCCACTTTCGCCATGGGCAAGGACTTCTGGCGCGGCCCCACGGGCAAAGGAGATGACAGGACAACCGACGGCCATGGCTTCAAGTATGACCATGCCGAAGGGTTCTTCCCAGGTGATAGGATTCAAAAAGGCGCGTGCTCCACTCAGGAGCGCGATTTTTTCCTGCATGTTGACTGGACCAATATATTTGATTTGCCGCCCATCGATAGAGGGTTTGATTTCACGCTCGAAGTATTCGATAGAGACCGGGATGTGCCGATCAATGGTGCCCGCCAGGATCAAAGGGAGGCCTGTGGCTCGTGCGACCTCAATCGCGGTGTGGGCTCCTTTTTCGGGGACAAATCGTCCCATCCAGGCGAGATAGTTTTCGGGATGGAGCGTGGTGGGTTTGAATTCATGCATCGGCAGGCCATGCGGGACGGTTCCTACAAAATGCAATGGATAGGTGACCTCTGCTTTAGCACTCTCACTAATCGCGATCATTGGCACCGATTTAATCCATTCCATATAGAAATCATCGGCATCGCCGGTCCATTCTTGTACACGATCAAAGGGGAAGCGGCTGTGTAAGGTGGTGACCATGGGTATGGACAATTGACTGGCTAACGGAAAAGTGTACATATCCGCACTGGAAGAGAGATGAGTATGCACAATGTCGAATTGATGATTTTTTAGATACTCAATCGCTTTATAGGTGTGGAAATATGCCTTTAAATGGGCTTGCCAGGGGACACCACTTTCGAGCAATGAGCGAGAGAAGAACGAGATCAGACGTGCCGACGTTCTGGCATCACCTGGCGCGAAGAGTGTCACATCGTGGCCTTGTGCCACCTGCTCTTCCACGATATTATAGATAACGTTCTCGGTTCCGCCATAATTTTTTGGAGGAATGGTAATCCAGGGAGGCGCAATATGTGCTATTTTCATATCAACCCCTTTTCTCCTTTTTGTGCCCCCAGTGTTCAATGCTACCCTACAACCTGTTTGGATCTGAGGACCCAATAGTTACACGATTTCCATCCGGAAAAAGATACATACGGTAGAGCAGCAAGAGCATAAAAAAGCGCACAACAAGGCAATAGAAATTCGCATCGATGGTTCGCCCACGACGTGGGTGGAGGAGAAAGTGAAGGCCAGGGCAGTGCTCTGGTCAAGGCCAAGAATACTTGAATTGCTCATCTTTCGCAATAAACAGTGTATGTAGAACAAGGTGAGGCGATACAGCTCAGCGTCCAAAACACTTTTAAACTGTATATAGTATACACTATTTTTGTTGCGCAATGCCACTTTCAGGTGAAAAATGGGCTCTTCGCCCTTGCACGCACCGAAATCTCGCCCGTAGCCTCTCCAAACCTCAAGGATGGTGGTACGATGAAGGAGAAAGCGCACCTCCATTTCTCCATCATGCTTCTCGGTCTTTGAGCAGTATTGTCCGTCAGGGGTTGCCGCTCCTGCATCTTGCTTTCATTCTAAAGGATGTAGATCCGAGAAATGTCCTGTTTCAGTCGTTTATGGGGTGTGAGCAGATGCTTTATTTGCTTTGTGTTTGTTTTATTATTTATAATGTTTTGAGTCTGTCTGTTGTTCTGTTGATAGGTGTTTAGAAGAGAGGTTCAGATGTTTCTTACTGCGTCTGATGGGGTGAAGATTGCGTATGATGTGCAGGGGGAGGGGCCAGCTTTGTTACTGCTACAGGGCTTTGATGAGATGCGACAGCAGTGGCAGGAGTTGGGATATGTCGAGCGTTTGCGCCAGCATTTCCAGGTGATTACGCTGGATCGGCGGGGAATTGGTGAGAGTGATTGTCCAACTGATCCAAAGGCTTATAGTCCTGAGAAGATGCTGGCCGATGTGTATGCGGTAGCTGATGCCTGTAAGGCTGAAACGTTTCTGGTCTGGGGCCATTCCTTTGGTGGGACGGTGGCGCTGCATCTGGCGGCCCATTCCAAACGTGTGAAGCGTGCGGTAGTGGCCGGGAGTTTCTTTGGGCATATTTATTTTAAAGAGCGGATTGAGCAAATTACATCAGATCTGCGCGTTCTCGATAAGGCCTGGCAGGAGGGTACGCTACGCCAGCTTGGTCTGGATAACGAGGATGTGCGTTGGGTGGAGCAGCGCCATATTCCTGCTTTAATTGCATGCTGGCAGGCGTTGGTCTCCTGGCCGGTGATCGAACCCCGCGAGATCCAGTGTCCACTCTTTGTCTACGCTGGTTCCGATGATCGACGCATCAGCCGGCCCCTGCTAGAGCGGCAGGAGGATATTGATGATGCCGGTATCCTGCTGCGTATCTTTGAGCACATGGATCATGAGCAGGAGATCAGTAGCGTCGACATCGTCTATCCGCCCGGCGAGGCTTTCCTGCTCGCAAACGCCTCGAATCCCTCGTAGCAACCACCCTTTACAGGCAATACCGCTTAAACAACGAGAAGCACGATGGAGAAATGGAGGTGCGTGCCGAGGTCGCAACCGAGGTGCGCTTTCCTCTTGCTCGCACCGAAATCTCCCCCAACGCTCTGTCCCTTGCTTCGGCGCGCACCTACAGATGAGGCCACTATGTGCTATGATACAGACAATCTATTTACCTATTGACGCGGGCAGGCCAGCGTGGGCCCTGTGGCGTTGATAAGCATTCGGGAGGGTGTTATGATTGTTCGCGATATTATGGCAACAAAATTAACCACGGTTGAGCCAGATGATACGCTGGCGCATGCTGCGAATTTGTTGCGTCAGTTTAGCGTGCATCATTTGCCGGTGGCGCGCAAGATGTATCAGAACAGTCCTGAGGGGGTGCGTACGACGTTGTTGCTCTGCGAGGGATTGCTCTCGGCGCAGGATATTGATCTGGCGGTGGCGTTGTCTGAGCAGGATCATCAGTTTCTCTGGCAGGATCGCAAGGTGGTGGAGGTGATGCATGCAGCCTCGCTGCGCGTGACGCCTTCGACCAGTGTGGCCGCAGCCGCTCAGATTCTGGTTGAGTGGGGTCTGCATTGTTTGCTGGTGGTGGAGTATATGCTGGTGAAGGAGGAGACGGAGACGGTGCTGGTGGGCATGTTGACGCGTAGCGATCTGTTGCTGGCTCTGGCTCGTGCGATGGGGACCTTTGAACCAGGCATGCAACTGGATATCGCATTGCGCCCTGGCGATATGACGCCTCTGGCACGGACATTACTGCTGGCAACCGAGCTGCATATGCGGATTAATAGTGTCTTAGCCACGCCACTACCCGATGGTGCATTGACGGTGGCGACGATCCGCCTGGGAACGATTAATCCCACGCCGTTATTGATGCGCCTCAAGTCCGAAGGCATCACCTACTCGTTTGGCAGTCCATTTACCATCAGATCCTGATAGAAGAAGGCGGCAATAGAATAAGATGACGAATGCTTTTTCGACACATCGGGCCCGGCTGATCTTTGATCCGCTGGAATTGAACTACGATTTTGGTCTTCAGCATCCCCTGCATCCCAGCCGCCTGCGTGCGCTGATCGATCTGCTGGCCTGTAGCGATCTCTGGCAGATGGATGATGAGCGGACACGCCTGGAACTGCGGCCCGCCACGCTCAGTGAGTTGAGCCTGATCCATGATGAGGACTATCTGGCGGCTGTCCAGCAACTCAGCCAGCCGGTGCCGAAGGATGCGGATGCGGCGACGCTGGCACTGCGCTCCGAACTGACGCAGCGCTATGGTTTCGATAGCGATACTCCGCCTGTGCCCGGGATGCATGATGTTTCGGCGGTGATCGCGGGCGGCTCGCTGGTGGCGCTGAGCGCGGTAATGGGATTGCCAGAAGGTGGGACGTTCGCATCTGAGGATGAGCGCCCACTGCACGTCTTCCATCCCCAGGGAGGACTGCACCACGCCTGGGCGGATCGCGCGTCGGGCTTCTGCGTCTATAATGATGCCGCCGTCGCCATCGCACATGTCCTGCAGGCGGTCGAGGCCAAGATCCTCTATCTGGATTTCGATGCTCATCATGGGGATGGCGTGCAGCGCGCCTTCTATGATGATCCTCGGGTGATGACGATTTCGATCCACGAGACGGGCCGCTATCTCTTTCCTGGCAGCGGCGATGTATTGGAAATGGGCAATGGGAACGCGCGTGGCTACGCCGTAAACGTGCCTCTAGAGCCGTTTACCGAGGATGATAGTTATCTTGAGACGATGAATCCTTTGCTTTCCCAATTGGTGACGGCCTTTGCACCGGATGTCATTGTGACCGAACATGGTTGTGATACGCATGCCTGGGACCCGCTAACCCATCTTAATCTGACGATGCGCGGGATTTCGGCGCAGATGAAGCTGGCGCATCAATTGGCGCATACCTATTGTGGTGGACGCTGGGTCGCGCTCGGTGGCGGCGGCTATGCGCTCTATAGTGTGGTACCACGGGCCTGGAGCGCGCTCTGGGCCGAGATGTCCGAACAATCCCTGCCGGTGGATCTCCCCAGGGAATGGATTGAGCGCTGGCGTCCCCTCTGGGAGCAGGCGCGAGAGCAGGAGTTGTCAGGTCAGCAGGTGATGGGGAAGATCGCGCACACGGGAGAGTTTCCGACGACCTTTCTGGATCGCAGTGAGCAGTTCCCGCCCCAGGCCCGGCGCTGGGAGATCAACTATGCCAATCGTCAGACGGTAGGATTGCTGCGCCATATGCTCATTCCGTCCTCAATTCGTCAGGCCTTCCCGGTTACACGCAGCCACTCGCCGTTCTCGGATCTCTTTGATCTCCTGCATCTCAACCGTTCCAGCACCCCCTCGCGCATTCGGACCCTGCAAACCTCGCGTGGGGCGGTACTCCTGCGCGACTTTTGTCCCCCCTCGCTGATTGATCGCCTGCACGCGGATAAAGGCTTAAGCGCCTTCTCGCGTGTCCCGGAGCGCGAACATCAACTCCTGCTTGACATCGCGCGCAGTCCAGATTGTGCCCTCACCGTTGCTCACACCCCGACCGGCGAAATCATCGGACAGGTCACCATCGCCCCCGCCGACGAATGGTGGGATGGCGTCGACAATCTCTATGAGGTCGCCATCGAGGTCAGCGCCGACTGGCGCGGCATGGGCATCGCGCAACAGATGCTCGCCTTTGCCCTCGAACTGGACGCCAAAGAGGACATGATCTTCTTCGCCATCGGCCTCTCCTGGCACTGGGATGCCGAGGGACTGGGGATCTCCATGTTCCGTTATCGTGAGCTCATCAAGCATCTTTTCGCTACCCAGGGCTTCGTCGAATACTCGACCACCGAACCCAACGTCAGCCTTGAGCCGGCCAACGTCCTCGTCGCCCGTATCGGTGAGCGCATCGACAAACGCATCGCCAGCCAGTTCCTGCACCGCCTGAGTCGCTCGTCCGCCTTCACCGTCTGACCCGAGCAACAATCAAAGCATAGGCATCAATTTCGGCTGGGGATGTAATCCCATCATGTGATGAGTGGCGGGGATGCAAGGGGCGGCGAGCCCCTTGACTGGGGGATCGGGGGCTGTCTGTGCCCCTGTCATCTCCCCCCACAACTCATCAAACGAAGTTTAACAAAGTACTAGATAAGAAAGATAAGAAAGCTTAGAAATTGAAACTATTCTCTAAGCTTAACCGTATTAGTAGAAGTGCGATGATACAAATATTGTTGAAGGAAATCATTATGCAGCACAAAGCTTCCACTTCGTTTCATTTTGCTGACCAACCTGACGATCCTGATAACACTGGCAACACTAATAATGCCGACGATACTGATGAATTTAAAGATGTTGACCGCTTATTCAATAAATTAGAGCATTTTGATCCTCCTGCCAATATGGTCGCGCGCATCATGGGCGCGGTCTCCAAACTGCCCTCTTATCCACAGTTAGAGAAGCTGAAAAAAGAAACGACTTTTTCTGAACAGGATGGCATGATCGTCTACTATGACAATAAGGAGCCATCATAAAAAGGCATGACCAGCAATGTGGTCATGCCCCGGTGTGTAGTAGTCGTAGTAGTCGGATACTGGACTGGGCTAGCCAGTTCTCTCACATATTGATACGTGCTGTTTTGTGCTGTCCTGTCTGAGGATCAGTGGTTGTGGGGCATCTGCTTTACGCGATCTGCTCCGAGAGTTTGCCGGTTGAGACCAGCCAGCGAATAAATTCCAGGCGACGCTTGGCGATCTGAGCCTGGTTCTTCTCCTTATCCGAGTAGTCCTTACGAAGCTTGTTAAGCTGAACGACTTCATTTTCAGCAAATCCACCATTACGCAAAATTTCGCGATCTTCGTAGCGGTCCATATGATGCTCCTTTGTAACTAAAGAAGAAGAACTATTGTGATGGTAGGTGCGGCAACATACGAGTGATGCGCTTGAGTAGAGCCTGTAGTGAGTAGGGTTTCGACAAATGATCCAACATCTGACGACTCTCTCCACGGTTGCGTAGATATTTGCGTGCATTGGTCACAGAACTGGAGGTGATCAAGACGGGGATACTCGCCTGCGCTCGGAGAGTTTGCAGGACATCCCAACCATGAATCTCTCCCGGTAATTCGAGATCGAGCACGACAAGATCGGGAATAGTGTGGTGGAGCGTGGCAAGAGCAAGCTCACCACTGGCTACAGCGACGACGTGATACCCATGTGCCGTTAATATGTCAGCTTCCAGTGTGGCGAGTGTTGGATCATCCTCAACCACCAGAATGTGTTGTTGGTGATGGAGCCCTCCATGTTCCTGGTTGGCGACGGCTTGCCCCAGATTGGAGAAACGCGGTGCATCCACCGGGATTTCCAGCGAGTGTTCCAGCGTATTCTTATCGCCATTTTCAGTTAATGCGTTGGCAGCGCTGTTGTCATGCATGACGGGCATCCTGCTTCCGCTAGCTACCAGAATACATCCGTTGTGTGAGATTCGCATCCCAGCGATTTCTCTAAGTACAGCTTACTCTATTACGCGTGAGGAACGTGTGAAATTTTTGCTTCTGATGTGAAAATGGTGTGAAAACCATTGATATTCACCACTTTTTGCTGTCTCTGTGCCTGACCGGCGCCTTTTAAAGAAGAGGAAGGATGACCACTCGTGCCCATCCTCGTAGCAACCACCCTTCACGGGCAATACCGTTAAAATAAGAGTGATTTTGGGGAAAACCACAAATGATGGAGAACGTAGGTGCGTGCCAAGGCCGCAGCCGAGGTGCGCTTTCCCGTTCACGTACGGCCATCTCCCCCAACGCTCTGCGACGCACCCTGGCAGGACGGTTGCGGGATGAAGGAGCCTCCGGGCGAGATGCTGGTACGATTCACGGAGCCTCACCGTAAAGGATGAGGCCTTCTCTGTCGAGGGGGTTGGTTTTTTCCCAAATCATTCCTTCTGCCGGGGTAGCATGAGGCGAGATGTCGGTACGTGAACGGGAAAGCGCACCTCGGCTGCGGCCTTGGCACGCACCTACGTTTTTCGTCATGATTCTCGTTATTTAAACGGTATTGCCCGTGAAGGGTGGTTGCTACGGCGTGAGGTGCCTCAATCACCTTCTTGAGGTGGTATTGCCCGTGAAGGGTGGTTGCTACGGGGGATCCGTTGGGATTGTGGGTGGGTGTGAGCGGCTTATGTGTTTAATTGAGATTGGAAAAGCTGGTCCCATTGTCGTGCGATGGTATCCCAATGGAAGCGGGCGGCAGTGGCATAGGTGTGGGCCTGTTGGGAATAGTGCTGTCTCATGGCAGGGTTCTGATAGAGCAGGTTGAGCAGGCTGGTCAGTTCAGCGGGATGAATCTCGCCTACCTGGAGTTCGGCTGGCTGGAAGTCTG
>NZ_BIXY01000128.1 GCF_008326305.1 Dictyobacter arantiisoli | reverse complement strand
GGAAAGAAGCTAAAAGAAACCATCGTACCATTATATCGACTTCGTTGGGCCTTGAGCCGGCTCTGGATTGAGCATCATCCATTCTTTTCTCTTGCTTTTTCTACCACCCCGAATTGTTCGAACCGATGTTCGAACAATTCGGGGTGACCCGTGGTTTTACTCCTTGTCGTACTCGTCGTGGCGGCGCCACCAGGGGCCTGCTTCGTTGCGACCGCGTGGTGCGCGGTCGAGCCATTGTTGCATGCTCCAGAGCCCATCCAACCCGCGCGCGTAGGTCGAGTAGGTATGGTAGATGACGCCATCCTCAAGCGCGAACGCGCTCATGCCAGGGGTCTGTCGCGCATACGTTGCCACGTCCGTGCCGGTACCCGCCGCGAACTTCGCCATGGCTTCAGCCACCGCCTCGTTTGCGGCGATGTCGTGGGTGCGTGAGCTGACGTCGCCCTGGCGATAGTTGTATTCGACGGCTCCTAACTGCTGCTGCTGCTCCGTAAAGGAGACGCTGAAGTCGTAGTTGAAGTCGCTGCCGAACGAAGACGCCCAGGGGAAGCTCCAGCCCATCCGCTGCTTGTATGCCTGCAGTTTTGCGAGCGGAGCCAGTGACACCGCACAGAGCGTGACGTCGTGATTAGCAAGGTGGGTAACCGAGCCGTCGAAGCCGTCGGCGATCGACGAGCAGGTCTGACACCCTGCCGTGAACTCGGGTCCGAACATGAAGTGATAGATAAGCAGTTGCGAGCGCCCCCTGAAGAGATCGGCGAGGGACGCTGTGCCCTCGTCTGTCTCGAAGCGGTACGGCTTGTCGATGCGAACCCAGGGCAGTTCCTGCCGTCTGCGCGCCAGTTCGTCGCTGCGCCGCGTCAACGCCTTCTCTTCCTCCAGCAGCTCCAGCCGGGCCGCAAGCCACTCCTCATGTGTTCCAGTCTGATGATTGGTCATAGTTTCTCTCTTTCTTATTGATCAATCTGATTTTATCTATGCAATTTCAAACTTGATGGGCGAGAGGGGATCAATCCCCTTTCACCTCTAGGACACACAAGTGATCCTAAACTCATCGCACATGATCAGCACATTTGGAGGGCGGGGCTGTAGCCGCATCGATGAGCATGCCAGGGTCAGGCTTACCGACGCGCAAGGAGGGGATCACGCTCACGTGGCATGGTGTACCAAAGATCATCACAGATTTTGCGCTCCTCTTCATCTAATGAAACAGTGGCACCACGTAAACTTTCCGCGAATTGTTCCAGCTTGCTGGCTCCTAGAATGGCGCAGGTAATGCCAGGCTGAGCCAGAACCCAGGCCAGCGCTACCTCGACAAGCTTCTTGCCACGCGGCTCTACGATGCCGGCGAGACGGTCAACGGCCTCAAACATAGGATCGTGCCAGTAGCGTCTCTGATACATGCCTCCGCTGTTTTTTAGTGTAAAACGAGTATCTTGCTCAAGAGTACGTGTCTGGCGATACCGTCCGGTCAGCATACCAGCGGCAAGAGGATTGTAGACGATAACGCCAACGTTATGAGCCTGAGACAGCGGGATCAGTTCGTCTTCGACCATGCGGAAGAGCATATTGTAGCGGGGCTGGACGCTCTCGAAACGGGCCAGATTGAGCAGTTTGCTGGTCCAGAGCGCATCGGCGAGTCGCCAGGCCGGGAAGTTTGAGCAGCCAATATAGCGTACTTTGCCCGCGTGCACCAGGTCGTCAAGAGCACGCAGCGTTTCCTCAATAGGCGTGGTTGGATCAAAGGCATGCACTTGATAGAGATCGATGTAATCCGTTTTGAGGCGGCGTAGGCTCTGCTCACAGGCGGCAAGAATGTGACGGCGGCTCAATCCTTCGTCGTTGGGGCCTGGACCGATTTTGCTGTAGCACTTGGTTGCTAGCACGATGCGGTCGCGGGCTTTGCGCTCACGTAGCCAGTTCCCAACGATCTCCTCCGTCTTGCCAACGTTCTCTAAATCAGCGTCGAACGGATAGACGTCGGCGGTATCAAAAAAATTGACGCCAGCTTGATCAGCGGCATCCATAAGAGAGAAGGATGCTGCTTCGTTTGCCTGATTGCCAAAGGTCGCGGTCCCCAGACAGATTCGGCTGACTTTCAAGCCGGTACGCCCTAACGATGTAATGTCCATCAATGGTTCCCTTTTCTAGGTTTCTCTGTATTCAAACGAGACGTGCGAGAGGGATCAATTCCCTTTCACCTCTAAGACACACAGGTGATCCTAAACTCATCGCACATGATCAGCACATTTGGGGAAGAGGGCGGGAGCCGCGTCAATGGGTGCAAAAAGGCGAGAGTGGGGAAGAGAAATCAGCTCCTTGATTGCAAGGGCGTATGGCGGTGGAGGAAATCCAGAAGCAACTGGTGGAAAGCCTGCGGATTGTCTATATTGGCGACATGCCCGGCACGAGGAACGACCGTATATTCACACTGCGGTTCAGCTCGCGCCCAAATGGGTGCCAGCTTCCGAATATTGCCAGTTCGATCATGCTCACCATGAAGCAGAAGAAAAGGGACCGGAATCTGATAGCCAGGCTCTTCATGCAGACCCTCCAGCAGTTGGAGAATGACTGTTGTGAATTCAGCTTTACTCAGCCTCCCAAACGCTTCGTAGAGATAGGCACGAACCTCGGGGCGCTCTGCGCTGATGTCAGCGCTCTGGCGACGGAGCAGGTTGTAAGGATACAGATTCAGCAACGGCGCTCCCAGGCGAGCCTGCCATTTTTCCTGGAAGGAAAGCCTCTGCGTGTTCCAAGTACAACCCAGGAGGATTGCCGCTCGCACCAGTTGGGGAACGCGAAAAATCACCTCCTGGGAGATATTGCCACCCATTGAATGGCCGACCAGGGTGATCTGTTTGGCCCCAAGATGCTCCAGTATTGCCAATAAATCGTCAGTCGCGCGTGCGAGCGTAAACGGACTGCTTGCCGGGCGCGAGTCCCCATGTCCGCGCACGTCCCAATAGAAAACACGATATTCTCGGGCGAGCACCTTTATGGTCTCTTCCCATTCTCGATGATCGATGCCTGCTGCATGTGTAAGGACATTGAACGGGCGCTCCACAGGGCCTGTGAGCCAGTAACGAATGGTGCATCCTTCACGGGGGAATTCCATTGTGTCAATGTTTTCAAAGGGAATCGTTCTTTCCTGTTGAACATGGGACGACGAGAATGATTGGAGAATCAGGTGGCGGAGTTGCTGAAAGAAAGCCTGCACAATCACTTTTCCCTCCTGGGAATTGGGGAGATGCGCCGGTGCCAGGGCGCATTGCATCATCTCTGCGATAGTATGAGCAATCGTCTCCACAAGGGGGGAAGAGTGCCGGATCAAAGACCTCTCCGATGTTCATGAGCCCGATGGAATGCCGCCAATGGCAACCACATCTCATCCTATCTGGTAGAAGATGGCACCATAGAAGCGCTCATGTGGCAGCAACAAGAACCACAACATATGGTGGCTTCAATCAATCATGATACAGCCGAAATATGGAAATTAACATAACATATTATGTCAATTCCATGCTGCTCACAGTGCCATTGTGGAACCAGGTTCTACTCATTGTCGAACAAGTGGATTAAAACTGTGCTTTGCGCCATGATACCCATGTGCTATGAGGAATTTAGCATTTCCGCGCGGCCTAACCGGTCTCTTGTTCTTCTTTTCTCGCTATTCTGACTGATCAACTTTCTTCTTGCAACAGAACCGTTGCTAAAATCCGTAACTATCCTAAGCAAGATACAACTATCCATACAATCGCAAGAACACCGCCTTCGGCAGTGACGATTGCAAGAAAGCCGAACCCAACCAACCAGGAACGTAACAGATCTTTCCCCGAATATGTCGGGCGGGGTTGGTCCCGTCGGCGGCAACAGCAACGCCGAGCCTGCGCCGGTATACGACACAGGCTTGACCCGCGGGTCAGTGATCGAGCAAGCACGCGCCTTGCCCGTGTGTTTCATGTGGAGAAGATATGCCATACCCAGGCGAGCAATGTTGAGCGAGGCACAATAATCGCGATCCCCGTTGAAGCTACAGGTCTCACACCACAGCCATCGTCCCCAGGGGACAGTTTCTCCCCGCTCATCTGGGGAGCGATACGTTCTGGCGGAGGTACCGCAATGGGGACAGGTATGCGAGGTGCCTCGTGGGGGGCAGGTCTGAAAACGCAGGCCCACCAGATGACACTTGTACCGCAAGAGCCGCCAGATCTCGCCTCGAATCGTGGCATTGTTGCGGTAATTGCGCCAGCGCCCACGCACTCCACGCCCGGTGGTTTTCAGCGTTTTGAGCGATTCCATCGACACCAACTGGCAGCCATGCAGACGGCACAACAGGAGCAAGACATTACTGGCAAGGTGGGCCAATGCTCGATTGCGTTGCTCATACTTGCGCCAGCACCGATCCACCTCTCGGCGATAGCACGCCAAGCGGATCTCGTACCAGGCTCGCTTGGAATGCCCTTGCGACACAGCATCTCGTTCCTGCTCAAAGCGTGCGACTTTTTTCTTCAACTCGTCAATTTGTCGGCGCGTCCGTGCCTGCCTCCCATCGAAGCCCCCCGTCTCCAAAAAGAACGGTCTGCCGACTTGCGCGCCAGTTTCATCCACCGCCGTCGCGGTGAGCAAGGAATGCACGCCCCAGTCTGCGCCAAGCACTCGCCCCATCCCATCCCATTCAGGCGGAGCCTCTTTTTCCACCTCGATGATGAAATCCAGCACCGGCGAACCGCTCTCCATTTGCCCCTCTCTCTTCCCGCAGCGTCGGAGCCATGAGGGCTCCGCCACGTAGGCGCTCCTTGAGGCAATCGGGTAAGACAATGATCGTCTCCATTTTGCGCCAGTGCCAGTCTCCCTGTTCATCAGGATAGCGGAACCGGAACCGTGCTATGCCAGCGTCCAACGCAACGTGTAAGCGGTAGGCTTGCCCTTTTTCACGACCATCATCGCCCGCATAGGTCAACATGCCGACTTTGAGGAGCGGGACGGATTGCAGTTCCTCATATGAGGCAGGGAAATGGTCGTGTTGCAAGAAAAAATTGCAGCATTGCTCGGTGACGTTTTGCAGCGTCAAAAAGCTGGTTTCATCATCTTCCACCTGTTTTTGCAACGTGGCAATGGCTTGCTTCAGCGCCGCCCGGTTCTTGCCTGCTGGTCGCTTTTCCGTCTTGGGGCAAATAAAGCCATCGGAGAGGATCGGGGCAATGAGGGCAAAGGCTTCTTTTCGTTCCGCTTGCGCCCTCAGCAAGCGGCCGACCACTTCGCTCTCGCAGCGCCACTGCCGATCTCCATGCGGCTGCGGGCTGCCGATATATTGCCCCACCTGTTTCCAAGCGGGTCCTGTGGTCCGTTCGCCAAACGCATCAAGAGACGGCCAGAGGATTTCTAGCGCCTGGTTGACAATAGAGCGCGAGACATGCAGCAAACGGAGTGCATCGGCCTGGGCTTCGTCAGGTAAGCGCACATCGTAGGTGAGGGGTTGGTGAGTACGAGTGATCCGCATCTTTTTTCCTTGACGAACATTTGTCCTTGGACGAAAGTATAGCATGATTTGTAGCATGGAGCAAGTATTCATATGCAGAAAGAAGTTGAGGATGGATAAGGATAGTACATGAAATCAGGCAACTGTTAACTACCCTCTATCCTGCGTGCTTCCTCGTGCTTCTTCGTGCTTCTTCTATCTGGGCCAAAAGGGCGCGTGAAGCAACCGTTTTGGGGTGAATGTTTCCCAGTGACTGCGCGTGGATCTGGAGAGAGCTTCCAGCTAGTAAAGATGCGTTGTCCATCTTCCCTTGAAGCTTGCAGAGCCGCGCCAGGTCGTACAAGATTTGGGCTGTCTCAGGATGATGTTGGCCCAGACGTCGCTCGCGGATCAGCAATGCGCGTTGGAAAAGTGCCTCAGCCTGCTCATAATAGCCCTGTTCACAGTAGAGAAGAGCCAGACCATGCAGGGGATACGCTCCCACGTGATGCTCAGGACCAAGCGCTTGTTCAAAGAGCGAGTGAGCTTGCTGATACAATAGTTTGGCTTGCTCATATTTCCCCCACTCGCGGTAGAGGTCAGCCAGGACCACAAGCGTCGCGGCCATATCAGGATGGCTTGCTCCCAGGGTCTGTTCAGCGAGACGAACCGCACGCTGGCAGAGTGGTTCGGCCTGTTCGTACCTGCCTTGCACCCGATAGAGGTTGCCCAGGTTGCTGAGCGAGCCCGCTATCCGAAAGTACTCTAGCCCTCCTGTTTGTTCCCGGATCTGCAACGCTCGTTGATACACCTGTTCAGCCAGATCGTACTTGTGCTGCTCCATGTAGACATTCCCCAGGCGGTTCAGCGACAAGGCGACTTCGAGATGCTCCGGTCCCCAGGTCTGTTCTCGGATCTGCAACGCTCGTTGCTGCAACGGAAGCGCCAGATCGTACTTGCCTTGCTCGTAGTACACCATCGCAAGACCTTCGAGTGGAAACGCGATTTCAGGATGCTCTGGTCCCCAGGTCTGTTCAAGCACCTGTTGCGCGGACTGGAACAGGCGCTCAGCCTGTTCATAATCGCCCAGGAGTCGATAGAGGTAAGCCAGCTTGCTCTGGAGCGAGGCAACGGCGGGATGCTCCAAACCGACCACCTGGACCTGGATCTGGAGCGCTTGCTGATACAGCGATTTCGCTCGTTCGTACTGGGACCGCTGGTCCAAATAGTCCGCTGCTTTCAGGAGTAACTCAGCCAGCTGCTGGTGCTGGAGGAGAGTCGGAAAAACTGCGGCACAGGTCATGACATGGGGAAGAAGACGCTCGCAAGGTCCCCAGATGTCTGTCCCAGTGTCACTGGTGATAACAGGAAAGGCCGCGTTGAGCAGGTGAACCACACACTGATGCCACTTCACCTGCTCTTGCTCGCTCATCCCCTCCTGTAAGATAACCTGAACCAGGCGGTGAAGCGAGATGGTTTGTGTCTCGGGCTGTCGTTGCACCAGAGAAAAACTCCGCAGGACAGCGATCGCCAGGTCAAATTGGTACGGATCTGGGAGGATAAGACCCTCGGCGCTTGAGTTCTCTGATCTACTCAGACGAGTCGCATCGGAGAGAAAGAGTTCCTCGGGAATGCCATCTGCCGCGAGGAAGGCGCAGAGGCAGAGTAGATCAGCTGCCAGAGGCTGCCTCTGCCTGACCTGTGTGTAGGCCAGAGAAAAGGTAGCAGTGACAGAGTGAGGATGATCTCTGACTGATGTCCCTCTCCGATCGAGAAGCTGAGAGCGCAGATGAGTATAGCGTTGCAGATAATCAGAGATACTGCACCCGGTTTCTTCAATGTATGCACCTGCTTGATCGAGTGCCAGCGGAAGACCACCCAGGAGATCTGAAAGTCTTTGCCCTAAGCACTGATCTGTAGGTGGAGACTGAACGAGCGTGGCGTCAGGCTCAAGGCGTTTTATGCGACGCAGGAGAAAAAGCGCCCCGTCGGAATCTGTCATTTTGTCAAGTGGAATGCAGCGAGCGAAGGATGCCGTTGATTGGATGCGTGTGGTCAACAATATATGACCCTGGCAGTCTACAGGCAGGACTTGTTGAATCAGTGCTAAATCTTCAATATTGTCCATGATCAGGAGCCAACGAGTATGCCTGCTCAACCAGTCGCTGAATAATCCAAGAGAATCTTCATCCTTCTGGCGCTCCCGGAGTGGATGTCCTAGAAAATCAAGCAGTCCTGTGCAGCTAGAAACCAGGTCGTCACGAGTGTCTGCTTGTACCCAAAAGATCCCAGCGTATTGATCACGATAACGGTAGGCATATTCTATTGCTATATGTGTTTTGCCAATCCCTCCTAGCCCACTAAGCGCCTGGATATAGGAGAGGGTTGTCAACCTCCCTGAGAAAAAAACAGTATGCAGGGAGGTGAGCACATCCTGGCGACCAGTAAAGAAAGGGTTGCGCCAATATGGTACGTACCAATCTTTTCCCTCTCTTGCGATCGATTCTTCTTGCACGGTCTGGGGCTGCGACATTGGTAAGCTAGGATGGAGAGGAGGTATTTCATATGGAGCCACACCTGATGAGATTAAACCCAGCTCCTCGGCGCTCATTGCGAAAAGCTCACAGAGTTTTCGTCGAAAGTGAGGGCTTGGCTGGGCAGTGCCTCGTTCCCAGCGCCCTATCGTTTTAGGATCACCAAGGTTCAGCTTCTCTGCCATGTATAAGCGTGACCATTTCCGCTGCTCACGTTCTGCTCGTAATCGCAGGTTGGGGGTAGGCATCCTATCAGTATTCATCGCATCCCTCTTCAGAAAATGACTGCTTTTTCCACATAAAGAGTAATCATTTGACAAATAACTTGCGCGGTTTTGCCAGGATTATTGGCGTGACTTTTGAGCTTACGCAGTCAATATTCCTGCCAAAGTAACTACTTAGGTATCCCCTTTGGACGCCGCAGGCACTGAGACGTAGTGTGAGGATGTTTGCCAGCAAACTTTGTCGGTCGCCAAGTGTCCTGAGTGGTTACCTGCCAAATAAAATGGCGAGACAGAAGCAGGTTCTTTTCTAGCTATGTGTATCTGCTCTTTTGCTATCGTTTTTCAGCTGAGCTTGTCCCGTTTTCGTAGAGTCTCCAGAGGTTTGAGATGAGGAGAACGAAAAACGTTTTGACGTAACGTAACGTTGACTTTTCTATTATAACATGGAAACTGCTCTACGCCAAACGTTACGTTACATCTGTTGATCCCCACTTGTTCATACATACATGGGCTCACGTATCCGAGCGCCGAATGACAGCGAACGCGATTGTAATACATCTCCATAGAGGTAAAAAGTTCTGATCGCGCTTCATCATGAGATGAGTAGACGATGCTCCTTACACACACACTCATCTTTCAATGTGCCAAAAAAGTAGGGTAGGCGGCGAGTGGGGTTGCACCGATATGGCACCTACCAATCTTTTTCCTCTCTTGCGGTCGATGCTTTCTGCGTGGCCTGGGGCTGCGACATTAACTAGCCCCCTTTTTCGCCCCCTTTTTCGCCCTACTGGAGGTTTCAGCAAGCAGTATTTTTCAGTATCCTTTCCTTACAAGGATTGTTGAGATACTTTCATTCTCGCGAGGGCTTGTCAAAATATTAACATATAAGGAGAAAAGAACAATGGAAAAAGAACGTAGCTCTTTAGAAGAGATGCTCGATGCAGCCAGAAAGCAGTTTCTGGAAGAAGATCTCACTACATTGGATTTTAAAATCGAAGAGTTGGAAAGCCGCTTAGCCTTCTCGGTCACCACTGAGGGTGGTGATGTTTGCGCATTCTGCCCAACCTACTGTGTGGCGTAATAGCTATTCAGAAGAGGTGGAGGATTTCTTCATGGAGTCCTCCTCCGCAGGTTTTTTCTGGGTAAGGAAGCCGCCGTTCAGATGAAAGGCATAACAGGTATGATCGATCAGTGTCAGGAGAATGAAGTATGAGCATTGTCACAACGGATGAACATCCTCTACCACAGCATCCTCGAGTACTCACTGATCTGGTTTATGTTCAAACCTCCCCACAGCGTTACCTGGTAAAGGATACCCAAACTGGCCGCTACTTCCGCTTGAGCGCAGCGGTTGTCTGTATTATGCAGAGTCTGGATGGGACGAAAGCTCCCGACGTGATAGGTGCAGAGTTGGGCCTGAATGTGGCCTCCGTCCTGTATACTGTCGATCAACTTGCACGGCTTTTTCTTCTTGAGACAGACACAGATGGACCAGAGCAAAGGAAGAAAAAGCTCAAGAGCCAACGTCACTGGCTCATGCGCATTTCGCTCCTGCGTAGAGATCTGATCACGACTGATCTCTGGATGGATCGCGTCTACCAGGCGCTGCGCCTCAAATATGTTTTTTCACTCTGGTTTGGTGTCGCTTTGCTTGTTCTCTATACAGGGGCTCTTCTTCTGTCTCTTCACTACCAGGAGCCCATACAGAAGACACTCGCGACAATGACACAATGGAATGGCTCCTTGCCTGGTTTTGTGGCGATAAGCCTCGCATTCGATTTTGTGATCTGTCTCTTTCATGAACTGGCGCATGGTTTTGCCTGCAAGCATTTCGGAGGCAAGGTACAGGCTTTCGGCGTTGGTCTCTATTTCTTCCGCCCTGTTTGTTATTGTGATGTCACTGATGCCTGGGCGTTTCCAAAGCGTTCCCAGCGCCTAGTTACTCATAGTGCAGGCATGGCAATGAATTTCTTTCTGACCTCTTTAGCCCTTCTTCTTCTCCCTCTTGGGGCGAGTATCCATTGGCTATGGACCGGCATTATCCTTATTTTGCTGGTCGCCTGCATACGGGCTATTATCAATTTTAATCCACTTATCAGGCTCGATGGCTATTATTTGCTGGCAGATCTCCTGGGTATCGAGAATTTAAGACAAAAAGCGTTTAATTTTCTCTTTTCAAATGTGAGACGCCTGCTCTATAAACTCGGGCTTACACAGATACCACCAGCTCAGCAGATGCTTCGAGGTAATTTTCGAGAAAAGCTGATTTTTCTCTTCTATGGAGTATTTTCGATCAGCTACACAACGATCTGGTGTACCACGCTGGCGACTTCCTATACACACTTGCTCGCCCGGTATCTTGGTCTCTGGAGTTGGCCTCTCTTGTGCCTTGGGATTGCAGTCGTGATCATGTACCCACTCTGGACGCGATGGGAGATGAATAGCCGGAAACATCGCGCGTTTCATAAATACCAGCTTGAACATGATCATCTTAGTAGCAAATAGGAGAAGGTTGGCTCATGCCGCGTCTTACAACTATCCGACCTAAATTGAGGCAAACTATGGCTTTTCAACTCAAAGGTAGGAATCTGCTCTTCACTGGAGATGGGAAATATTTTCTCCTGAAAGGGGATAGTGCTACTCGCTGGTTCTCCTCTTTTGGCGCGTATCTGGATGGAACACACACGCTTGAGGAGCTCTGCCGAGGTATGAATCCAACGGTCTCCGATATGATTGTGAAATGTATACATGAACTCATCCAACAGGGCATTCTCAAGGACGCATCTCCCGAAGACCCTGCGCTGCTGGCAAAAGAGGTCTATCACTATTTTCGGTCACAAATAGAATTCATTGATCATTATGCTGACACCCCGCAGCAACGTTTCAAAGACTTCCGTGAGAGCCGTATCCTGCTGGTTGGTTCCGGGGAGGCACTTATCGCCCTCGGCAATTCACTGCTCAACAATGGCTTACGGGATCTCTTGCTTGCTCCTACCGATACAATGCATAGGTATAGAGAGATACTTACTTCCACGGTGGACAATCTGCGGCAGCATGGTATCGAAGCCTCTCTCTCCCTCCTCGATGCTTCATCACATCGCTCCGATGCTTACCTGGACACCTACGATATTGTGGTCTACTGTTCAGAAAATGGTTCTCTCGATGAGATCTTTGAACTCAATCAGAGATGTCTTGCTCGCCGCATCAAGTTTCTTCCGGCACATATTTTCAACGGAAAAGCATTTATTGGCCCATTGGTGAATCCGACAATAACGGACCCTTGCTGGTTCTGTGGACAGATGCGACTTGCTGCCAACAGTGATGCGGATAGCGCTCGTATGCTCTGGCAAACCCTGGCCTTAAAGGATGCGTTCCGTTTTAAAGAGTCTGCTGTGTCCTATCCTGTGACAAGTACGCTGGGAAATAGCCTTAGTTTTGAACTTTTCAAAACACTTACAGGCATCATCCCTCCTGAGGATAAAAACGTTGTAATAGTGAGAGATATTGAAACACTCGCATCAAAGCGTGAAACACTCGTAAAACACCCGTTATGCCCATTTTTTTCATATGTCGAACAGAGTGCATATATACATCATTTTCTCGATTTTGTTGCGGGGGCGCACGATCATCCAACAACCAGCAAAGACCTCCTTGAAAGAAGTTCTCGCTTGATGGATTCCTCTTTTGGTCTGTTCGGCGCTTTTCAAGATGATGGCATTGAGCAAATTCCTCTGCGGTGTACAAAACTGTCGATTTCTACCTCGATCTTCGCGCGAGGAACACATCCAGAAATCACGACATATAGCCCTGAAAACGTACAGGAGGCGCGTTACGCAGCTCTCCTGGAAGCGGTTTGCCATTATTCGATGGCTCTACCAGACGCACGAAGTACACTGCTTATGACCAGAGAGGATGTACACGAGACCGGCAAACAAGCTATCGCTCCAGAAGCTTTTTTAACCTGGTCTGGCATACATATGAAAGAACAAGGCAAGCCGCTCAGATGGCTTTCTGCATTTTCTCTCTTCTCAAAAAGTATTTGTTATGTGCCTGCGGCAGCCGCATATCCGTATTCAGAACTGAACAGTCAAGGAAGCTTCGAGAAGACATTGGCTGGATTCGCGGTAGGCCCAACGTTTCGAGATGTGCAAATCAGTGGGATGCTCTCTGCTCTCACCTCTCTGCATATAGGAGAGCTTCTGCGTATGCAGAGTGCGGTCATTGAACTGACGCAGGAGGCGATGTCACCATCTGATCCTGATCTGACATTTCTTCTGACAACAATTCAGCGCTTCCCACAAATCTTTACACTCCTGGAAGTGGTGCATAACTCCCCGGTACATATCATCATCGTCTATACAAAAGAAGACCCTGAAAAGGCCCTGGTGACGCTGGGGTATGGGCTTTCGGGAAGAGAAGCCCTCAAAATGGCTTTACATGGCATGGTCGCGAGGCTACAAGCACAACAAATA
>NZ_BIXY01000127.1 GCF_008326305.1 Dictyobacter arantiisoli | reverse complement strand
ATTTGAACCCAGGTTTGTTCCACTAGATAACATCTCGATCTGTGAATCTTGGCGCTGGTTCACCTCCTATTTTACCTCCTTTTCATCGTTCCGGGTGCTCCGCAGGAGCATGGACTATTTGAACCGTATTGGGGTGTCCCCAAATACCCCTTTTGCTCCTTTTCTTTCCCACCGCAGGCGAGAGAGGACGAAAGAGGCCAGTGGGTACTAAGAAATGGGGAAGTGGGAACATGGTGGTATAATAGGGTACGAACAAGCATATTTTTCCTCGCCCTGGCTAATATCGATACGCGCAAAAATAATCTCTTAAAATCCGAACTATTGACACAAAGAGGTTGAGACACGTATACTGCTTTTGCCGAGAACTCGTGTGTATTTTTGTAGCAGTCGTAGATATTACGATTGACGGGAAGATTGTGGAAGAGAAGTATTCATGGAACAACCAGCCCTATTAAGCATCATACGTACAGACACAATTTATCGGTTTCGCATTGATCTTCCCGATGGCCCTGTAGGCCAGGAGTACAGCACGGATCTCACGAATGAGATCCGCGACCGCTTACGCCGCGTGCTACAGGCAGTCAATCAGACTGGTCAAAACAGCGAGGCCAGACGCCCGTTATTCAAGACTGGTCCGACAAGTGATGCACTCCTTGCCCTGGGACGTTTTCTTTTCGACTCATTACTCCCGGGCCCGCTCCAGGAAACATTGCGGCGGCTCGACTCCACATTAATTATCAGCACGAATACTCCTGATATTCCCTGGGAACTTCTCTATGATAATCACATGAAGTCCAGGCGCTACCTCTGTCAAGGCATGAGCGTTGGCAGACTTATCCTCCAAGAACAGGAGCAAGCTCAACGCACCTCCAATCTCGACCGCGTCACGCGCAACAAAACCACGAAACGCGATACACAGGGGCTTTCAGTGCTCTTTCTGGTAAATCCTACTGGTGAGCGACCCGGCGCTGAAGAGGAGGTCGCCTCCCTCTGTACCAGCTTACCAGAATCTGTCACACGCATTATTCTCTATCGTCAGCAGGCCAATCAGTTAGAGATGCGCGTGCGCATGACCTCGGATGCACCACATGTGCTGCATTATGCAGGCCCATATCCGGTTATGAATAGCAACAATGAACCGGCACTGGCGCTGGCGGGCAATTCTCGCCTGGATACCACGGCCCTGGAACAACTCTTTCCAGGCTTACCCAAACATCCCTTGATCTTCCTCAGCTATTATGAGGAGGAACGTTCGGGACGGTCCAGTGGTACCACAGCCCTCAATCCGGGACAGGATCGCGATGCGCAGGCCGATCAACTGGCAAATTCGCTCCTGACCGCGGGTGCCAGTGCAGTTATTCTGCAGCGCTGGCCGATTAATCCTGCCCGCGCCCGCGAATTTATGATGCTCTTTTATCAGGATATCGCAGATGGCATCGCTCTGGGTGAGGCTTTGCGCCGTGCACGCCTGGCTATGGCACAACATTATGTCGATGACAGCTCCAGTCTATCGTTTGTGCTCTATGGAGATCCCACACAACGTCTGGTTATCAGTACACTGGCAAATAAAGAGCGCCAGTTTGAGCAGCACGTTGATCCCTTCGACGACAACCAGTTAATGTCGCCGTTATTATCTTCGACCAATGCCCCCGATCGCCGCTTTATGCGCGCTGTGCTGGAATTCGCACTCGGGGAGGCCCGCAGAATGCATAAGGACTATCTCGGCACACCCCATCTCTTTATCGCCCTGACCAAGCTGGATGGCGGCTGTACGCAGGATGCATTGCGCAATCTCGGATTTTCTCCCAAACAGGTACGCGACGTCATTCGCCTGGCATTAGGCACTGGCAAAGCGACCAGCGATGCGGCAATCCTGCCCACCCGGCGCTGTAAAGAGATCCTCCAAACCGCTGAACATAATGCGGTCGCGGCTGGCACCTCATCGGTGGATGAGCGGGCCATCGCCCAGGCCGTCCTCAGTGAAGGGGATGGCGTCACACACGAATTATTGACCAAGCTGGGCATCAATCCCAGTCAGCTGATCGAGATGATTCTGACCAGTAGTGCTCACGCGCTCCTTGAACTTGTCCCATCGGCCACAGCCAATCCAGAGGCCGTGGGAGATGACCTACCGGGTGCCCTTAATCCCGATATCAGTGCCAAGGGTGGGAACTCGGCCCTCGAACGTCTGGGCCGCGACCTAACCAGGCAGGCCAGCAATAAGCAGCTTGCGCCATTGATTGGACGAGAAAAAGAGCTGCGTCAATTGATGCAAACCCTGATGCTCAAGGATCGCAATAATCCCATCTTAATTGGCGACTCTGGCGTTGGCAAGACCACTATCGTAGCAGGACTGGCCCAGAAGATCGTCGATGGTAAGGTGCCAGCCGAGCTACGTGGCAAGCGCCTGATCGAGCTATCCGCCAGTTCGCTGGTCGCGGGGACAAAATACCGTGGAGAATTCGAGGAACGCCTGCTCAAGGTTCTGGATGAAGCAGAGACGAGTGGCAACATCATTCTCTTCATCGATGAGATGCACCTGCTGATCGGGACGGGACGTGCCGCCGATGGCAGTATCGATGCCGCTGGTATCCTCAAACCAGCCCTGGCCGGTGGACGCCTGCGCTGTATCGGCGCGACCACGCCCCAGGAATATCGCCTGATCGAAAAAGATGCGGCGATGGAGCGACGTTTGCGACCCATCATGATCGAAGAGCCATCCCCAGAAGATGCCCTGGTCATCCTGCAAGGGATGCGCGATCTGTATGAAGATCATCACCATGCTACCATTAAGGATGAAGCACTGCAGGCTGCGGTTCAGCTCTCAGTACAATATCTTCCCAATCTGCGCCTGCCCGATAAAGCCTGTAGCGTTCTGGATGAAGCCTGTTCACAGGCCCGTGTCTTCTCTCTGGAAGAAGAGCCACAGGAACTGGAGGAACAGGAAAATGGAGAAACTATTCCAGTGATCACGGCGGCAATGATCGCCGAAGTTATTTCAGCTCGTACGGGCATTCCAGTACGCGCACCCGGCCGCGAGGAGCGAGATCGCTTGCTCAGCCTGGAGGCACGTCTGAAATCGCGCGTGATTGGTCAGGATGAGGCCATCACACGGGTCGCGCAGGCCATCCAGGTTTCGCGGGCGGGACTCAAGCCGCGCAACCGCCCGGCGGGTGTGTTTATGTTTCTGGGACCCACCGGCGTAGGCAAGACCGAACTGGCCCGCGCCCTGGCTGCCGAGGTCTTCGGTTCGGATGAACATCTCATCCGCGTCGATATGTCAGAGTATATGGAGAAACACTCTGTCTCGCGTATGATCGGAGCTCCTCCCGGCTACGTCGGCTATGATCAGGAAGGCCAATTGACTGGCAAACTCAAGCGACGTCCACACTGTGTAGTCCTGCTGGATGAGCTAGAAAAGGCCCATCCCGAAGTCTTTGATCTCTTCCTTCAGGTCTTTGATGCTGGTCGCCTGACCGACGCCCAGGGACACATGGTAGATGCGCAACATGCCATTTGGATCATGACCTCCAATGTAGGCACAGAAATGCTGGGACGCTCAATGCCCAGTGGCTTTCGAGCAACCATCAAAGAGACGGCCGAAGAGATGCAACGTGAACGCCTGATGGAACGGCTCCGCCAGACCTTCCGTCCTGAATTTCTCAACCGCATTGATGACGTTGTGATCTTCCATCCGCTCACCAAAGAGCAAACGCACGAGATTACTCATCTACAGATCAATGACCTGGCATCCCGCCTGCTGGAACAGGGACTGATCTTACATACCGACGAGAGCGCGATTGATCTACTCTGTAAAGAAGGCTTCAGTCAGACGCAAGGAGCACGCCCTCTGCGCCGTGTCATCGAACGCCTGCTGACCGTCCCATTGAGCCTGAGAATCTTGCTCGCCAACATTCCTCAAAATGGAGAGGTACACGTCAGCGCCAACGATGACAAACTTGAGATCGATATACGCGACCCGGCCATCAAAGTGAGTGTCCCTGCTGCTATCGACGCCGAACTTGAAACCAATTAGAGAGGCAATAATTGTGTCGGGGAGAGAACGATACAGAGCGTTGGGGAAGATTGCGGTACGATGAACGGGAAAGCGGACCTCACATGCGTTCGGCCCGCACCTACGTCTTTGTACATTATTGCTATATAGGTTGGGAAATGGAGGCGCGGCAGACGGAACTGCGGGATAGTCTGGTTCAGGAATAAAAGGAATGATCGAAGATTGTCTGGATCAGATCTACAACGCAACGTGTCGTCTACAAACGCAAACGATACAGTGGGCACATGGAGCTTTGCTCAACACAGCCACGCACTATACGCAGGCTTGCATCTCCACGTCCGGAGTTCCGATCAACAGAACAGATTGGCACCCCAACGACCATTCCTCATTCCTTATCTATAGTATACTCCCTCTTACTTTGCGCAATCTTTGGTGCAACTTTTCGCTGCATTCATCACACAAATTGGCTCTGCAGGCTAATCCATGGCATATTACTCTTTGGAGATAACGAATCCACTAGAGAAGAAGTCTTACATAAGACACTGACAAAAATGCACAGGTGCAAATATACAATCCGAACATAAGCATGCTTCGTGGTCTTCACCTGAACACAATAAAGCCTCTGCGTGTCGCCATTTTGTGGTATGATACAAGCAGATTTTCAGTTACATAATCCAACAATGCCATTGAATCTTATAGATGTTTTGAGGAGGTAATTTGCTCTTATGAAGGCCGTGAAAACACATGTTGGGCGCTGTGATACCTGTGGTGAGCCAGCAGCTTATGCTCAATTATTGGCTGGCGGACGGAGCTTCCGCTATTGTGAACAGCACGCTCCTTTGCTTGTTAAGAAACAGGCCAATGCCACTGAGGGTGCGAATACAAAGAAATAATGCCATTTGCCGCTTAAGCCATGGGCAATAGTATGTGGAATGTAGATCCCCCTCCCGGAACACCTCTACTCTCAATCCAAATCTTCCCACCCATGGCTTCAATTAAGCGCCATGAGATATATAATCCCAATCCTGAACCACGAATGGGACTATTGACGTCGCTCTCCAGCCGATAAAAGCGCTGAAAGACCCGTGACTGCTCTTGCGGAGCAATGCCCTTCCCGACATCGGTAATACTGATGACAACCGCTTTGTCGTGCTCTGTAGAGCGTGCTACGGCGAAGTGGATCGGCGTTCCTGGTGGTGAATATTTCAGTGCATTGGTGCTGATATTCATCAAAACCTGATGGAGTCGCACAGGATCGGCGTACACCGAATATTGGGCCGGGATGTCCATGGTAAGTTGACGCTCCTGATACGTCAACTGAGGCTCAATCATTAACTGAACTTTTGCCAGGATATCATTGACTGAGACACGCGTAAGCAGGGCTGGCTTGATGGCAGCCTCGGCCTCAATGCGGCTGGCATCCATGACATTATTGAGCAGGATCGCCAACTCTTCACAACCCAATTGGGCCTTCTGCAAGAACTCATGTCTCTGCTCAGGTGGAAGCTCATCATCATACTGCGCGATCAGTTCAATATAGCCCTGAACTGCGGTCAGCGGAGTACGCAACTCATGTGAAGCTGTGGTCATGAAGTGATCTTTGAGCTGATCTAACTCTTTTAGCTGTTCATGGGCGGTGCTCAGGTGCTGATAAAGCTGAGCATTGGTAAATGTCACGCTGGCCTGCTCAACAAAATCCTGTGCATGCGAAAGAGCTGTTTCATTAAAAGAAGGATCACTGGTGCTGCCAGGCGGTAACCAGCGCGCAAGCATCAGAATACCATTGAGCAAACCATTGGTTAGCAGGGGCGCGATAATCGCGGTATGAATATGATGGTGCAGAAGTTTGGCCCGTAGCGCGAATTGTCGTGAGCCTGGCAATTGCTCACGAAAAAATGAATCCAATCCATCATTACTACTATTTCCCTGACTGGCCTGTGGCTGGGACTTACGGGATGGACTGACATGTAGCAAAAATGGCTGCAAAGGATAAGCCGTCTCCTCTTCATATTCCGGCAGGTGCAGTGTCGGCCACTCGTCAAGCAAGATCTCTTCAATCTGTTCGCCCGTTGAGGCTGCAAACGGCGTCAATGAACCATCAGGAAGGCGAAGATAAAATAACACCACATCAGCATTCAACGCCCGAGCGCCTTCCGAACAGATTAACTGTCCCATCTCAGTGGGGTCCATGACTGCTGCATTTAAACGTGTCGATATATTTACCATGGCTCGTGCAAACATCTCGCGTTCCTGCGCCTCCTGATAGAGATAAGCGTGCTCAATAATCGTTGCGATCTGATGCGCGTAGCCACGCACAATCGCCGCCGTCAAGGCATCGGTCCGGGCCAGTACATGGCGAGCCACTCCCAGGCTCCCTCGGATACGTCCTTGATAGATAATTGGAAAGAACTGCATTGATGGAACATGCTGCTTCTCTTGCCAGCGCAGTACCTCGCCAGGCAATTCTCTCGCATGATCAGCCCAGTACAACTCGCATTCTTTCCCCTCCTGCAAAAGCCAGGACAGAATAGACTCGCCTGATAAGCGCCAGTTGGTAGACTGCACCAGACGCGACGCGGTACCGACCAGAATATGGGAATTCGCCATGAATGGTTGCGTATACTCCTCAATCAGTAACAGCATTACCGAAGTAAAACCAAACTGAGAAATCACCACATTCATGATGCGTTCGCGCAAATACCCGATGTCCAGAATATCTGTCAACTGGCTCACCAGATAGCGTACCTGTTCAGCCTCCTTAAAGCGTTGATCGCGCTCTTGAAGCAAGGTGTTATTCTCACGCGTCGCAAAAAAATGGCGCACCACAATCAACAAGCCCACCAGGGCACACACCAGGAACAATCCCTGTACCAACTCAGTACTGAGATCGCGCAGATGCAATGCCACCCAGACACTCACTCCCCCCAGGATCAAGCCCAGCGGCACATACATATTCTGTATATGCCAACGGCTATGCTGTGTTTCCCATCCCAGCATTGTGCTCTCTGGGAACAGTGACGGCACGGTAGGGAGAGCTGCAACATTCGCCAGGACCGCAGGCTCAGATCCCAGCAATGCGCCATATTGATATAACGTCGAAAGACCAAGCAGCAAGAGACCACTGCTATAGGATAGATCAATCCAGAGGCAAGCTGGATAATACACAGGAATACTGGCAATATCCAACCAGGCTCCAGCAACATCGGCGCTAAACAGAAACAGGAGCGCGCCTCCCACCAGGAGAGCGGGACGCCACATGGCCCTCTGAATGCCTTCCTGGAAGCGCAGGAGGAGCAGAAGGAGCAGAAATATATCGCCAGCCACATAGCACAGATCCGCGCTCAAGCGGAGGGACCAGACGGCAGATAAGTGCGCGGGTGTCAACAAGATTATCAGGACATACCAGGAGAGGCCAACCAGACAACAGGTTGTAATCAAAATATCAACGATCATGCTAACGCGCAAGCGTGAGGTACCGGGGAAATAGAGCAGGCTAACAAACAAACAGGGATAAAAGAGGCCATAGAGCACAAATTTCATGGGGTGTACCGTGGCATAATCTACGGTGCTGCCGGACCAGAGCAGCAGATTATAGACCCCACGACCGAAAAAAGAAAGCAGGGCCAGGCCAATAAAGAGCCAGGAGAAACGCACGTCCAGGCGCAATTGCAAGAGGCCAGAATGGGCCCAGTGCAAGGATTGCCAGGACCAGAACGCGCCAATCAGCGCGGTCACCATCATCACGATCAGAGCGCTTATCTCAATTGCGCGCACGCCAAAGGGAACCCCAACAAAGAGTATCCAGAGCAAACCACTACCACAAAAAACGCCAACAAAAAACGACGCTACGCCAGCATAGCGATACACATTCTGCTTATCCAACCGTGAATTTCGATCTATCGCCATAGTCTTCGTGCACGCTCCCAGGCGCACAGATAATCAGGACATGGCAGTGTTACAAGAGCCGCAGATATTTCTCAATCCACAACTCCACATTGCTTTTCTACTGTGCCTACAGCAATCACTCAGCCGTATCCCCATATTTGCGCACAAGATCCATATACCAGAATAGCTGACGTTTCCTCAGCATTGGTTTACTACGAACGAGATTGCCAGGAATAGAATCGAGAATGTTATATGCTAATTCGCCAGTCAATGAGCCTGCCATGTCACCGGGGCTATAATCCAACATACGCGTGGTACGTCGTCCGGTACGTTGCTCACGGGTATCGATAGTCATCATCATCAGCCCCTCTTCATCCTCATCCGCGATCACCTCTGGCAGGGCATAGCTATTACCGCCGGGAGAAAAGATACCACTCATACCATTCGCCTGAACGCCATGTTGTGTGCCAAACCAATTCGCCACGGCCAGATACACATTATGTTCCGCGGCACGTGTCCGCCAGATCAGGAAATGGAAAGGATTGTCAGTATCAAAGTTATTCAACAGTCCCATCGGGGCCTGGGAAATCGACAGAGCTATCGGCACAGGATAATCCAATAGCGCCGGTGCACAGACCAGATCGGTTCCCTTATTGGCTAAGATGCGCAACGTCTCAGGAAACAGGACATCATAGCCAGTCGCCAGGCCAATACGCCCGGCAGGAGTATCAAAGGTTGGGAAACCGAGATTCCCCGGTGTCGCCCACAAACGGTCGTGCGGACTGAGATGGATCTTACGATAGATACCATACACACCTTCAGGATCGATCAGCAACACAGTATTGTAATAATTTGACTCATTGCGCTCGGCAACACCCAGCACCAGACTCACCTGCAACTCATTTGCCAGCGCCACCAGCATATCCGTCTCAGGGCCGGGCACCTGAATCGCCCCGGCTCGGAAATGCGCAGCGAGTGCCGTAAGATCATTTTGCGTCACAATCTGTGGAGGCACCGATCCTGGCAAAACCAATTCAGGTAACACCAGCACATCAGGCACCGCTGGAGCATTATCCCGCATCAATGAACGCAACCAATCCAGTAGCGCTTGAATGCGTTCGGCAGCCGAATGCTGCGGGACCGCGGGCAAGAATGACAGATCTATCTGCACAATACCTGTGCACGAAAGCTGACCTGTGGGCAATTCACCCAACTCATAAAGGCTATGATAGCGTAAAGGCTCCCAGAGATAGCTATTCTGCAGCAGTGGACGATAGTTGCCTGGCGAGCGATCAGCCAGTGGTAAACCAACCGTCTCAGACTGATGGAGCCAGCGCTTATCGCGGCTCTGCTGCACATCCACCTCACCATAGGCAATGCCCACGCCATGCTCAAGAAATGTCTGCATCGATCCATCTGGATTAAGCACACAACTCCCGCCATGGAATTGTATTCCACGTTCGCGACCATCGCGATTGGCCGCCACCACAAACACCTTATTCTCAAAAGCGCGTGCCATCCACCAACTGATCGGAAACGTCTCTTCAGCCCAATTTGCCAGATAGAGCAGAACATCGGCTCCATGTAAAGCGGCAATACGGGCTGCTTCAAAATACTTCGCATCGCTTCCCACCAGGGCGCTGATACGGCCCAGGGGGGTATCCCAGACAGGAAAACCCTGATCTCCCTCACTGGCCCAACGAGGATCACCAATATCCAGATGAATCTTGCGATAGGTACCAATAATCCCGGCGGGACCAAGCAAAACAACGCTGTTATAATACAGCTGAGTTTCAGAATCCACCTCTGGCAAACCCAGCGCAATATAACATTGATGCATTTGCGCCACAGCCAGAAAACGTTCCGTAGTAGGACCAGGAATAGACTCTACATAAGGAGCAATCTCATCATTAGAGATCCAACAATTGCCAGTTGTCGCCATTTCAGGCAACACAATAAGCCGCGCACCATGCGCGACCGCATCTTCTACTAACTGCAGAAGATTCAGAATATTCTTTTCTTTCTCGCCCAGAGTTGGCTCATATTGAATGGCCGCAACTCGATATGTGGAGAATTGTGGTTCGTGAGTGAAGAGAGAGCTCATCAAAGCTTATGTGCTCCTGGTATATGGCTATCGGAAAGCCATAGCTTGCAACAAGATGCTGATAGTATAAGTTCGCTGGCGAACCAGCCTCTAATCAAAGATCGATAACTCTTGTATTATATCACCACGGTTCAGCCACGCGGTGCACAAGCATGCAAAGGAGCGAATTTAGTACTAGGTTGCCTGCTCATATACAGTACGACGTCGCAACGGAGGCCAGCATTCCCATGATGCGTACGATGCCCTTAACCATATGGGTGTAGTCGGGTGTATAGACTTTTTTTCAGGCACACCTGGATAAAACCGCTTCAGAAGCCAGTTCAGGCACATAATCATAGGTAAAAGGTGTATAGGTGTAGGCAAAATGCACAAAGTACCACTCTTGTACCATATATACCTGTGTATAGTGGTTATATATAGCATTTTGCCTACACCCATACACCATATAACGCTAGACGCGCTCTACAGGCTGATTTATGTGGATATATGCCTAAAAAGGTCTATACACCCGAGCGATACCCCCTACACCTCTTTGAACATTTAACAATCAAAACTGACAATAATTCCCTGGTATCTAAATATTCTTAGAATGTAGGTGTGGCCCGACATTTTTGTGCATTTGCTACATTTGATTTAAATGTTTGAAGTGTTATGGCTCTTTACAGGTTGAGGATGCTATGTTACTATGATACTAATAGAATGAATATAGAGTATGACAGTTACGCGAGATATGTCTCTTCACTCGCGGGTCACAGAGAGTAAGTATCAGCGGCTGAGAGTGCTTACACGACCTTGCCAGAAGATGATACCCCTCGCCAGTCGATACTGAGAGAGTAAAGTATCCGCTTTACCCACGTTATAGGGTAGAGAAGAGCGCGTCTTTCTTGCGGAAAGAGTACACGGTCAGCCTGGATAGTAACAGTGTGCGCAAGATACGCGGAAACAGGGTGGAACCACGAAGAGCAGTGCTTATGCTATGCATCAACCTTTTCGTCCCAAGAGGGGATGAAAGGGTTTTTTTATTGTCTAGAAACAGGAGGCATTGATCATGTCAGGTAAAGTAGAGATCGAGGAGGCGGTAAATTATACACCGCTTCAGCGTATGCGCCACTCGGCAGCACATGTGATGGCTGAGGCGGTCCAGGAGATTTTCCCGGATGCCCGCTTTGCGATTGGCCCCGCGATTGAAGATGGCTTTTACTACGATTTTGATCTGCCACGCGCGCTGACGCCCGATGATCTGCCTGACATCGAGCAACGCATGCGCCGCATCATCGCGGGTAATCATCCTTTTACGGGAGAACGCTGGCCGCGCGAAAAGGCTCTGGAATACTTCCAGAAGAAGGACCAGGAATATAAGGTTGAGCTGATCGAGAATTTACCGGATGCCGAGGTCGGTATGTATCAGCAGAGCAAGTTCCTGGATCTGTGCCGTGGACAACATGTGGATAATACCAGCGAGATTGGCCCGATCAAATTGATGCGTGTCGCTGGTGCCTACTGGCGTGGTGATGAGCATCGTCCAATGTTACAGCGTATCTATGGCACCGCCTGGTTCACACAGGAAGAACTGGATCAGTATCTCTGGCGTCTGGAAGAGGCACAGAAGCGCGATCATCGCAAACTGGGACGCGAACTCAAACTCTTCACCTTTAGCGACGATGTCAGCGCAGGTGTTCCACTCTTCTATCCGCGTGGCGAGATGCTGCGCCATCTGATGGAAAACTATGTGCGAGATACGCAGGAACGCTATGGCTATCAGCACGTCTGGACATCGCATATCGGGAAGGTGCGCCTCTATAAAACATCCAAGCATTGGTATACCTATCGCGAGAATATGTTCCCGATTATGAAAGGCGAGCAAGAAACATCCGAGGATGATGCCTTCATTTTAAAGCCAATGAATTGTCCGCATCACATCACCTTATTCAAATCCCAGATGCACAGCTATCGCGAACTGCCAATCCGCTACGCTGAATTTGCTACGCTCTATCGCTATGAAAAAACTGGTACGCTGACAGGTCTGGCACGTGTGCGCAGCCTGACACAGGATGATGCCCACGTCTTCATGCGTCCAGATCAGATCCAGGAAGAGTTTAATAATGCTGTCAACCTGACGGCAGAGGTCTTCTCAACCTATGGTTTGAGCGATTACTATGTACGCCTATCGCTGCGTGATCCCAAAAAGAAAGAGGATTATGTCGGGGGCGATGAGGTCTGGGATGAGGCTGAGTCCTCGTTGCGCTCCGCTGTTGAGGGCAGGCATATCACATATGAGTTGGGGATTGGTGAGGCGGCCTTCTATGGGCCCAAGGTCGACTTTATGGTGCGCGACGCTCTGGGACGTGAATGGCAATGCGCCACGGTTCAACTCGACCTCAACCAGCCGATGAATTTCGAGCTCGAATATATTGGTGAAGATGGACAACCACATCGTCCGGTGATGATCCATCGCGCCGTGACTGGTTCCACGGAACGCTTTATGGCCATGATCATCGAGCACTTCGCCGGGGCATTCCCCGTCTGGCTATCCCCGGTCCAGGCCATGATCATTCCCATTGCCGACCGTCACCAGGACTACGCATATAAAGTATTGGAACAACTAAAAGCTGCCGGTATCCGTGCCGAGGTAGACATACGCAGCGAGCGCATGAACGCCAAGATCCGCGATGCCCAACTACAGAAAATTCCCTATATGCTGGTCGTTGGAGACAAAGAAGCTGCCGCCGAGGCCGTATCGGTACGCCTGCGCACAAACGTCGATCTGAAATCCATTGCCGTCAAAGATTTGATTGAACGTGTCACAGGTATTGCCAGAAGCAAGAGCTTCGAGCTCTAACCATCCTCAATAAAGAGATTTGTAGGTGCGTGCCGAGGTCGCAACCGAGGTGCGCTTGCCTCTTCATCGTACGATTCCCAAGCCCCTTCAGAACTTATCCGAAAACGTGGAAGGAGATGATAGAATCAAGAACAAGGAAAGGAACACGAATCCCCCAAGCAAAGGAGAAACCAAGATGGCCCGAACCAAACCGTGGGAAGTCAGTGACCAATT
>NZ_BIXY01000126.1 GCF_008326305.1 Dictyobacter arantiisoli | reverse complement strand
GGAAACGAAGACATTCTTCTTTAGGATATATGAGTCCAGTTGATTACGAAAAACAAGAAAAAAAGACAGAGAATCATCTTTCTTGACAAATATCTTGTTTGTATGTTAATATATACGTATACGGAATACGTATATATACAGAGAAATGATCGTTCTTTTCTCTTATTTGATGCATTTCCACTGACTCATTCTTTCCGTTTGAGTCCCCTCCAAAAACGGGTCAATTCCAAAGCTCCCGCCACACCTGCGAGCAGGCACGAGAACTTTCCATCAGTGAGGACATACTTCCTCCTGTTCTGTGGCAGCACGAGGAGTGCTCAGTGTTCCAGAGAGGAGAACGTCGATGGCCCACGCGAACCGGTCAGGACCGCTACCGGAAAACAGCTCATCGCCAAGGTGGGCAAGATGCGGGTGCCTGCTCGCGTCAATGGTGGTAATCGCCGCAACGAGGGCCGAGTCCTCCTCGGCGGCAGCTCCTCTCTCCTTCCGCGTGCTGTGCTCCGCAGCGACCGCTGTCGCATACAGCAGCAGCAGGTCAACAGCCCACGTGGCCTCGCGATCCGGCATCCCCCCCTGCTTCAAGAGGGCCAGGAGCTGCTCCAGCAAGGAGAGGTAGTTTGGGCCGCTGGGGTGCATGGTCAAGGTCATGCGAGCAATTTCTGGATAGTCGAAGAGAACGAACAGATAGCGCGTGAGCACCTGTTTCACCTGGTCGCGCCACGTCCCCTCCGAGGCGCGCGGCTCGATGACCGCAGCCAGGAGGGCATCGAGAATCTGCACATGCAGATCTGCGGTATTACGCACATAGACATACAACGACGCTGGCCCTGTATCCAGCGCTTGCGCAATCCGACGCATGGTCACCTTGTGGAGCCCCTCAGCACGTAGGATAGCGAGCGCGGCATCAATGATGCCCTGCCGGGTCAAAGCTGGTTTGGCCGGACGTTCGCGCCGACTACGAGGTGGGGGCACATCTTTGTTTGTCATCATGCAAGCAGTATAACACGAACACGTTCGTAACGCAAGTGTTCGCGACGAACGCGTTCTTCAGATCTCCATGCCCGGTCTACGACGTGCCCGCAACGCCTTGCGGCTTCTACCCACTCCTTCGTGGCTGATGACACGTCACGTCATGCGAAGCCTTTGACAGTTATATGGTACGTCGTATCTTTTCGTCAGGATTGCACTGATAGGCCAATACGTCGGTCTTTGGCTACTCCTTTCATCAGGCTCTCTTTCCCTTTCTCACCCACTTGCACATCTTGCGCCTTCACCTGTTGAGCAATGGCGAGAGCCAGCTGAGCCAGGAGTGCGTCTTCCTGTTGCAAGGTCTGCACTCAGGTCTCCACTGCTCGCAGCACGTTCAGGATCAGGGTGAGTGCCTCATCTTTCTCAATTTGTTGATCCCAGTCACGATCCAACGCCGCTTTCAGGCTGTTTTCACAGACCAACTCGGCTCCCGCCTCCTTGGCTACCTCGACCAGCTCCCGTCCCTGCTGATCGGCCATCACACGCATGACCTTTTTGAGCGCGTGCCCCACTGTACGTATCTTCGACTCGTCCGGCTCCCCACAAGGGGCTGCTATCCAACGCTGCCCGTAAGGCTCGTGGCCCAAACGCCTGGCTTCGGCCTGAGATCTCGATGGTTCGTTCGATGAGCCGTCGGTTCATCTGGCCCTCAATCAATCGCCAACGAAAGGCCACCAGCGTTCCTTCTCTCATGCGTGGCATCTGAGAGTCTTGTGCGTAAAAATGTATCGAGAATCTGCTGCTTTACCACCCCTCCTTCTTGCTCAAGGATGACAAAGCCACCTGACAGGCGAGGAGAAAAGCCTGTCAGGTGGCTAACGAGGAGAAAACCTGAGGAGATGCTTCACGTTTGCGCAAACCAGATGCGTTTCTTTAAGCGACCTGGTTGCTCAATAGGATCTTTCTTTGTACGATGCGTTCCCAACAATTTCTGCCAGCCGATGGACCTGGTCCAGTTCAGGAAGGCAAGGTGCTAAGAGTAGCTCGTCTGTTCCAATATCAGCAAACTCCTGGATGCGTGTTTGCAGTGCCTCTGGAGTTGTTGCAACGAAACTTGCTATCTGCTGTGCTGCTATTGGCCCCAGGAAGCCATACGTGTCAAGAATATAGGCTTTCGCACACTCGGCTACTCCTGGACCAAGCGCGTAATAGGCTCCGACAACCAGGCGAGGCTTGCCCCGTCTGCCAGCGCTCTGCCAATATTTTTCAGCCTGACGGAATTGCTCATTGACTTGTTGAGAAGGACCAAGCCCGGCAGCAATGTAGCCATTCCCCCAGCGCCCGACACGAGCCATTGCTGAAGGGGAGCCAGCTCCGATCAGCACTTCAGGACCTCCTGGCTGCACAGGGGTTGGACCGATGAGCCCTATCTCATCGTCCACAGGCTGCCCAGACCAGATACGTGTCATCAGTTCAAGCTGCTGCTCGAAGCGCCTGCCACGATCAGAAAACGATGCTGGTGCGGCTCGGAAGTCTACCTCCCTCCCCCCGACACCCAGACCCAACGACAATCGACCATTCGAGAGCGCATCCAGGCTGGCAGCCTGCTTGGCAAGAATACCCGCGTTATGCAATGGGGCCACCAGTATCCCTGTCATTAGTCGTATGCGCCGCGTCTCTGTAGCAACTGCTGCCAGGATGATCAGCGGATCAAAATTAGGATAGGCCAGGCGATCAATGATACCGAGGCTGGAAAACGGCCCCGCATCCGCCAGCCTGCCCCACTCGCGAATAAATGGGGCAGTAGCATTGGGAAAAGTTGTCGGCAGTTCTATGCCAATGTTCATAGCATTCTCCAAATGAATTTTTCGTTAAGAAAGCATCGTGATGAGATACCTGTAACAGGATCACGTATCCTCCTATTACAGGTGGAAAGCCCGTGTGACGCAGTGGACGTTGCCTTTCTCTCAACTCAGTTCTGGCTGATAACTACCTTTCCAAAGGGCCTAGCCTCTTCGTAGTAACGGTAAGCCGCCTTTGCGTCCTCGAAAGGAAACACGCGGTCGATGACAGGTTTGAGCCGTCCCTGAGCAATGGCACGGTTCATAGCGCTAAAGTGCGCTCGACTTCCCGCATAGATGCCTCGCAACGTGGCAAGATTCATACCGATGGTAGCGTAATCGATCTTTGCGACGTCGCTGGGGAGCCATCCAACCAGCGTGATCTGTCCATCGGGTGCGAGAGTCTTCATCGATTGCTCAAATGTGCCAGGGCTGGTGGTCTCAACGACATGATCGACCCCTCGTCCCCCCATCAGCTTACGTACCTCTTCATGCCAGTTGGGCGTTGTCCGATAGTTGGTCACTACATCATCGGCCCCCAGTGCCTTGAGCCGCTCAGCCTTCTCATCGCTCGATGTGGTCATAATCACACGTGCGCCGAAGAGTTTGGCGAGTTGAAGGGCGAAGAGAGCGACGCCTCCTGATCCCAGAGTGAGCACTGTTTCGCCCGCCTGGAGTGGCCGACTCCCACCTACCAACGCATTCCAGGCAGTGAGAGCGGCAGTGGGCAAGGTGGCAGCTTCTTCAAAAGAGAGATGGTCGGGGATGTGCACAATGGTTTCTTCGTTCAAAAGCGCATATTCTGTCAGAAGCCCATCCAGTGTCCCACCGATCTGTGAGGCAAAATGAAAGCCTCCATCAGGGCCATCAATCCACGCCGGGATGTGTGCGGTCGGGTCCCATCCGCCAAAGGGGCCATCAATCCACTTCACGAGGGTGTTCACCGCGACCCGGTCACCAATCTTCGCGCGGGTGACGCCAGGGCCTGTCGCCACGATCTCGCCAGCCCCGTCACACAGTTGAATGCCGCCCGGCTTGATCGCTAAGGGATACATGCCTCGCATAATCAAGAGATCTCGGTAGTTGAACGCGCTGGCCCGCACCCGCATCAGCACGGCGTTCGGACCAGGGACCGGGATGTCGTGTTCTTTCACGGTCAGGCCCGCCAGGCCCGCGCCTTTATGCGTCAAATGATAACTCTTCATGAATTCTTCCTTTCTTCACCACGAGAACGTCTGCAAGTCGATGCACCTGTTCACGGTAGTGTACAAACGATCGAGATCCGCTTTTCCTTCAATCTTTGTCATGAATCTTTCTCCTCTCAGGAAATGGGATATGCTCATCAATTGAGGCCACTGCACCCTCTCGCACAGCGTCGTGTGGTATACTGGGGCAACAGACAGCCTCCTGAGTTGTCCATGTTGCTAGTCTAAAACACCTTCGTGACCCAACCGTGAACAGAAACGTGAACAGAACACTATGAGTCAGCTCGCTCTTTCTCTGCTTGGTACTCCTGAGATTCGTCATCAGGAGCAGGTGCTGAAATTTCGGACACGCAAAGCATGCGCCTTGTTGATCTATCTTGTCCTTGAGGGAGGAATGCACTCTCGTGAGAAGCTCATGGCTCTCTTGTGGCCGGACCTTGATGAGCAGCAAGGCCGTACCATTCTGCGCCGCACCTTAGCATTACTTCGCGATGCGCTTGGAGAGGCAACTGCCATGCCTCACGAAACCCATCTTGCCGTGGAACGGAATGCTCTGGGCGTGCGACCTACTTCCACGACGATGAGTGATGTTGCGCTCCTGAATGCAGCGTTTACCCATGTCCGTTCTCATCACTCTCTGGATCAAGTGCGGGGTGAGGAGCGCCACCAGCTTGAGATACAGGTGAGGGAAGCGCTTCATCAGGTCAGAGGCGCGTTTTTGGAAGACTTTCTCCTGCCCGACGCGCCGACATTTGATACCTGGATGAGTACACAACGTGAAGCGCTTCGTTATCGTGTGAGTGTTCTCTTCGATTCCCTCTCGGCACTGCAAATGGAGGGAGGAGAACTTTTCAATGCGCATGCCACGGCAAGCCAATGGGTTGCCTTCGACCCTGGCGATGAGGCCGCAACCCGGCGTTTGATGCAGGTGTCTTTTATGGTGGGCAAACGTGACGAAGCCTTGCGGGTGTATGAAACAGCGCGTGCCTGGCTCTCGCGTGAATTGGGTGTCGAGCCCACACCAGAAACGATGGCTCTGGCTGAGAGACTGCGCAGAGAACAACCCTTGCGCCTGTCAAGGCCGCTACAGCCTTCTTCCCAATTCTCGGTCGCGTCGGTCCACCTTGACGGTTTCCTGGTCGGGCGAAACCGGGAATACGCAAGTCTCGTCGAGCACTATCAGCGTGTGACGCGCCAGGAAACGCATCTTGTGCTGCTTGAAGGCGAAGCGGGTAGTGGCAAGACACGGTTAGTAACGGACTTTCTCGCATGGGCCGAGATGCAAGGAGCAGATGTCCTTCATGGCCGGGCGTTTGCGAATGGAAGGAGTTTTCCCTATCAACTCGTCGTGGACACGCTGCGTCGGCGGGTGGAACAGGAGAACGCGCCTGATGATTTGCTCAATGATATCTGGCTCAGCGAACTTTCACGTATCCTGCCGGAATTGCGTGACCGGTATCCAGATCTGCCTGTTCCCCTCGCAGACGAATCCACCGGGCAAACGCGGTTATTTGAGGCCGTTGCTCGCCTGGGAAAAGCGTGGGCGTTGCGCCGACCTCTGGTGGTGTTTGTCGATGATCTCCAATGGTGCGATAGCGCCTCTCGTAATGTGCTCTTCTACGCTTTGCACCGGTGGAGGGAAAGTCAGCTTCCCGTGTTGCTCATTGCGAGCGTGCGTACCGAAGAACTCCTCCCGCAGCCTGACTTGCAGGCGTGGCTTTTCAACCTGAAGCAAGAGGGACCCGCGCTTGCGCTTACCCTTGAAGCACTGCGCTACGAGGATCTTGTCCAGTGGGTCCAGTATTTGGATGAACATTCTCTTCAGCAGGGAAGCGGAAAGATAGCAGGAAAAGAAATGAACCGTGCAACTGCTGATGGTACTTCTTTCGTGCAGTGGCTGTTCAACAAAACGCGAGGACAGCCGTTGTACGTTGAGGAAGTATTCAGGACACTGCTTGAACGCCAGATGCTACGAGCCCTTCGCAGGCCAGATGGGACGTGGGCAATAGATACGTCGGTTACGGACGCAGAAATCGCGCAATGGCACGACATTCTCCCGTCGAGAATACACGACATGATTCGCATGCGTCTCACGCATGTCTCTTCGGTCGCCAGACTCGTACTCAACGCGGCATCTGTATTCTGCCGCGATTTCACCTTTGAGCAACTCTGTCAGGTAACAGAGCTTCTCGAGAATGACGCGCTCCAAGCTCTTGATGACCTTCTCTGCCATCATCTGCTCATTGAGCAAGTCAACGGAGCGGTCACCTACTCCTTCTCTCACGATACTCTCCGTGAAGTGGTCTATGGCGAAATAGGTGAGAGCAGGCGACGCATCTTTTATCGCCGGGTATTGCAGCATCTACAAGCCGCTTTCGCTCCAGAAGCCCTAATCGCGCACTACGCACGTTATGCCGAATTACCTGCTTCAGTGGCAGTTGAAGCACATGAGCACGTGACGAAGCAGTATCGCCATTGACCGATGAAATGCATTTTTCCTTCTGAGAAGGGGGGCAACTTTTCCTAATGGTCGGGTGGCAGACAATCGCCCAGCCGCACCGTCAGCTCGAGCGCCCGGTCGTAGTCCACGAGACCTCGCCAGCGGATCGGTAACGCCGTTGGTTAGTGGCAGTGACAAATAGCTTACGAGGTTTCTCAACATGAGAAAGGATGGTGTGCTTATGCACAAGAAAGCAAGTTTGGCTTGTTTCCATCCACCCAAAGCTGAGAAGAAGAGGAGCTGGCTGATTTTCAAGAACGGCGGGTAGCCCGGATGCCCAACATTATCCCGAGAATGATCAACGAGGCGCCCAGGAACTCGAAGAGATTAGGAAATTGAGCATCAGCTACTGCAACGTAGACGAGCACGGTGATGGGCTCGAATACGATCAATTGTCCTGCCAGGGAGACGGGCAATGCAACGAAGGCTCGATTCCACAGCCACGTTCCTCCCCAAGAGACAACAGTACCGAGAATGAGACTTCCTACCGCAAATGGCAACAACGGACTTCTTGGTTCCAGAAGCGTCTGGAGGCCGAACGGGATGCCGCCACTTGCTGGTGCCAGAGGCAGAGCGAGCAATACCAGCAACAAGGTACTCACGCCAATCATGGTCGACCAGGTTGCTGATGAAAGATCGGGATGAGTACGCAGAAAGTTTGTATTGGCAACAGCGTACCAGGTCCACAGTGCCACCGCGACCCCAGCAAAGAGGATCCCCAAGAATCGTTGTCCAACGGAGGCTTCCGGAAGTCCTTGTCTCCCACTCAAGGCATAGTCCTACAGTTGTAGATGACTGGCAAGAGTGCTTCGGCGATTGTAATGGCAAAGCCGTGCGAGAGCTTGATGCGTGCGTCGCCAGAATGACCAGGCCAGGTGGTATGCAAAGGAAAGAGACCGTTTGCCTACGATATAAAAGAAAAGCTGTCGGATTTCGGCAACACTGAGGGGAACCATGACCGGGAGATCAGAAGACACTTGGGCTTGAACAGAGTCAGTTGCTTCTGACTCCGGTGTCTGGGGTGTCTGCTCAGGCTTCTTTTTTTGCACGTTTTCTCCCTCGTCGGTTCGTAAGGCCGTTAAAAAGGCCAGGGCGAGCATTGAGAGCGTTATGTGATGGTACCAACCGTGCCAGGAACGCACTTCGTACTCATCCAAGCCCACTTCTCCTTTCCCTTCCTCAAAACACTGCTCCACCGTCCAGCGCGCGCCAAAAGCTTCCACCATCTCCTCCAAAGAGGTGCCAGCGGGAGCAAAGACCAGCACATAAGCCATCTCCGCAGGTTTGACCCCCTCATTCAGGCTTCGTCGCACCAACAGCCAGCGCTGCCACCCACTTGCCTCTGGTGCCGCGAGTTCGATGCGCGCCCACGCGAAGAGGCGCGGTCCTTTGCTCCCCATGCCTGCACTCAGATCCTGCCAGTCCTCCCTCGTCAGGCCATGGGCAACCTGATCCACTCGCCTGCGGGCTCCCTGCACCTCGACGTGTTCTTTACAGGCCACCGCCAAAGCATACGCTTGTTTGCGGGCTTCCAGATTAGCCCGCAACGGCTGTGAACTCCCGTACACGGTATCACCAGCCACCCAGGTGACAGGAAGTCCTGCACCCAAGGTCCGTTCCAGCATGCTCCATGCCAATTCTGGTTTGGTGGCAAAGGCCACCGACGCCGGCACATGGGCTTCTCGACAGCGTTCCTGGTTGTCGGTCCAGCTCTTAGGCAAGTATAATTCTCGGTCAAGCAATGTGTGCCCACGCGGACTCGTATAGGAAAGAAAGACGCCTATCTGACAATTTTCGATGCGTCCAGCCGTGCCACTGTACTGCCGTTGAACGCCTACGGATTTGCCCCCTTTTTTGAGAAACCCCGTCTCATCGATGACCAACACTCCATCAGGATCGGCAAGCGCCTGTGAGACGTATATACGCAACTCATCTCGCACGCCGTCGCAATCCCACCTGGCTCGATCCAACAGGTGTTGCATCGCATATGGGGTGGCTTCCCCTACCTCTTCGGCTATCTGCCACCCGTTTTTTCGTT
This sequence comes from Dictyobacter arantiisoli, assembly GCF_008326305.1. Lineage (GTDB taxonomy): Bacteria > Chloroflexota > Ktedonobacteria > Ktedonobacterales > Ktedonobacteraceae > Dictyobacter > Dictyobacter arantiisoli. The sequence goes on along the minus strand of NZ_BIXY01000126.1, from coordinate 4,632 downwards.
CTCCTGAACTCATCAATCCCCGTATATAAGCAAGCGCTCGGTGGGAAGACTCTGATCGCACGAAATAGCGTCTGATCCGTTGGCCCAGTTCATGGAAGGCTGTGGTCCATACCTCTTCAGAAGAGGACAATACGTTGACCGAGGAAAAAAGAAGAGGCATACAGGATTCTCCTTGCGTTCTCATTTTCTCCCTGAGATTGTTTCCTTTTCTCATGATATAGGGAGCAAGAAAGGACCAAAGCATCATCAGGGCTATCGAGTGGCGTTTGCTAAACTTGGCTCGATAGTCCTGATGATAAGGACCTCATCCACGCGTCTTTTCGACACAGACATACGCCTCTGTCAGACACGCAGGCAGGTCACCTGATGAGTGAAGCAGAGTACCAGAGAGCATGAAGCAGGATCGGCACTCAACTCTGACTGATGATCACTTTTCCCAATGGGTTGCCCCTCACCCGAAAGAACGCGTTAGCGAGGATACAATCCACCGTCGATGACGATGGTCTGAGAAGTGATAAACGCATTCCCAATGAGTAAGAGAACGGCATCAGCAACTTCTTCTGGACGACCAAGACGCCCGACAGGGATGCGTGTGGCCAGCTGCCGATGGGCCTCTTCATCTCCTGGTAACGTTCCACCACCCTCAATCAGAGCGGGTGCGAGCGCATTGACTGTCACTCCATAGGGTGCAAGCGAGCCTGCCAGGGCATGCATCAAGCCCATCTGACCCGCTTTCGATGCGGCATAATGGGCCCCAACGACTCCGCCGATAAAACCAGCAACCGAAGAGATCAGGATAATCCGCCCCCAACCTTGCTCACGCATCCCCGGAATCACCCGTTGTGAGAGCAAGAAGGAGGATCGAAGATTGATTTCCATGACCTGATCCCATTCTTCTACGGTAATAGCCTCCAGCGAACGTTGTGGGCCAATTGCAGCATTATTCACCAGAACATCGATTCTCCCTAATACATCCTCAGCGGATTGGACAAGTGTTGCGATCTGCTGTGGATCACGCAAGTCCGTTCTAATCGCAATGGCACGCCGACCTAGAGCAGTGATGTGTTGGACCACTTCCTCTGCCTTTGCTTGATCCTTTTCGTACCCGATGGCCACATTGATCCCAACTTCCGCCAGTTTCACCGCAATGGCTTGTCCTATGCCACGGCTTCCCCCTGTTACAAGGGCGACACGACCTCTCATATCCATCGATCTCTTTCCTTTCGTTCCTTCCTTGACTAAAACGATCTCCTGCACATACTCTACTCCTGAAAGGTGATATGATCTATGTCAGCATGTTCTGAATGTGTGTCTCATCGTCCAGATCTGGAGAAATTATTATGGATGTACTTACAGATGTCCTCAATGCGCTAGAACTCAAAAGTTGTCTCTGTTCGCGCACAGAGATTCCCGCCCCTTGGCGCTTTTCCTTTGCTGCCAGCCAGGATGCCATCTTTCATATTTTTAATTTTGGCAGCGGATACCTCTGTGTCGAAGGAGAATGTGTGCCTCTGCTGGTCAAGGATGGGGACGTGGTTGTCCTTCCTCAAGGGCATGCGCATACGATCTGTGATGAGCTTGCTTCGCCTCTGATCAAATCAGCGCGGATGGACTATGATGCACAGAGGGGGTATGAGGTGTTTCCTTTTGAGGGCGACGGGCCAAAGACGGTCTTACTCTGTGGAGCCTTCCATTTTGAACATCCGGGCAATTATCCCTTGCTCCACTGTTTGCCAAAAATCATTCATATTCCTGGGGAACAGGGACAACTGGTGGATGGCTTCGCAGATACGCTGCGTTTGATCGCACGGGAAGCGGCCGCACCTCGACCTGGTGCTGAGGTCATGCTGAGGAGATTGACGGAAATGCTCTTTATTCAGGTAGTCCGGGCATGGATAGAAAAGCAACCGCAAGTGGCTGGAGGATGGATATCAGCGCTACGCGACCAGCCAATCAGTACTGCCCTCGGTCTGATCCATCAGTTTCCCAAACAAAGGTGGAAGGTAGAGAACCTCGCTGATGCCGTTGCTCTGTCCCGATCAGCGTTCTCATCTCGCTTCACGCTTCTTGTAGGAGAGCCGCCAATGAAATACCTCACCCGTTGGCGTATGCACCTTGCCACACACCTGCTCAAAAACGAAGGGAAGATGAGTCTGATCGCGCAGCAGCTCGGCTATGATTCTGAAGTGGCCTTTCGCAAAGCGTTCAAGCGAGAAATAGGTATTACTCCAACTCGATATCGTCAGCAGAGATAGAGCGTGGAGAGAAGGTTACAAACCTTGGGCAGGATGGATCGGAAAAAAGTAGTTGCCTCATCTACAACTGTAGGAATAGAGGTTGATGACCAGCAGCCCCAAGACAATCAGCCGTTGGCAGGATGAAGTTGAAAAGGAGCAGCAGGAGCGTGAGCCAGAACACGATCGGGGAGCGCAGCACGTAGTGCAGTCCTTCGAGAATCGCATTGCCGATTCTTGCTTCTTCTTTCTGTTCACACATTTTCGTTCCGAGTGAAAGCCCAGGGAAAGTGCATCGAGAGAGGCCGCATCAAGAGCACCTGCCCCGACGTTCGGATGCGCAAGCCGCAACTACCAGGTGCTCGCTTCCTTGAAGAGTGCAGAGGCAAGCAGGGCAACTTTCGTGGCGATCTCTCTGGGGGTGTAGGGTCGCTCATGCTCAAGCCACCAGGTGATGGTCTCAACAAACATCGCGGACACCAGGTCTGGTACAAACTCGTTGGAGAAACCGTGGGAGAGGTACGAACTCGTGTCCGGTCCGTGGGGATGGCGTCCCCGCTCTTTGATCAGTCCGCTCAGCGCCGCACGCATCCTCCTCACGAACCAGGGACTGCCCTTGCTCCCCAGCAGTGCTCGATAGAGCCGGGCGTACACAGCGATATGCTCGAAAAACGTTACCCATATCTCTGCTGGATGTTCTTGCCCTAACTCGCCCACCGCATTCAATAAGGCGCTCATGGCTTCCTCAAAGATCTGCTCCACCAGGTCGTATTTGTCCTGATAATGGCGATAGAAGGCGGTACGACTCACCATCGCACGCTCGATAATCTCACTGACGGTGAGCGCGTCAAACCCTCGTTCCTCGATCAAATCAAGCAGCGCTTCCCTCAGCAATTTCTGCATCCGTCTCACCCGTAAGTTGGCACTGTTTTGGGTCATTTTGTTCTCCTTGTTCCATTCAGAACAAAATCTCTTTTTTGATACTTGTATTCACCTGTTCGGTCAGTTACCTTTGTAAGGGAACAGGGTATTCTGTCGCAAACAGTATGTTCCATGGAGCACGCTCTGTCAACAGGCAAATCTCACCAATCCATACGGTATTCACCGAAAGGAGTAGCATCTATGCATTCGTTCGCATCTCACCGCCATCGCAAGTCGAAAGCGTCTCCGGCGCAAAAAACGAAGGGTCTGGTGCTCAATAGCGGTTGGCGCTATGACCTGGGGGAATGGTTGCATAATACCTTTTCCTTCCAGGGGATGTTTCGGAAGCTTAGACGGAGAACCATCAACCTGGCCCAATTGCAACCTGGAGAACAGGTGCTGGATGTAGGATGTGGCACGGGAACGCTGGCGCTAGAAGCGGCTCGCTGGGTGGGCCGTGAGGGTCGCGTCACTGGCATTGATCCAGGAGATCAGCAAATCACCCATGCCCGTGCGAAAGCAGCTCGACGCCACGTGGACATCGATTTCCAGGTAGGAGTAATTGAGCAACTCCCTTTCCTCGATCAAACATTTGATGTCGTGTTCTCGACTTTGATGATGCATCATTTACCGGCTCCCCTCAAGCGTCAGGGACTCGCGGAAATTGCTCGCGTGCTCAAACCTGGGGGACGACTGATCATCGCTGATTTCACGCATAAGCAGGAACGAACAGGTTCGGCGGCACGCTTTCATGCAGGAGGGAGCCGTCTGCAAGACCTGGAGACCCTTCTCAGGGAAGCGCGTTTCGACCAGTTGGCGACTGAGAATCTACCGCGTCCATGCTTCTCTTCTTTCCCAGGAGCAAGCATTGTTCGCGCCTACAAATGCTGAGATACATACATCTCCACATCGATGCCGCGTCCAGGCATCGCCTGCGGCACCCGCGAGCTTCTTGAAAACACCTATCATGGACACACAAAAGGAGTATCTTTCTATGAAAAAAGCCATATGCCAGGGCGCGCGTAATACAAATATGCCCCTGACTGATCCGTTTGCCTACCAGGGCGGTGGGCTCTGCGAAAGAGGGGGGGCTGTGATGAGCAAGCAGTATGACGCGGCACCATCGTTGCCGAAAGACGTGGGGGTGCAGCCTGGCCAGAGTCTCCCCCCTAAAACATTCACTCTCCAAAGAGCACTGGCTGCCGCAGGAATCTGCGCCCCGATCCTGTTCACGATTGGCTTCGTGATGCAGGGCTTCCTGCGAACCGATCTGCACCTGGGATGTCCCTGGTCAGTTGCGCTCTCGTCGGTGGTGATCCCTTTCCCCCGTTCATTCTGCTTCCGCTGCCCGTAAGAACTTATCCGAAAACCTACAAGGAGGAAACGCGATCACATTGTTGAAAGCAAATGAGCGCACAAGCCAAGCACAACAAGGTCTGATAGGAACGCGGGCGCTTCTCCCAGCGGATCAGCAGAC
>NZ_BIXY01000125.1 GCF_008326305.1 Dictyobacter arantiisoli | reverse complement strand
AATTGGTCACTGACTTCCCACGGTTTGGTTCGGGCCATCTTGGTTTCTCCTTTGCTTGGGGGATTCGTGTTCCTTTCCTTGTTCTTGATTCTATCATCTCCTTCCACGTTTTCGGATAAGTTCTCACGGGTGGAGGGCCACGACCCTCTCGCACTGGCTCTCCTTCCCGCCTGCTCTGGTGCGGCTTTGGGGCGTGATGGCAATGCCCCTCCACCCGTGAAGGGTGGCATCTACGGATGCATCGGCATTCCACATTCTCCTTATTGAAGCGGTATTGGGGTGCACTCCCTCTTCAGATGGCGGCTGCACCCCGGTGCTGTCAACAAAGGGTGCCTCCTTTTTCTCTGGGTTGTCTTCCTCTTTCCCCTCATTTGTTGGAGTAGGTGATCCCATCAGATCCCATCATGTCAGCGCGTTGGGGCGAGATGGTGGTACGTGAAGGGGAAAGCGCACCTCGGCTGCTCGCTACTCTATCTTAGATGCCTTTCTGGGCCACAAATTGGGCGAGATTGGCGACGCTGTTCGCATAGCTCCACTCATTGTCATACCAGGCAATCACCTTGAGAGAGTGCCTGCCAACGACCATGGTGGAGAGGCCGTCAATAATGGCAGAGCGCGGATCACCACGGAAATCGGAGGACACCAGCGGCTCTTGCGTATAGCCAAGATAGCCTTTGAGTGAGCCAGCGGCGGCTTCCTGGAAGGCGGCATTGATAGCCTTGACCGACACCTCTTTGCTGGTTGTGATCACCAGATCGGCTGCACAGACCGTAATCGTCGGCACACGCATCGATATCCCATTGAAGCGGCCCGCTAATTCGGGGAGTACCCGCGCCACTGCACGCGCCGCACCCGTGGTGGTTGGGATAATATTGGCTGCCGCAGCACGAGCACGGCGTAGATCTTTGTGCATCTGATCCAGAATGCTCTGATCATTGGTATAGGAGTGGATGGTGGTCAGGAAGCCACTTTCAATCCCGAAGGTCTGGCTGAGCACGGAGGCCGTGAGCGAGAGACAATGGGTGGTACAGGAGCCATTGGAAATAATATGGTGGCGAGTTGGATCATAGTTCTGTCCATTGACACTCTGCACGAGAGTGATATCTTCCCCTTCCGCAGGTGCCGAAATAATAACCTTTTTGGCCCCTGCTTTCAGATGAGCGGCGGCCTTATCGGCGTTCGTGAAGAGGCCGGTCGACTCGATGACAATATCGACACCCAGTTCACCCCAGGGGATCTGCGCAGGATCACGCTGAGCTGTGACCTGGATCGTCTGATCCCGCACGATTAGCGCCTTCTCGGTTGCCTGCACCTGATGAGGGAAACGCCCATAAGTAGAATCATATTTGAGCAAGTGTGCATTCGTCTGTGGATCAGTGAGATCGTTGATGGCAACAATCTCAAGCTCATCTGGATAGCGTTCGAGGATGGCCTTCAATGATTGCCGACCAATGCGCCCGAAGCCGTTGATACCGATACGTGTAACCATTGTTGTGTTCTACTTTCTGTCGCTACTATTTTTTCTTTTGTGAGTGACGTCACTTTCAAATTATATAGTAATGAATTTAAAATTGCAAGTGTCTGCTAATAGTAAAGCAAGCCGTTGGTTGTTCTTTGCATAGGAATTATGCTATACTGGAGGCATGATAAATAAGCGAAGCTACCACCAATATTGTTCTCTGGCCTATGCACTCGATCTTTTGGGAGAGCGCTGGACGCTGTTGATTGTGCGCGATTTATTGCTGGGGCCAAAACGCTATAAAGATTTGTTGTATGGCTTGCCTGGCATTGGCACCAACATTCTTGCGGCTCGGCTGAAAGAGTTAGAGCAGTCAAACATCATTCAGCGCCGTGTGCTGCCACCGCCCGCCGGTTCAACCGTCTATGAGTTGACCGAGTATGGACAGGAACTCGATGCTATTATAACGGCTATGACCCGCTGGGGAGCAAAATCACGTGGCCCGCGCCAGCCGGAACAGACGCTACGGCCTGTGACACTGGTGCTGGAGTTGCGTGAAAACTTCAATCCCGAAGCTGCACATCATATTCAGGCGACCTATGAACTGTGCTTTGAAGATAACGAGATCTACACGCTACAGATTGCCAATGGTGTGCTTGAAGTAAAGCATGGAATTGCAACGAATCCGAATCTTGTGGTCATGGTAGATGTTGAAACGTTTTTCCAATTACGTTTACAGCAATGCTCAACTGAGGAGGCACTTGCGGCAGGCACACTCCATCTCAGCGGCAATCCCGACCTCTTCCCTCAATTCCTCGACCTCTTCTCTCCGCCCACCTGGCAAAGCCCGGCCTTCAAGCCAGAAGTGTGAAAGGGGTTATGATGTATACTAAAGTGATTGGCGGTGATATCGTACCTCTTGCTGAAATTCTTGCCAGCGACGCGAATAGATATTTGCTCGGGATAGAAGGTATTAAGGAAGAGAACTATGGCACAGACAAATGAGGGGAGCTTAAAAGAGGCCCCCGGACCTCGGAATGGACTCTTTGGAGAGAACTTGCGGGCGCTTCAAAAGGATAGCGTTGGCTTATTCCTGCGTATGCAGCGGCAATATGGCGATGTGTTGCGCTTTCGGGCGCTGGGTTCGATCTACGTGTATATGATCTCTGATCCCGATGGGATTGATTATATGTTGCGGCGCAACAGTCAGAACTATGCGCGGGCCAGTGCGCATAAACAGTTCGAGTCTTTGCTGGGGAACGAGGGATTGTTAACGACCGACGGAGCGTCCTGGCTGCGGCAGCGGCGGCTTGCGCAGCCAGCCTTTCATCGCCAACGCATCGCGGCTCTGGCTCCGATGATGACGCGCGCTGCGGTAGAGACAGTAGCGCACTGGCGTGACTATGAGCGCAAGCAAGAAAGCTTTGATCTCGTGCATGAGATGATGCGGATCACGCTCCAGATTGTTGCTGAGGCGCTCTTTAGCATCGATGTCACGCGAGATGCCGATCAGATTGGCGCCGCTTTTGGCAGCGCTCTCAGCTATATTCAATATAGCCTCTCGCATATCATGCCGCCTTCTTTTGTGCCAACCAGACGCAACCGTCTGTATCAAGAGGCGCGTGCGCAATTGGACACCTTTGTCTACAAGCTGATCGCCGAACGACGCGCTTTAGACGAGGATAAGGGCGATCTGCTCTCGATGTTTCTCAAAGCCCGCGATGCCGATACCAATGGCGGCATGAGCGATAAGCAATTGCACGATGAGATGATTACGATGCTGCTGGCCGGTCACGAGACCACTGCGACAACTCTCACCTGGGCCTTCTATCTGCTCTCCCAGCATCCCGAGTCCGAGCAGCGGATGTATGCAGAGATTGTGGATGCCTTACACGGGCGGCTCCCTACTTTTGAGGATCTGAGTGAATTACCCTATACCCGCATGGTCATAGATGAGACATTGCGGATCTATCCCGCGACGACAGGGGTACCCCGCACGAGCATCGCGGAAGACGAAATTTGTGGCTATCGCATACCCGCCAGATCGAATATGGTCGCCAGCTCATATGTCGTACATCGCCATCCCGCCTATTGGGAGGATCCCGAGCGCTTTGATCCTGAGCGTTTTACGCCTGAACGGTCGGCGGGCCGACCGCAATTTGCCTATTTTCCGTTTAGCGGTGGGCCGCGCCAATGCATCGGGAACTCGTTTGCTTTGATGGAGGCGACGCTGGTATTGGCAACCATTGCCCAACGCTATCGAGTGCGACCGCTGCCAGGCTACAAGGTCATTGCCGAGCAGCTTGTCACGCTGCGTCCCAAAGGTGGCTTGTCCGTGCTGGTGGAAGCGCGTTAATTCTCGGACAGGTGAATGGTGGCTGCTACGAGGGTTTGTTGCCTCTTCTCCACAGAAAATTCTGCTTTGTCTTTTCCTGGCTTGACGTGCGAGAGATCGATTAATTATAATTACTTTGATGATCCAAATAATTTATCATCAAAGGGAAATGTATGAATACGGAGCGCTTAACTGAAGATCTATTATTGCTGACCCGTCTGTTGCGTCCACTCAGGCATACGGATATGACGCCGGAGCAGTACTGGCTTTTGCGCCGCCTGCAACGCTTTGGTCCTAAGAGTATGAGTGAACTGGCGCAGGGATTGGGAATCACGACGGGGTCAGCGACGGTAGCCTGCAAGCGACTGGAAAAGATAGGCTGGGTAACGCGCACACGCCAGATTGAGGATGAACGTGTGGTGCTGGTTGCCCTGACCGAGCAGGGAGCATCCCAGATTGAGAGTGTGCGCGAACAAAGACGTGCCTCGCTGGCTCATCTGTTGGAACATCTCGCTGTACAGGAGCAGCAGGAGCTACAACGTTTGATCGAGAAGCTTCTGGAAGTGGCGGAATATAAGGACCTGGAGAATTAACCAAAAATGACTGCGATCATTGAAGTATCCCATCTTGTCAAAATGTTTGGGGACCATGCAGCCGTCAACGATGTCAGCTTGAGTGTTGAGAAGGGTGAGGTCTTTGGCCTGCTTGGTCCCAATGGGGCCGGTAAGAGCACGACCATCAAGATGCTCACGACCCTCCTCAGTCCAAGCTCTGGGCGGGCATCTGTGAACGGCTTTGATATTGTCCAGCAGACAACGGCGGTGCGCCATAGTCTGGGCTATGTGCCCCAGGCCCTCTCGGCGGATGGCAATCTGACTGGTTTTGAGAATTTGCTAATATTTGCCAAGCTCTATGATGTACCACGGGCTATCCGTACGCAGCGCATCAATGAGGTCCTCTCTTATGTTGGCCTGCTGGATGTCGGCAAACAATTGGTGCGCACCTATTCCGGCGGCATGATCCGGCGTCTGGAGGTCGCGCAATCCCTGCTCCACCAGCCCAGCGTCCTCTTTCTGGATGAGCCCACCGTGGGACTTGATCCTATCGCCCGGCAGGCAATCTGGGATCATCTGATGGATCTGCGCGCCGATTCCAATATGACTATTTTTGTCACGACCCATTCGATGGAGGAGGCCGATAGCCTCTGCACACGTATTGGTATTATGCATCGGGGCCAGATCGCCGTCATTGGCACGCCCGCCGAGCTTAAGGCCAATATCGGCATCGAAAATGCCACCCTTGACGACGTTTTTGTTCATTATGCAGGCGATGCCCTGGAATCTGGAGGTAGCTACCGTGAAGCTTCACGAGCAAGACGCACAGCCCGCCGACTTGGCTAATACCCCTATTGTGAGTCAGGCGCAACCGACCACGCCTCTGGCAGTCATCGCCGACTTCTTTCTCAAGACCTTTACGATTGCCGAATGGGAGATCCGTAAGCTCCGGCATGACTTCAGCGATCTGATCACGCGTGCCGTTCAACCCGTCCTCTGGCTGCTGGTCTTTGGCGAAACCTTTACCCGCATTCGCGCCATCCCGACCGGTAATATGAGCTATCTGGAATTCATGGCCCCCGGTATCCTCTCCCAGAGCGTCCTCTTCCTCGCCATCTTCGGAGGAATCGCCGTCGTCTGGGAGCGGGATTTAGGGGTAATCCACAAATTTTTAGCCAGTCCCACGCCGCGCGGTTCACTGGTTTTGGGGAAAGCCCTTTCGGCAGGCATCCGAGCCCTCCCGCAGGCACTGATCATCTACATGCTCGCACTGATCCTGGGTGTCAGGATGAACTACAATCCACTGGCCCTGCTAGGAGTCTGCATCTTCGCCATCCTGGGCGCAGCCTGTTTCTCAACCTTCTCCCTGATCATCGCATGTTTGCTGAAAACACGTGATCGCGTAATGGGAATTGGACAGGTCTTGACGATGCCACTCTTCTTTGCCAGCAACGCCATCTATCCCATCGACATCATGCCCAAGCCGCTCCAGGTCATCGCGCATATCAACCCGCTCTCCTACGTTGTCGATGGCATTCGTTCATTGATGATTGCGGATGCAGCGATCAATTTGAATACCATCGGCCTCGACTTTGGTATCCTCGCTGTCGTCACCATTGTCCTCGTGATTATCGGCTCTAACCTCTATCCACGCATCATCCAATAGTTAACCTGCGTCGAAGGCCCGATTCTCTCGCTGCGAGAGAATCGGGCCTTCTGTATGGTTTTGGGGTGAACCCAAAGATATTATCATGTCAGACGCATTCGGGCATGTTTGTGGTGGCGATGCTGGTTTCTTTTGTTTGACGTTCGATGATGATCATGACATGTTCGGCAAAGGAATCTTCAAAAAAGACCTGCAGGGTGGTCCAGTGCTGGTGAATGCGTTGCCTCTGGATGAAATATTCCAGGTCTTGGGTCCAGGAGAGATAGGTGTCTTGTTCGACCAGCTTTTTGCGCCATTGATGATAGATATTCTCGTGGAGCATCAACCACCATGTCAACAGGCTGAAATAGCGCTCGCGATCAATCTCATCCATATCATTGAAATGCTGTGGTCCCTGCTGCCAGAGTTTAGTGAGGTCGCGGCTCTGGGCAAGTTGAAAATTAAAGGGTGTCGCTATCTCGACGAGTTTTTGCGTATTGGCGGCCCGGGTCAGATTGGTATTCTCGCGCAATTGATACCAGACTAAGAAAATGGAAATAATGAAAAAAACACCTTGAACGATAATTGCAATACTTGCCAGATCACTTAATGACATTGTGTCTCCTACTTTATAAATATCCCAGTTATCTATTTTATCACCAAAAATGTGGAAAGGGAGTGATATACTGTTTTTTATATTCCTCGTCGAAATAGGGGGCATTTTCGAAACAATTGTCAGCAAAAATTCGTGTTGTAAATGAAGGAAGAGAATTTTGTATTTTTTTAACAGAAATTTCCTTTATGCTATCATCGGTTTCTCCTTCTGTTTGAGTGTCTATTGTTCATGATCAGGAAATGGAGCGAGAAGCTAGTTGAATGCTTGAACGCTAGAAAGTCATCAGAGGTTTTTGGTGAATAGCGAACTTTTTCGAGGGATGAAGCACGCAAGAATAGCTGTTATGCTGACTGTCCTCATCAGTTTATTTGGAACCGTGATCACGATTGTGCAGATGACGCTTCTAAGTCATATTGTCAATCAAGTATTTCTGCTACGGCAGAATCTGGCCCAGAACTGGCGTTTCTTGCTGTTTTTGCTGGCGGCAATCCTGGTGCAGGTGGGGCTGGTGTGGATACGCGAGGTGAGTGCACAACGTGGTGCGATGCGGGCCAAAGCCGAGTTGCGTGAGAAGCTCTTTGCGCATCTCTTCGCCCTGGGGCCTGCCTATACCAGAGATGAGCGCACCGGAGAACTGGTGACGACGGCGAGCGAGGGCATCGAACGTCTGGATGCCTATCTCAGTCGCTATTTGCCACAGATGTATTTGAGCGTGCTGGTTCCACTATTGATCGCGTGTTACGTCTTTCCTCTGGATTGGGGGAGTGCCCTGATTTTATTGATCACCTGTCCTATTATTCCGCTCTTAATGATCCTGGTTGGCAGCTATGCCGAGGTGCATATGCAGCGGCAATGGACGGCGCTCTCACGTATGGGGGCGCAATTTCTGGATGCCGTGCAGGGTCTACCGACCTTGAAGCTCTTTGGTCGTAGCGCGGCCGAGCAGGAACGGGTTGAGCGAGCCAGCAATGGAGTGCGGGACAAGACCTTGAAGGTGCTGCGTCTGGCATTTCTCTCCGGGGGCGTGCTGGAGTTTCTCACCACGGTCGCAATTGGACTGGTGGCCGTGACATTGGGTATCCGCTTATTGGATGGCGGGATCTCTTTCCAGAATGCGTTTCTGATTCTGCTGCTGGCACCAGAGTTCTATCGTCCACTGCGCGACCTGGGTGTCCATCGCCATGCTGGCATGGAGGGCAAGGCCGCCGCGATCCGCTTGCAAGAGATCCTGCGCACGCCCGTTGCCAGGGATGAGTTGTCGAAGAGTGAAGAACAGCCTGTTCCAGAGGGGGGCGGTGCGGGTAAGATCGCATTGACCTGTCATAATCTGACCTATACCTATCCCCAGGCCGAGCAGCCAGCTCTGTCCGATGTCAGCCTGACGCTGCCGATGCATACCTGTACCGCGCTGGTGGGACAGAGCGGCGCTGGTAAGAGTACGCTGGTCAATCTCCTGCTGCGCTTTCAGGAGCCGCAGGAGGGGAATATCCTCATCAATGGTCGCGCGCGCTCCGAGCTTTCTCTTGAGCAATGGCGGGAGCAGATTGCGCTGGTGCCGCAGCGCCCCCATTTGTTTTATGGGACAGTACGGGACAACATTCTGCTGGCGCGGCCCGCTGCCAGAGCGCTTGAACTCCAGATGGCTGCTGAGCTGGCTGGCGCGGCCGAGTTTATTGTACAGTTGCCGCAGGGCTACGATACCATGATTGGTGAACAGGGCGCTCGCCTGAGTGCCGGACAGATCCAAAGGCTGGCGCTGGCCCGTGCCTTCCTGAAAGATGCTCCACTCCTGATCCTGGATGAGCCGACCTCTCATCTGGATATCCATAGCGAAGCCCTGATTCGGCAAGCGCTCCAGCGCTTGATGCAGCAGCGTACCGTCCTGGTGATCGCCCATCGGCTCAATACCATCGCCCATGCGGATCAGATTGCGGTCCTCGCGACTGGCAAGCTGGTAGAACTGGGACAGCATGCGGATCTCTTGCAGCAGTCCGGCCTCTATGCCCGCTTGTTGCATGCCCATGAAGAAGAAGTGGTGGCTTTATGAAGACCTTTCTGCGTTTGCTCTCCTATCTCTTGCCTTTCAGCGGCCTGATTGTGGTGGCTATCTTTCTCGGGAGTGTGATGATCGCCAGCAATGTGCTGCTACTGGCGCTGGCTGCCTATGTCATTTCAGCGGCGGCCCTGCAACCCTTGCTCTTAACGCTGACCTTACCGATCTACATGGTGCGCTTTATGGGCGTTTCGCGGGCCGTCTCACGCTATGCTGAACGATTGGTTTCCCACGATATCACCTTTCGTTTGCTAGCCCAACTGCGCACGAAAGTCTATGCACGCCTTGAACCACTGGTACCCGCCAATCTGCTCGGCTACCGAAGCGGCGACATCCTGACTCGGCTGGTGGCCGATGTCGATGAATTGCAAAATTTTTATCTGCGTAGCGTCTCGCCATTTGTGGTGGCAATCGTACTTGGTGGTTTAACCTACGCCCTGTTTGCCCTCTTCAGTCCTCTGCTGGGCTGGATCGCGCTCTCTTTCTATCTTGTCGCCGGAGTGGGCATTCCGCTCCTGACGGGACTGCTCTCGCGTGGTCTGGGACGGCGGCAGATCTCGGTCCGCGCCGATCTGAATGCGCTTGTCGTGGATAGCATCCAGGGTATCCAGGATCTGCTGGCCTTTGGCGGTGCCAGCGCTCAATTGGGAAAGCTGACGGGGCTGGATCAGCAGTTGAGTCAGGTACAGAAGAGAATGGCGAATATTACGGGTTTACAGCAAGCACTCAATGTTTTGCTGATGAATCTGGGGCTGTGGACCATTCTCCTGGTGGCGATTCCGCTGATCGGGGCCCAAAGTATCAGTGGCGTCTATCTGGCTTTTCTGGCTCTCGTGATCCTGGCGAGTTTTGAAGCCCTGCAACCTATTGCCCAGGCATTCCAGACATTGGGACATTCGCTGGCGGCGGGTGAACGCATCTTCGCGCTCACCGATGAGGCTCCGCTGGTGCTTGAGCGTGCTGATCCTCTTGTCTTGCCCGGCAAGCTTGCTTCTGAGGGGCCGCTCCTGGAGTTTGAGCAGGTGCATTTCGCCTATGAGGCCGGTGGGAGCGAGGTGTTAAAAGGGATCTCGTTTGCGGTCCATGGGGGGCAGCGGATCGCAATTGTCGGTCCCAGTGGATCGGGGAAAAGCACGCTGGTCAATCTGGCTGTGCGCTTCTGGGATGTCTCTTGGGGCACGCTGCGTTTGTATGGAGAGGATATACGGAACTATCCTTTACAGGAAGCGCGTGCCGCCAGTAGCGTGATGTCCCAGGATACCTACATTTTTAATAATACGGTCTGCAATAATATCTTGCTGGCTCGCCCCGATGCAAGCGAGCAAGAATTAGAGCAGGCAGTGATACAGGCCGGTCTGGCGGCGGTTGTCAGCCAGCTTCCTGAAGGATTGGATACCTGGATTGGTGAGCAAGGTTTACGGCTCTCGGGTGGTGAGCGGCAACGTCTGGCACTGGCGCGTGCCTTGCTCAAAGACGCGCCGCTCTTATTACTGGATGAGCCCACAGCCAATCTCGATCCATTGACCGAGCGCGCGTTTCTGGATACGCTGGATGAATTGATGCACGGACGCACTGCGATCATGATTACGCATCGCCTGGTCGCTATGGAACATTTTGACGAGATCCTTGTCGTGGAGCAGGGCGAGATTCGCCAGCGCGGCGTGCATACCCAACTGGCCCGCGAGGATGGCCTGTATCGACGGATGCTTGAGCAACAAAACGATCTGTTGTTGCTGGTATAAAGGAAGGTTACGAGAAATTATGAATGATCCAACCTTGTTTTCGCGTCTGCAATTTGCCTTTACTGTTGGCTATCACTATCTTTTCCCGCAATTGACGATGGGATTGGCGCTCTTGCTCCTGATTCTCAAGTCGCTCTATCTGTGGCGTAAAGATGAACGCTATAATACTGCGGCCCGCTTCTGGGGTAAGATCTTCGCGGTCACCTTTGTCGCCGGTGTCGTGACAGGTATCCCGATGGAGTTCCAGTTTGGCACCAACTGGGCACGTTTCTCGACCTATGCGGGCGATATCATTGCGCAGACGCTCGCGATGGAAGGGGCCTTTGCCTTCTTCCTTGAATCCGCTTTTTTGGGTATTTTTCTGTTTGGTGAACGCGTCTTTGGACAAAAGATACACTGGTTCTCGGCCTTTATGATCTGGTTGGGAACCTGGGCTTCGGGTGCCTTTATCATCGCCTCCAACGCCTGGATGCAGCATCCAGTTGGCTATGTGCTGGCCTCGAACGGTCGCTTGCATATCAACAACTACTGGGCGGTGCTCTTCAATCCCTGGATATTTCCGCAGTATCTGCACACTATGAGCGGAGCCGTCATCACAGGCGCCTTCTTTATGACTGGTCTGGGAGCGTATTATACGCTGGCGAAGCAGCATCTGGACTATGGTCGCCTCTTTCTCAGAGTTGGCATCATCGCAGGCTTGATTGCCAGTGCGATTCAGCTCTATCCCAGTGGAGACATGGAGGGGAATCAGGTGGCGCAATATCAGCCTGCCAAGCTGGCGGCGATGGAGGGACTCTTTAAGACGCAGAAGGGAGCCGATATCGTCATTCTGGGACAGCCTGATCCCCAGAACGGGACGCTTGATAATCCGATTGTCGTGCCTGGCGTGCTTAGCTTCCTGACCTATAAACACTGGTCGGCTGAAGTCAAGGGACTGGATGCCATTCCGCCCAATCAGCGACCAGATACGACGATTGCGCTGTATTATGCCTATCATATCATGGTCGGACTGGGCACTTTCTTTCTGGGGATCATGGCGCTGGCAACACTCTGCCTCTGGCGGCGCTGGCTCTTCACCAACAAATGGATGCTCTGGATCTTGATACTGGCAACGCCTTTTCCCTTTATTGCCAATACTGCTGGCTGGTTTACCACCGAGATGGGTCGGCAACCGTGGATCATCTATGGACTCCTCCCGACGGCGCAAGGATCATCGACCACCGTCACGGCCGGGAATATCCTCTTCACGCTACTCGGTTTTGCCGGGATCTACCTGCTGCTGGGACTGTTATATGTGATCCTGGTCGTCGTCGAAGCTGTGCGTGGTCCCCGTGCGGAAGCCGTCGGGGATGCAGCGGATAGCGAAGCGTTCAGCCTGAAATACTAAGATCGGAAAGGATCAGGAAAAGACGATGCAGACACTCTGGTTTATACTGGTCGCGCTCATGCTCACCATCTATGTCATTCTGGATGGTTTTGATCTGGGCGCTGGCATCATCCATCTCTTCGCGGCCCGCAATGAAGATGAGCGGCGGGCCATCTTGCAGGCCATCGGCCCAATCTGGGATGGCAATGAAGTCTGGTTAATTGCGGCTGGTGGGACGCTCTTTTTTGCCTTCCCACTGCTCTACGCCTCAAGTTTTAGCGGCTTCTATCTGCCGCTGATTATCGTCCTCTGGCTCCTCATGTTGCGGGGGATCGCTATCGAATTGCGGTCGCATATACCCAGTTCCGTCTGGCGCTCCTTCTGGGATGGCACCTTTTTCATTGGGAGCGCCCTGCTGGCGATCTTCTTTGGGGCTGCCCTGGGGAACGTCATTCGTGGTGTGCCCTTGAATCCCGACAACTACTTCTTTGTCGCCTTGTGGACAGATTTTAATCCCTACAGCTCGAATCCCGGCGTCCTGGACTGGTATACCATCCTGATCGGCCTGCTGGCGCTGGCAGTCCTGACCGCCCATGGTTCCAGCTATATCGCCGTCAAAACCGAAGGAGATCTCAATGCGCGGGCGCGGCGCATCGCCCGTTGGGCCTGGATCGCTACCATCGTACTGGGAATTCTCGGCACAATTGCCTCCTTCTCCGTGCAACCGCTCATCCGGGAAAGTTTCAGTCAGCGACCCTGGGAAATCATCTTTCCCTTGATTGCACTGGCTGGATTGGCAGGCATGGGTTACTTCAATCTGAAGCGGAATGATCTGCCAGCCTTCTTCTCCTCGGCCATCTTTATCCTGGGCATGCTCAGCAGTGCCGCCAGCAGCCTTTATCCGACCGTCCTACCATCCGTTACAGCAGTGCCCGGCCTGACCATTGCCAGCACCTCATCCTCGCTCTACGGCCAGACCGTTGGACTCATCTGGTGGAGTCTGGGCATTCTCCTGGCGATCATCTACTTCACCATCACCTACCGCCTCTTCTGGGGCAAAGTAAAAGTCACCCGCGAACCCCAGGCCAACACAGCCAAAACCGGTGAATCCGGTCTTGCTGGCTAATTCAAATCATCAACGTAGAGGCTGTGTGAAAAGCGCTCACTGATTATCTTCAGTTGGCTTCGCAGGCCAGGCGAAACTACTTTTCACACAGCCTCTACGTTTTTGATCATTGTATGCGATATTGGGCATGTTTCTCCTGAAATTGCTCCCAACCTCATGGTTCAGGGTGCTCCCCAATACGGTTCACATACCTGGAATGATGATGGAGAAATGTAGGTGCGTGCCGAGGTCGCAACCCTGTCTGTTACCCACATATTTCTATTCAAGTGTGAGTTCAGAAGCCAGGTGAATTCCTTCTACAAGCGTTTGGATGTATAGCCAACCTTTCCAGAGGGTTTTCCAGCCTGGCTCTCCGTCTCC
>NZ_BIXY01000124.1 GCF_008326305.1 Dictyobacter arantiisoli | reverse complement strand
CTCATCCTTTTTCGTCCTTTCTTGCTCAGCTTATCGCTTTTCTTGTTCAGCTTTTTTGCGGACAACCTGAACAGGTACGATGAGGGCACTCACGCTCAGGTCTCGATGACGGAAAACCATACAGGCAGGGAGCTCTTGCTTCACCCCCATTTGTTGGAGTAGGTGCACTAACACATGCAGGTACACCTATACAGCAAGCAGGCACAAGGTCCTGAGGCTCAATAGCGCAAGATATAGTTGATACATAACAACTGATTAGGAATCCCAGGTTCGTAATTCTATACAAGAATGTCCAACTTGTCTATCTATACAGCCTTGAATGGTAATTTTTTCGCATTCTTTCATCCATAGCAATAAAGGCAGGAAGCGCATTCATGTATATCTTTGGAGAGCAATAGTGTTTTTTTACTGATATCTTTTTTGAAGTAGTACTTCCATAAGCTTGACAACAACATATATTTATGTTAAATAATTAATGTAACACGTTTATCGATAAACCAGTATGCGCTTCTGCAACGGTGAAGGAGCTTCATGACGACTATTTACGACATTGCAAAGGCAGCAGGCGTCACAGCAACGACAGTATCAAATGTGCTACATGGCAAAGGTTCTGTCAGTGCGGCAACTCGCGCCAGGGTTATGCAATATGTACAGGATATGAAATACAGCCCAAATATGGTGGCCCGCAGTTTGATCCAGGGGCGTACCAAAATTATTGGACTGGTCCTGCGCGATCTCAATAGCCCATTTTTTTCCGAGATTACGACAGCGGTTGAATCATTAGCCTATCAGGCCGATTTGCGCGTTTTTGTCTCCACATTTACCACCGACAATCAGGTCAACCAGCATATGCTGCAGGATCTGGCGTTAAGGCGCGTGGATGGCATTCTCGTTCTCTCCTCCGCGATTAAGCCGCGAGAGTTACAAACGTTCTCACTTCCGAATCTTCCCTTAGTCTATTGTCTCGGTGAAAGCGATGCAAGCAAAATCTTTCCAGCTGTGTCATTTGATTTCTATCAAGGTGGTCGGCTCGCAGCCGAGCATCTTCTGGCATTAGAACATCGAAATATAGGGATTATCACCCACAAAACTCCTGAGGGTGGCATTGAGCATTTTGCCCGTGTCAACGGCATGCTCGAAACGCTAAGCAAACATCAGATCACTGTGGATGAAGGGATGATCAAAGCAGGCCAGTCCTGTCTGGAAGATGGACGCGCCGCAGCTTACGAACTGTTATCCGGTCCACAACGCCCAACAGCTATTTTTACTACCAATGATTTAATGGCGATTGGTACTATTTCAGCTGCGTGGCAACTTGGTATACGCATTCCAGAAGATCTTTCTGTGATCGGGTTTGATGATATTTCGCTGGCGCGCTTTACCACACCGCCCCTGACTACAATCAAACTAGATACTAACGCAATGGCTAAACAAGCGATTGAACTGCTTCAACAGACAATCAGCCAGCCAGACAATCCCTCGCCACCCCTTATACCAGTCAGGCTCGTCGAACGGGCCTCAACTGGATTTGCACATAGATAGGCATGCCACAAAAATAATAAGAACAAGAAAGGAATAATTTCATCTCAAGTAATGAGGATTTCAACGCAGATTTCCATTTATGTTGTTTATAATAATTGAGGAGGCAATGAATGCCCATAAACTCATTATCGCTCAGATTTTCTAAAGCCGCACGGGGCTTCCTGTGCACACTGACACTTTTCTCCGTACTCTGCACCTTAGCCGCCTGTACGTCTGGTACAGCAAGCGGTAAAATCCATTTGACCATGTGGTATTGGAACCGCTCGATTGATGACAGTGTGATCGCTCAGGTGGGCAAACAATTCCCCAATATCGATCTGACGGCGGAAAAAATTACTGACTATGATACCAAGGTCAGGACGACCATGGCCGGTCACAACGGAGTACCAGACATTCTCGCAGTCAACGCTAACCTTTCCACCTATTTCCCCGATGAGAATCAATTTGTCGACCTGCGCACCCTCGGCTCTGATGCTCTTAAATCTACCTATTTACCCTGGAAATGGAATCTTGGCACCACACCCACTGGCCGCCAGATCGCCATACCGATGGATACAGGCCCGACGGCTCTCTTCTATCGCTCCGACATCTTCGCCAAAGCTGGCTTGCCAACTGATCCAACCCAGGTCACCAACACCTTGAAAACCTGGGATGATTATATGCAGGCGGGCGATAAGATCAAACAGGCAACCAATGGTAAAGTTAAATTGATTGACAATATTGCGACTATCTACGGCATGGTGCTGGGACAACAACCTTTACAATATGCTGACCGATCAGGCAAGTATATTGGCGATGGTGGCAATGTCAAAAACGCCTGGAATACAGCGATAAAAATGTATCAGCAGGGGAATAGCGCCGAGGTTGTCAACTGGACCAACGACTGGAATGCCGCGATCAGCAATGGAACGGTGGCCTCATTCGTCGGAGCGGTCTGGATGAAGCAGCCCTTATTCGAAGCCGCTGCAAACACCAAAGGAAACTGGCGCGTCGCCCGCACACCAGGTGGAGATGGTAATAACGGTGGCTCATTCCTCACCATTCCCGCGGCCACCACACATGCGAAGGAAGCGTATCAGGTGATCTCCTGGCTGCAGAATCCAGACAACCAGCTCACTGCCTACAAAGATCTGCAATTATATCCATCGGCACTGGAAACCCTGAACAATCCAGCCCTCAATGCCAATGAAGATTTCTTTGGTAAGGAGAATACGAACGCCGTCTTCGCCGAAGCCGCCAAAAATATCCCCAACTTCTACCTCGATGCCAATCATGACGTGGTTGGACAGGATTTTGTCAATGCATTAGGACTGGTATCCGCCACCAATAAAAATCCCGATGCAGCCTGGAACGATGCGCAGATAGCCGTTCAACGCGATTTATTACGTTAATCATCTCATCCAATGAAGGAGAGAAACTACTATGGGTAGCGTCAGTCCAATCACTCTGCCTCAGAGTGAAACAAAAACCAAATCGCATGCCGCGAGCGGCCAACAAAAAAGTAAGTTCCGTAAATACTTGCCTTTATATCTGTCTATTCTGCCCTACTTTGTCATCTTTCTCGTCTTTAGCCTAGTACCGATCATCTTCTCGCTCTACCTCGCCTTCCAGCGCTGGGATGGCATCGGCAAAATGACCTTTGTCGGCTTCAACAACTTTACCTATGCCCTGACAGATCCACTGTTTGGGACCGCAATCCTCAATACCTTTGAGGTTTGGATTATGTCTACCGTCCCTATGCTTTTCCTGGCATTGGCGATGGCCTTTCTGCTCAACCAGCGGAAACGTTCCAAATTCCTCTATCAGGTCTGCTTCTTCCTGCCCAATATTACCTCCATCGTTGCAGTGACGCTGATCTTCAACTCGTTCTTTGGGGTCCAATATGGCCTGTTTAACGCAGTTCTGACGGCCCTGCATCTGCCAGCAGTCCAATGGTTCAGTGACTTCTGGGCCATGAAATGGATGCTCGCGATGGTTGTGATGTGGCGCTGGATTGGCTATAACGGATTGGTCTATATGGCGGGCCTGCAAAGCATCCCGACCGATTTCTACGAGGCTGCACGCCTGGATGGAGCCAATACCTTCAACATATTCTTCCGCATCACCATTCCGTTACTACGACCAGTCATCCTGTTTACCGTCATCTCCTCGACGATTGGCGGACTGACCCTCTTCACCGAACCAAAAATCCTGTTCAATGGTGCCGCAGGACAAAGCATCCCCGGTGGTATCGGTAGCCAGGGTCTGACGATGTCGCTCTACCAATATTATGAGTCATTTACGACCTTCCACTTTGGCTATGGTGCGGCGGTGAGCTGGGTGATCTTCTTTATCCTGGTCATTTTTACCCTGCTCAACTGGAAACTCGTCCAACGCGGTGAGAATTAAGACAAAGGAGTCCACACGATGACAGATTACGGAACGCGTACGCAGCGTATCATTACGCACATCATTTTATTGCTATTTTTGCTTATCTCGGTTATACCCTTCTATTGGATGATCGTGATGGCGACAAACACGACCAATGATATCTACCACGTCCCCCCTATTCTGTTCATTGGCAACCAGTTGTGGGCCAATTTTTCCAAAGTCTTGCAAAATATTGATTTCTTGCGCAACTTTGGCAATACACTACTGGTATCAACGATCATCACAGTACTGGTGCTCTTCTTCTGCTCACTGGCAGGCTTTACCTTTGCCAAGTTTGAATTTCCAGGACGGAATATACTCTTTGTGATCTTGCTCGGCACGATGATCATTCCAACAGCCAGTTCACTGGTCGCATCATTCGTGATCATGGCGGATTTCCATTGGATCGGCACGTTCTTGCCACTGATTGTGCCCGGCATGGTGACCGCCTTCGGCATCTTCTGGATTCGTCAGTATTCAATTTCAGCGATTCACTCTGATCTGATTGATGCCGGTCGCCTGGATGGCTGTGGACATCTGCGCCTCTATTGGAGTGTGGCGCTCCCTGCCCTGCGCCCGGCCCTGGGCTTCCTGGGCGCGATTACGTTTATCAATGCCTGGAATGATTTTCTGTGGCCTTTGATTGTCCTCAACGATGCCAAAACCTATACCTTGCAGGTCGCGTTGGCCCAACTTAATGGCGTCTACAACACAGACTATAGCATGGTTATGGCGGGAACATTAATGGCAACGCTACCCTTGATTATCATTTTCTTCTTCGGCGCTCGCCAGTTTATCGCCAACATCTCAGCGGGAGCATTAAAATTCTAGCTCGTTTGCTCCAGATGCAACCATGGCGAAGCCGATTTGATCAAGTCGGCTTCGCCTTTCTTCGTTTCTATGGCAAAAATGTCACTCCTCGCCTCAAGAATAAGCCTGGCGCTCTTTTTTGAGCACATTCCAATTTTCCATGAGTATTTATGCTAAAACTCTTTTTGCATCTACCGATCCAATGGTGTAATATAGATAAAAGAACGAATTCATAGTACTAGCATCTCTGGCATGTGCTTATAATTGTTTCTCGGGCACTCTCGATGGAAGAGGGCGCTAAGAAATCACCACCACAACGTGCCACACATGCTCAATACTGGTGCACTTGAGCATCAAGCTGCTGAACAATTCAACCATCGGATGCAACCAATGACAGGAAGCGTTTTGACATTCTTTTGAAAGACGGAGAAAATGCTATGCTCGATCCCAAATTCTTTGACTATCCCGCGACGACATCATCTGAAGTTCATGTCATTTCACAACAGCACCATAAACATGCCACAATACAGGACATCACGTATCCCAGTCCTGCGGGTGGACAAGTGCCCGCCTATCTGATCGTGCCGGATAGACAGGGACCGTTCGCTGGCATGATCTTTGTGCATTGGGGACAGCTAGATCGCCATGAGTTTGTCGATGAGGCGATGATCCTGGCCGAACTGGGCGTGGTGTCACTGTGTATCGATGCCCCGACACGTCGTCCACGAGCCTTGCAGGCAAATATACCAGCCGAGACAGCGGCACGTGATCTGGGCCTCCAGATCGTCGCTGACGTGCGTCATGGGATTGATATCCTGGCTGCACGTCCTGATATTGATCTACAGCGCCTCGGCTACGTTGGACATAGCTACGGTGCAACCAATGGTGGGATAATCGCAGGCGTCGAGAAGCGTTTTAAGACCTATGTCCTGATGGCAGGTTATGCCAGCATGTCTGATGCCTATCGCGTTAGTAACCATCCGTTTCTCTCCAAATGGCGGCATAGAACTTCATGGGAAGAGCAGGAGCGCTATTTACACCTCATCGAGCCCCTGGATGCTGTCCATTATATTGGGTATGCCACACCGGCAAGCGCTTTCTTTCAGTTCAGCCATCAGGATGAGTTTGTTTCAGAAGAGCAGGCTCTACGCTATTTTGAGGCGGCCAATCATCCAAAACAAATGCGCTGGTACGATAGTAGCCATGAATTGAATGCACAGGCCCGCATGGACCGCGCCCGCTGGCTGTGCCAGGAACTCAAGCTAGGATCCCTGCCTGCAAGAATTGAGACAAAATTAAGCGAATAGCTATCCACACCACACCATGACATAGATGTAGGTAATTAGGGCTATCTACATCTATGCTTCCCTATGCTTCAATGTGTTTCATGCTATACTATGCATGTTCCTAAAACCTACACAGAGGGGGGCACAATGGTGAACCCCTTAAAGACGTGTGGGGAAACTGAGAAGTTGTTAGTCAAGGTGAGAATAAATTGCAAGTACATCAAAACATTCGGAATTACTTATGTGTAGATAGTAAAAAAAGTATGATTGCAGTGCGTTTAACTGCTATGATAAGTTTACTCGGCGTGCTGGGCGTTGCCTTCGGTCTAAGCAGCCTGGTTCCCAGCGCGCATGCCGCAGCCAATTGCGCGAACCCATACACCGTCCGTTCTGGGGATACCCTGAGCCAGATCGCTAATCGCTACCACACGACGTGGCAAACACTGGCCTCCAAAAACGCATTGGTGAATCCAAACCTGATCTTTCCTGATCAACAATTGTGTATCACCAGCGCTGGAGCAACTGCTCCAACAACCATCAGCCCGGTGGTACAAACAGCACCAGGCGTCCATTCAGCTGCTCCTGTTGCTCCTGTTGCTCCTGTTGCTCCTGTTGCTCCAAAACAGGCTGCGCCAGTCCTGACGACAACGAAGACCAGCGTCAGTGGTATAATCGATGAAATCTTCGGTTCCTATGCTGCCAGCGCCAAACAAATCGCGACCTGTGAGTCTGGATTAAACGCAGGTGCCACCAATTCAATTTCCATTGGTGGAAGCAATGCGGCCGGTGTATTTCAGATCTTGTATCCAAGCACCTGGAATACCACATCACAGGCCGGACAATCCCCATACAACGCCCGAGCGAATATCATTGCCGCTCACGACATCTTTGTCCGTGACGGTTACAGCTGGCGCGAATGGACCTGCCGGGGTTAATCAAGCAGGCAGACAAATAAACATCTCTCGATTCGGTCGTCAGTAAAAAGAAACACAACTTCTCCAACAGAATGACCTGAAAGGAAGGCCCTCCAGCCGCTAGCTATTGCCTCTGGAGGGCTTTTTCTGGCGTTCATGGCACTCAAAGGGGATAAGTGTATGTGATTATCCAACGGTTTTTAACACTCAAATGAATAAGTTGTGCACTGAGTAAATAGACAGGAACTAAGTTGGCTGGCAACAGTGTCTCTGTCTTTTCAGGTGAAAGCGGGTCGCAGGGGCAGCAGCCCCCTAGGTGCGAACGTAAGGCTTTTCAAGCGGAATTGCAAAGGGCGGCGAGCCCTTTGCCGGGGTTTGGGGTGTCCCCAAATACCTCTTTTTCTTTTTTTCTTCGCCGCCGCGTGCGGCGGCGAGAGGGAAGTGAGAGACCGGGGCTGTTCGCACCTATGGGGCGGCAGCCCCTGACGGAGCGCGCTGGCAGGCATGACAGTCCTCGCCATTATTCCCTTTCCCTCATCACTCGGAAGGATAAAGAGCCTGGCAACACAGGCCAAAATACAAAAGACGCAGGCTTTTGAGCCTGCGTTCTATGCTAACTGATCCAGATCGTCTTCAACCTGGATCAGCTCAAAGTCTTTCCAGTGCGAAAGTGGTCTGGGCTGCGGTAAAAGTGAGACCGCTTGCATAATGCGTCCAACCATGTCCGTAGGCGGTTCAACATGAAGCATATCTGTAAACAGCTCATCCACCTCACTATCATCCAGTACCGTATCATTCTGTAAGAAATCTAATGACAGATTGTTCATGCTAAAATCCCTCCTACACTCTTCGTATTTATTTCTTCTTTAACGTCTGGTTTTAATACGCTAAAGCTAAGAGAGAAGTTTCAGAATTCCAAGCATTATATTAGAAATCTTAAAATTTCATAAGGAAATTAAGATGCGGAATGAACGACCCGTGGCTGCCAGTGCTGTGACATTGCGGCACGTAACAGGGGGCGCGCACGCTGGAAATAGGTTTTGGCGGTCGCTTCTGGCATGCTGAGAGTCTTGCCGATCTCTGAGAAGCTCAACTGGGAGGTGTAGCGCAAGAGCACAACCATGCGGAATTTCGGAGGTAAGGCATCAATTGCCTCGCGCAGTTTCGCTTTCAGATCGCTACGCTCAGCCATTTCATCCGGCAAGGGACTACCATCAGGAATAATTGCCAGGGGAGAAAGATCGTCCTCATCGTGCGAGGCTTCGAGATCAGAAAAGTGGATTGCCCGTTTGCGACGAAGCTCATCCAGACAGCGGTTGCGCGCTACCTGGAACAACCAGGCTTTGAGAGGCTCACCGGTGCGCAGGGTTGGCATTGAAATGTAGAGCTGTGTAAAAACTTGCTGAGAAATATCACAGGCCTGATCATAGTCATTCAATAGATGGCAAATAAAATTAAAGATAGGTGTATTATAACGCTGTACTAATACCTCGAAGGCTCTCTGATCACCAGCCAGTGTCTGCTGTACCAATACACCATCAGTCAATTCATTATTCTGTAGAGTTACTTTTACATTTTCCCGAACTTGCATTTGCATCAACCTCACTTTCTTTTGTCTCCATAAGCATAGTTTTTTTGAGATGAGAATACAAGCGTTTTTGAGGCTGATAAACTCTGCTATAAGAGAGTCTAAGCATAAACTTAAGAGATTAGAAAAACCTTAACGTGATGGGAAACACACAGACCCTCTATCATTACTGCTGGATTTTTCCTGTTTCCTTATATATCCTCTTGTTGAAGCGGTATTGTCCGTTAGAGATGGAGACGGATGGCGAGCTGGCGCGTGGCCGCTGTGATGTCTTCAGCGGCGACGACGGCGGTGATCACGGCAACACCAGTGGCTCCTGCCCGAAGAACTTCGGTGGCATTATCAGCCGTGATGCCGCCGATAGCGACAAGCGGCGTGCTATAGCGACGCGAGATGTCAGTGAGTAAGCTAAGACCAACAGGCTCGCCCGCATCATCTTTAGTGCGGGTAGGATAGATGGGGCTGATGCCGAGATAATCAGCCCCCGCGCTGATGCCAGCGACCGCTTCTTCCATCGTGCCAGCCGTGATGCCCAGAATGCGATCCGGTCCTAAGAGTGTACGAGCCAGTTCGCCGGGCATATCATCCTGTCCGACATGCACTCCATCGGCATTGATCGCCAGGGCAACATCGATACGATCATTGACGATCAGGAGCACACCGTGTTGTGCTGTGAGTTCACGCAAGGCCATACCTTCATTGATCAAGATTCGTGTACTGGCCTGTTTGTCACGCAACTGTATCACGGTCGCGCCCCCGGCAATGGCTGCCGCTGCAACCTCCAGCATGCTACGTCCACGCGACCAATTGCGATCAGTTAAAACATGGAGTGACAGGTTATGTTTCCCCGTTAACGTTGGGAATATATCTGGATGACTCATAGAATAGTCACTTTCTGCCGTTCGCGTAGCTGGTCTGCCGTCAACACCGCCACGGCATCCAGCAGATGAGAGCGGAAGGTGCCGGGTCCACCAGCCTGGGGAGCCGCATTCTCACCCGCGATACCCATGATAACCAACGCCGCCGTAGCTGCCAACCAGCTATCCTGCTCAACCGCCAGCAGGCCACCAATCAGACTGGTAGCCATACAACCGCTGCCCGTAATAGTTGCTAAAAGCGGATCTCCATTATCCACTTCAGCCACACGCTCGCCATCCACAATCACGTCACGGGCCCCGGTAATCGCCACGGTACAGCCAAACACACCGGATGCGTTGCGCGCGATAACCGCCGGGGCCGCGCCAGCCGAAATAGATTCCACCCCCCGCGTCTCGCTCTCCACACCGATCAATGATCCTACCTCTGAAGCATTCCCCCGCAACACCGAAATGTGTAATTCGGATAGCAAGCGGAGCGCGTTTTGAGTGCGAAAGCGCGTCGCTCCGGCCCCCACGGGATCGAGTACAATCGGGATATGCAGTTCATTAGCGCGCTTGCCAGCCAGTAACATTACATCCACCTGCTCAACCGTCAGCGTCCCAATATTCAATACCAGCGCGCCCGCCAATCCTACCATCTCCTCTACCTCTTCAGGAGCATGAGCCATCACTGGCAGCGCCCCCAGTGCCAGCGTAATATTCGCGGTATCATTCATCACCACCATATTAGTAATATGATGTACCAGGGGTTTATTGGTGCGCACCCGTGTCAGGAGCGCCCCCAGGTCAACAGTACTTCCATTTGTCATGCTATCCTCCTTGTTGAACATTATTTCGGTATCCTCATACCTATCACCACTTGCCCATGCTGTCTATGTCTATCAAAAAGAGAGACACGCCTACAACGAACACTACACCAGATGTGCCGGACAGGATTTGCTTATTCAGCCTGCATGGATGATTGCTCCCATAACCAGAAGTGCTCGACCGGCCCATGCCCATGTCCAATCTGCGATCCAATCGCGTGCTGGATCGCTCCAGTTATGTAGCGTTTGGCTCGCACGGCGGCTTCATCTACCGACCAGCCACGCGCCAGGAAGGCGGTAATGGCTGCTGAGAAGGTACAGCCGGTACCATGCGTATGTTGCGTATCCACACGTGTCGCACGTAATTCTACAAACTCTTGCCCGTCATAAAAAATATCGATAGGATCTTGCTCGCGATGTCCTCCTTTGACTACCACATAGCGCGGCCCCAGAGCATGGATAGCGCGTGCAGCCTCGCGCATATCAGCGAGAGATTGTAAGGGACCACGGCCTGTCAAAACTTCAGCCTCTGGCAAATTAGGTGTGACCAATTCAGCCAGCGGTAAGAGTCGCGTGATTAGCGTCTGTACGGCATCGGACTGCAACAGGTGCGCGCCTCCTTTGGCGACCATCACAGGATCAACGACTAGCCGGAGCTGCCAGCGCTGCACACTATCCGCCACCGTTTCGATAATCTCTGAGCTTGCCAGCATGCCTGTTTTGGCGGCGTCGGCACCGATATCTTCCATTACTGCATCGATCTGAGCTGTAATCATAGGTAGAGCTATATTCAGCGTGCTTTGGACACCCAGCGTATTTTGCGCCGTCAGCGCGGTAATAGCAGAGGTGCCATAAACGCCCAATGCCGCGAATGTCTTCAAATCCGCCTGAATACCTGCACCGGCACCGGAATCAGATCCAGCAATCGTCAGAGCACGCGCAACCTGCTCTCTGTTATCCTGCATCTCCGACATACGATACCCCCTATACTCCTATAGAACTATTCGCTTACCTTTATAGACTACTTTTCACTATCTATGAATTTCATCATGAACTACGTCCGCTCCAGTATAATCCCGGGCGGATTTTGAGTGCCGAAAATACTTCCATCCCAGCAGGAGATAGACACCAGCACTCACCAGCGCGCCGATAATACCGCTCACGTCCACGCCACCAAGTACGCGGGCCAGTGGACCCTGCCAGGGAGTCGCCAGCCACGGCAAAGTGGCAGATCCAATAAATGGAAGCGTCACGACCAGACCAATCATCCATGCAATAACAGCACGCCAGAACACGCCTCCTCGATACCAGTAGCTGCCAGCTCGTCCACGGGTCAAATCATGAACAGTATAAGAGCCATGCCGGAAGACAAAGAAATCGATCAGCAGGACAGCCGCCCAGGAGGGGACCCAGAGATAGGTGAGCAGCAGAAAATCTGTATAGAAGCTGAGGAATGCGTTGTTCAGTTCGGTGTACGTGCGGGCCCGATTAAAGTGGGAAAAGAAACCAATGCCATAGACGAAAATACCACCGAGCAAGCCGCACACCAGGGCCGAGGTCCAACGCCGCAATGGAATATCCATTGCCAGCGCAACCAGGCCAGCGGTGTACACATCGAAATAGTTGGCCCAGATTTCTCCCAACACCACAAATAATAAAAAGGGAACGGTTAACCAGGGTGGACTGGCCGTGGTAATCACGCTCAGCAGATCGCCATTGGCTGGATTTATCGTGGAAAGCACCATGCCCAGGATACCCAGCAGCGCCACTGGCAATCCTATTCCCAGACCAGTCCACCAGGCGGTATGGCGTGCGGAAACGGTCAGCGGCAAATAGCGCGAGTAGTCAGAGGCAAAGGGAATCCACGATGCCACCAGCGCATAGATGAAACTGCCTCCGACCGCAATGGCGGCGAAACGAGATGAGCCATGGACCGTCGTCGGAAACTGCCAATGGACCTTTGGGAATAAGAAAACGAACAACAGCGCACAGAAGATCATGAAGACAAGCGCACCATATTTCTCAAAAACATGGACGGTTTGATGTCCATAAATCGCTACCACGACCGATGCAATCAGGACCAGCGTGATGGCTCCCAGTGCCACTTCCGTCGTTTTAGGCACACCGAAAATGCCTAATAATTGGACCAGTGCCCAGCCGCCGATGATACAGTCGACCGCAAACCAGCCAAGCGCCATGAGCCACGTCAATAGCGCCGCTGGATAGACGCCCCGATGTCCATAGACACCACGAGCAAAGATCATCTGCGGCGTTCCCGTACGCGCGCCAGTCGCGTTTAACAAACCGTGAAGGATCGCGGCACAGGCGGCTCCCAGCATAATTGCCAGCGCGCTATCCAGCAAGCCCAATTGTCCCTGATGAGCTCCCACAGCCAGTGGCGCGCTGATCACCAGAGCTCCCGTCAATAACGATATATAATTGGAGACAGAGCCGGTCCAGACCAGGGCCAGCCCATGTGGAGAACCATGGCGCTCAGCAGCCGGTACTGGCTCCATGCCACGCAACTCAATCCTCAGAAACTCATCCTGTCGCACCGGCTGGCGCTCAGCGACCTTCACCTCTTCAGACACAGACAAAACCTCCTTGCGTCAGGCTCAAACATCTTCTCCCTTACACACAATAAAAAACGGCGCTGCACACAATGCCAGCACCGTCGAAGTCGCATCTATCCTGTATCCAAGAAGTGTCACTCCCTAACGCTAGCATTATCTAGATCAGGTTTAAGCGGTCGATGACAATTGGACATATCATGGATACATCCGGGTCACCCTCTCAGCCTGGCATTTCCAAGCTCCCGCGCACTCAAACATGAGAATCACGTTCTATGATATTTTCAGTTGTATATTTATACGCTCATAGGCGTACTTTGAAATAATTTATCCATCCAAACGAACTATCCATTAGTATAACACATCGCAATGCTGTTTGCGATGCCAGAACACGTTTCTACCAGGGCTTTCCAATTCTAAAAAACGGAACAGTAGCCAGTGAGCAAGAGATCAAGAGCCTTGTCATACGATGCATCAAAATAGCGCATCTGTCGGGCAACATTGCACACGCCGACACGATCCAT
>NZ_BIXY01000123.1 GCF_008326305.1 Dictyobacter arantiisoli | reverse complement strand
GATACTGGAGGTCGTCGAGTAGGTACTTCCACCGTTATAGTACGCATCCGCCGCAAAGGTTCCTGCCGTGGCTCCTCCTGCATTCACCGCGTACCCGGAAGCGGGTGTCGGAGAAGGAGACGGGGTGGGCTGGGTACTACTGCCATAACCGGCTGCAACAATGCTAGCCTGAACGGCGTTCTCCGCCGTATCTGATGGATAGCCGGATGTCACGGCTCCCTCGAAGAACTCTCCCTGTCCGGAGACGCTGTTGTCGCCACCGGTACCCAGCAGGATCGAGCTATCCACTTTCATCGGCGAGTAGCTGTTGGGTAATGCACCCGAATAGGGAGTGGTCAGGCCACCTGATTGTGCATTGCCATACTTGAGCGTGAAGTTGCTGGTGCCGTTGTTCTTCTCCCAGGCACTGACGAACGGGTAGTGCACACCGGAGTTGTTCGGGTCCTTATTGGAACCGGTATTGGTGTGGTACATACCGTTCTCCAGGTCGGCTTCCACCCACGGGCCGTTACCAACGCACCCGCCGAACCAGCATGCGGTGCCCCAGTAGATCGAATTCATGGTCGCGTTGCCAGTATCGGTGTGCGAGTTCTCACCGCTGCCATAGTCAAAGCAGCAGTAGCTGTCCACGTAATTGGACGAGGTTATCATATACAGCCCCTCCGGCTGTGAGCCAGTGGGCACGCCCTTAGCGTTGTCAATCCGGTAGCCAACGCCTGGAGTGACCTTCACCCCGTAGACCTGGTGACCGGCGACGGTCACCGGCAGGGCCATGGCGTCGGCTCCGACATCCGCGCCGTTGGGACCCGGACCCTTCCAGTAGCCTCCCGAGGAGATCGGCATGTCGTTGTGGTTGGTGGTCTGGTCATAAATCTTAGTGATCTTACAGGTAGTGCCCGAGCAGAACGAGACCTGTGGAGCTGCGTTGGCATACCCACCCGCCGCTAGGAGGCCGATGTCGAGGTAATTCTTGTCGGATGCGCGCTGTATCTGGTACAGCGGCCCGCTGTAGGATGAGAAAAGCGCACGCACGGTGCTGTGAGCGGTAACGCACGGAGTGCTATAGGATGCATAAATGTCGCAGGGCAGCGTCCCTGCCGCTAAAGCTGGCTCAGGAGAAGCGCCAAACGGGTTGACAATGCCAAACATGGCAGCAATGACACACCCGATAGCAATGAGCGACACGACAGTTTTCCAACCGCGAAAGTGACGTTGCACGCTTGAGATCGATTGTTTCACGTCCTTGTGTCCTTTCCATTCTCTGAAAATGGTCTATTCTTAATCACAATAAACAGATCAGATGTTCTCATTTTGTCTCAGCGTTGCAAATGACCATGACTGGTGAGAACAAAGAAGCTTCCTGCTACCCGTGGCCTTGCAGTCTTCACTTGACGGCTTTCCGGCCCGGTCAAGCCGTCAAGTGAAGACTGACATACTGCGCTGTCAAGCTTCATTTGAAACGCCGCCTGATGATTTTTGCCTTTTTATGCTGGTAGATGGTCAGCGAAATTGGACGCTGCCCTGGTGTGAAAAAGCAGGAGCGGCCACCGTTCTGCGGTGGAGTGAAACGTACCTCTTCCCCCATGGTGAGCGTCACCCCCATAGGTGCGAACGTAAGCGGGATTGTTAAGGGTGCAACCCTTCCGGGACTGTGCCCCGTTCTCTCACCTTCCTCTCGCCGCCGCGTGCGGCAGTGAATAAAAGAAGAAAAAGGGGTATTTGGGGACACCCCAAACCCCGGCAAAGGGCTCGCCGCCCTTTGCAATCCCGCTTGAAAAGTCATGTACAGAGACCGTGGTGACCACGGGAGGTTGACACTCAGAGAGTGTTTAAGCACTTACATTTTCGATTACACCGTCGTACACGCTTGCCCGTTGAGGGTAAAGGTTCCGCCTGACAGATAGATCACAATATCGCCGGTCATATTCCCATTGACCGTTTCGAGGACCTGGCGAGTGTGATCAAGGGTAGCAAAGGGGGAGCTCATGTTGGTGCCACTATTGCTATCGGAACCAGTTGGAGAGACATAATAGGTAGCCTGGACCGTAGCATGCGCCAGCTGCGAAAAAAAGAGACTTTCTCCACAAAAAGCCAGGAGGGAGGAAAACACCAAAGCGCCTTTCATGTATATACGGATGTATTGACGTTGCATCGTTGAATCCTTTCTTGAGATGCAATGCTCACAGATGCTTTCATGCGTGAAAAAAGTGATCAGGTATCACATAGCTAAAAAAAAGAAATCCTTCTCTTTTTTTATGTATGATCCTATCTATTTACGCACGCTCTACCTGACAGGTAGACGATTTGTTGTACATCTGTTCATACAAAGGGCACGCGGTAAAAACGCTGAATGGGTTGAGGCAACATCTTGTCACCAAGAAAAATGAACTCTTATACGTCCAGGCAATGGGCTGTTTGCACGACATTCTTTTTATGGAAAGAGGCCCCATGTCCCCTTTTTTCCAGCTACTTACAGGTATAAAACGAAACGTTTCGATTGCCCTTAAAGGTGAGTATAACTAAAAAAAGCAGAGAAGTCAAGAGATCAGTGGCAAAGAGCGAAACGTTTCATTTCTTATCTCTCATCGATCTGCTGGCCGATGCTTGCGCCGAGTCATTTGTTGTCTGGCTAAGAGCTTATCCAAAAACCGCGATCTTGGCGAAGAGAAGTTGAGCACAAGCCAGATGAAGAAAGGCCAGCTAGTTTTCGGCCTTTTTCGCCCAACGTATATGCTTCACTCAATTTTTCATGCTCCCTGTGAGTGCTCCACTGATCACATAGCGCTGAGAGAACAAAAAGACAATCGCCACGGGAAGTGCCATAATTATGCCAGCCAGGGCCAGTTCTGCGCGATGGATCGGTAAATCAGAAATCATCGCCGGATGAAGTGCCGGTGTCCCTGTGATTAATGCCTGAAGACCAACAGCCAGATTGTAGACGGAGGTATCTTGCAACATGACAAACGGCAAAAAATAGTTGTTCCAGTTCGCCGTAAAGCTCAAAAAGGCGAGTAGCCCCAGGAGGGGGCGTGAAAGAGGAATCCCAATGTGCCAGAACACCTGCCATTCGTTAGCCCCATCTATGCGCGCTGCTGCCAGCAGCTCTTTGGGTAAACTGACAGCATAGTAGACAAATGCCAGATAGACGCCAAAGGGGAAGAACGCGGTTGGCAAAATGACGGACCAGGGCGTGTTGACCAGGTGAACCGTATTAATCTCCAAAAACAAGGGCAGGACCATTGCAGAGATCGGCAAGAGCATGGTAATCAGCGTCAACCACAGAATCAATTTGCGCGCATGGGGTTGAGCTGTCGCCAGGGCATAGCCTGCGGGAATGGTAATCAGCAGGCTCAAAATGAGCGCTGACATGGCATATAGGATCGAGTTGATGGACCACTGGACAATCACACCGCCATCAAAGGACAACAAGTTCTGCCAATCCTGGCCAATCTTGCCCAGGGACCCGACCGAGAGAGGAAAGTCCTGGATCAACTGGACATCGGTTTTGGTTGGGGCCAGCAGCAACCAGAGCAACGGTAAGCCAAAAAAAACGCCGAAGGCCAACAAGAGGATAAAACGGATCACGACCCCCACCGGAGTCATGGTCCCAGTGCTTTCCTGCTGACGGTGGAACAGGGAGCGCCGCCGAAGAGTGGATGCCCGCCGAAGAGTGGATGCACGCAAGGTCATAAAAGCTCCTTTCTAGCAGTTTAATTTGGGCTCACGTCGGTACTGAAGAAACCGGTCAGGCTAATCACCAGGATAGCTCCAGCCAGTCCAACAGCAACCATCAGCAAAGACATCGCTGCTGCTGCGCCAAAATTGCCATCGGTGAACGCAAAGAAATAACCAAGTTGATTGGGAGACCATGTCGGGCTGATCGTGGCAATCCCCACATAGGAGAAGCTCGCTCCAATCAATTGGGGTTCAGTGAAAAGCTGAATATTGCCCGCAAATGTGATAATGAAGAGATAAATGATATACCGTCGAATGGCTGGCAGTTTGATATAAAGTGCTGCCTGCCAGGCGTTGGCCCCATCAATCTGTGCCGCTTCTATGATATCGATCGGAATACCCTTGAGTCCACCATAAAGGATTGCAATCCAACCTCCGGCACCTGCAAAGAAACCCAGCAAGGTGAAGAGCAGCGGCAGATGGCCTGGCTGGATCACATCTACCAACTGCTGATATCCTAATACGTTGAGCAAGCCACGAAACGGACTGACCTGGGGATCAAATATAAACAGTGCAATCAAGACCGAGGTGGGACCAGCCACTGCACCCGGTAAGAAGTAAATCGTCCGCATCAGATCGGCGAACCATCCTGTCCGCGTGTGAAGCAGAAGAGAAAGGGCAACCACCCCGGCAATCCCCAATGGTACAGAGATAATCAGGAACTGAGTAATATTGGCCAGAGCCGAGCGAAAACGAAAATCAGTAAATACCAGCACAAAATTGTGTAATCCCGCCGCAAAGTAATTGGGAGTTCCATTCTCAAAGGAAGAAAAGCTCAAGATGAGCGCTAACATCCCTGGCAGCAAGCCAAACAAGAGCAAGAAAACGAGATATGGTAGCAGAAACAGATCGGCGACCAGTGCACGTACCCGACGAGTATGCCGAAGCGTTTGGGAGCGTCTGGGAGAACGCTCTGCTGGCACATCAGGCGGAGAAGAAACAGGTGAAACCATGCGAACCTCCTCATTCAATAGCGCTGTTAGCTGGTAAGAAGGGGGTTATTTTACTGCTTGATCAGGAGATGTCTATGCAGCACAGACATCTCCTTCCTGATCAGCTATGAGCTGACCACTTCATATCCCTGGGACTGGGCCAGTTGTACAATGGCTTGCTGATACGCGGCAAGCTTGGACGCCACTGTGCCTCCACTGGTCAGAACTGGTGTCACCACCGTTATGCCGAACACTGTGCGATCATCAAAGCGTACATAGTTCCATTGTGGATCAAGCTCCAGAGCGGCTTGCTGGAGCACCGGGTAGGGATTGCTGGCATAAATAGGATCGCTGGCCAGCGAGGCTTTCCAGACATCCGCAGTCGGCTTATACGCAGGATAGGAGGCAGCATGCCCCAGATACTTAGGTGAGGTCGTCACCCATTTCACAAAGTCCACCGCCAGATTGATATTCTTGCTATGGCGAGAGACTGTCCAGGCGGCCCCTCCAATCGCCCCTGTATACGTCCGGGAATCTGCCTGCCACTTTAAAGGAGCGGCGGCGCCCAACTGGTGGTCAGCGGTCTTGTAGAAGGTTCCTTTGAACAGGCCATCCCCCATCCAGGAAGCACCGGGCAACATCAGGATTTTATTCTCTTTGCCATACTTTGTCATGCCCGCATCAAAGAAACCTGACCTGGAGAGAACGCCGGTCGGAAGCAGGGTATCAAGCAAATTTGCCATGCGAGTACAATTGGCGTCAGGCAAATTGATCAGCAATTTGGCATTGCCTTTATCCTGATGAACCGGGCAGTGGCTTCCCCAGAAATAGGTGTCAAGGGCAAAGGCATCGCCAAATTCCCCAATGATATAGCCAGGATGTTCCCTGGCAACACGTAGCCCAAGAGCCTCATATGCTTCCCAGGTTGTTGGTACGCTGTAGCCAAACTGTTGCATCAGCGGTGCATTGTACCAGAGGACATTCTGTGCCAGGTCATTGCGCAAGCAATAGACCTTGCTATTGAATTCACAGGCGAATTCGCCAGCAAAGTTTGCCAGGATACTAGAAGAAACATAGGGAGTCAGATCCAGGGGGAAATTATGCGCAGTATCCGAAACCTGAGCAACGAGATCCGGTTCAGCAAACACGACATCCGGCCACCCACTCTGGATATTGTTTTCCAGGAGCACCTTGGAGGGAAACTGGTTGCGATCCACCACAACCGCATTAATTTTGGCCTGAGGATGGGCCTGTTCATAGAGTTTCACCCCTGCCATACGATCAGCATCAACCCAAACCGTAATCGGTGCGTTGGGATCTTGATTGGATGAGACACTCGAAGCAGGACCACTACCTCCACAGGCAGCCAGCCAAAAACTGCAACTGACCACCAGCATCAAAACTGATGTGTAGAAAGCATGGCGACTTCTTGCGCGAAGAAAAAATAAATGCATGATAAACCTCTTGAATCCTTCATAGAGGAATTACCTCTCGATTAAGGGAGGACAAAAACATTGTCTGATTCTACGAAATAGCGCTAAAAGACATCTATGTCCATAAGTGCGAATGATATATCATCCCTAGAAAAACGAATCTCCTTTCATCTCTCTCTGGCCTCCAGGCCGGACAGAGGAAAAACCGCTGCCACATCTTTGTTTGAGAAGGCCCATCTTCTCATCTGCTTCCTGCACGGCAATGACTCGTTTGCGTTTTTCTTGCGAAACGTTTCGCATGCTTAATGAACATGAGTATAGTCAAGGAAAGCCAGAAAGTCAAGGCTTGACAACCAAAAAAGAAATGATTTACAATACGCGAAGAGAAACGTTTCGCTTTTACCAGCCTTGACACAGAATAAGGAAGTTGTCTTGTGGGTATTACTATTGTTGACGTCGCCAAGCGAGCCGGGGTAACGGTCAGTACGGTTTCCTACACCCTCAGTGGAAAACGGCCCGTCTCCGAGCAGGCTCGGGCCAGGGTCTTACAGGCAATCGAAGAGTTGCATTACGAACCGCATGCATTGGGGCAAGCCTTGCGCAGTAAGCGCACACATACCATCGGCATCCTCTACCCTGCTGCAGGAACCGGTCTGTCTTCTTTGCAGTTGGAGTTTATTGAGGGTGCGTCCACTGTGACGACGGAACGCAACTATGGACTCTACCTCTGGTTAGGCCAGGATCAAAATCGGGATGTGTTGCAAATGATGAAGCGAGGCATCATTGAAGGAGTGATCCTGATGGAAATCCGTATGAAGGACCCACGGATTGCTTTCATAAAGGAACAAGGTTACCCTTTTGTCATGATTGGCCACGGTCCCGACAATTCCCCGGAAAACGATGGCACAAGTTTTGTCGACCTGAATTTTCCAGCGGCTTTACGGACCAGTGTTGAGTACCTGGCGGAACTTGGGCATCAAGACATTGTCTTTCTCAATATCAGTACAGCGATGAACCGAGGAGCAGCATACGCTATTCGTGCCACGCAAGGCTTTGAACAGAGCATTGCCCGACTCGGTTTGCAAGGACAAACCTATCCCTGTCCCCCTGATCCACAGAAAGGCTATGAGTTGGTGCGCAGCATTCTGGAGGAAAAGCCCACACTCACTGGCATTATCACCACCAATTCCTGGGTGGTTGGCAGCATTCTGCGGGCGGTTCAGGAACATGGCCTGCATATTCCTGAGGATTTTTCTGTGGTGACAATGCTCCCCTCGCATCTGGCTGAAATGATGCATCCGGCGATGACATCCATCGATTTCCCCTATAAGGAAATCGGACGGATTGCTGCAGAGATGCTCATTCGACAACTCGATGAGCCCCATGCCCTTCCAACCCAGACCTTACTACAAGTTCCTTTAAGCATTCGGCAAAGTAGTGGCCCCTACAAACCACGAGGATAAGTGTTGTCTTTTGCTTAGTCGAAACTGCTGCTCACTTATTCACTCAAGAAAGAAACACATCAAACAGCTTCCTCCGACGCTGAGAAGCGCCTGATGCTGGAAAGATGAAACGAGAGAGGCAATCTATGAGAGTGACCTCATATTGTACACAGCCGAATGGTTTACGCATCGAAACATCTGAAGGGACACTTCAACTCATCGCCTATACTGCCAACGTCATTCGCGTTCGTTACGCCTGGGAACCATCTCCCTCGGCCCAGAAAAGCCTGATGATTGTGGCTCAACCAGTGCCAGGGATAGCATATGAGGTACAAGACACACCAGACATGCTCATCTTTAGCACCTCTGCCATTGAAATTCAGATCCAGAAAGAGACCGCAGCCTTCGCCTACCGTGATCGCCAGGGTCAGGTGTTGACCCGAGAGCCGGGACGAGGAGGGAAAATACTTACTCCGACACCGGTATTCCATTCTCTTTTTGACGAGGCAACGATACGAGCACCTGTTCAGAGCATTGATGGGGCACGTGTGAAGGTTGAAGACGTCAAGCAAGTTGTTGATCGGCAAGCCTATCACGCCCAACTCGAATTCGTATGGAACGAGGGGGAAGCGCTTTACGGTCTGGGGTCGCATGAAGAGGGTTTCTTGAATCTGCGAGGAACCCATCAGGATCTCTATCAAGAAAATTTGAAAGCCGTAGTCCCGATGCTTGTCTCGACCAACGGTTACGGAATCTTGTTGGATTGTTACTCCTTAATGACATTTCATGATGACGAGCAAGGGTCCTTCCTCTGGTGTGATATCCATGACGAACTTGATTTTTATTTTCTTTACGGGCCGGAATTCGACCATATTGTCCAAGGCTTTCGCTTCCTGACTGGCAAAGTTCCCATGTTGCCACAATGGGTCTTTGGCTATCTCCAATCAAAAGAACGCTACCGTTCTCAAGAAGAACTCCTCGCGGTGGTCAAAGAATATCGACAACGCCAGATTCCTCTTGATGGGGTTGTGCTCGACTGGCGTTCCTGGTCAGGAGATCTCTGGGGGCAAAAATCCCTCGACCCAGAACGTTTTCCCCAGCCGGAAGCCATGATGGAAGAGCTGCACCGATTACAGGTCAGGCTTATGGTTTCCATCTGGCCAACGATGCATAATTATGGTCCCAATCATCGAGAGATGCTTGCACAGAGTTTTCTACTGGGAGATCAGGCGACGTATAACGCGTTTGATGAGCAGGCCAGAGCGCTCTACTGGAAGCAGGCGAACGAAGGGCTCTTCTCCAAGGGAGTAGATGCCTGGTGGTGTGATTGTACTGAACCTTTTGAAGCAGATTGGACGGGAGAGACGAAGCCAGAACCAGCAGAACGACGAAGAATGAATACCGAAGAGGCAAAAAAGTACCTTGACCCCCAGTATATCAACGCCTACTCGCTACAACACAGCAGGGGAATCTATGAGGGTCAACGTCTGACCACCAGGAGCAAACGGGTCGTCAACCTAACGCGTTCTGCATACGCAGGGCAGCAACATTATGGGACCATCACCTGGTCAGGCGATATTTCGGCAAACTGGCAGACGCTTAAAAAGCAAATTGCGGCAGGCGTCAATTTTTGTGTGACTGGATTACCCTACTGGACAGCAGATATTGGAGCCTTTTTTGTCGCCAAAAAAGATCTATGGTTCTGGGATGGGGATTTTCAAGAGGGATATGAGGATCTCGG
This sequence comes from Dictyobacter arantiisoli, assembly GCF_008326305.1. Lineage (GTDB taxonomy): Bacteria > Chloroflexota > Ktedonobacteria > Ktedonobacterales > Ktedonobacteraceae > Dictyobacter > Dictyobacter arantiisoli. The sequence continues at coordinate 4,087 of NZ_BIXY01000123.1, read as the reverse complement.
CTATCACGAATTTTATGTACGCTTTTTCCAATATGGAACCTTTCTTCCTCTTTTCCGTTCTCACGGAACGGACACTCCACGTGAAGTGTGGCGCTTTGGGGAACCCGGTTCGCGTTTTTATGATACGCTCGTGACGTTCATTCGATTACGCTACCATCTCTTGCCTTATATCTACTCACTGGTTGGTCGTGTGACGCAAGAAGATTATACGATGCTTCGTGCTCTGGCTTTCGATTTTCGGCAGGATTCCCAGGTCTACAACATTGCTGATCAATACCTCTTTGGGCCGGCGTTTCTTGTGAACCCGGTCACGGAACCGATGTACTATCTTCCTGGGTCGCAACCACTCCCTCCGCATGCTCAAACACGCCAGGTCTATCTCCCAGCAGGTAGTGATTGGTATGATTTCTGGACGGGGAGACAGTTTTCAGGAGCGCAAACGGTAGATGCAGAAGCTCCATTAGAGATCCTTCCCCTGTTCGTACGCGCGGGATCGATTGTCCCCTTTGGTCCGGACATCCAATCGACTGCGGAAGCCAGAAAGAACTCATCCCTCCTGCTGCGTATCTACCAGGGGCAAGATGCTACCTTTACGCTCTATGAGGATGAGGGGGATACTTATAACTACGAAAATGGAGCTTTTTCAACCATAGCATTGCATTGGGATGATACAAAGAAACGTTTGTATATGGGAAAAAGGCAAGGAGCTTATGCGGGCATGCCCATGACGAGAACGTTTTCACTCCTCCTGGTCTCTGAGCACCAGGGAACAGGTGTGGATAGCTCCAGGACAGGAGCCAAAGAAATCACCTATGGTGGAAATCCTCTGATCGTTGAGATGAATGAGGAACTGAAATAAAGTGTGCATGAACCGGTAAAAGGGTATTGAGGTGTCCTCCAATACGGTTCAAAGACCTGGAATGATGATGGAGAAGTGTAGGTGCGTGCCGACGCTCTGTCCTCTCCCTTGCGGTACGAATTCCCCTCCATTTTTGTGGATGGGGGCTACTGGAGTTGCCCCGATTTTGAAACGTCATGCGCTGCAAGCGCATGTTACCCCTAGACTAGCCGAGTTTTTAGAAGGAAAAGGCTTGTGATTTGCTTGTTTTAATACGTAAACAAACGTATAATGTAACAAATTACAATCCCTTTTCCTTCGGTTGTAAATAATCCATGCTCGATCTACAGTTTATAGGTTGTGTGCCGAGCAAGCAGATAGCAGCATGGAAAGTGGAGCTATACCAGCTTAGGAGATATCATGAACAATAGAACAAAAATTTTCATCCTTTTTCTTGGCAACTTTCTCCTTCTTCTTGGCTTTTTCTTTTTACCCTGGTACATTGCCCCTTTTCATACTCACGGGAATCTTTTAGAAGGCCCCTCTGCGTGGAATCTCATGACTCTTCTCTTCGTCGCTCAAACCGTCCCTAAACTCGGAGGATTCCTTTTGACTATTCCTTTTTGGCTCCTTGCTGCACTTATCATTTTTGAGTTAGGAGGAGAAATTTGGAAATTGTGGCGTAGTCAAAGGATTTCTCCTAATCGATTTTACAACAATATCGGCCAAATAGGCCTTCTCTGGATTGTAATCATTTTCATCCTTTCATGTATTGATTTTGCTCAATTAGGGTGGCGTAGCATCTTGATCAATGTAAGTGGGCTTGGATTCTGGTCTTGCCTCATCGGTTTTTTGCTTATTGGGGTAGCGCTAAGGAAGACACCCTCTAGCCGCAAAGTAGATAAGTGCGGCACAGTTTTTGGGAAGAGTGCGAAAGGCCTATCAGTGTTTTCCTGACGAAAAAGTACGATGTACCATATAACTGAGGATGAGCTTGCCCTATCTCTTCTTTATGAACGTAGAACAAGGTTCTTCTTCCCAGATAGTGTTTGATTTCCAATACCATCGGGATCTTGCTGCTCACTGGCTGGCAGGCGCCTGCGCCCTTTTTATTGTATGGTGCAGAAAAGGTGCATAGCACCTTTTCTGCACCATACAATAAAAATTGATTTGAGCACCGCAGGTGCGAAAACTCATGCACCAGGATGGCGAAGACCATGGGAATCAAACACTGTCCCAGCTCGACTTTGTACAATTTGAAAATGTGAGCTCAAAAAGGGCGAGTGCGACGCATTTTTGAGCTCACATTTTCAAATTGTACAAAGTCGAGCCCAGAGAACGTTTGTTTCTCTAGCAATGTCTCCTATACTGCTTCACTTGCGGGAGAGCGCATCTGCAAGCCGAAAGTTTGTGCCCACTCAAGCAGGCGGACCAAAGGTTCCAGCAGCGTCTCTCCCAGCGGTGTGAGCGCGTACTCCACCGATGGCGGCGCGGTTGGGTAAACTGTGCGCGTGACCAAGCCCTCCTCTTCCAGCTTTCGTAGTGTTTGTGTCAGCATCTTCTGCGAGATGCCTCCAATCTGCCGTTTTAGCTGCGTGTAGCGCTGCGGCCCGTCACTAAGCAAGTAGATGATCAGCGAGGTCCACTTATCAGATATCAGGTCCAGCGCGCGACGAGAGGGACAGTTGTTGTCAAAGGGATCTGTTTGTAAGATAATTTTCTTATTTGTTACCATACAGTAACCATACCACTTTCCAGTGCCTTCTTGCAAGATGATAGATACTCTCTTATAGTTACTATAAGCAATAAAGAATTTATCTCTTTAGAGAAAATTTCACGCTGCGAAAGAAAGAGGAATGTGCAGGGGAGACAGAGCACATTTCAGATCATATAATGAAGGAGCAATACTATGTCAATCGTGGTTACTGGTGCAACTGGAGGATTGGGGAGCCTGGTTGTCCAATATTTATTGAAGAGAGTCCCGACGAGCGAGATCGTAGTGACCGTTCGGCATCCTGAAAAGGCGGCGGCCCTGGCTGAGCAGGGAATTGAGGTACGTTACGGCGATTATGACGATCCAGCCTCACTACAAAAAGCGTTCGCTGGAGCCGACAAGCTTTTGCTCATCTCCTCTTCGTTACTTGATGATACTGCACGTATCCGTCAACACGCCACTGCAATAGAGGCAGCAAAGAACGCGAAGGTGGGCCACATCATCTACACAGGAGTAGGCTACGCTGAAAAGATAAGCATGACTTTAGCTCAGGTTCACCTGGCAAGCGAACAGGCACTCCGTACCACAGGCATTCCCTATACAATCTTACGGAATACCTTCTACACCCATCTTTATGTGAATCCAGGACTTAAAGCAGCCGTCGAGCGCGGCGAACTGGTGACTTCGGCGGGCAACGGCAAGCTCAATACAGCGACGCGCAGTAACTTCGCCCTCGCAGCCGCAACCGTCCTCACCCAAAAAGGCCATGAGAACAAAATCTATGAGCTCACCGGCTCCCAACCCTGGACCTTTGACGATCTGGCTCAGCTTCTCTCTCAGGTCTCAGGCAAAAAAGTAGTTCATCGTTCCGTCTCAGAATCTGAAATCGGTGCTGAACTGAAGCAATTGGGTATGCCGGAAGACTTCATTCCCTTCCAAATCATGATCTACAGGACGATTGCAAGCGGCGAGTTCGCATCGACCTCGAACGACCTACAAAAGCTGATCGGAAGCGCCTATACTCCAATCGAAGCAAGCGTACGAGAACTTTTCTAAAGCGTATCGATAGCAGAAACAAGTAAAGAGAAAGAAGATGTTCTCTTTCTCTTTTTTGACACTCCCTGGCATAAATGCACAGGGATTCTTCCTTCATCCATGAGACTTGCCCATCAGTCTCACAACTGAAAGGTAGCGGTCCACATGTCCAGAAGCGTTGCGCAAACCGAGGTTTGCAGGTTTCCGAGTGCCCCTGGGTACCAACCACTTGTTCTTGTGGTGCATGAAGCCCAACCAACCGTGAGGTGGGTATCGTGCCTCATCGTCTTCAGACGAATCTTTTTGCAATGGCTTCATTTCATACAGGAGAGCATACCAAATGTTTTAATGGTTGTCAATCAGGAAGAGCCATTCAGCAGGGCTTTCCAATTCTAAAAAACGGAACAGTAGCCAGTGAGCAAGAGATCAAGAGCCTTGTCATACGATGCATCAAAATAGCGCATCTGTCGGGCAACATTGCACACGCCGACACGATCCAT